>NZ_JBYOJO010000020.1:0-116554 GCF_057798955.1 Cupriavidus sp. 207A1 | reverse complement strand
CCGGTGTAGTTGGCGCTGGGGCGGATGATCTTGTTGTCGATGCGCTGCTCGATGATGTGCGCGGCCCAGCCCGAGGTGCGCGAGATCACGAACAGCGGCGTGAACATCGCGGTGGGCACGCCCATCATGTGGTAGCTGACCGCGCTGAACCAGTCCAGGTTGGGGAACATTTTCTTGATGTCCCACATCACCGTTTCCAGGCGCTCGGCGATGTCGAACATCTTCATCGAGCCGGCGTCCTTCGACAGCTTCTTCGCCACTTCCTTGATCACCTGGTTGCGCGGGTCGCCGGTGGTGTACACCGGGTGGCCGAAGCCGATTACGACCTCCTTGTTCTCGACGCGGCGGGTGATGTCGGCCTGGGCCTCGTCCGGGTTGTCGTAGCGCTTCTGGATCTCGAACGCGACCTCGTTGGCGCCGCCGTGCTTGGGGCCGCGCAGCGCGCCGATCGCGCCGGCGATCGACGAGTACATGTCCGAGCCGGTGCCGGCGATCACGCGCGCGGTGAAGGTCGAGGCGTTGAACTCGTGCTCGGCGTACAGGTTGAGCGAGGTGTTCATGGCGCGCTCCCACAGCGCCGACGGCTTCTCGCCGTGCAGCAGGTGCAGGAAGTGGCCACCGATCGAGTCATCGTCGGTCTCCACTTCGATGCGGCGGCCGTTGTGGCTGTAGTGGTACCAGTACAGCAGCATCGAGCCGAGGCTGGCCATCAGCCGGTCGGCGATGTCGCGCGCGCCCGGGGTGTTGTGGTCTTCCTTCTCCGGCAGCACCGTGCCCAGCACCGACACGCCGGTGCGCATCACGTCCATCGGATGGGCGCTGGCGGGCACCCATTCCAGCGCCGCCTTGACGTTGGCGGGCAGGCCGCGCAGCGACTTCAGCTTGGCCTTGTAGGCGGCCAGCTCGGATTTGGTCGGCAGCTTGCCGTGCACCAGCAGGTGGGCGATCTCCTCGAATTCGCAGGTCTCGGCGATGTCGAGGATGTCGTAGCCGCGGTAGTGCAGGTCATTGCCGGTGCGGCCGACGGTGCACAGCGCGGTGTTGCCGGCGGTCACGCCCGACAGCGCGACGGATTTCTTGGCCCGCGGCGCGGCTGGCACGCTGGCTCCGGAGTCGGGTGCGGGGTCGAGTGTGGGGTCGGTTGCGGCAAGCTTCGAGGCAGGCATCCGTGTCTCCTTGGGCACTGCGGATGATGATGGGATGTGTGGATGGGTCCGGGGACCGGCTTCAGCCGAAGAACAGCGCTTCCACATTGGCCGGCAGCGGCGTGCCGGTGGCCTGCGCGCGCTGCAGCAGCGACCAGTAGTAGCGGTAGCTGGCGCGGTCGTGCAGCTGCCCTCCATGGCGGATCGGCGCCCAGTTGTTCTCGTGCGCGGACAACAGGATCTGGCTGGCCGCGCCGATCTCTTCCGCGCCGGGGCGGAATGCCGCCACGATCGGGGCGATCTGGCCCGGATGGATGCTCCACTTCCGCAGGTAGCCGAATTCGCAGCGCGCGCGCAGCGCATCATCGCCAGCGCGCTGCGGCGCCTGCACGTCGGTGCTGACGTTGTGCGACGGCACCTTGCCGTGGCGGTGGCAGGCGGCGGAGATTTCCAGCATGGCGCGGCGCACCAGCGGGTGCTCGAACTGCTGCGGCGAGCGCATCGCCTCGCCGGGAATCGCGCCATGGTGGGCCGAGACAAAGTCCATCAGCCCGAAGCTCAGGCATTCCACCTGCACCAGCGCGGCGATATCGAAGGCCTGCTCCAGCGCGGCATGGGTTTCGATCAGAACATGGATCGGGATATGGCGGGCAATGCCGGCACTGCGCGCGACCTGGTTGACATGGTCGGTCACGCGAGCGACCTCGACCACATCGGTGACCTTGGGCACCACCACATAGGCCAGCCGCGCCCCGGCGGCGCGCACCAGCACGTCGACGTCCTGGCGCCAGCTGGGGTGGGCCGGGTCGTGGATGCGCACGCCCACGCGGTTGTGGGCATTGAGCGGGCCGTTGACCAGCTGCGCGCACAACTCGGCGTGCTCGCGCTCATGGCCCACGGCGGCGCCGTCCTCGCAGTCGAAGGTGATATCGAAGACGGGGCCAAGCTCTTGTTGCAGGGCCAGCGACTTGCGCATCAGCTTTTCGCTGCCCGCGTAATGGTCACACACCGGCAGCTGGACCGGGATGGCTTCGCCCTGGAACAAGACCTCGGAAGGATGCACGTGGATTCAGAAAGTTGAAGTTGGCGGACAGGGCAGGGCCGCACGGCCGCTGCCTATGAAAAAACCGGGGTCCGCGCCGATTCTTGAATCGTTGCGGAACCCCGGTCTTTCGTCGAGCGTTGGGAAGATCAGCCCAGCAGATGCTGCACGCCGGCCTTTTCTTCTTCCAGTTCCTTCAGGGTGATGTTGATCTTTTCCTGGCTGTAGGCGTCGATCTCCAGACCCTTGACGATTTCGTACTTGCCGTTGGCGGTGGTCACCGGGTAGCCGAACATGGTGTCGGCCGGGATGCCGTATTCACCGTTGGACGGAATGCCCATGGTGACGACCTTGCCGTTGCTGCCCAGCACCCAGTCGCGCACGTGGTCGATCGCGGCATTGGCGGCCGAGGCGGCCGACGACAGGCCACGGGCCTCGATGATGGCGGCGCCGCGCTTGCCGACGGTCGGCAGGAACACGTCGTTGTTCCACACCGGGTCGTTGATCAGGTCCTTGACGCTCTGGCCGTCGACGGTGGCGTAGCGGTAGTCGGCGTACATGGTCGGGCTGTGGTTGCCCCACACGAACAGCTTCTCGATCGACGACACCGGCTTGCCGGTCTTGGCGGCGATCTGCGACAGCGCGCGGTTGTGGTCCAGGCGCAGCATCGCGGTGAAGTTCTCGCGCGGCAGGTTCGGGGCCGACTTCATGGCGATGTAGGCGTTGGTGTTGGCCGGGTTGCCGACCACCAGCACCTTGACATTGCGGCTGGCGACTTCGTCCAGCGCCTTGCCCTGCACGGTGAAGATCTGGGCGTTGGCTTCGAGCAGGTCCTTGCGCTCCATGCCCTTGCTGCGCGGACGGGCGCCCACCAGCAGGGCCACGTCGGCGTCCTTGAAGGCAACCTTGGGGTCATCGGTGATGACCACGCCGGCCAGCAGCGGGAACGCGCAGTCTTCCAGTTCCATCACCACGCCCTTGACGGCTTGCTGGGCTTGCGGCAGGTCGAGCAGTTGGAGGATGACCGGCTGGTCTTTGCCCAGCATGTCGCCGTTGGCGATGCGGAACAGCAGGGAGTAGCCGATCTGGCCAGCGGCGCCGGTCACTGCGACGCGCATTGGGGCTTTAGCCATGAGTAAATCTCCAAACGATAGAAGGGGGAATGCCGGTCGGTGGCGCGCCGGCGCCATGCAGAGGCGCGCGGTGTGTCACCGGGTGCTGGTTGTCGCCACAGCGGGGAGCGGCCGTCCGCCGGAGCCAGGTGGCGGGGCCGGTGGGGGAGAGCCACAACGGGTCATGGTGATGCAACAAGGCGTTAGTCTACTGCGAAGCGAGGCGCCATTTCCAGACCGGACCGCCGCCGGCGCGGTACATTTGCGCCGTGGGCAGCAGCCGGCGAGCCTTGGGGGCGGGCCATCGCGGGCGTGGACCAGCGCGAGTGTAGGCGTGGCCTCTCTGTCTGTCAATTCATATGTCTTATATAAGACATAAGACAATTAACGTAAGGCTGGACGTTGCGCGCCCTTTTGTGGTGAAATCGCGCTATGTCCTCCCTGCCTACGTCCCTGACCGGCGCAGCCGCCCCCGGCGCGCAGGAAACTGGCGCCGCCACGCCTGGCGCCGGGACGCAGCCGCTTTCGCCGCCGGCGCCCGCGCCGGCCGCCGCGCCGCAGGCCGCCACCCCAACTGGTTCCGCTTCCGGTCCCGCTCCTGGTCTGCAGTCAGTGCCATCGCCCACGTTCAGCCCGCTATACCAGCAGATCAAGGCGCTGATCACGCGCAGCCTGCAATCCGGCGAATGGAAGCCGGGCGAGATGATTCCCAGCGAAATGGAGCTGGCGTCACGCTACAAGGTCAGTCAGGGTACGGTGCGCAAGGCCATCGACGAACTCGCCGCCGAAAACCTGGTGGCGCGCCGCCAGGGCAAGGGCACCTTCGTGACCACGCACCATGAAGACGTGGTCAAGTTCCGATTCCTGCGCCTCGTTCCGGACGAGGGCGAACCCCATTATGGCGCCAGCCGCGTGCTCGAATGCAAGCGCCTGCGCGCCCCCGCCGAAATCGCGCGGCTGCTCGACATCCGCACCGGCGACAGCGTGGTGCAGATCCGCCGCGTGCTGACGTTCTCCGGCGAGTCGACCGTGCTGGACGAAATCTGGCTGCTCGGCGCCAACTTCAAGGGCCTGACCGCGGAAAAGCTGACCGAGTGGAAAGGGCCCATGTATGCATTGTTCGAGGCCGAATTCGGTACGCGCATGATCCGCGCCTCGGAAAAGATCCGCGCCGTGCCCGCCGACGAGACCGCCGCCGAGTTGCTGTCGGTGCCGGTGGGCGCGCCGCTGCTGTCGGTCGAGCGCGTCTCCTACACCTATGGCGACCGTCCCGTGGAAGTGCGCCGTGGACTCTACGTCACCACCCGGCACTATTACCAGAACGACCTGAGCTGAAATGGCGGCGTCGCGCCAGGGGCGTGCGCGCCGATTATGGTGGGTTTGGCCATGGTATTGCCGGCTTTGCGCGACGCGCTGTTTGTCGCGTGAAGTCGCGCGCCGGATGTGCGGAGTGTGCGATTGTCGGGCGGCGCTTGTCGGGCCGTGATAGCAGAAAATTATTGGTGCAGCGCGCAACAAAGGCGCTAAAATCTCATGGATTTGCCCTAATGCATCCCGTTGCATGCAGGCAATGGCAGTTTCGTTTCTTTGTTTACCGCTAATGGGGTCTCGCATGGCTGAAGCCGTCAAACAAGCCAGGCCGGAGTTCCGGAATATCGGTATTTCGCAGATCGCGAAATATCGGTTGCCCTGGGCCGGCAAGGTATCCATCCTGCATCGCGTGAGCGGTGCACTGATGTTCCTCCTCCTTCCCTTCGTCCTGTATCTGTTTGAGCAGAGCATCACCTCCGAACTGAGCTTCGCAAAGTTCTCGGCCCTTCTGTCCGGCGGCTTTGTCAAGCTGGTTGTGCTGGCCCTGATCTGGGGTTATCTGCATCACTTCTGCGCCGGGATCCGCTTCCTGCTGCTGGACGTGCACGTTGGTGTCTCCAAGCCCGCCTCGGCCAAGTCTGCCGTCAGCGTGCTGGTTGTGAGCCTGCTGCTTACCCTGATTTTCGGCCTGAAGCTGTTCGGCCTGTTCTGAGGAGAATCAAGGTGGCAAATAACAATATCGGTCCCAAGCGTCTTGTCGTCGGTGCGCACTACGGCCTGAAAGACTGGCTCGCGCAACGCGTCACCGCCGTGGTCATGGTGGTCTTCACCGTGATCCTGGCGATTGCCTTCCTGCTGTCGAACGGCGCTTCGTATGAAGCGTGGGCAGGGCTCTTCGCCAACCAGTGGATGAAGATCATCACGTTCCTGACCATCCTGTCGCTGCTGTATCACGCCTGGATCGGCGTGCGCGATATCTGGATGGACTATGTGAAGCCGATGGCGGTGCGCCTCGTGCTGCAAGTTCTTACGATTCTGTGGCTCGTCGGTTGCGCGGGCTACGCTGCTCAGATTCTCTGGAGGGTGTAATAAATGGTCGCAGTCAAGACTGGATTGCCGCGTCGCCGCTTTGACGTGGTCATCGTCGGTGCTGGCGGCGCCGGGATGCGCGCATCCCTCCAGCTCGCGGAAGCCGGCCTGAACGTGGCCGTGCTGTCCAAGGTGTTCCCGACCCGCTCGCACACCGTGGCGGCGCAGGGCGGCATCGGTGCCTCGCTCGGCAACATGAGCGAGGACAACTGGCACTATCACTTCTACGACACCATCAAGGGCTCGGACTGGCTGGGTGACCAGGACGCGATCGAGTTCATGTGCCGTGAAGCCCCGAAGGTCGTGTACGAGCTCGAACACTTCGGCATGCCGTTCGACCGCAACCCCGACGGCACCATCTACCAGCGCCCGTTTGGCGGCCACACCGCCAACTACGGCGAGAAGCCGGTGCAGCGCGCCTGCGCCGCGGCCGACCGTACCGGCCACGCGCTGCTGCACACGCTGTACCAGCGCAATGTGCGCGCCAAGACCCACTTCTTCGTCGAATGGATGGCGCTGGACCTGATCCGCGACCAGGACGGCGACGTGCTGGGCGTGACCGCGCTGGAAATGGAAACCGGCGAGGTCTACATCCTCGAGGCCAAGACCACGCTGTTCGCGACCGGCGGTGCCGGCCGCATCTACGCCGCTTCCACCAACGCCTTCATCAACACCGGTGACGGTCTGGGCATGGCAGCGCGCGCTGGCGTGCCGCTGGAAGACATGGAGTTCTGGCAGTTCCACCCGACCGGCGTGGCCGGCGCGGGCGTGCTGATCACCGAAGGCGTGCGCGGCGAAGGCGGTATCCTGCGCAACAAGGACGGCGAGCGCTTCATGGAGCGCTATGCGCCGACGCTGAAGGATCTGGCGCCGCGCGACTTCGTCTCGCGCTCGATGGACCAGGAAATCAAGGAAGGCCGCGGCTGCGGCCCGAACGGCGACTACGTGCTGCTCGACCTGACCCACGTCGGTGCCGAGACCATCATGAAGCGCCTGCCGTCGATCCGCGAGATCGGCCTGAAGTTCGCCAACGTCGACGCGATCAAGGAACCGATCCCGGTGGTCCCGACCATCCACTACCAGATGGGTGGCATCCCGACCAACTACCACGGCCAGGTCGTGGTGCCGAAGAACGGCAACCCGAACGAAGTCCTGAACGGTTTCTACGCGATCGGCGAATGCTCGTGCGTGTCGGTGCACGGCGCCAACCGCCTGGGCACCAACTCGCTGCTCGACCTGGTGGTGTTCGGCCGCGCCGCCGGCAACCACATCATTGCGCAGAACCTGAAGCAGAAGGAACACAAGCCGCTGCCGGCCGATGCCGCCGACCTCGCGCTGTCGCGCCTGGCCAAGCTGCAGGCCTCGTCGTCGGGCGAGTACACGCAGGACGTCGCCAACGACATCCGCAAGAACATGCAGTCGCATGCCGGCGTGTTCCGTACCCAGAAGCTGATGGACGAAGGCGTCGAGCGCATCCTGGAAGTGACCGAGCGTGCCGCCAACATCCACCTGAAGGACAAGTCCAAGGTCTTCAACACCGCGCTGGTGGAAGCCCTGGAAGTGGCCAACCTGGTGGAAGTGGCCAAGGCCACCATGATCTCGGCGGCGGCCCGCAAGGAATCGCGCGGTGCCCATGCGCACAGCGACTTCCCCAACCGCGACGACCAGAACTGGCTCAAGCACACGCTGTTCTACAGCGAAGGCAACCGCCTCGACTACAAGCCGGTGAAGATGGAACCGCTGACGGTGGAAAGCGTGCCGCCGAAGGCCCGTACCTTCTGAGCACCGCATCGTAGAGACAACAGGACCCACAGAAATGAAGCGTATTTTCGAAGTCTACCGCTACGATCCGGACAAGGACGCGGCGCCGCGCATGCAGACCTACGAGGTCGAGCTGGACGGCCACGAGCGCATGCTGCTGGACGCGCTGGTAAAGCTGAAGAAGCTGGACGAGACCATCTCGTTCCGCCGTTCGTGCCGCGAAGGCGTGTGCGGCTCGGACGCGATGAACATCAACGGCAAGAACGGCCTGGCCTGCCTGACCAACATGCGCGAGCTGCCGGATCGCATCGTGCTGCGTCCGCTGCCCGGCCTGCCGGTGGTGCGCGACCTGATCGTCGACATGACGAACTTCTTCAAGCAGTACAACTCGATCAAGCCGTTCCTGATCAACGACGAGCCGCCGCCCGAAAAAGAGCGCCTGCAGTCGCCGGAAGAGCGTGACGAGCTGGATGGCCTGTACGAGTGCATTCTCTGCGCCAGCTGCTCGACCTCGTGCCCGTCGTTCTGGTGGAACCCGGACAAGTTCGTCGGCCCGGCCGGCCTGCTGCAGGCTTACCGCTTCATCGCGGACAGCCGCGACCAGGCCACCAATGAGCGCCTGGACAACCTGAACGACCCGTACCGCCTGTTCCGCTGCCACAGCATCATGAACTGCGTCGACGTGTGCCCGAAGGGTCTGAACCCGACCAAGGCCATCGGCAAGATCAAGGAACTGATGGTCCGCCGCGCGGTGTGATTCCGCGGCTGTCTAAGTAGTAAGCGGCGCGTCAGCCAGAGCGGCTATATCTGGCGGGCGCGCCGAAAGTAGGAAGCCATGACCGAGAGTCCTGCCACCACCTTCTCCCATCAGGCCGATCCGCACAAGCGCGCCCGGTTGCGCTGGCGTGCCCGCCGCGGCCTCCTGGAGAACGACATCATCGTCGAACGTTTCTTCAACCGTTACGAGGAGAGCCTGTCCGACGAGGATGTGGCTGCGCTGAGCCAGCTGTTCGAACTCAGCGACAACGAGTTGATGGACCTGCTCCTTGCGCGCAAGGAACTGGACGGTGAGCTCGACACGCCCCCGATGCAGCGAGTCATTGGCCTGCTGCGTACGGTCTGAGTTTTGGTCAACATTATTATTCACAGCATTTGAAGGATCCGACATGACGCCGTCCGATGTGAAAGCCACGCTATCGTTCTCCGATGGTTCCCCCAGCGTTGAGCTGCCGATCTACAAGGGTACGGTTGGCCCGGACGTGATCGACATTCGCAAGCTGTACGGACAAACCGGTAAGTTCACCTACGACCCCGGTTTCATGTCGACGGCTTCGTGCAATTCCAAGATCACCTATATCGACGGCGACAAGGGCGAGCTGCTGTACCGCGGCTACCCGATCGAGCAGCTGGCGCAGAAGTGCGACCACCTCGAGACCTGCTATCTGCTGCTGAAGGGCGAGCTGCCCAACGCCAAGCAGAAGGAAGAATTCGTCGGCCACGTGATGAACCACACCATGGTTCACGAGCAGCTGCAGTTCTTCATGCGCGGCTTCCGCCGCGATGCCCATCCGATGGCCGTGCTGACCGGCCTGGTGGGTGCCATGAGCGCGTTCTATCACGACGCCATGGATATCGACGATCCGCACCAGCGCGAGATCTCGGCCATCCGCCTGATCGCCAAGATGCCGACCATGGTCGCCATGGCGTACAAGTACAACATCGGCCAGCCCTACATCTATCCGCAGAACGACCTGTCCTACTCGGGCAACTTCCTGCGCATGCTGTTCGCCACGCCGTGCGCCCCGTACACCGTGAACCCGGTGCTGGAGCGCGCGCTGGACCGCATCTTCATCCTGCACGCCGACCACGAGCAGAACGCGTCGACCTCGACCGTGCGCCTGGCCGGTTCGTCGGGCACCAACCCGTTCGCCGCCATCGCCGCCGGCGTGGCCTGCCTGTGGGGCCCGGCCCACGGCGGCGCCAACGAAGCCGCGCTGAAGATGCTGGAAGAAATCGGCAGCGTCGACAACATCCCCGAGTTCATCAAGCAGGTCAAGGACAAGAACTCGGGCGTGCGCCTGATGGGCTTCGGCCACCGCGTGTACAAGAACTACGATCCGCGCGCCAAGCTGATGCGCGAAACCTGCCATGAAGTGCTGAACGAACTGGGCCTGCACAACGACCCGCTGTTCAAGCTCGCCATGGAGCTGGAAAAGATCGCGCTGGAAGACGAGTACTTCGTCAGCCGCAAGCTGTACCCGAACGTCGACTTCTACTCGGGCATCGTGCAGCGCGCGCTGGGCATCCCGACCTCGCTGTTCACCTGCATCTTCGCGCTGGCCCGCACCCCGGGCTGGATCTCGCAGTGGGAAGAGATGATCACCGATCCGGAATACAAGATCGGCCGTCCGCGCCAGCTGTTCGTTGGCGCCGCCACCCGCGATGTGCCGGACGTGGCCAAGCGCTAAGCTGCCCGCCGCTGCGCAGTGCAGCAATTCCAGACGCCCCGGCCCCGCCGGGGCGTTTGTCTTTGTGGGCCGGACGCGGTTGTGCAGCGCGGCGCGGAGAAGGGCAGGAAATTGCACCCTGAATGGTCCGGAGCGCAATTTGTGGATGATTGTGTCGCGTTTTCCCAAATCCATTCCGCATAAATTGTGCGATAGTCGCGTGCGGCAGGAAATTTGACCCTATAATGCGGGCTGCTTTGCCGACGGCAGCCGGGCCACCCTTCCGGCTTGCGGTGCGGCAAGCGGGGCAGGCGAATCGCTTGCGCAATAGAGAACGCATCAAACGTTGTCTTTCCGAACCTTGGTCCCCATACCTCAGCGGGACTGACACTTGCCGGGCCCCGCATACGCTGTCTCTTCCTTGCAGGCCCGACTTCCGCGTCTCGGGCCGCGCTTGTCGCAAGTCCCGATCCCAGTCGTCCGCGGGTGTTGTTCGATTGCGCAGGTCATACCGTTTCTGCCCGGATGACCCAAACATAAATCGAGGAGCTCCTGATGACGCTGTCCCGCCTTTCCACCATCTCGCTGGCTGCCATGCTGGCTACCTTCGGCGCCGCCGCCAACGCCGAAACCGTGAAGATCGCCATTGCCGGCCCGATGAGCGGCTCGGTGGCGCAGTATGGCGACATGGTCAAGGCCGGTGCGCTGACCGCGGTCGAACAGATCAACGCAGCCGGCGGCGCCGGCGGCAACAAGTTCGAGGTGGTGCTGATGGACGACGCCTGCGAGCCGAAGCAGGCCGTGGCCGTGGCCAACAAGATCGTCAGCCAGAACATCAAGTACGTGATCGGCCACGTGTGCTCGGGCTCGACCATCCCGGCCTCGGACATCTACGAGAACGAAGGCATCGTGATGGTCACGCCGTCGGCCACCGCGCCGCAGCTGACCGAGACCAAGAAGCGCAACTTCATCTTCCGCACCATCGGCCGCGACGACCAGCAGGGCCCGGCCGCCGCCCAGTACATCATCGGCAAGATCAAGCCGAAGAAGGTCGCGGTGCTGCACGACAAGCAGTCGTACGGCCAGGGCATCGCCAGCTCGGTGAAGAAGGACCTGGAAGCCGCCAAGATCCCGGTGGCCGTGTTCGAAGGCATCAACGCCGGCGACTCGGACTACTCGGCCGTGATCACCAAGCTCAAGTCGCAGGGCGTGGACTTCGTCTACTTCGGTGGCTACCACCCGGAAATGGGCCTGCTGCTGCGCCAGGCACGCGAGCAGGGCGTGAAGGCCACCTTCATGGGCCCCGAGGGCGTGGGCAACAAGGACGTGACCGCGATCGCCGGCCCGTCGTCGGAAGGCATGCTGGTGACGCTGCCGGCCGACTTCTCGGCCGATCCGGCCAACTCCGGCCTCGTCAAGGCCTTTGCCGACAAGAAGCGTGACGCCAACGGCCCGTTCCAGATGCCGGCCTATGCCGCCGTCAAGATCATCGGCGACGCCATCGCCGGCGCCAAGAGCACCGATCCCACCAAGGTCGCGGCGTACATGCACAAGAACGCCTTCACCACCCCGATCGGCAAGGTCGAGTACGACGCCAAGGGCGACCTGAAGTCCTTCAAGTTCGTGGTCTACACCTGGCACAAGGACGCCAGCAAGACGGCCGCCAACTGAGGCGTTCGCATCCCGACGGGGTGCTCCCCTCTCCCGCTTGCGGGAGAGGGGCAGGGGGTGAGGGCAGGCGGGTCAAAAGCTGACGGCTGTGGGTAAAAACGTTGGCCCCGCTTGATGTGGCTCCTCGCTAAACCACCCCTCACCCCGGCCCTCTCCCCATGCGGGGAGAGGGAGAACACCTTGCTTTGGCAAGTTCGAATGGTTTTGGCGCATCTCCGCCGAGGCCAGTTCCGGCGCCTACGAGGCTTCCCCCAATGAATGAATTCCTTCCACAGTTCACCCAGCAGCTGGTCAACGGCCTGACGCTGGGTGCGATCTATGCGCTGATCGCCATCGGCTACACAATGGTCTACGGCATCATCGGCATGATCAATTTCGCGCACGGCGAGATTTACATGATCGGTGCCTATGTCGGCCTGGTCACGCTCACCGCCATCGGCGCCCAGGCAGGCTATCCCCTGCCGCTGGTGCTCGGCGCCGCCTTGCTGGTGTCGGTGATGGTGACCGGCGTCTACGGCTATGCGGTCGAGCGGGTGGCATACCGCCCCTTGCGCGGCGGGCCGCGGCTGGTGCCGCTGATCTCGGCCATCGGCATGTCGATTTTCCTGCAGAACTATGTCCAGATCGGGCAGGGTGCGCGCGATGTCTCGGTGCCGGTGCTGATCTCGGGCGCCATCGAGTTCCAGATGGGCGGCGACTTCACCGTGACGGTGCCGTACTCGCGCCTGCTGATCGTCGGCGTGACGCTGGCGCTGATGGTGGCGCTGACGCTGTTCATCGGCCGCTCGCGCATGGGCCGCGCCTGCCGCGCCTGCGCCGAGGACATGCGCATGGCCAACCTGCTGGGCATCGACACCAACAAGGTGATCTCGTTCACCTTCGTGCTGGGCGCGATGCTGGCGGCGGTGGGCGGCGTGCTGATCGGGCTGACCATCGGCAAGCTCAATCCCTTCATCGGCTTCATTGCCGGCATCAAGGCCTTTACCGCGGCGGTGCTGGGCGGCATCGGCAGCATCCCGGGCGCGATGCTCGGCGGCGTGCTGCTGGGCCTGGCGGAAACCTTCGCCTCGGGCTACATGCCGGCCGAATACAAGGACGTGGTCGCATTCAGCCTGCTGGTGCTGGTGCTGCTGTTCCGTCCGACCGGGCTGCTGGGCAAGCCTGATGTCGAAAAGGTCTGAGGGGGGCGAAACCATGACCAATAACGTATCTGCGATGCCGGCGGCCAAGGCCGCCGCGCGCGGCGCCACGCCGGGCCAGTCGCTGAAGAACGCGATCACGGCGGCCGTGATGACCGCCATCCTGACCATCCCCATCCTGGGCCTGCAGCTCAAGCTGGAAGGCTACAAGGTGGTGCTGGAACCGCACTGGCGGCCGGTGTGGCTGGCCGTGGCGGCGGTGTTCCTGTTCCAGTTGTTCAAGCCGATGCTGTCGCGCGCCGGCAGCGCGGTGCGCCTGCCGGCGCTGCCGCAGCTGGGCGCGCAGCGGCAGCGCGTGGCGGTGTGGGTGCTGCTGGCGGTGGGGCTGGTGTGGCCGTTCTTCGGCTCGCGCGGCGCGGTCGACGTGGCCACGCTGGCGCTGATCTACGTGATCCTGGGCCTGGGCCTGAATATCGTGGTGGGCTATGCCGGCCTGCTCGACCTGGGCTATGTCGGCTTCTATGCGGTGGGCGGCTACACCTACGCACTGCTGAACCAGTATTTCGGCCTGACCTTCTGGGAATGCCTGCCGATCGCGGCGGCCATGTCGGCGGGCTTCGGTTTCCTGCTCGGCTTCCCGGTGCTGCGCCTGCGCGGCGACTACCTGGCCATCGTCACGCTTGGCTTCGGCGAGATCATCCGCCTGCTGCTGAACAACCTGACCAGCCTGACCGGCGGCCCGGACGGCGTCTCGGGCATCCCCAAGCCCAGCGTGTTCGGCATCGAGATGGCGCGCAGCGCCAGCGTCGAGGGCGCGCGCACTTTCCACGAGCTGATCGGACTGGACTACGCCAGCCAGCACATGGTGATCTTCCTTTACCTGATCGCGCTGCTGCTGGTCGGCTTCACGCTGTTCGTCACCAGCCGCCTGATCCGCATGCCGATGGGCCGCGCCTGGGAGGCGCTGCGCGAGGACGAGATCGCGTGCCGCTCGCTGGGCCTGAACCCGACCCGCATCAAGCTGTCGGCGTTCACGCTGGGGGCATCCTTCGCCGGCCTGGGCGGCGCGTTCTTCGCCGCGCGCCAGGGCCTGGTCAACCCGGAATCGTTCACCTTCATCGAATCGGCGCTGGTGCTGGCCGTGGTGGTGCTGGGGGGCATGGGCTCGCAGCTGGGCGTGATCCTGGCGGCGATCCTGCTGACCGTGCTGCCCGAGGTGGCGCGCGGCTTCGCCGAATATCGCATGCTGATCTTCGGCCTGGTGATGGTGCTGATGATGATGTGGCGTCCGCAGGGCCTGTTGCCCGCGAGCCGCCCGCACGTGGAGCTTCCCCGATGAATGCGCCGATGATGAATGCGCCGATGAATACAACGGCAGAACTGCTCACGGTGTCGGGCCTGCAGATGCGCTTTGGCGGCCTGCTGGCCGTCGACGGCATCGATTTCGATGTGCGCAAGGATGAGGTCTTCGCCATCATCGGCCCCAACGGCGCCGGCAAGACCACGGTGTTCAACTGCGTCGGCGGCTTCTACAAGCCGACCGCGGGCAACGTGACGCTCGACGGCCATGCCATTGCCGGCCTGCCGAGCCACATGGTGGCGCGCAAGGGCCTGGTGCGCACGTTCCAGAACATCCGCCTGTTCAAGAACCTGACCGTGGTCGAGAACCTGATGGTGGCGCAACACCTGCAGGTGCAGTCCGGCATCCTGCGCGGCCTGTTCGCAACCCCGGCCTACCGCCGCGCCGAGCGCGAGGCGCTGCAGCGCGCCGCGCAATGGCTGGAGCGCATGGGTTTGACCGGCGTCGCCAACCGCGAGGCGGGCACGCTGTCCTACGGCCACCAGCGCCGGCTCGAGATCGCGCGCTGCATGATCACCCAGCCGCGCCTGCTGATGCTGGACGAACCCGCCGCCGGCCTGAACCCGCAGGAGAAGATCGAGCTGCAGCAGCTGATCGACCAGCTGCGGCGCGAGTTCGGCATTGCCGTGCTGCTGATCGAGCACGACATGAGCCTGGTGATGGGCGTGTCCGATCGCATCCTGGTGATGGAGCACGGCAAGCCGATCGTGATTGGCAAGCCCGAGGAAGTGCGCAACGACCCGCGCGTGATCAAGGCCTACCTGGGAGAGGACTGATGCTGAAGCTGGAACAGGTCCATACCCACTACGGCGCCGTCGAGGCGCTGTCGGGCGTATCGATCGAAGTCAACAAGGGGGAAATCGTCACCCTGATCGGCAGCAACGGCGCCGGCAAGACGACGCTGATGATGACCGTGTGCGGCACCCCGCGCGCCTCGAGCGGACGCGTGCTGTTCGAAGGGCAGGACATCACCCATCGCTCGACCCACGAGATCATGCGCCTGGGCATGGCGATCTCGCCCGAGGGCCGGCGCGTGTTCCCCAGCCTGACGGTGCTGGAAAACCTGAAGATGGGCGCCTTCTTCGCCAAGCGCGACGAGATCGAGGCGGGCATCGAGCATGTGTTCAAGCTGTTCCCGCGCCTGAACCAGCGCGCCGGCCAGCGCGCCGGCACCATGTCGGGCGGCGAGCAGCAGATGCTGGCGATCGGCCGCGCGCTGATGAGCCGGCCGCGCCTGCTGCTCCTGGACGAGCCCACGCTCGGCCTGGCGCCGCTGATCATCGCGCAGATCTTCGACATCATCCGCACCATTCGTGACGAGGGCGTCACCGTGTTCCTGGTCGAGCAGAACGCCAACAAGGCGCTGCAGGTGGCGGACCGGGGCTATGTGCTGGAGACCGGCAAGGTAGTGCTGGCCGATACCGGCGCCAACCTGCTCGCCAACGACCGGATCAAGGCCGCCTACCTCGGCGGCTGACGCCGGCCGGCCGCCGCGCCTGCCGCGGCGGCCGCTTCCTTGCGCCATCCGCGTTTTCGCCATCCGCGAAAGCCCCCTTTCGCCAATCACATTACATTCCACGCGCCGTCCCGACCGGGCAGGCGCTGATCCCCATACCCCCTGTGGCATAATCGATTGCCAAGTCAAGCATTGCGGCAACGCTTGAAATAACGCTCGCTTCAGGCGGCTTCCGGCGCGATCATCGCGATGGTCGTAATCGACCACCGTATACGCCACCGCGACCGAAGCGAACAAAAACCCCCTGCAAACTACTGCGGTTACCGCGGACCTCTCCTGCAAGGGACCGGTCATTCGGCCCGCCATCGCATCATGGCCAAGACGCTCTACGACAAACTCTGGGATGACCACACCGTCCACGTCGAGGAAGACGGCACCACGCTGCTCTATATCGACCGCCACCTGCTGCATGAAGTGACCAGCCCGCAGGCGTTCGAGGGCCTGAAGATGGCGGAGCGTCCGGTGTGGCGCATCAGCGCCAACCTGGCGGTGTCGGACCACAACGTGCCGACCACGGACCGCAGCCAGGGCATTGCCGATCCGGTGTCGAAGCTGCAGGTCGATACGCTCGACGCCAACTGCGACAGCTATGGCATCACCCAGTTCAAGATGAACGACCACCGCCAGGGCATCGTGCACGTGATCGGGCCGGAGCAGGGCGCAACGCTGCCGGGCATGACGGTGGTGTGCGGCGACTCGCATACCAGCACCCACGGCGCCTTCGGCGCGCTCGCGCATGGCATTGGCACCTCGGAAGTCGAGCACGTGCTGGCCACGCAGACGCTGCTGGGCAAGAAGGCCAAGAACATGCTGGTCAGGGTGGAAGGCAAGCTGCCGCGCGGCTGCACCGCCAAGGACATCGTGCTGGCCATCATCGGCAAGATCGGCACCGCCGGCGGCACCGGCTTCACCATCGAGTTTGCCGGCTCTGCCATCCGCGACCTGACCATGGAAGGCCGCATGACGGTCTGCAACATGGCGATCGAGGCGGGCGCGCGCGCCGGCCTGGTGGCGGTGGACGATGTCACGCTGGAATACGTCAAGGGCCGCCCGTACGCACCGCAGGGCGTGGAGTGGGAGCAGGCCGTGGCGTACTGGCGCACGCTGCATTCGGATGCCGGTGCCAAGTTCGACCAGGTGGTCGAGCTGCGCGCGGAAGAGGTGCGCCCGCAGGTGACCTGGGGCACCTCGCCGGAAATGGTGATCAGCATCGAAGACCGCGTGCCGGACCCGGAGAAGGAAAAGGACCCGAACAAGCGCAATGCGATGGAGCGCGCGCTGGAATACATGGGCCTGCAGCCCAACGTGCCGGTCGAGAGCATCAATATCGACAAGGTCTTCATCGGCTCGTGCACCAACAGCCGCATCGAAGACATGCGCGCCGCTGCGTGGGTGGTGCAGAAGCTGGGGCGCAAGGTCGCCGGCAACGTGAAGCTGGCGATGGTGGTGCCGGGCTCGGGCCTGGTCAAGGAGCAAGCCGAGCGCGAAGGCCTGGACAAGATCTTCAAGGCCGCGGGCTTTGAATGGCGCGAGCCGGGCTGCTCGATGTGCCTGGCGATGAACGCCGACCGCCTCGATCCGGGCGAGCGCTGCGCGTCGACCTCGAACCGCAACTTCGAAGGCCGCCAGGGCGCGGGCGGGCGCACTCACCTGGTGAGCCCGGCGATGGCCGCTGCGGCCGCCATCGAGGGCCATTTCGTCGATATCCGCAAGCTGGGCTGAACAAGCAAGGAAGGAACCCATGGAAAAGTTCACCGTACACAGCGGCCTGGTCGCGCCGCTCGACCGCGAGAACGTCGACACCGACGCCATCATCCCGAAGCAGTTCCTGAAGTCGATCAAGCGCACCGGCTTCGGTCCCAACCTGTTCGACGAGTGGCGCTACAAGGATGTCGGCGAGCCCGGCATGGACAACAGCAAGCGTCCGCTGAACCCGGACTTCGTGCTGAACCAGCAGCGCTACCAGGGTGCGTCGATCCTGCTGGCGCGCCGTAACTTCGGCTGCGGCAGCTCGCGCGAGCACGCGCCGTGGGCGCTGTCGCAATACGGCTTTCGCGCCGTGATCGCGCCCAGCTTTGCCGACATCTTCTTCAACAACTGCTACAAGAACGGCCTGCTGCCGGTGGTGCTGAGCGAGCAGCAGGTCGACCACCTGTTCAACGAGACCAACGCGTTCAACGGCTACCAGCTGACCATCGACCTGGACAAGCAGGCCGTGATCACGCCGTCTGGCCAGGGCTACGAGTTCGACATCGCCCCGTTCCGCAAGTACTGCATGCTGAACGGCTTCGACGATATCGGCCTGACCTTGCGCCATGCCGACAAGATCAAGGCCTACGAGGCCGAGCGCGTGGCGAAGATGCCGTGGCTGAACAACCGCCTGGTCGGATAAGACTCAACCGAGGAAGACAACAATGAAGATCGCAGTCCTGCCGGGTGACGGCATCGGTCCCGAAATCGTTGCGGAGGCCGTCAAGGTCCTGAACGCGCTCGACGAGAAGTTCGAACTCGAAACCGCGCCCGTGGGCGGTGCCGGCTACGAGGCCGAAGGCCATCCGCTGCCGGAGAACACGCTGAAGCTGGCCAAGGAAGCCGACGCCATCCTGTTCGGCGCCGTCGGCGACTGGAAGTACGACAGCCTGGAGCGCGCGTTGCGCCCCGAGCAGGCCATCCTGGGCCTGCGCAAGCACCTGCAGCTGTTCGCCAACTTCCGTCCGGCGATCTGCTATCCGGAACTGACCGGCGCCTCGAGCCTGAAGCCCGAACTGGTGGCTGGGCTCGACATCCTGATCGTGCGCGAGCTGAACGGCGACATCTACTTCGGCCAGCCGCGCGGCCTGCGCGAAGCGCCGGACGGCCTGTTCCAGGGCGCGCGCGAAGCCTTCGACACCATGCGCTACAGCGAGCCCGAAATCCGCCGCATCGCGCACGTGGCGTTCCAGGCCGCGGCCAAGCGCGGCAAGAAGCTGTGCAGCGTCGACAAGGCCAACGTGCTCGAGACCTTCCAGTTCTGGAAGGACATCGTGATCGATGTCAGCAAGGAATACCCGGAGGTCGAGCTGTCGCACATGTACGTCGACAACGCCGCGATGCAGCTGGTCAAGGCGCCCAAGAGCTTCGACGTGATCGTCACCGGCAATATGTTCGGCGACATCCTGTCGGACGAGGCGGCGATGCTGACCGGCTCGATCGGCATGCTGCCGTCGGCGTCGCTGGATGCCAACAACAAGGGCCTGTACGAGCCGTCGCACGGCTCGGCGCCAGACATCGCCGGCAAGGGCATCGCCAACCCGCTGGCCACCATCCTGTCGGCGGCGATGATGCTGCGCTACTCGCTGAACCGCGCCGAGCAGGCCGACCGCATCGAGAGTGCGGTCAAGAAGGTGCTGGCGCAGGGCTACCGCACCGGCGACATCCTGACGCCGGGCTGCAAGCAGGTGGGCACCCGCGAGATGGGTGAGGCCGTGCTGGCGGCACTGTAAGTCACACGCAAAAGGGCACCGCAATCGCGGTGCCCTGCGTTTTATTTGTCCCCAATTTGCACGCTGCGGCAGCGCCGCAAAATCGTGTAGACTCTGCCGATGGCCCGATTTTCCCAGTCCACCCTGACTGCTGTTGTCGCCCTGACCGCTACCCGCGGCCCGGTTGGCACGATTTCGCTCGGCCAGACCGCAACGACGATTAAAACCATTATTAAAACCGCGATCGCCTAGATCCGTTCGTCGTGCCTGCCCGTCTTCCCCGCGCAGCCACGCCGGGCGAGGAAAATGGCGGGGAAGTAAAAATCACATCCGAGGTAAATCATGATTGTAGGTCTCGTCGGTTGGCGGGGAATGGTCGGCAGCGTCCTGATGCAGCGCATGCAGGAAGAGCGTGATTTCGACCACATCGAACCCGTCTTCTTCAGCACGTCCAATGCCGGCGGCAAGGCGCCCGCCATGGCCAAGAACGAAACCACGCTCAAGGATGCCAACGACATCGAGGCACTGAAGAAGTGCGACGTGGTGCTGACCGCCCAGGGCGGCGACTACACCAACGAGGTCTTCCCCAAGCTGCGCGCGGCGGGCTGGAAGGGCTACTGGATCGATGCGGCGTCGTCGCTGCGGATGAAGGACGATGCCATCATCGTGCTGGATCCGGTCAACCAGGGTGTGATCAAGGACGCGCTGTCCAAGGGCGTGAAGAATTTCATCGGCGGCAACTGCACCGTCAGCTGCATGCTGATGGGCCTCGGCGGCCTGTTCCAGGCCGACCTGATCGAGTGGATGACCTCGATGACCTACCAGGCGGCCTCGGGCGGCGGCGCGCAGCACATGCGCGAGCTGCTGACCCAGTTCGGCACGCTGAACGCGTCGGTCAAGCCGCTGCTCGACAACCCGGCCTCCGCCATCCTGGAGATCGACCGCCAGATCCTGTCGACCCAGCACGGCCTGTCGGCGGAAGAAACCAAGCAGTTCGGCGTGCCGCTGGCCGGCAACCTGATCCCCTGGATCGACAAGGACCTGGGCAACGGCCAGTCCAAGGAAGAATGGAAGGGCGGCGCCGAGACCAACAAGATCCTGGGCCGCGGCGAGGGCTTCCTGGGCGCGACCGGCGCCACGCCGATCGCCGTCGACGGCCTGTGCGTGCGCATCGGCGCGATGCGCTGCCATTCGCAGGCGCTGACCATCAAGCTGCGCCGCGACGTGCCGCTGGACGAGATCGAAGGCATGCTGGCCGCCCACAACCCGTGGGCCAAGGTGGTGCCGAACACGCGTGAAGCCAGCATGACCGACCTGACGCCCGCGGCCGTGACCGGCACGCTGACCATCCCGGTCGGCCGCCTGCGCAAGATGCAGATGGGCGGCGAGTACCTGTCGGCCTTCACGGTCGGCGACCAGCTGCTGTGGGGCGCGGCCGAGCCGCTGCGCCGCATGCTGCGTATCCTGATCGAGTCCTGATCGCAGGCCGCCACCTGTGGCCTGGTTGCGCCCGTTGCAGCCAGGCAACAGAATGCAGCGCTTTGCTTACGACGCCGCGCCCATGCGCGGCGTTGTTGTATCCGGGCGCCTATTTTGCTGGGCGATGCGTCACAATACGCCGGCATGCGCCCCGCGCCCCGCAGGGACGGGCGCCTGCGCGCAGGCTGGCAAAGGGCCGCAAAGGGCCGCAAAGGGGCCGTTCAGAATGCCCCGCCGGCCGGGCGGACCTGGTTAATGGAGTCGGTTGTCGGGGTCGGTTTGTCGATTCATATCGCTACTAAAACATAACGGAGCACAAGGTGAGTGTGAGCCAACATCGCCGGAAAGATGCGCCTACTGCCCGTCAGCGCTGGTCAACGCTGGCCGTCACGGCACTGGGCCTGCTGCTTGCGCAGCCGGCCGCGTATGCCGCGGGGTTCGGGCAATTGCGGGTTCAGTCGAATCTGGGGCAGCCGCTGCAGGCTGAGATCGACATCAGCGGGGTCACCGCAGAGGAGGCCGCCGGGCTCAGCGTCAAGCTGGCGCCGCCGGGCGCCTATGCCGCGGCCGGGCTGACCTATCTGCCAAGCGTCGGCAACCTGCGGCTGGAACTGGAGCGCCGCGCCAACGGCAGCTACGTGGCACGGGTCCGCTCCAGCCAGCCGATCAGCGAGCCCTTCGTCGATATCCTGGTCGACATGAGCTGGGCCAGCGGCAAGGTCTCGCGCGCCTACACCTTCCTGCTCGACCCCGCCGGGGCCAGGGCTTCCAGCCAGACTTTCTCGCCGGCACCAGTTGTGCAGGCCGCCACGCCCGACGCACCGGCCGCGCCGGCACCTGCCGCCGCGTCACCCGCGCCGGCGCAGCAGACTGCGTCCGGCGCCGACGCGGAGCCGGCCCGGCCTGCCGCACCGGCCCGTCCCTCGCGCCAGGGCACTCGGCGCGCCGCGGCGACGCCGGCCGCCGGCACCGACATGGCTCCCGGCGGCGGCTACACCGTGCAGCGCGGCGACACGCTCTATGGCATTGCCGGCGAAGCCGTGCAGGGCCAGGAATCGGTCTCGCTGGACCAGATGCTGGTGGCGCTCTATCGCAACAATCCCAACGCCTTCATCGGCGGCAACATGAACCGCCTGCGCAGCGGTGCGGTGCTGCAGGTGCCGACCCAGCAGCAGGCGCAGGCGGTGACGCCCAGGGCCGCGCGCCGCGAAGTGGTGGCGCGCACGCAGGGCTTCGACGCCTACCGCAGCCGGCTGGCCAGCGCCGCCGCGGCCAAAGCGGTCGAGCCCGACAGCGGCCGCCAGCAGTCCGGCAACGTGACCGCGCGGGTGCAAGAGCAGACGGCACCGACCGACGGCCCGCGCGATGAACTGAAGCTCAGCAAGGCAGCGCGTGGCGCGCAGGCCGACGCCGCGGCCAAGGCCGAGGCCGACGTCGCGCGCGAGCGGCAGCTGAAGGAAGCCGAGGCACGCCTGGCGCAGCTGCAAAAGAACGTCGGCGACATGCAGAAGCTGCTCGAGCTGAAGAACGCCGAGATCGCCAAGCTCAGCCAGGCCAACGAGGCCGCGCTGGCCGACAAGGAAAAGGCCGACGCCGCTGCCAGGGCGGCGGCAGCGCCGGTCGTAGTGCCGGCCGAGCCGCCCAAGGCCGACGCCGTGGCGGCCACCGCGGCGGCCGCAGCAACCGCTGCCGCGGTTGCGAATGCGGCCGGCGCCAGTGCCGCGGCCGCCGTGGCGCCCGCGGCAGCCTCCGCCGTGGCCGCGGCCCCCGCCTCGCAGCCTGCCGCCGGCGTGGCAGCCAGCGCGGCCCAGGCCGCCGCATCGACACCTTCGGCCAAACCTGTGCCGCCGGTGGTCGCGCAGCCCGAGCCGGTGCCCGAGCCGTCGTTCCTCGATGGCCTGCTGGCCAACCCCATGCTGCTGCCGGGCGGTGGCCTGTTGGTGGCGTTGCTGGGCGTGTACGCGATCTATCGCCGCCGCCAGAAGCAGAAGGAGAGCGAGGCCACCGGCTTCGGCGACAGCATCCTGTCGCAGGAGAGCACGGTGATGGCAGGTGCCAACTCGCTGTTCGGCACCGCCGGCGGCCAGAGCGTCGACACCTCGCAGCACAGCGTGTTCGGCGCCGACTTCCGCATCGGCAACAACACGCCGGAAGCCAACGAGGTCGACCCGATCGCCGAGGCCGAGGTCTATATCGCCTACGGGCGCGATGTGCAGGCAGAGGAAATCCTGCGCGAAGCCCTGGAGAAACACCCGGAGCAGCAGCCGGTACGGCTCAAGCTCCTGGAGATTTACAGCAACAGACAGGATGTGGAAGGGTTCCGCGTGATTGCAGAGGAAATGTTCGCCCAGACCGGCGGACACGGAGCGGAATGGCTGAAGGCCGCGGAAATGGGGCGCGCGCTGGAGCCCGGCAACGCGCTGTTCATGGTGGTGACGCCGGAGGCGGCGGGCCCCGATACGGCATCGCCGGCAACCGATCAGTGGCGCACGCAGGATCCGTCGCAGAATCCTGCTTCGATCGCGCGGCTGGAGCCGTCGCTGGGTGACCTGTCGCTGCCGCTGGATGCCTTCCCGGCACCGGCCGCCGGCGACCCCATCGTCGCGCCGGCCTCCGCGGCGATGGTGTTCGGCACCGAGACGCCGCAGCCGGGCGAGGCGGTGCGCCTCGACATGGGCGTGCCGGGCGCCGATCCGCTCGCCGATGACGACGTGCCGACGCTCGACACGCCGACCCGCGGCCGCCCGCTGGAGTTCGACATGTCCGGACTGTCGCTGGACCTGGGCAGCGCGACGCAAGGCAACGCCGCGAGCCCGGCCGCGCTGGACGAGGCCTCGGTGCCGCTTCCCGCCACCACCATGCTGCGCGACGGCAAGCTGGCCGAGCCGATCGACCTGTCGCGCGTGGCGCCCGATACTGCCGGTAGCCTGGGCCAAAGTGTGTCGCCGAGCACCCTGTCGGCCGACGGCATGGACGGCGGGCGCGACATGCAGATCAAGCTGGACCTGGCGCGCGCCTATATCGAGATCGGCGACAAGGAAGGGGCGCGCGAACTGCTGCAGGAAGTGGTCGACCAGTCGCAGGATCCGTTGCAGGCCGAGGCCCGCTCGCTGCTGCTGGAAGTGGCCTGAGCTATCATTGGCGGTCCGGCCGCGGCAGGCGCTGCCGCGGCCCGAAGCGATGCGCCGGAAGCGTCCCTTCCGGCGCATTTGCTTTTTCGGCGCGCATAGCGAGTGCGCCGCCATGCTTTTTCCCCTGACATGAACCGCATCGCCCTTGGCCTGCACTACGACGGCGCCGCCTTTTCCGGGTGGCAGTCGCAGCCGCACCGCAATACCGTCCAGGACCACCTCGAAGACGCCATCGAGCGCTTTGCCGGCGTGCGCCTGGTGACCACGGTGGCGGGGCGCACCGATACCGGCGTGCACGCGCTGGGCCAGGTGATCCACCTCGATACCGAGCTGGCGCGCGAACCCTTTTCCTGGGTGCGCGGCGTCAACGCCTTCCTGCCGCCGTCGATCGCGCTGCAGTGGGCGCTGCCGGTGGACGACGGCTTCCACGCCCGCTTCCTGGCGTACGAGCGCATGTATTACTACGCGCTTTACACCGGCCCGCACCGGGTGCCGCTGGTGCATGGCCGCGCCGGCTACCAGATGCTGCCGCCGGGGCAACGACTCGACGTGGACGCCATGCGCGCAGCCGCCGCGCACCTGATCGGCGAGCACGACTTTTCCGCGTTCCGCGCCGCCGAATGCCAAGCCAAGTCGCCGGTCAAGACCATGTACGACGTCACTATCCGCGACCACGGCAACTGGGTGTTCCTGCGCTTCCGCGCCAGCGCCTTCCTGCACCACATGGTGCGCAACCTGATGGGCTGCCTGGTGGCGGTGGGGCGCGGGCGCTACCCGCCGCAGTGGCTGGCGCAGGTGCTGGCGGGGCGCGACCGCAAGCTGGCGGCGCCGACCTTCATGCCGGATGGCCTCTACCTGGTCGGGGTCAAGTATCCTGATGCTTACCCGATCCCCGCGGCCGACCCGTCCGCGAGCCTGTTCCATGGAGTGTTCGATGACGCAGCCTGAGGGCAGTGCGGCGCACCTGCCGCAGCGCACCCGCATCAAGATCTGCGGCCTGACCCGCGAGGACGACGTGCGCGCCGCCGTCGACGCCGGCGCCGACGCGATCGGGCTGGTGTTTTACCCGAACAGCCCGCGCTACGTCGACGTGGCGCAAGCCGCGGCGCTGGCCGAGGCCGCCGGGCCGTTCGTCACGGTGACCGGCCTGTTCGTCAACGCCGACCTGGAAGACATCGCCCACGTCGCGGAGCGGGTGCCCCTGACCTTGCTGCAGCTGCATGGCGACGAAACCCCGCAGTTCTGCACCCAGGCCGCCCAGCGCTGCGCGTTGCCGTTCCTGCGCGCCGCCCGTGTCCGTGCGGGGCTCGATTTGGTAGAATTCGCCGATCAATACCGTGATGCCGCTGCCTTGCTGCTCGATGCCTTCGTCGAAGGCTATGGCGGTGGCGGCCACGTCTTCGACTGGACCCTGATTCCTCCGGCATGGCTTCCGCCCAATCCCCCGGTTATGGCAACCGGCAACCCGAACGCAAGCGGCGCTCCTCGCATCGTTTTGAGTGGTGGGTTGAACGCGCAAAACGTCGCTGGCGCGATTGAACGCGTGCGCCCCTACGCCGTCGATGTCAGCAGCGGGGTAGAGGCCGCCAAGGGCGTGAAGGACCACGCCCGCATTGCCGAGTTCGTGCGCGCTGTCCGCAGCGCCGAGGCCGGATGAGCCGGATCGAAGCCCGCTTCCCCGCCCACCCCGTGTCAGCCGCTTCAGTGCGGCCATCGCGCACTCCAGTCAACTATGCGCCCTTGCCGGCTGAGGCAAGGCCGCTGTTCCGAAGAGCCTAGACATGTACGACCTGCCCGATTCCCGCGGCCATTTCGGCCCCTATGGCGGCACCTTCGTGTCCGAAACGCTGGTGCACGCGCTCGATGAGCTGCGCGATGCCTATGCGCACTACCAGAAGGACCCGGAGTTCGATGCCGAATTCCGCCGCGAGCTGAAGCACTTCGTCGGCCGCCCGTCGCCGATCTACCACGCGCAGCGCTGGAGCGAGACGCTCGGCGGCGCGCAGATCTACTTCAAGCGCGAGGACCTGAACCACACCGGCGCGCACAAGATCAACAACGTCATCGGCCAGGCGCTGCTGGCCAAACGCATGGGCAAGCCGCGCGTGATCGCCGAGACCGGGGCCGGGCAGCACGGCGTGGCCACGGCCACCATCGCCGCGCGCTTCGGCATGGAATGCGTGGTCTACATGGGCGCCGAGGACGTCAAGCGCCAGGCCGCCAACGTCTACCGCATGAAGCTGCTTGGCGCCACCGTGGTGCCGGTGGAAAGCGGCTCGCGCACGCTCAAGGACGCGCTCAACGAGGCCATGCGCGACTGGGTCACCAACGTCGAGAACACCTTCTACATCATCGGCACCGTGGCCGGCCCGCATCCGTACCCGATGATGGTGCGCGACTTCCAGTGCGTGATCGGCGAGGAAGCCAAGGTGCAGATGCCCGAAATGACCGGGCGCCAGCCGGATGCGGTGATCGCCTGCGTCGGCGGCGGCTCCAATGCCATGGGCATCTTCTACCCGTACATCGAACACAAGGATGTGCAGCTGATCGGCGTCGAAGCCGCCGGCGACGGCCTCGACACCGGCCGCCACGCGGCCTCGCTCACCGGCGGCACGCCGGGCGTGCTGCACGGCAACCGTACTTACCTGCTGCAGGACGACAACGGCCAGATCATCGAGACCCATTCGGTCTCGGCCGGCCTGGACTACCCGGGCGTCGGGCCCGAGCATGCCTGGCTCAAGGACAGCGGCCGCGCGCAGTACGTGCCAGTCACCGACGATGAGGCGCTCAAGGCCTTCCACGACTGCTGCCGCATCGAGGGCATCATCCCGGCGCTGGAATCGAGCCACGCCATCGCCTATGCCTGCAAGCTGGCGCCGACGCTGCCCAAGGACAAGCTCTTGCTGGTGAACCTGTCCGGCCGCGGCGACAAGGACATGCACACCGTGGCCGAGCGCGCGGGGCTCAAGCTCTGATGCGCGCGCTGCCTCCGACCGGACTTGCCGTGGGCGGCGCCGGCGCGCCGGATGCTGCCGGCGCGCCCGACTCCGCCGCGCTGCGCCTGTTCCAGGAAGACATGTTCGAGGGCATTGCCCGCCTGCCGGACGGCTCGGTCGACCTGATCGTCGCCGATCCGCCGTACGGGCTGGGCAAGGACTACGGCAACGATTCCGACCTGTTGTCGGGCCAGGCCTACCTGGACTGGTCCGAGCGCTGGATGGACGCGGTCGTGCCCAAGCTCGCGCCCAGGGGCACGCTCTACCTGTTCTGCACCTGGCAGTACTCGCCGGAGCTGTTCGTGATGCTCAAGCGGCGCCTGACCATGATCAACGAGATCATCTGGGACCGCCGCGTGCCCAGCATGGGCGGCACCACGCGCAAGTTCTCGTCGGTGCACGACAACATCGGCTTCTTTGCCAGGGCGCGCGACTACTACTTCGATCTCGACCCGGTGCGCATCCCGTACGACGCCGAGACCAAGAAGGCGCGCAGCCGGCCGCGCTTCGAGGGCAAGAAGTGGCTGGAGGTGGGCTACAACCCGAAGGACCTGTGGAGCGTCTCGCGCATCCACCGCCAGGACCCGGAGCGCGCCAACCACCCGACGCAGAAGCCGCTGGAGATCGTCGAGCGCATGGTGCTGTCGAGCTGCCCGCCGGGCGGCCTGGTGCTGGATCCGTTCGCCGGCAGCGGCACCACCGCGGTGGCCTGCCTGCGCCACGGCCGGCGCTTTGTCGGCTACGAGATCAACCCGGAGTACGTGCAGGTAGCGTGCGGGCGCGTGGCCGCTGCCGCAGAGGCCATGCCCGCGCTCGAGCCCGATGCGACCCCAACCCTGGCCGCCGCCAACGACGATGTCTCGCCGGCGCCGCGGCCTCACCTGATTCCCTGATATGTCCCGTATCCAGAAGACGTTCGCGGCGCTGGCCGCGCAGCAGAAGAAGGGCCTGATTCCGTTCATCACCGCCGGCGATCCGGAGCCCGGCCTGACCGTGGCGCTGATGCACGCGCTGGTGGCGGGCGGCGCCGACGTGATCGAGCTGGGCGTGCCGTTCTCCGACCCGATGGCCGACGGCCCGGTGATCCAGCGCGCCTCCGAGCGCGCGCTGGCGCAGGGCGTGTCGCTGACCCAGGTGCTGCAGTGGGTGCGCGAGTTCCGCCAGGCCAATGCGGACACGCCGGTGGTGCTGATGGGCTATGCCAACCCGATCGAGCGCATGGGCGAAGAGGCCTTTGCCAAGGCTGCGAGCGCGGCCGGCGTCGACGGCGTGCTGGTGGTCGACTATCCGCCCGAGGAGTGCGAGTCGTTCGCCGGACTCATGCGCGACCACGGCATGGACCCGATCTTCCTGCTGGCCCCGACTTCCACCGATGCACGCATCGAGGCTGTGGCCAAGGTCGCCAGCGGTTATCTTTACTATGTCTCGCTCAAGGGCGTGACCGGCTCCGCATCGATCGACCTGGACAGCGTGGCCTCGCGCCTGCCGCTGATCAAGCAGCATGCCAACCTGCCGGTCGGGGTGGGCTTCGGCATCCGCGACGCGCAGACCGCGCGCGCGATCGGCAGCGTGGCCGATGCGGTGGTGATCGGCAGCCGGCTGGTGCAGTTGCTGGAGGATACGCCGCGCGAGCAGGCGGTGGCCGCGCTGCAGGCGTTTATCGCGGAGATCCGCCAGGCCCTGGACGCCAAGTGACCGGATCTTCGCCCGGAAGGGCTCAAGAAGTGACGCGGCGTGCCCAGTAAGCCCGCCGCGCTTCGAGGTCATGGGCCCGCCGTGGTAAATTCGCGGGTTGATTCCCTGCCACCTGCCGAAGTTCGCCCTGACACAGGGTTTGCCGGCGGTGCGCAGCTATCCGAAAGGAGCTTTCATGAGCTGGTTGGATAAACTCCTGCCCCCCAAGATTCAACAGACCGACCCCAGCACCCGCAAGGGCATCCCCGAGGGGCTGTGGGTCAAGTGCCCGTCGTGCGAGTCCACCCTGTACCGGACCGACGTCGAGGCCAACCTGCACGTCTGCCCCAAGTGCGACCACCATATGCGCATCAGCGCGCGCGCGCGCCTCGACGCGCTGCTCGACGCCGAAGGCCGCTATGAGATCGGCCAGGAAATCGTGCCGGTCGACGCGCTCAAGTTCAAGGACTCCAAGAAGTACCCCGACCGCATCAAGGCCGCCATGGACGAGACCGGCGAGACCGATGCCATGGTGGTGATGGGCGGTGCCATCCACACCATCCCGGTGGTGGCGAGCTGCTTCGAGTTCGAGTTCATGGGCGGCTCGATGGGCTCGGTGGTGGGCGAGCGCTTCGTGCGCGGCGCGCAGGCCGCGCTCGAGCAGAAGGTGCCGTTCATCTGCTTTACCGCCACCGGCGGCGCGCGCATGCAGGAAAGCCTGCTGTCGCTGCTGCAGATGGCCAAGACCACGGCGATGCTGAACCAGCTGAGCGCGGCCAAGCTGCCGTTCATCAGCGTGCTGACCGACCCGACCATGGGCGGCGTGTCGGCCTCGTTCGCCTTCCTGGGCGACGTGGTGATCGCCGAGCCCAAGGCGCTGATCGGCTTCGCCGGCCCGCGCGTGATCGAGCAGACCGTGCGCGAGAAGCTGCCGGAAGGCTTCCAGCGCTCGGAGTTCCTGCTGACCAAGGGCGCCGTCGACATGATTGTCGATCGCCGCAAGATGCGCGCCGAACTGGCGCAACTGCTGGCGCTGCTGCAGAAGCAGCCGGCCGACGCGGTGGCCTGACGCCGCCAATATCGCGGTACCGAAGGCGCGGGTGGTTGACGCGCCTTTCGCCTTTTCTGGACGCCCGCCGGCGCGCACCCTTGACTTTGCGCGTGCCTGCCCGAATCTGGTAGCAAACGCTTCAAACGGTTCCATCGCACACCCGAAATGCCTGTCTTCCACACGCTCCCCGAATGGCTCGCCCATCTCGAAACCGCCCATCCCGTGGGCATCGACATGGGCCTGACGCGCATCACGCGCGTGAAGGAGGCCCTCGGGCTGCGCATCGACGCCACCGTCTTCACCGTGGGCGGCACCAATGGCAAGGGCTCGACCTGCGCCATGCTCGAGCGCATCCTGCTGGAAGCCGGCTACAAGGTAGGCTGCCATACCTCGCCGCACCTGATCTCGTTCAACGAGCGCGCGCGCCTCAACGGCGAGATCGCGACCGACGCGCAACTGCTGCCGCACTTCGAGGCGGTCGAGCGCGCGCGCAACAGCTTTGCCGACCCGGTCAGCCTGACCTACTTCGAATTCACCACGCTGGCGATCATCCATTTCTTCGCGGCTTCCGGCCTGGACGCGATCATCCTCGAGGTCGGGCTGGGCGGCCGCCTCGATGCGACCAATGTGATCGATACCGACTGCGCCATCATCACCAGCGTCGATATCGACCATACCCAGTACCTGGGCAACACCCGCGAGGAAATCGGCTTCGAGAAGGCCGGCATCTTCCGTCCGGGCGTGCCGGCGATCTGCGGCGACCCGGTGCCGCCCAAGTCGCTGGTGGCGCACGCCGAAGCGGTCGGCGCCGAATTGTGGCTGGTGGGGCGCGACTACCATTTCCAGGCCGCCAAGGGCCAGGAGCGCCAGCAATGGGACTGGAGCGGCGGCGGGCGCAAGCTCAACGGCCTGGGCTATCCGGCGCTGCGCGGCGCCAACCAGCTGCTGAATGCATCCGCCGCGCTGGCGGCGCTGCAGGCGCTGCGCCAGCGCCTGCCGGTGAGCGCGCAGGAAGTGCGCAACGGCCTGGCCTTCGTCGAGCTGCCGGGCCGGTTCCAGGTGCTGCCGGGCCGCCCGGCCGTGATCCTGGACGTGGCGCACAATCCGCATGCGGCGGCGACGCTGGGTCAGAACCTCGAGAACATGGGCTTCTTCCGCTACACCTACGCCGTGTTCGGCGCGATGCAGGACAAGGATATCGCCGGCGTGCTCCAGCATGTGGCCGACAAGGTCGACCACTGGTGCCTGTGCGACCTGCCGACCGAACGCGCGGCCAGCGCCGCGGACCTGCTCGGCAAGCTGGAAGCAGGGGGCTTCCGCCCCGGCCCGGATGCCACCGCGTCCTGCTTTTCCAGCCCCGAGGCGGCATTCCGCGACGCCATCGAGCGCGCCACCGAGAATGATAGAATTCTGGTCTTCGGATCGTTCTATACCGTCGCCGGCGTGATGGCCTACCGTGCCACGCAGGCAAACTGAAGCGGGCGCCCCGGCGCGCGCTGACCTGGCAACCCCGGCGGCCTTGGCCGATCACTGAGCGGCAAACGCAACGAGCGGCCCACGGGGCCGTATCACCGAACCAATCTATGGGCCTGCTTTCGCTGTTTTCCTCCCGCAAGGGCAACGACCCGGCACCCGAGCGTGCCCGGCGCCAGCGCGCCGATACGGGTGCGGGCATCGCCTCGTCGCGCCGCCTCGCCGACGAGTATGCCGACGACACGCTGGACCCTGAATTCCCGCAGAAGCAGCGCGCGCGCCGCCGGCTGATCGGCGCCGTGGTGCTGATGGTGGCCGCCGTGATCGTGCTGCCGATCGTATTCGAGACCAAGCCGCGGCCGGTGTCCGACGATGTCTCGGTCAAGGTCGCCAATGGTGTGACCAGCTCGCAGAAGCCGCGCGTCGAGCCGCGCAAGGCCGATCCGCTGCCGCCCGCGCCGGCCTCGCCGGCCTCCCGCAACGACGCCGCGGCGCTCGATGCCGGCGAGGAAATCGTCAATGCGCCGAAGCCCGCGGCAGCTGCGGCCGACAAGCCCGCTGCGCGCACCGAAGCCAGGCCCGAGCCGAAACCTGAAACCCGGGCCGAAGCCAAGACCGGCAGCGGCAAGTACCTGATCCTGATCGGCGCGTTTTCTTCCGAGGAGCGCGCCAAGGGCTGGCTGGCCAAGCTGAAGGCGAGCAAGGTGCCGGCCTATGTCGAAAAGAAAGTGCTGGCCGATGGCGAGCGCATCCTGCTGCGCGCCGGTCCCTTCAACGACCGCGACGCCGCCGATGCCGCCGACAAGCGCGTGCGCGCCGTGGGGCTGACTTCGAAGGTCGTGGAACAGTAAGGGCGCCGCGGCCGCGCGCGTGCCCGGCCGCCTGCAACGATGCAGCCGACTTTCTTCGACTACGCCGTGGTCTTCATCCTGCTGGCCTCGGGCCTGCTGGGCGTGCTGCGCGGGCTGGTGCGCGAGGTGCTGTCGCTGATCGGCTGGGTGGTGGCGTTCTGGGTGGCGTTCCGCTACGGTGCGGTGGCCGCGGGCTGGATGCCCGAGTCCCTGCCGGGCGGCGAGCTGGGCCGCCATGCGCTGGGCTTCGTGGTGCTGCTGATCGGCACCGTGCTGGGGGCCTCGCTGGCCGGCATGGTGGTAGGGCAGTTGCTGGAGAGCACCGGCCTCAAGCCCGCCGACCGCGGCCTGGGACTGGTGTTCGGCCTGCTGCGCGGCGTGCTGCTGGTGATGGTGATGGTGACGCTGGCCAGCCTGACGAAATTGCCGGAAGAACCGTTCTGGCGCGATGCGGTGAGCCGCCCGTATGTGATGCAGGCCATGGAATCGATCAAGCCATGGTTGCCGCCGGAGCTGGCGAAGTACGTGAAGACATAAGGCCGGGCACGTTGCGCGGCTGGTAGTAACGCAGGCCTTCGGGCCCGGAGGATCCCGGGCCGGGCTGCGCCCCCTGAATCAAAGCCTTTCCTGGGAGCTTGGCATGTGCGGTATCGTCGGTGTGGTTTCAGCCACGCCTGTCAACCAACTGATTTACGACAGCCTGCTGTTGTTGCAACACCGCGGACAGGATGCTGCCGGCATCGCCACCGCCAACGGCAGTACCTTCCACATGCACAAGGCCAACGGCCTGGTGCGCGATGTCTTCCGCACCCGCAACATGCGCGGCCTGCCGGGCACGGCAGGCATCGGCCAGGTGCGCTACCCGACCGCCGGCTCGGCCTCGAGCGAGGAAGAGGCGCAGCCGTTCTACGTCAACGCCCCCTACGGCATCATCCTGGCGCATAACGGCAACCTGACCAACTGGCAGCAGCTGCGCGAGGAAATGTTCCGCCGCGACCGCCGCCACATCAACACGCATTCGGACACCGAAGTGCTGCTGAACGTGCTGGCCGACGAGCTGCAGCGCGCCAGCAACGGCATGGCGCTCGATCCGGAAATGATCTTCAAGGCCGTGGCGGGTATGCACCGGCGCGTGCGCGGCTCGTACGCGATCGCCGCGCAGATCGCCGGCTACGGCATGCTGGCCGTGCGCGACCCGTTCGGCATCCGCCCGCTGTGCCTGGGCAGCGTCGAGACCCCCACCGGCAAGGAATGGATGGTGGCCTCGGAGTCGGTGGCGCTGGAAGGCATCGGCTACAAGTTTGAGCGCGACGTGGGGGCGGGCGAGGCCATCTTCATCGACCTCGACGGCAAGCTCTACAGCAAGCAGTGCGCCGACAACCCGGTGCTGACGCCGTGCATCTTCGAATACGTCTACCTGGCCCGCCCGGATTCGTGCATCGACGGCGTGCCGGTCTACGACGCGCGCCTGCGCATGGGCGACTACCTGGCCGAGAAGATCCGCCAGGAAGTGTCGGCCGGCGATATCGACGTGGTCATGCCGATCCCCGACAGCAGCCGGCCGGCCGCGATGCAGGTGGCCAACCGCCTGGGCGTCAATTACCGCGAAGGCTTCTTCAAGAACCGCTACGTCGGCCGCACCTTCATCATGCCGGGCCAGGCGGTGCGCAAGAAGTCGGTGCGCCAGAAGCTCAACGCCATGGGCGTGGAGTTCAAGGGCAAGAACGTGCTGATCGTCGACGACTCGATCGTGCGCGGCACCACCTCGTTCGAGATCGTGCAGATGGCGCGCGACGCCGGCGCCAACAAGGTGATCTTCGCCTCGGCCGCGCCGCCGGTGAAGTTCCCCAACGTGTACGGCATCGACATGCCGACCCGCAGCGAACTGGTGGCGCATGGCCGCACGCACGAAGAGATCGCGAAGATCATCGGCGCCGACAAGCTGGTGTACCAGGACGTGGAGGCGATGAAGCAGGCGGTGCGCGACATCAACCCCGCGCTGAAGGACTTCGACGCCTCGTGCTTCGACGGCCGCTACATCACCGGCGATATCGACGAGGCCTACCTCGACCGCCTGGAAACCGCGCGCAGCCAGGCCGACCGCGACGGCACCGGTGGCGACACCGAGCGCTCGCAACTGCACCTGCAGCGCTCCGGCGGCAACGAGTAAGCCCCGCCACCGCGTTGGCGCGCGTTGACGAATGCGATGCCCGGCCGTAACATGGCCGGGCGTCGATTTGACAGTCAGCTTGCGGACGCGGGTACAGCCCGAAACAGCTAAAGAGATGGTGGCCAGCAAGATTTCCCGCTGCGCAGCGCCTTGCCGGCGCGACGATGCCCGGAAGCCGGCCGCCACAGCCTGAAGCCCAAGGCCATACGCATACGCAGGACAGCAAGCCCGTCGATCCGACCATCCGATCGCACGGGCTTTTTTCATGGCCGCGCGCCGTCCGCCGGGCGCTGCGCAGCTTGTCGCAACCATCGCATTTGCGCGGGTACGACCGCGCCACCAGCATGAACCAACCGCTCAATCCCGAATCGCTCGGCATCGATACCCTCGGCGTGCGCGCCGGCACGCTGCGCAGCGAGTTCATGGAGCACTCCGAGGCCATGTACCTGACCTCGAGCTTCTGCTTCAACAGCGCCGCCGAGGCCGCCGAGCGCTTTGCCAACTCGGAAGAGGGCTACACTTATTCGCGCTTCACCAACCCGACCGTGTCGATGTTCCAGTCGCGCCTGGCCGCGCTGGAAGGGGCGCAGGCCTGCATGGCGACGGCCTCGGGCATGAGCGCGATCCTGTCGGTGGTGCTGTCGTCGATGCAGGCCGGCGACCATCTGGTCAGCTCGCGCGCGATCTTTGGCTCGACCATGACGCTGTTCAACAATATCTTCGCCAAGTTCGGCGTCGAGACCACCTTTGTCGATCCGACCGACCTGCAAGCGTGGCGCGCCGCGGTGCGGCCCAACACCAGGCTGTTCTTCCTGGAGACGCCATCGAACCCGCTGACCGAGGTGGCCGACATCGCCGCGGTGGCGGATATCGCCCACGACGCCAAGGCGCTGCTGGTGGTCGACAACTGCTTCTGCTCGCCCGCGCTGCAGCAGCCGATGAAGTTCGGCGCCGACATCGTGGTGCATTCCGCGACCAAGCATATCGACGGCCAGGGCCGCGTGCTGGGCGGCGCGGTGCTGGGCACGCACGACTTCATCATGGGCAAGGTGTTCCCGTTCGTGCGCACCGCCGGGCCGACGCTGTCGGCTTTCAATGCCTGGGTGCTGCTCAAGGGCATGGAGACGCTGGCAATCCGCATGGAGCGCCATTCGGCGAGCGCGCTGGCGCTGGCGCAGTTCCTGGAATCGCATCCGGCGGTGGCGCGCGTGTTCCACCCGGCGCTGGCGTCGCACCCGCAGCACCAGATCGCGATGCGCCAGCAAAGCGGCGGTGGCGCCATCGTCTCGTTCGAGCTCAAGGGTGCCACGCCCGAGCAGCAGCGCGCCAATGCCTGGCGCGTGATCGACAACACGCGGCTGTGCTCGATCACCGGCAACCTGGGCGACACCCGCACCACCATCACGCACCCGTACACCACCACGCATGCGCGCGTCAGCCCCGAGGCCAAGGCGGCCGCGGGCGTCGGCGAAGGGCTGATCCGCCTGGCGGTGGGGCTGGAGTCGGTCGAGGACCTGAAGGCCGACCTGCTGCGCGGCCTGGGCGACTGAGGCGCTACTCGGTCGCCGCGACCACCGGGGCCTGTTCTTGCAGGACTGGCCCTTGCGGTGGCTGCGCTAGCGGCGCGGGCTCGTCGCTGCCGGCCATCGCCTTGACGCCGGCGGCGGTGACGTCGTAGGTGGCGCCGACCGCGGTCGAGGCCACGCTGACCGCGGCCGAGCCCACCGTCGCCACCGTCGACACCGCGGCGCTGCCGACCGCCACGGTGGCGCCGACCACCATGCAAGCGGACAGCGACGCGACGGCGCAGGCGGCCGCCAGCATCGGGGCGATGCGCGGCAGGGTGGCGCAGGTTTCGCTATGGTTGCGCAGGTTGCGACGCAGGCGGAGAAATAAAGACGGCATAAAACTCTTGGTATTGGTTGTGCCTGGCATGGGGTCGAGTCAGCGCAGCAGCCGGCGGCGCAGCAGCACCAGGCACACCACCAGCGCGATGACCGCATAGGCGGCCAGCACCGCCAGGTGCAGGCTGGCGCCGTCGAGCGGGCGGCCCAGCATCAGCGGCCGGATTAGCGCCACGGCGTGCGCCAGCGGCAGCGCCTTGGCGGCGGCCTGCACGCCTTCGGGCAGCTGTTCCAGCGGGAAGAACACGCCCGACAGCAGCAGCATCGGCGTCATCACCAGGGTCTGGTAGAACATGAAGAAGTCGTAGCTCGGCGCCAGCGCGGTGACGATCATCGCCAGCGCGGCGAAGGCGATCCCGGCCAGCACGATCACCGGCAACGCCAGCAGCGCCCCCGGCATCTGCGCATAGCCGAGAGCGCCCGCCACCAGCATGATGGCCAGCCCCGACAGCACCGCCTTGCTGGCGGCCCAGGCGATCTCGCCCAGCACCACGTCGCCCAGCGTCAGCGGCGCATGCATGATCGCTTCCCAGGTGCGCTGCACATGCATGCGCGAGAACGCCGAATACATCGACTCGAAGCTGGCCGACATCATCACGCTGGACGCGGTGGTGCCGGCCGCCAGGAAGGCGATATACGACACCCCGTCGACCTGGCCCACCATCAGCCCGAGCCCGAGGCCGAGGCCGAACAGGTAGATCATCGGGTCGGCCAGGTTGCCGATCATCGACGGAATCGCCAGCTTCTTCCACACCATGTAGTTGCGGTACCAGACCATCATCCAGTTGCGCAGGTTGCGCGGCAGCAGCGGCTGCGGATAGGTCTGGCGCGACGCCATGGCGGCGGCGGGGGAGGCATCGGCGGCGTCCGCGCGGGGGTCCTGTTCGCTCATGTCGTCCCTTGTTTCAGTCCCGCATCTCGCGGCCGGTCAGCTTGAGGAACACGTCCTCGAGGTTGGCCGGGCGGTGCAGGTAGCGCACGCCGCTCCTGCCGTGCAGCGCCGCCAGCAGCGGGGCGGGCTCGCGCACGTAGCAGAACAGCGTCTCGCCGCTCATTTCGGTGCGCTGCGCCAGCGGTGTCAGCGTGCCGCGCAGCGTTTCCAGTTCATCGCCATAGACCTCGACCACGTCGCAGCCGATCTGGCTGTCGATCAGCTCGTGCGGCTTGCCTTCGGCGATCTTGCGGCCGCCGTCGATCACGCACAGGTAGTTGCACAGCCGCTCGGCTTCCTCCATGAAGTGCGTGGTCAGCAGGATGGTCTTGCCGCTGGCCATCAGCGACTTCAGCCGCTCCCAGATCAGGTGGCGCGCCTGCGGGTCGAGGCCGGTGGTGGGCTCGTCCATTACCAGCAGGTCCGGGTCGTTGATCAGCGCGCGCGCCACGGTCAGGCGCCGGCGCATGCCGCCGGAGAGGTCGCGCACCTGCGCGTCGGCGCGGTTTTCCAGCCGCGCGAATTCCAGCAGCTTCGGCACGCGCCGCTCGATCTCGGCCGACGACAGCCCGAAGTAGCGGCCGAAGATGCGCAGGTTCTCGATCACCGAGAAGTCGGGGTCGAGATTGTCGAACTGTGGCACCACGCCCACGCGCATGCGCGCCTGCGGCGCGCGCTCGGGGATGGGCTCGCCGCACAGCGTCAGCGTGCCCGCCAGCGGCGTGGTCAGGCCCAGCAGCAGCCGCAGCGTGGTGGTCTTGCCAGCGCCGTTGGGGCCCAGCAGGCCGAAGCACTGGCCGCGGAAAACCTGCAGGTCGAGGTCGTCGACCACGACCGTGTCGCCGTATTGCTTGCGCACCTTGCGCAATTCGAGGATGGCAGTCAAGGCAGGGTCCGGTGTGGCGCCGCAACGGCGCAATATCCGCCATTATGCCGGTCATCCGCGCCGGCCTCGGTTGGCGCGGTGCAGCAGGCGCGGGAATAAAAAAACCGCCAGCGAACTGGCGGTTTTTTTGCCTGGCTAGGCCAGGCGGCGAAGCGTACCGGAATCAGTACATCTTCTTCGGCAGCATCTGCATGCGCAGGCGCTTGCGCAGGCGTGCTTCGGCGGCCTTCTTCTTGCGCTTGCGCTCGGTCGTCGGCTTCTCGTAAGCGGTACGGCTCTTGAGTTCAACGATCAGGCCAGTCTGCAGAATGGCGCGACGGAAACGCCGCATTGCAACTTCAACGGGCTCACCGGGTTTCAAGACGATCTTAGTCAATTCAGTCCTTTAGGGGATTGCCGCCGGGGCGGCTGGTTCACACGGGGGGAAACTGCGGTCGCCGGAGCGACTGGTATTGCACGCCGGGCCAATGCCCTGGTGCGCCCCCGCGAACCTGAAAGATGTGGACGTTTCAGTCCGTGCAACCAGTGTCAGGGGTGATAGCGCCAGGTCCGAACATAACTGGAGCCTGACAGTACCGGTTTCCATGAATGCTATACGCCCGTAACTATGGCATGTATACGACGGCGCTGTCAAGAATGCAGTGCAACGCAGGCGCGGCGGCCGGGCCTGGAAGTTATCGCCAGGCCACTTCAGCGTTCCGCTGCGTCGGCGCCGGATCGCAAGCCGTCTTTATACCGTTTTTACAGCCGCAGCGGGCCTTTCTACCCCGTTTTTATCCCCGCATCCCTAATCTGGGTGACGTCTGCCACTCACGATTCTGCTCGACATGGATGCGATGTTCCTGCTCGTTCTGATTGCCTTCGGCGCCGCCAGCGTCGCCCTGGTCGCGCTGTGCGCATGGCTGTGCGGCCCGGCGCGGCCGGTATCTGCCGCGGACCGGCCCCAGCCGGGCGCCACCACCGCCGGAGACCGCTGATGGACTGGACTGAACTGCTGGCCGGCGTGCTTGCCGTGGCCATCTTCCTCTACCTGCTGATTGCGCTGTGCCGTCCGGAGAAGTTCTGATGCCGACCGATTTCCCGGGCCTGCTGGCCCTGTACTTGGCCATCCTGCTGGCCCTGGCCCCTTTGCTTGGCCGCTACCTGCGCCGCGCGGTCGAAGACGACCGCTACCGCCTGACCGGCTGGGGCCGGCCGCTCGAGCGCGCGCTGTACCGGCTCGCCGGCGTGCCTGGCGGCGAGCGGGGCGGCGCGCAGATGGGCTGGCGGCGCTACGCGCTGGCCGTGCTTGCCTTCAACCTGCTCGGCGCGGTGGCGGTCTATGCGCTGCAGCGCCTGCAGGGCTGGCTGCCGCTGAACCCGCAGGGCTTCGGCGCGGTGTCGCCGGACTCGGCCTTCAACACCGCCGTCAGCTTCGTTGCCAACACCAACTGGCAGGGCTATGCCGGCGAATCGACCATGAGCTACCTGACGCAGATGCTGGCGCTGACGGTGCAGAACTTTGTCTCGGCGGCCACCGGCATCGCCGTGGTGTTCGCGCTGATCCGCGGCTTTGCGCGCCAGCGCGCCGGCGGCATCGGCAACTTTTGGGTCGACCTGACACGCATCACGCTGTACGTGCTGGTGCCGCTGGCCTCGGCCATTGCGCTGATGCTGGCGAGCCAGGGCGTGATCCAGAACTTCAGCGGCTATCGCGACGCCGCGCTGCTGCGTCCGGTGACCTACAGCCAGCCGGTCACGGACGCCGCCGGCAATCCGGTTGCCGATGCGCAAGGCCCGGCGCTGACCCGTGCCGCCACGGCGCACACGCAGACGCTGCCGATGGGGCCAGTGGCGTCGCAAGAGGCGATCAAGATGCTGGGCACCAACGGCGGCGGCTTCTTCAACGCCAACTCGGCGCATCCGTACGAGAACCCGACCGCGCTGTCCAACCTGATCGAGATGCTGGCGATCTTCCTGATCCCGGCCGCGCTGTGCTTCACCTTCGGCGAGATGGTGCAGGACCGGCGCCAGGGCGTGGCGGTGCTGGCGGCAATGACGCTGCTGTTCGTGGCCATGGCGTGCCTGGCCGCGCTCGCCGAGCAGCGCGCCGGGACGGTACTGTCCGCGCTGCCGCTGGACCACGCGGGCTCCGCGCTGCAGGCGGGCGGCAATATGGAAGGCAAGGAAACGCGCTTCGGCGTGGCCGCCTCCGCGCTGTTCGCGGCGATCACCACGGCGGCGTCGTGCGGCGCGGTCAATGCCATGCACGATTCCTTCACTGCGCTGGGCGGCATGGTGCCGATGCTGCTGATGCAGCTGGGCGAGGTGGTGTTCGGCGGGGTCGGCTCCGGCCTGTACGGCATGCTGGTCTATGCGGTGCTGGCGGTGTTCATCGCCGGCCTGATGATCGGCCGCACGCCGGAATACCTCGGCAAGAAGATCGAGGCCTTCGAGATGAAGATGACCGTGATCGTGATCCTCGTCACGCCGTTGCTGGTGCTGCTGGGCACAGCGGTGGCGGTGATGGCGGGGGCGGGCCGCGCGGGGGTGCTCAACCCGGGCACGCACGGATTTTCCGAGATCCTGTACGCGCTGTCGTCGGCGGCCAACAACAACGGCAGCGCGTTCGCGGGACTGTCGGCCAACACCCCGTTCTACAACACGCTGCTGGCCGCGGCGATGTGGTTCGGCCGCTTCTGGATCGTGATCCCGGTACTGGCGCTGGCAGGCTCGCTGGCGGCCAAGCCGAAGCTGCCGGCCACCGGCGGCACCATGCCCACGCACGGCGCGCTGTTCGTGGTGCTGCTGGCCGGCGCCGTGCTGATGGTGGGCGCGCTGACCTATGTCCCGGCGCTGGCGCTGGGTCCGGTCGCCGAACACCTGCAGGGCGTGCTGGCCGGCGCCGCGCGCTGATCGCCAGTCCTGACGAATCGCCACTCGCGAACCTGTTCCCATGATGCAACCCGATACCCTGACCACGCGGCCCCAGGCCGCCCCGGAGCGCGCCGAGGACGGCGCCGCCCATGATCCAGCCCACGATGCCGCGCACGACCCCGCGCGCGCGCCGCGCCGCCTGCTGTCGCCCGAGCTGGTGCGCCCGGCGCTGCTCGCGGCGCTGCGCAAGCTGTCGCCGCGCGAGCAGCTGCGCAACCCGGTGATGTTCGTGGTCTATGCCGGCGCCGTCCTGACCACGCTGCTGGCGCTGCGCGCGATGGTCGCGCCGCAGCCGCATGCCCCGGAAAGCGCCGGCTTTATCGTCGCGGTCACGATCTGGCTGTGGGTCACCGTGCTGTTTGCCAACTTTGCCGAGGCCCTGGCCGAGGGGCGCAGCCGCCAGCAGGCCGCGTCGCTGCGCGGGCTCAAGCGCACCGCGAGCGCGCGCGTGCTGACCGAGGGCCGCCGCGACGGTGCCATGCAGGTGCGCCCGGCCACCACGCTGCGCCGCGGCGACGTGGTGCTGGCCGAAGCCGGCGACATGATCCCCGGCGACGGCGAGGTCATCGAAGGCGTGGCCTCGGTCGACGAAAGCGCCATCACGGGCGAGTCGGCACCGGTGATCCGCGAATCCGGCGGCGATTTCTCGTCGGTCACCGGCGGCACCCGCGTGCTGTCCGACTGGATCGTGGTGCGCATCACCACCAATCCCGGCGAGAGCTTTATCGACCGGATGATCTCGATGGTGGAAGGCGCGCGGCGCCAGAAGACACCCAACGAGCTGGCGCTGACCATCCTGCTGGTCGGGCTGTCGATGGTGCTGCTGCTGGCCACGGCCACGCTGCTGCCGTTCTCCGCCTACAGCGTGCTGGTGACGGGCGCGGGGCTGCCGGTCACGGTGACGGTACTGGTGGCGCTGCTGGTGTGCCTGATCCCGACCACCATCGGCGGGCTGCTGTCGGCGATCGGCGTGGCCGGCATGAGCCGCATGATGGCGGCCAATGTGATCGCGACCTCGGGCCGCGCGGTGGAAGCGGCCGGCGACGTCGACGTGCTGCTGCTCGACAAGACCGGCACGATCACGCTGGGCAACCGCCAAGCCGCGCGGATGCTGCCGGCACCGGGCGTGAGCGAACGCCAGCTGGCGGCCGCGGCGTGGCTGTCGTCGCTCGCCGATGAAACCCCGGAGGGCCGCAGCATCGTGGCGCTGGCGCGCCGGCAGGCCGGCGCCGACGCCCCGGGCATGGGTGCGGCGCGGCCGGTGTTCGTGCCGTTCAGCGCGCAGACGCGCATGAGCGGCGTCGACCTCGACGACGGCGCGTCGCGGCGCAGCGTGCGCAAGGGCGCGGCCGATGCCGTGCGCCGCTACGTGGCCGAGCATGCGGGCAAGTTTCCCGATGCGGTCACGCACGCGGTCGAGGACGTGGCGCGGGCCGGCAGCACGCCGCTGGTGGTGGCCGAGCTGGGCGGGGCCGAGGTGCGCGTGCTGGGCGTGGTGGAGCTGAAGGACACGGTCAAGCGCGGCATCCGCGAGCGCTTCGGCGAACTGCGCCGCATGGGCATCCGCACCGTGATGATCACCGGCGACAACCGGCTGACCGCCGCCGCGATCGCCGCCGAGGCGGGCGTCGATGACTTCCTTGCCGAGGCCACGCCCGAAGCCAAGCTGGCGCTGATCCGCCAGTATCAGGCCGAAGGGCGGCTGGTGGCGATGACCGGCGACGGCACCAACGACGCCCCGGCGCTGGCGCAGGCCGACGTCGCGGTCGCCATGAACAGCGGCACCCAGGCCGCGCGCGAGGCCGGCAACATGGTCGACCTCGACAGCAACCCGACCAAGCTGATCGAGATCGTCGGCATCGGCAAGCAGATGCTGATGACCCGCGGCGCGCTCACCACCTTCAGCGTGGCCAACGACCTGGCCAAGTATTTCGCGATCATTCCCGCGGCCTTTGCCACCACCTATCCGCAGCTCGGCCTGCTCAACGTGATGGGGCTCGCCACGCCGGCATCGGCGATCCTGTCGGCGGTGATCTTCAACGCGCTGATCATCGTGGTGCTGATCCCGCTGGCGCTGCGTGGCGTGCGCTACCGCGCGCTCGGCGCCGCCGCGTTGCTGCGCCGCAACCTGCTGGTGTACGGGCTGGGCGGCATCGCGCTGCCGTTTGCCGGCATCAAGCTGATCGACCTGGGCCTGGCCGCCATGGGCTGGGCCTGATCCGACCCGACCCGACCCAAACAATGTTCGGAGCAACCATGTCCAATCCAATCACTGCCGACACCGCGCACGCCGCGCACACCGAAGAACAGGGCGGCCTGATGCGCCCGGCGCTGGTCATCCTGCTGGCGCTGTCGCTGCTGACCGGCCTGCTGTACCCCGCGGCGATCACCATGATTGCCGGCGCGGCCTTTCCGCACCAGGCGGCCGGCTCGCTGATCGTGCGCGACGGCAAGGTGCTGGGATCCGAGTTGATCGGCCAGCCGTTCTCCGCGCCCGGGGACTTCTGGGGCCGGCTCTCGGCGACCGCGCCAATGCCTTATAACGGCGGGGCTTCCGGCGGCTCCAACCTGGGGCCGTCGAACCCGGCGCTGGCCGACGCGGCACGCGCGCGCATCGAGGCTTTGCGCGCGGCCGATCCCGGCAACACCGCGCCGGTGCCGGTGGACCTGGTCACCGCCTCCGGCAGCGGCCTGGACCCGCATATCAGCGTGGCCGCGGCCGAGTACCAGGCGGCGCGCGTGGCGCGGGCGCGGGGTGTGCCGCTCGCGCAGGTGCGCGCGCTGATCGCGGCGCATACCGACAGGCCGCTGCTGCCGGTGCTGGGCGAGGCCGGAGTCAACGTGCTGCAGCTGAACCTGGCACTGGATGCGCTGCCGGCGCGCTGAGGCGGCAAACCTCGCGGCGAACCTCGCGGCGGGCCTCGCGCCGGCCTGCATGGCACAATCTGGCTGCGCTCGCGCTGCCGCAACGTGAGCGCGCCCACCATGCCCGCGCGCCCAGCCGACGACCTCCGCCCCGATCCCGACCACCTGCTGCAACGCCTGCAGGCCGACGGCGAACGCGCCGCGCGCGGACGCCTGCGCATCTACTTCGGCGCCTCGGCGGGGGTCGGCAAGACCTTTGCGATGCTGGCGGCGGCACGCGCGCTGCGTGAACAGGGCGGCGATGTGGTGGTGGGCGTGGTCGAAAGCCATGGCCGCGCCGAGACCGAGGCGCTGGCCGAAGGCCTCGAGCAACTGCCGCGGCGCGTGCTCGAGCACCGTGGCCGCGCGCTGCAGGAATTCGACCTCGACGCCGCGCTGGCACGCCGGCCGGCGCTGGTGCTGGTGGACGAACTGGCCCACAGCAACGCGCCCGGCAGCCGCCATCCCAAGCGCTGGCAGGACATTGCCGAGCTGCGCTCGGCCGGCATCGACGTCTGGACCACCGTCAACGTCCAGCACCTCGACAGCCTGAACCAGGCGGTGGCCGGCATCACCGGCATCCGCGTGCGCGAGACCGTGCCCGACGCGGTCTTCGACGAGGCCGACGAAGTGGTGCTGGTCGACCTGCCCGCCGACGAGCTGCTGCGCCGGCTGCGCGAAGGCCGGGTGTACGTCCCCGAACAGGCCCGCCACGCGGTGCAGCACTTCTTCCGCAAGGGCAACCTGATCGCGCTGCGCGAGCTGGCGCTGCGCCGCACCGCCGACCGCGTCGACGACGATGTGCGCGCCTACCGCCAGCAGGCGTCGATCGAGCCGGTGTGGCGCACGCGCGAAGCCGTGCTGGCCTGCATCGGCCTCGGCAGCGATGCCGCGCAGGTGGTGCGCAGCGCGCGCCGGCTGGCGGCGCAGCTCGATTGCGACTGCCATGTGGTGACAGTGTCGGTGCCGCGGCTGGCGCCGGTGCCTGACCCGCTGCGCGCGCAGCTCGACGAGGCCACGCGGCTGGCCGAGTCGCTGGGCGCGCGCACCGAGACCCTGGCCGGCAGCGACATGGTGGCGGCGGTGGCCGGCTATGTGCGGCGGCACAACCTGACCAAGGTCATGATCGGCCGCACCCCGGCGCGCTGGCGTGACCGTGGCGGTGCGCTGCCGGGCCGCCTGCATGCGTGGCTGGCGCAGCTGCTGGCGCCGTGGCTGGGTGCGCGCGCCTGGCTGTTCGGGCGCAGCAGCTTTGCCGATGCGCTGGCGGCCGCGTGTCCGGAGGTCGACGTGATCCGCGTCGCCGCCGACGGGGTCCGGCATGATGCGCCCGATGCCGTCCGCAATGCGCATGGCGTCCAACCGCAAGTTGAAGAGGTCGGTCCGGCGCAGTGGCCCGGCCTGCTGTGGGCGGTGGCCTGGTGCGCCGGCGCCACCGCGCTGTCGGCGCTGGCGCGGCCATGGTTCGACCTGGTCAATATCGCCATGCTGTTCCTGCTGGCGGTGGCGGGGGTGGCGCTGCGCCACGGACGCACCGCCGGCGCCTTCGCCGCGCTGGTGGCGGTGGGCGCGTTCGACTTCTTCTTCGTGCCGCCGCAGCTGTCGTTCGCGGTCAGCGACGTGCAATACCTGGTGACCTTCCTGGTGATGCTGGCGGTGGGGCTGGTGATCGGGCAGCTCACCGCCGGGCTGCGCGAGCAGGCGCGCGTGTCGGTCCAGCGCGAGACCGACGCGCGCACGCTGTACGAACTGGCGCGCGAACTGTCGGCGGCGCTGACCGATGCACAGATCATCGCCATCGGCAGCCGCTTCCTGCGCGCGGCGTTCGACGCGCGCACGGCGTTCTTCCTGGCCGGCCCGAAAGGGCGCTTGCTGCCTGCTGCAACCGATGCCGAGAGCGATGCACAAGCCGGCGTCGCGGCGCAGAGCGACGCCATCGACCATGTGCTGGCGCAATGGGTGTTCAACCACGGCCAGCCGGCCGGCACCGGCACCGACACGCTGCCGGCGGGCACGGTGCTGTACCTGCCGCTGAAAGCGCCGATGCAGGTGCGCGGCGTGCTCGCAGTCGAGCCGCGCGCCTGGCGTGCCTTCGCGCAGCCAGCGCTGCGGCGCCAGGCCGATGTCTTCGCCACGCTGATCGCGATTGCGCTGGAGCGGCTGCATTACGTCGAGGTCGCGCAGCAGGCCCTGTTGACGATGGAGTCCGAACGTTTGCGCAGCTCGCTGCTGGCGGCGGTGTCGCATGACCTGCGCACGCCGCTGACCAGCCTGATCGGCATGGCCGAGACCCTGCAGCGCGGCACGCCGCCGCTGGCGCCGGGCGTGGCCGAAACGGTCGGTGCCATGCGCGACCAGGCGCGGCGCATGCATGCGATGGTGGCCAACCTGCTCGACATGGCCCGCCTGCAGGGCCCCGACGTGGCGCTGCGCAAGACCTGGCAGTCGTTCGAGGAACTGGCCGGCGCGGCGCTGGCATCGCTGCGCGATGCGCTCGCGCGGCACCGCGTGGTGGTGGCCGACCTGTCGGCGCTGCCGCTGGTGGAATGCGATGGCGTGCTGATCGAGCGCGTGCTGTGCAACCTGCTCGAGAACGCCGCCAAGTACACCGCGCCGGGCACCGAGATCCGGCTGCGCGGCGAGGTCACCGAAGCGTCGGTGCATCTGATCGTCGAGGACGACGGCCCCGGCGTGCCGGCCGCGATGGCACGCCAGGTGTTCGAAAAATTCACGCGCGGCGAGCGCGAATCCGTCACCAGCGGCGTGGGCCTGGGCCTGGCCGTGTGCGAGGCGATCGTGCAGGCGCACGGCGGCAGCATCCGGGTCGAGCCGGTGCATCCGGCGCAGGCCGCGAAGGTCGATGGGGCCGGAGCGCGCTTCGTGGTCACGCTGCCGCGCGGCACCCCGCCCGTGCTGGAACCCGAAGCGGCCGGCGTGCCGGCCTGAAGCCGCCCAACTTGCAAGGAAGCAACGCGTCATGCCATTCGAGTTTTCGCCCACGGTGCTGCTGGTGGAAGACGAGCCCCATATCCGCCGCTTCGTGCGCGCGGCGCTGCAGGACGAGGGCTGCATCGTGCACGAGGCCGATACGCTGCAGCGCGGCCTGATCGAGGCCGGCACGCGCCAGCCCGACCTGGTGATCCTGGACCTGGGCCTGCCCGACGGCGACGGCGTGTCGATGATCGGCGAGCTGCGCACCTGGACCGAAGTGCCAGTGCTGGTGCTGTCGGCGCGCACCGACGAGACCGAGAAGATCCGCGCGCTCGACGCCGGCGCCGACGACTACCTGACCAAGCCCTTCGGCGTGGGCGAGCTGGTGGCGCGGCTGCGTGTGCTGTTGCGCCGGCATGCGCGCGCCGGCGCGCAGGGGCGGGCGCAGGTGGCGTTCGGCGATGTCGCCGTCGACCTCGCCAACCGGCAGGTCACGCGCGGCGGCGAGGCGGTGCACCTGACCCCGATCGAATACCGCCTGCTTGCCGTGCTGCTGGCGCACCGCGGCAAGGTCATGACGCACCGCGAGCTGCTGCGCGAAGTGTGGGGACCGTCCCATGCCGACAGCAGCCACTATCTGCGCGTCTACATGGGGCACCTGCGGCACAAGCTGGAGGCCGACCCGGCCCAGCCGGCGTGGCTGCTGACCGAGGTCGGCGTGGGTTACCGCTTCGCCGGCTGAGCCCGGGGAAGCCCACTTCACACCATCCGTTTGCGATCGATCACGCGCCGCGTGAGGGCGGCGCTCGTCCATGCCATCCGCTCCCGGTAAACCCGCAAACGCACTAAAAAACCTTTGACGGATAAATTCATCTGTATAAACTATTATTCATAAACATGAATTCAGGCAGGAGACCCGCATGCCCCACCAACCTGTGTATTTCATCTCGACCGCCGAGGTCGAGGGCTACCACCCCGCCAACCATGTCGGCACGCTCAACCGCCGGCTGGTCGCGCCGGAAACGGTCGGTTCGCGCCACCTGGAAGTGATCCACGGCACCATCGAGAAGGGCAAGGGCGCGCTGCCGCACGCGCATCCCGGCATCGAGCAGGTCTGCTACGTGCTCGAAGGACGCGCCGTCGCCGAGGTCGGCGGCCAGCGCCGCGAGCTGGGTCCGGGCGACTGCTGTTTCTTCCCGCCGGACCAGATGCACGTCTTCACGGTGGTCAGCGACGAGCCGGCGAAGATTCTGGTGATCTATTCCCCGCCCTACGAGGAATCCCCTGACCGCGTGATACGGCCCGCCTGACCGGCGGCGCTCACGGGCAGGGCACATAACGACAGGAGACAACCACCGTGAAGTCCTTCAAGAACGCTTTTGCCGGCCTGTTGCTGGGTTGCAGCGCGGCGCTGGCCGCCAACCCGGCGCTGGCCGCCGATGAATTCCCCGCCAAGCCGCTGCGCCTGGTGGTGCCGTTTGCCGCCGGCAGCGGCACCGATGCCGTGGCGCGCCTGACCGCCAAATACCTGGGCGAGTCGCTGCAGCAGCCGGTGGTGGTGGACAACAAGCCCGGCGCCAACGGCACCATCGCCGCCGAGTTCGTGGCCAAGGCGCCCGCCGACGGCTATACGCTGTTCATGACCACCAACACCACGCATTCGGCCAACCCGTCGCTGATGAAGCAGTTGCGCTATGACCCGGTCAAGGATTTCACGCCGATCTCGCGCATGGGCAACCTGCCGTTCATGCTGGTGGTCAACCCGGCGCTGCCGGTCAAGACGCTGCGCGAGTTCGTCGACTACGCCAAGGCGCATCCGGGCCTGACCTATGCCAGCGGCAACAGCACCGGCATCGTCTCGGGCGCGACGCTGTCGAAGATGGCGGGGCTGAAGATGCTGCACGTGCCGTACAAGAGCACGCCGCCGGCGATGACCGACGTGATGGGCGGCCAGGTGCAGGCCATGTTCGTCGACTTTGCCGCCGGCATCGCCAACGTGCGCGCCGGCAAGCTGCGCGCGCTGGCGGTCACCACCGCGCAGCGCAGCGCGCTGCTGCCGGACCTGCCGCCGCTGGCGAGCGTGCCGGAACTGAAGGGTTTTGACGTGACCTCGTGGAACGGCGTGTTCGGCCCGGCCGGAGTGCCGGCCCCGGTGGTCGAGCGCCTGAACCGCGAGCTGGTCGCGATTGCGACCAGCAAGCAGCATGCGGCACAGTTCCACGCGCTCGGCTTCGAGCCCTTCGGCAGCACGCCGGCCGAGCTCAACCAGTTCGTCGTGGCCGAGTTGCAGAAGTGGGCGCGGCTGGTGAAGGACGCAGGCATCCAGCCGGAATAAGACACCGTCGAACAGACAACGACAGCAAGCAGGTAACGCGATGAATTTCGATCTCTCCGAAGAACAGGCCTCCATCGTCGAGGCGGTGCAGCAGGTCTGCGCGCAATTCGACATGGAATACTGGGACCGCCTCGACAAGTCCGGCACCTATCCGCATGAGTTCTACCAGACGCTGTGCGAAGGTGGCTGGCTCGGCGTGGCCATGCCCGAGGCCTTCGGCGGCGCGGGGCTGGGCATCCTGGAAGCGGCGCTGGTGATGCAGACCATCTCGCAGTCGGGCGCGGGCATGACCGGCGCGTCGGCGGTGCACATGAACGTATTCGGCCTGAACCCGGTGGTGGTGTTCGGCACCGACGCGCAGAAGGGCCGCTTCCTGCCGCCGCTGATCGCCGGCCAGGAGAAGGCCTGCTTCGGCGTGACCGAGCCCGACGCCGGGCTGGACACCACCAAGCTCAAGACCTTTGCGCGCAAGGTGCCGGGCGGCTACTCGGTGAGCGGCCGCAAGATCTGGATCTCGACCGCGCAGGTGGCCGACCGCATGCTGCTGCTGGCGCGCACCACGCCGCTGGAGTCGGTGAAGAAGTCGACCGAGGGCCTGTCGCTGTTCTACACCAGGGTCGACCGCAGCAAGATCGAGATCCGCGAGATCGACAAGATGGGCCGCGCCGCCGTCGACACCAACATGCTGTTTATCGACGACCTGTTCATTCCGGACGAAGACCGCATCGGCGAAGAGGGCAAGGGCTTCGAGTACATCCTGCACGGGCTCAATCCGGAGCGCATCCTGATCGCGGCCGAGGCCATCGGGCTGGGACGCGCGGCGCTGGCCATCGCCACGCAGTACGCCAAGGAGCGCGTGGTGTTCGGCCGCCCCATCGGCATGAACCAGGGCGTGCAGCATCCGCTGGCGCAGGCGTGGATGCAGCTGGAGTCGGCCAACCTGATGATGCTCAAGGCCGCGGCGCGCTACGACGCGGGCCAGTCGTGCGGGGCCGAGGCCAATGCCGCCAAGTACCTCGCCGCCGAGGCCGGCCACAATGCCTGCCAGACCGCGATCCTGACGCTGGGCGGCATGGGCTACTCGCGCGAGTACCGGGTCGAGCGGCTGCTGCGCGAGTCCTATATCCCGCGCATCGCGCCGGTCAGCCCGCAGCTGATCCTGTGCTTTATCGCCGAGCGCGTGCTGGGCTTGCCCAAGTCGTACTGAACGGGAGCGGCGATGCAAGACAAGGCAGTGCAGGGCAGTGCGCCGACCGGGCCGCTGGCCGGGATCCGCGTGATCGACATGACTTCGGTGGCGATGGGGCCGTATGCCACCCAGATCCTCGGCGACATGGGCGCCGAGGTGATCAAGGTCGAGCCGCCGGCGGGCGATGTGTTTCGCCATGCCGAGCCGGCGCGGCACGCCGCCATGGGCGCCAGCTTCCTGAACCTGAACCGCAACAAGCAGTTCGTGGTGCTGGACGTGAAGCAGCCCGACGACCTGGCGGCGCTGAAGGCGCTGATCGCCGGCGCCGACGTCTTTGTCTCGAACGTGCGGCCGCAGTCGCTGCGCAAGCTCGGGCTGGACTATGCCTCGCTGTGCGCGGACCATCCGCGGCTGATCTACTGCGGTGCCTATGGCTATTCGGAGTCAGGGCCGTACGCCGGCGCGCCCGCGTTCGACGACATCATCCAGGCGCGCAGCGGCATGGCGCAGTTCCAGGGCGCCAACTCGAACGAAGGGCCGCAGTACGTCAACACCATCCTCGCCGACAAGGTCGCCGGGCTGACCGTGGCCTATGCGATTCCGATGGCGCTGTACGAGCGCGAGCGCTCCGGCCGCGGCCAGGCCATCGAGGTGCCGATGTTCGAGACGCTGGTGTCGTTCCTGGCCACGGAACAGCTGGCCGGGCAGACCTTCGTGCCGCCGCTCGGGCCGGCCGGCTATCCGCGCGTGATGTCGCTGCACCGCAAGCCGTACCGCACCCGCGACGGGCATATCGCGCTGCTGCCGTACACCAGCGCGCAATGGCAGCGCTTCTTCGATGTCTCCGGCCATGCGCCGCTGGCCAGCGATCCGCGCTACGCCACGCCGGCCGCGCGCAGCGCCAATATCGACGCGCTCTATGCCACGCTGGCCGAGATCGTCGCGCAGCGCACCACCGCCGCATGGCTGGCGCTGCTGCGCGATGCCGACATCCCGCACAGCGAGGTGCCGCATTTCGACAGCCTCGCCGACGACCCGCACCTGAGCGCCACCGGCATGATGTTCGAATACGACCATCCAAGCGAAGGGCGCCTGCGCGGCGTGGGCATTCCCACGCGCTTCTCGCGTACGCCCGGCAATATCCGCAGCTGGCCGCAAGCCTTGCCGCCAGCCGCCCGTCAGGAGGACTGACCCGCGCTGCCGCCGCGTACAATCCCGGCCAACGGATACTGAAGTCGAGGAAGCCAACGATGGCAGCAAACGAAGCGGCGGAGAAGTCCGGTTACGGCAGCGTCAAGACGGCGCTGCGCGTGATCGAGATCATGGAAATCTATGCGCGCGAAGGGCGCTCGCTGACACTGACCGAACTGGCCAAGCTGCTGGGCGCGCCGATGTCGAGCTGCCTGGGGCTGATCCGCACGCTGGCTTCGCTGGGCTATCTGTACGAGACCGGGCGCCGCCAGGGCTACTATCCGACCCGCCGGCTGCTCGATATCGCGCAACGCATCGCCCGCAACGACCCGCTGCTGGAGCGTGTGCAGCCGGTGCTGGAATCGCTGCGCGACACCACCGGCGAGACCGTGGTGTTCGGCAAGCTGCAGGACGACGGGCGCGTGCTGTATCTGGAGGTGCGCGAATCCCCCAACCCGGTGCGCTATATCGCCGCGCCGGGCGAGCTGCGCGACGCGCATGTGAATTCCATCGGCCGCGCCATCCTCGGCACCATGACCAGGGAAAGCCGCGCGGAATTGCTGGCCGGCGCTTCCTTTGCGTCGCGCACCGGCCGCACGGTGGACTCGCTGCGGGTATTCGAGGCGGCGATGCAGCAATGGCAGGCGCAGGGGTGGTATCCGAATTTCGGCGAGTCGTTCCCCGACCTGGGGGCCATCGCGATGCCGGTATCGCTCGGCGGCGTGGTCTACGGGATGTCGGTGGCTGGGCCGCTGCATCGGGTCGAAGCCAATGCAGAGGCGATCGTCGTGGCGCTGAAGGCCGCCGGCGCTACGCTGCAGGAGTAAAACAAAGGGCGGGGCGCTGCGGCAGCCCCGAACCAAAGCCATTTGCGACCCACAAACGAAAAAGCCCGGTGCGTTTGCACCGGGCTTCCGTATCGGTTGGCTCCCCGACCTGGGCTCGAACCAGGGACCTGCGGATTAACAGTCCGTCGCTCTACCGACTGAGCTATCGGGGAACAGCTGAGAAAGAAATTATAGCCAGTTTCTCTTTTCTTCGTCAACACCCTTTCGACATTAACTTCCTGTCAGGGGAGGGGCTCGGCGAAGGCTGGCTTGCTGGCGCGTGGTGCAGGGTGGCTGGTTGCCGGCCCGGGACCGTGGCGCTGAACAGCGAGGCCGCATTATAGCGACGGTTCCGGCTTTGTGCCAGAAAAAAACCGCCTCGCGGCGGCTTTTTTTCGTGGGCCATGGCCGGTCAGTCGAACACCGGCGATTCCACGCCCAGCACCTTGTGCAGCTTCGGCGAGGTGGTGGTGTACTGCATGTGGATCTTCTTTTCCGGGAAGATATACGGCGCAGCACCGAACGCAGCCAGCGCAGCCTCGTGGAAGCCCGACAGGATCAGCTTCTTCTTGCCGGGGTAGGTGTTGATATCGCCGACCGCGAAGATGCCGGGGATATTGGTCTGGAATTTCTCCGTGTCCACCTTGATCTGCTTGCGCTCAAGGTCCAGGCCCCATTCGGCGATCGGGCCCAGCTTGGGCGACAGCCCGAAGAACACCAGCAGGTCGTCCAGCGGCAGGCGGCGGGTCACGCCGTCGGCGCCGCTCACCTTGATCTCGGTGAGCACGCCGTCCTTCTCTTCATAGCCGCTGATCTGTCCGACCACGAACTGCATTTCCATCTGCTCGCACAGTTCCTTCATCTTGGCGACCGACGCGGGCGCGGCGCGGAAGCCGTCGCGGCGGTGGATCATCACCACCGACTCGGCCTTGCCGACCAGGTCCAGGGTCCAGTCCAGCGCCGAGTCGCCGCCGCCGACGATCACCAGGTTGCGGCCGTGGAAGCGGCTCGGGTCCTTGACGCGGTAGAACAGCTGCTTGCCGTCGAACTTGTCGATGCCGTCGACCTTCAGCGTGCGCGGCTGGAACGAGCCCACGCCGGCGGCGATGAAAATGGTCTTGGTGATGAAGCGCGTGCCGAGCGAGGTCTCGACGAAGAAGCGGCCGTCTTCACGGCGCTCGACCACGGAGACTTCCTGGCCCAGGTGGAAGGTGGGCTCGAACGGCTCGATCTGCTTGAGCAGGTTGTCGGTCAGTTCCTGGCCGGTGCAGCTGGGCACGGCCGGAATATCGTAGATGGGCTTGTCCGGATACAGCTCGACGCACTGGCCGCCAACGACCTTCAGGGAATCGATGACGTGGGCCTTGATTTCGAGCAGGCCCAGTTCGAACACCTGGAACAGACCGACCGGGCCGGCACCGACGATCAGCGCGTCGATTTCCAGCGGCTGGCCGCCCGCGGGGCTGCCGCCCTCGACCTGTTTGGTCGTGTCGGCAACGGGATTTGGAATGCTCAAGTCCATTTTCGTCCTGATACGTTGGTTGGGCACGCGGGTGCCCGGCATTGCGGAAAGCGCGTGGGGACGGCTTTCTATGCTGCCCGGTGCGCTCAGCGCTCCAGGTACTGCAGCTTGTCGGTGGTGTCCTTCCACTCTTCGGCCTCGGCCAGCGGGGCCTTGGTCTTGGTGATGGAGGGCCAGGCGCGCGCCAGCTCGGCATTCAGTTCGATGAACTGCTGCTGGTCGCCCGGCACGTCTTCCTCGGCGTAAATGGCGTTCACCGGGCACTCGGCCACGCACACGGCGCAGTCGATGCACTCATCCGGGTCGATGGCCAGGAAGTTGGGGCCCTCGCGGAAACAATCGACCGGACACACGTCAACGCAGTCTGTGTAGCGGCAACGGATGCAGGATTCGGTGACAACGTGAGTCATTTCGGTTCCAGGAAAACGGGTCGGCTTTTAATGGGAAACTGTGGGGCCGCTTCTTGCCGGCGTGACGCGCCCAATCCATCACATGGAGGTACCCGCGTGCCGCAGGGCAGCATGGGCTGGGCGAACGCCGGCCGAGGCCTTTCGGAAACCGATATTGTAGCCGAGCCTTCTGGCAAGGATAGCCGGCCTATATAGCCGGATCAGATAGTTTTCTTATTTCTTTATGTACTTTTGATTTGACGCAGGGCGGCCGGCTGGCGGCTTTGTCTGTTCGCCGGCATGCCGCGCGGCAGCACCGCGCCATTCGGCTGCGGGCAGACTTCAGGTAGCATGGCGTTCTGACCCCGGCATCGCCGTCTGGCCCGCTATGATCATCCAGTCCCTGCTCGACACCGACCTGTACAAATTCACGATGATGCAGGTGGTGCTGCATCAGTTCCCGCAGGCGCAAGTGGAATACCGCTTCAAGTGCCGCAACGCGGGTATCGACCTGACTCCGTATATCGACGAGATCCGCGCCGAGGTGGCGCACCTGTGCCAGCTGCGCTTCACCGAGGAAGAGCTGGCCTACCTGCGCGGCCTGCGCTTCATCAAGAGCGACTTCGTCGATTTTCTCGGACTGTTCCACCTGAACGAGAAATATGTCTCGGTGCGCCCGTCGCCGCAGGGCAACGGCGAGATCGAAATTGCCATCACCGGCCCGTGGCTGCACACCATCCTGTTCGAGGTGCCGGTGCTGGCCATCGTCAACGAAGTCTATTTCCGCCGCACCCAGCCCGAGCCCGACCTGGCCGAAGGCCGGCGCCGGCTGGAAACCAAGCTGGCGTTGCTGAAGACGCCCGAGCTGGGCGATTGCGTGATCGCCGACTACGGCACGCGTCGTCGTTTCTCGCGCGACTGGCAGGAAGAGGTGCTGCTGACCATGCGGCGCCTGCTGGGCCCGCAGCTGGCCGGCACCAGCAATGTCCACTTCGCGCGCCTGCATAATATGGTGCCGCTGGGCACGATGGCGCACGAATACCTGCAGGCCTGCCAGGCGCTGGGGCCGCGGCTGCGCGACTCGCAGGTGTTTGCGCTGGAACGCTGGGCGCGCGAATACCGCGGCGACCTGGGCATCGCGCTGTCCGACACCTACGGCTTCGATGCCTTCCTGCGCGACTTCGACCTGTATTTCTGCAAGCTCTTCGACGGCGTGCGCCACGATTCCGGCGATCCGCTGCTGTGGGGCGAGCGCATGGTGGCCCACTATGCCGCCAACCGCGTCGACCCGCGCACCAAGACGCTGATCTTCAGCGACAGCCTGGACATCCCGCGCGTGATCGAGCTGTACCAGCGCTTCCACGGCCGCTGCCGGCTGGCGTTCGGGGTCGGCACCAACCTGACCAACGACCTGGGCTACACGCCGCTGCAGATCGTGCTGAAGATGGTGCGCTGTAACGGGCAGCCGGTGGCCAAGCTGTCTGACACGCCGGAAAAGACCATGTGCGACGATCCCGGCTACCTGGCCTACCTGCGCCAGGTGTATTCGGTGCAGCCGGCCGCGTAGCCGGCCTCAACACAGCTGCGCCGCTGTATCGACCCTATAATCGCCGCATCGCGCCCTTGCGCATTGCCACTCCAGCCAGGCCCCATGGAAACCAACGACGCCCGCGACCGCATCTTTGCCCGCATCCGTGCCGCCCAGGGCAGGCCGGCCCGGCCCAGCGCGGGAGAACGCGGCGCCGTGGCCGATTACCTGGCCCGCCACCCGCAGGGCCCGCGTCCGGCCGCGGCGCCGGACCTGGCCGAAGCCTTCCTGGCGCAGGCGCAGCGCATGGCCTCGACCGTGGACCGCGTCGCGACCCTGGCCGAGGTGCCCGCCGCCACGGTGCGCTATCTCGACAGCCTGGGCCTGGTGCGCCGCGCGGTCGCGTGGGATGAATTCGGCCGGTTGCCCTGGCAGGACGCAGGGCTGGCAGTGGAGTGCCGCCCGCCGGTGCGCGACGCCGCGGCCGACCGCGAGCATGGCGACCTGGTCGGCATCACCGGATGTTTCTGCGCGATTGCCGAGACCGGCTCGCTGATGCTGCTGTCCGGCCCCGCCACCTTCGCCTCGGCCGCGCTGCTGCCCGAGACCCATGTCGCGGTGGTGCCGCGCTCGCGCATCGTCGCCGGCCTGGAGGATGCGTTTGCGCTGGTGCGCAGCGAGCGCGGCGAGCTGCCGCGCGCCACCAACATCATCAGCGGTCCGTCGCGCACCGGCGATATCGAGCAGACCATCGTGCTGGGCGCCCACGGCCCGTACCGGGTGCATGTGATCCTGGTCGACGCGGCCTGAGCCGGAGGGCGCGAGGACAGCGCGCCGCAATCCGAAAATGCACGCTGCAAGGGAATCGCGGCAAGGGCTTGCATTACACTTGCAGGCTTGCCCGCGCGCTTTGGCATCGCGCCGCGCGCGCCCATGACCGCTGCATTTCCGAGGAGATCCTGCCTGATGCGACATGCCCCCGTGCTGTTGCCACTGCTGGCCATGCTGGCCGCGTTTCCCGCCGCCGGCCATGCCGCCGATCTCGACGGGGCGTCGCTGTCGCCGCTGTGGGGACTGCCTTTTGCCGGCATCCTGCTGTCGATCGCGCTGTGGCCGCTGCTCGGCCCGAAGTTCTGGCACCACCATTACGGCAAGATCGCCGCCGGCTGGGGACTGCTGTTCCTGCTGCCGTTCGCGTTTCTGTTCGGCGCGCAGGCCGCTGCCGTCAGCACCGTGCACGCGCTGCTGGCCGAGTACATTCCGTTCATCGCGCTGATCACCACGCTCTATATCGTTGCCGGCGGCATCTGCGTGCGCGGCAACCTGCACGGCACGCCGGGGCTCAACACCGGCATGCTGGCGCTGGGCACGTTCCTGGCCAGCTTCATGGGCACCACCGGCGCCGCCATGCTGCTGATCCGGCCGCTGCTGCGCGCCAATGACAACCGCCGCCACGTGGCGCACGTGGTGGTGTTCTTTATCTTCCTGGTGGCCAATGCCGGCGGCGCGCTGACGCCGCTGGGGGACCCGCCGCTGTTCCTCGGCTTCCTGAAGGGCGTTGACTTCTTCTGGACCCTGCAGAACATCTTTCCGGAAACGCTCTTCGTCTGCGCGGCGCTGCTGCTGCTGTTCTACCTGGTCGACCGGTACTACTACCGCAACAAGGAAGAGGAACTGCCGCCGCGCCACGATCCCACCCCCGATTCGGACGGCATTGCCATCGAAGGCAAGTTCAACTTCGTGCTGCTGCTCGCCGTGGTCAGCCTGGTGCTGATGAGCGGGCTGTGGAAGCCCGGGATCTCGTTCGATATCCTCGGCACCGAGGTGCCGCTGCAGGCCGCGGTGCGCGACGCCTTGCTGGTGGTGGTGGCGGTGGTGTCGCTGCTGGTCACGCCGCGCTCGGCGCGCGTGGGCAATGAATTCAACTGGGAACCCATCCTCGAGGTCGGCAAGCTGTTCGCTGGCATCTTCCTGACCATCATCCCGGTGATCGCCATGCTGAAGGCGGGCACCGACGGCGCGTTCTCGGGCGTGATCCGGGCGGTCAGCGACGCCAACGGGCAGCCGGTCGACAGCATGTATTTCTGGGCGACGGGCGTGCTGTCTTCCTTCCTGGACAATGCGCCGACCTACCTGGTGTTCTTCAATACCGCCGGTGGCGACCCCGCCACGCTGATGACGCGAGATGCCTCGACGCTGGCCGCGATCTCGGCCGGGGCGGTGTTCATGGGCGCCAACACCTATATTGGCAATGCGCCCAACCTGATGGTCAAGGCGATTGCCGAAAACCGCGGCGTGCGCATGCCGAGCTTTTTCGGCTACATGCTGTATTCGGGCATTTTCCTGGTGCCGCTGTTCGTCATCATGACCTTCCTCTTCTTCCATATCTGATGCCATGAAGCCGTCCGTCCTGGTCACCCGCGCCATCTATCCCGAGGTCATCGCGCACCTGGCGCAGTATTTCGATGTCGACGACAACCAGCAGGACGCGGTGCTCGACGCCGCGGCCCTGAAGGCGCGGCTGGCCGGCAAGGCCGGCGTGCTGGCCAACGCCGCCGACCGCATCGACGCCGGCGTCGTTGCCGGGCTGCCGGCGCTGCGCGCGGTGTGCAACATGGCGGTCGGCTACAACAACCTGGACCTGCCGGCCCTGACCGCCGCGGGCATCGTCGCCACCAATACCCCGGACGTGCTGACCGAGACCACCGCAGATTTCGGCTGGGCCCTGCTGATGGCAACCGCGCGCCGCGTCACCGAGGCCGAGCACTACCTGCGCGCCGGCAAGTGGCAGCGCTGGAGCTACGACATGCTGGTCGGCATGGACCTGTACGGCAGCACGCTGGGCATCCTCGGCATGGGCCGCATCGGCCAGGCGCTGGCGCGGCGTGCGGGCGGGTTTGGCATGAACGTGCTGTACCACAACCGCAGCCAGCTGCCGGCCGAGACCGAGCGCGCGCTCAACGCCCGCTATGTCGGCAAGGAAGACCTGCTGCGCCAGTCCGACCATCTGCTGCTGGTGCTGCCGTACGGCCCGCAGAGCCACCATGCCATCGGTGCCGCCGAGCTGGCGCTGATGAAGCCCACCGCGACGCTGGTGAACCTGGCGCGCGGCGGCATCGTCGACGATGCCGCGCTGGCGCAGGCACTGTGCGACAAGCGCATCTTCGGCGCCGGCCTGGATGTGTTCGAGGGCGAGCCGGCCGTCCATCCAGACCTGCTGAAGGTGGCCAACGTCGTGCTGACGCCGCATATCGCCAGCGCGTCCGAGAAAACCCGACGCGCCATGGCCATGCTCGCGGCCGACAACCTGATCGCGGCGCTCGACCAGGGCCCGCAGGCCGGCCATCCGCCCACCGTGATCAACCCTGAAGTGATGGCGCATCGCCGCTGAGGTTTTCGCATGACCCTGATTCCGTTCCTGACGCTGGCCGCGGCGCTGCTCGCGGTCGTGCTGCTGGTGATCGTGTTGCTGCGCCAGCAGGCCGGGTCATCCGGCGCCGGCATGGCGCGGCAACTCGACGAGATGCGGCTGGAGCAGGCCCGCGGCATGGAGCGGCTGGAGCGCGAGGTGCGCACCGAGGTGGCCGAGGCCGCGCGCGGCAGCCGCGGCGAGTCGGCGCAGCAGATGCTGCGCTTCCAGCAGGCGCTGTCGTCGCAGCTGACCGGCATCGCCACGCTGCAGAACAACCAGATCGACACCTTTGCGCAGCAGCTGGCCAAGCTGACCGAGACCAACACCCAGCAACTGGAACAGGTGCGCCAGCACCTGATGCTGCAGTCGCAGCAGGCGCGCGACGAGCAGGCCGGCACGCTGCGCCGCTTTGGCGACGGCCTGCAGCAGCAGCTGGCGCAACTGTCCGAGGCCAACGAGCGGCGCCTGGCCGAGGTCCGTGCCACGCTGGAGCGGAAGCTGCAGGACATCGAGGCCAACAACGCCGCCAAGCTCGAGGAAATGCGCCGCACCGTCGACGAGAAGCTGCACGCGACGCTGGAGCAGCGCCTGGGCGAATCGTTCCGGCTGGTGTCGGACCGCCTCGAGCAAGTGCATCGCGGCCTGGGTGAAATGCAGGTGCTGGCGCAGGGCGTGGGCGACCTGAAGAAGGTGCTGACCAACGTGAAGTCGCGCGGCACCTGGGGCGAGGTGCAGCTGGAGATGCTGCTGGAGCAGATGCTGACGCCGGAGCAGTACGGCAAGAACGTCGAGACCGTGCGCAACTCGGGCGCGCGCGTGGAGTTTGCCATCCGCCTGCCCGGCAAGGCGGCGGGTGGGGACCATGCGCCGGTCTGGCTGCCGGTCGACGCCAAGTTTCCCAAGGAGCAGTACGAGCGCCTGGTCGACGCGCAGGAGCGCGGCGATCCGGACGGCGTACTGGCGTTCGGCCGCGAACTGGAAACGGCGCTGCGGCGCGAGGCCCAGACCATCGCTGAAAAATACCTGGCGCCGCCGCAGACCACCGACTTTGCCATCCTGTTCCTGCCGACCGAAGGGCTTTATGCCGAGGTGCTGCGCCGTCCCGGCCTGACCGACCAGCTGCAGCGCGACTATCGCGTGACCGTGGCCGGTCCAACCACGCTGACCGCGCTGCTGAACAGCCTGCAGATGGGGTTCCGCACGCTGGCGCTGGAAAAGCGCTCGAGCGAGGTGTGGGAGGTGCTGGGCGCGGTCAAGACCGAATTCGGCAAGTTTGGCGACGTGCTGGCCAAGACCCGCGATACGCTGGAACGTGCTGCGCGCAATATCGAGCAGGCGGAGGTGCGCACGCGGCAGATGGCGCGCAAGCTGCGCACGGTGGAAGCGCTGCCGGGCGAGGCCGCGCAGCAGTTGCTGGGGCTCGGGCTTGATGCGCCGGCGGACGGCATGCCGGAAAGCCCTGAGAACGCGGAAAACAGCCGGGCCTGAGCGTGCCGCGGGGCAGGTGTCGGAGGGAAGCGGGTGAGGCGGCCGGCCTGGGTCCCGGCCGGGACTGGCGCTGCGCCGTTCAGCGGTCTTCTTCGGGGGCCAGCTCGCGCACGTGGACTTCGATGCCGCCGAAGCGGGCGGCCACCCAGTTGTAGGCCTTGCAGGCCAGCCACAGCAGGCCGAAGCCAATCAGCGCATTGAGGATGATCGCGCTGAACACCGTGATGGCCGGCAGGTCACCATAGCGGACGAAGGTGACAAACAGGCCCAGCGACACGATCGGCAGCGAGAAGCACAGGTAGACCAGCACCAGCGCGCGGGCGGTCTTGACGGGGTGGAGGTACGCAATCTCCTGATTCATGACGGGGGATACTCGAATGTTTCTGAATCGTGCGCCAAGTGTAGCGATTGGCCGATGCCAAGCATAGCCCGCCGGCCGCGGGGCAGCCGAAAGCCCGGCGGCAACGGTGCCGCGGCGGCAAATGTGCGGCACAAAAACGACACATTGCTACGATCGTGTAGCGAATGGTTGCGCGCAGCCCCCGCCGTGCCGGTCAAACCAGCCCGTCGAACAGCATCACCTCGACCGCGTCGCCGGCCTTGACCGAATCCTGCTCGTGGCCGAGCACGATAAAGCAGTTGGCCTCGCTCATCGAGCGCAGCACGCCCGAGCCCTGCTGGCCGGTGATGCGCACTTCCCACTCGCCGTCGCCGGCGCGCGCCAGGATGCCGCGCTGGTACTCGGTGCGCCCCGGCTTCTTGCGGATCGCCTGCGCGCTGCGCACGCGCAGCAGCGGCAGCGGCGGCACCGTCGCACCCATCAGCCGGTGCAGCGCCGCCCGCACGAAATGGTAGAAGGTGACCATCACCGCCACCGGATTGCCAGGCAGGCCGAACAGCAGGGCCGAGTGCGCGCCCGCGCCGTCGGCCTGGATCCGTCCGAAGGCCATCGGCCGGCCCGGGCGCATGGCGATCTTCCAGAACGTGACATCGCCCAGGCGCGCCATGATCTGCTTGGTGTAGTCGGCCTCACCGACCGACACCCCGCCGGAGGTGATGACCGCGTCGGCGCTTTCGCAGGCGGTGCGGAAAGCGGCTTCGAGCGAGTCGGGATCGTCGCGCACCACGCCCATGTCGAGCAGGTCCACGTTCATCCGGCGCAGCATGCCGTGCAGCGTGTAGCGGTTGGAGTCGTAGACGCAGCCCGGGTCGAGCGGCTCGCCGATCGAGCGCAGCTCGTCGCCGGTGGAGAAGAACGCCACGCGCAGGCGCCTGCGCACCCGCACCTCGGCCACGCCCAGCGACGCCAGCAGGCCAAGGTCGGCTGGCTGCAGGATGCGCCCGGCCTGCAGCGCGGCCTGGCCGTGCGCCAGGTCCTCGCCGCGCAGGCGCCGGTTGTCGCCGATGCGGACGCAGTCCGCGGCAAAGCGGATGCGCACGCCGTCGGCGACGGTTTCGACGAACTCCTGCGGCACCACGGTATCGCAGCCGGCCGGCATCACCGCGCCGGTCATGATGCGCACCGCCTGCACGGCGGTGGGGGCCAGCGCGCCGGCACCGCCCGCCAGGGCGCTGCCGATCACCTCGAGCTCGACCGTGGCGGTCTGCGCCGCGGCCAGGGCCGCACCGTGGAAGGCATAGCCGTCCATCGCCGAGTTGTCATGCGCCGGCACGTCGATGGTCGAGACGATGTCCTCGGCCAGCACCCGGTCCAGCGCGCTGCGGATCGGCAGCTGCTCGATGCCGCGCACCGGCTCGACCACCTCGCCGATGATGCGGTTGGCCTGGTCCACCGGCAGTGCGGTGGGATCGTAGTCGGACAGGCAGGAAATGACGGATTGCAGCGATGGCATGGCGGCTCGGCGGTGGCTGGGGCAGGAGTTCAGCGCGCTTCGTGCGCGCGTAGTTCGTCCAGGGTGTTGATATTGGCAAAGGCCGCGGCGTCGTCGAACAGCACCTCGGCCAGCCGCTGCGAGGCGGCCCAGGTCTCGATCTTGCGGCCGCCCCCGGAAAGATAAGCCACCAGGCTGTCGAGCGCACTGACCGGCATCAGGCAGAACACCGGCTGGGCCTGGCGCCGGCCATCCTGGTCCAGCGTGACCGGGATCGCCAGCTCGGCGCCTTCGGCCTCGATCGCCTGTGCCAGGCGCGCCACCAGGTCGGTCGGCAGGAACGGCGAATCGCACGGCGCCGTCACCATCCAGGGGGTCGCGCATTGTTCAAGGCCGGCCAGCATCCCGGCCAGCGGGCCGGCGAAGTCGGGCACGCTGTCGGTGTAGACCGGCACGCCGAAGGACTCATAGGCAGCCAGGTTGCGGTTGGCGTTGATCATCAGCCCGCCCACCTGGGGCGTCAGCCGCATCATCGTGTGCATGGCCATCGGCGTGCCATGCAGCGGCTGCAGGCCCTTGTCGGTGCCGCCCATGCGGCTGCCCCTGCCGCCTGCGAGAATCAGGCCGGTAATGTCGTCGCGTGCAATCATGGAGTTCGCTGTGCGGCGGGTTCAGCCGCCGATATAGGACATCTCGATCTTGCGCTCGGCGCGTTTCGCGCGCACTGCCGGGTCGCTGCGCTGCTCGGAATAGTTGTCGGTGCGGCCCTGCCATACCTGCGCGATCGCATTGGAGATTTCCAGGTCGCTGTAGCCGCCGCGCAGCAGCGCGCGCAGGTCGAAGCCCTCGGTGGCGAACAGGCACAGGTAGAGCCGGCCTTCGGTGGACAGGCGGATGCGGCTGCAGTCGCCGCAGAAGGCGTGGGTGACGCTGGAGATGACGCCGATCTCGCCGGCGCCGTCGCGGTAGCGCCAGCGTTCGGCCGTTTCGCCGGAGTAGTTGGCCTGCACCGGTTCCAGCGGGAATTCCGCATCGATGCGCTTCACCACCTCGGCGGACGGCAGCACCTCATCCATCTGCCAGTGGTTGCTGGCGCCCACGTCCATGAACTCTATAAAGCGCAGGATGATGCCGCTATGCCGGAAGTGGCGCGCCATCGGTACGATTTCCTGGTCGTTGGTGCCGCGCTTGACCACCATGTTGACCTTGATCGGCGCCAGGCCCACGGCCTGCGCGGTCTCGATGCCGCGCAGCACGTCGGCGACGGCGAAGTCCACGTCATTCATGCGGCGGAAGGTGGCATCGTCGATTGCGTCCAGGCTGACGCTGACCCGTGTCAGGCCCGCGTCGCGCAGCGCGCGCGCCTTGCGCGCCAGCAGCGATGCGTTGGTGGTGAGGGTCAGGTCGAGCGGCTTGCCCGACACGGTTTCGATCTTCGCCAGCATCTCGACCAGGTGCTCGATGTTCTTGCGCAGCAGCGGCTCGCCGCCGGTCAGGCGGATTTTCTCGACTCCGTGGGCCACGAACAGGCGCGCGGTGCGCTCGATCTCCTCGAAGCTCAGCAGCTCGGAATGCGGCAGGAAGGTGTAGTCCTTGTCGAATACTTCCTTCGGCATGCAGTAGACGCAGCGGAAATTGCAGCGGTCCGTCACCGAGATGCGCAGGTCATGCAGCGGCCGGCCGCGGCGGTCGGCCACCAGGCCGGTCGGCGCAACCAGGGTGCCGGGAATGCTGGGCGTCATCGAGCGGTAGCGATGGTCGCGCAGGTCGAAAATCGGGATGACGGATTCGGTCATGGCCTGTGGGTGGCACGGCGTCCGGGGAGCGGGACGGCAACGCAAGAAGCGATGTGGCGCGGGCGCTCGGGGGCCGGATGCATTCTGCTGCCATTCTAGCCGAGGCGGGGGCAGGGCATCCGCATCCCGCGGTGATGACGGGGATTCATCCGGCGCGCCGCCCATGAAAAAAGGGGACGGCCTGGCCGTCCCCTTCTTGCTTTGGCTGCCGCGCAGCGGCGTCGCTTACTGCTGCGATGCCATCTGCACTTCGCGGCTGCCGGTTTCCACCAGGATCATCGGACCCTGGGGCAGCGGCGGCAGCGGCTTGCGCTCGCGCGGTACGCGCGGGGCGGGCGCGATGCGGGCGGCGGCTTCCTGGGCCGAGCGCAGCTTGTCGCTGTCGGTATGGACCCATTGCAGCCCGGCGGTGGCCAGCATCGGCTCCAGGTTTTCCAGCGACGCCGGCGCTGCGGCGGCCACCGGGGCCGGTGCCGTTGCCTGGGCTACCGGCTCGGCCGCCGGAGCGGTTTGCGCGACCGGTGCCAGCACGGGCTCCGGTGCGGGTGCCGCGGCGGGGGCAGCGGCCGGCACGACCGGCGCAGCGGTTTCGACCGCGGCGCTGACGGCAGGCTCGGCGATGGCTTCGGCGGCAACGGCCTCAGTCACCGCCCCGGCCACCGGCGTGACAGCCTCGGCAGGTTCGGCAGCTGGCGCGGCCTCCGGCTGGACCGCCGGGGTGGCTTGTGCTGCCGGGGCCGGCGTCACATCTGCCGGCACCGCGATGCGGACTGCTTCGACAGCTTCGGGTGCGGCTTGCGCGGCCACGGCCGGCTGCTGCGCGGGCTCGGCCGGTGCGCCGGCTTCGGCGCTGGCCGGGACGAAGCCTTCGCCTTCGCCTTCACCCGCCACGCCTTGCACCGACTCGTCGCGTTCGCGGCGATAGCGGTTGCGGCCACGGCGGTTGCGGCGGCGGCGTTCCTCGCCCTCGGCGGTCTCCGCGGTTTCCAAGATACCTTCGGCGGCAGCTTCGGCGCCTTCCGGCAGTTCGGCGCGGGCCTGGGTGTCTTCGTTCAGGGCCTGCGGCAGCACGCCCAGGGCCTGGGCGGCAGCGATGGCTTCCGGCTGCGGCGCTTCGCCGGCTTCGGCTTCGCGCAGTTCGCTGCGCTCACGCTGGCGTTCGCGCTGGCGCTCGCGGCGTTCCTGGTTGCGGTCGCGGCGGCCTTCCTGGCGTGCCTCGGCGCGTTCACCCTGGGCGCGCTCGGCGGGCACGGCCTCGGCCTGGCGCGCCACGGCCGGCGTTGCCTGGCCTTCACCTTGCTGGCGCGGCTGGCGGCCCTGGCGTTCGCCACGGCCCTCGCGCTGCTCGCCGCGCTCTGCGGCCTGGCGTTCGCCACGCTCGCCGCGTTCGGTGCGTTCGCCGCGCTCGGCACGTTCACCACGTTGGCCGCGGCCCTGGCGCTCGCCACGCTCAGCGCGTTCGGTGCGTTCGCCGCGTTCGGCGCGCTCGCCACGCTGGCCGCGGCCTTCGCCACGCGGACCGCGCTCACGACGGCCATCGGCGCTGCGGGTTTCCGCGGCGGCTGCCGGCTTGGCCGGCTCCACCACCGGCGGAGTGGCCGGACGCGCACCGAACAGGCCCTTCAGCCAGGCGATAAAGCCGCCGGCTTCCACCGGCTTGGTGGCCGGCACGGGCGGCGCCACCGGCGCGGCTTCCGGGCGCGGCGCGCGCTCGGGGCGCGGCACCGAGACCGGGGCGGGCTGCTCGGGCGTGATGCCCTTGACCGCGGCTTCCTGGCGCGGCTTGGCTTCTTCCTTGCGGCGGCTGCTGTAGCTGGTGTCGGCTTCCAGTTCCTTGGCGGCAGCCTCGGCCATCTTGTAGCTGGCGGTGCTGTCTTCCAGGCGCGGGTCGTCGTGGCGCAGGCGCTCCAGCTTGTAGTGCGGCGTTTCCAGGTGCTTGTTGGGAATCAGCAGCACGTTGACCTTGAAGCGCAACTCGATCAGGTTGATTTCCTGGCGCTTCTCGTTCAGCAGGAAGGCGGCGACCTCCACCGGCACCTGGCAGTGGATGGCGGCGGTGTTTTCCTTCATCGCCTCTTCCTGAATGATGCGCAGCACCTGCAGGGCGGAGGATTCGGTATCGCGGATATGGCCGGTGCCATTGCAGCGCGGGCAGGTGATGTGCGAGCCCTCCGACAGCGACGGGCGCAGGCGCTGGCGCGACAGCTCCATCAGGCCGAAGCGGCTGATCTTGCCCATCTGCACGCGCGCGCGGTCGTGGCGCAGCGCGTCCTTCAGGCGCGTTTCCACGTCCTTCTGGGCCTTGCCCGACTCCATGTCGATGAAGTCGATCACGATCAGGCCGCCCAGGTCGCGCAGGCGCAGCTGGCGGGCGATCTCGTCGGCGGCCTCGAGGTTGGTGCGCAGCGCGGTTTCCTCGATGTCGGCGCCCTTGGTCGCGCGGGCCGAGTTCACGTCCACGGACACCAGTGCCTCGGTGTGGTCGATCACGATGGCGCCGCCCGACGGCAGCATCACCATGCGCGAGTAGGCCGATTCGATCTGGTGTTCGATCTGGAAGCGCGAGAAGAGCGGTACGTCGTCGCGGTACTTCTTCACGCGGTTCATGTTGTCAGGCATCACCACGCTCATGAAGGCGCGGGCCTGTTCGTAGATCTCGTCGGTGTCGATCAGGATCTCGCCGATATCCGGCTGGAAGTAGTCGCGGATGGCGCGGATCACCAGGCTGGATTCCAGGTAGATCAGCAGCGGCGCCTTGTTGTCGCCGGCGGCGCCGTCGATGGCCTTCCACAGTTGCAGCAGGTAGTTCAGGTCCCACTGCAGTTCCTCGGCCGAGCGGCCGATGCCGGCGGTGCGGGCGATGATGCTCATGCCTTCCGGCACGGTCAGCTGCGCCATGGTCTCGCGCAGCTCCTGGCGGTCTTCGCCCTCGATGCGGCGCGACACGCCGCCGCCGCGCGGGTTGTTCGGCATCAGCACCAGGTAGCGGCCGGCCAGCGAGATGAAGGTGGTCAGGGCCGCGCCCTTGTTGCCGCGCTCTTCCTTCTCGACCTGGACGATCAGTTCCTGGCCTTCATGCAGGGCGTCCTGGATGCGCGCGTTGCGCACGTCGATGCCTTCCTTGAAGAAGGCGCGCGCGACTTCCTTGAACGGCAGGAAGCCGTGGCGCTCTTCGCCGTAATTGACGAAGCAGGCTTCCAGCGAAGGTTCGATACGGGTGATGACACCCTTGTAGATGTTGCCCTTGCGCTGTTCGCGCCCGGCAGTCTCGATGTCGATATCGATCAGCTTCTGACCGTCGACGATGGCGACGCGCAATTCCTCCTGTTGCGTCGCGTTGAACAGCATGCGTTTCATCGCAATACCTCACTCCAGTGTCGCGGGTGGCACCGTCTGGGCGGTGTCCGCGGCGATCCATGGAGCACGCGAGGGAGCGAGCGAGGCGCGAGAATTGCCGGAAAGCGCCGCTGCGCAAGACATGCGGGCGGCTGGGCGCGGGTGAAAGAGAGCGATGACGTCGGGGTAACGACCGCAGGGCAGGAGAGAACACCGGAGGCTGCTCTTGCGCAGACATCCGGCGCATTCCCGTGCCGGAGGCGATGCTTGGCGCCGGCGCAACCAGCGCCGGCGGCATCGCGGCCGGCCGCGGAAGGCCTAGACGCGTCAAAGAGCAAATTTTTCGGACACGGCATGGTTGCCGTTGCTGCCTGACTTCTCCTGGCGGGCGCACCTACTACTTCTTGGAGTTCTGCGACCGGGCGCCGGTAACTTCCAGTCAGGCGGCAGGTCAACCTGCCGGCCGGCACCGTTTCCCGGTGCGGGCGGGACTTCTCTCACCGAAGCGGATGCCGGCTGCGGCATCCGCCCTTAAATTCTGTTTTACCTGAACACTCAGTTCCCACGTCACCGCCTGCCCGTGCCGAAGCCACCTTTGGGCGACTTCCTGCATGCCGGCGGCACCGTGCGTGCTGCTTTTTTGCTGCCATTTGCCCGTCTGGCGCTTGGCGTAACGCGAATTGCGGGAGACGGGCGGGGTCGACGGCAACCCCAAGTGTAGAATGCGAAAAATCGAATAAAACTCGAAGATCCATCGCTTACACAGGTCTTGCGCTGCCGGCCTCGAGCCGGAACAGCGAGGAAATTATATTGAAAATGAATGAGTTACGCCATCAAATTGAAAAGGCTGCCGAAGCTGCGCCGGCCAGCCCACAGGTGGCGTATGTCACGATTGACGAAGGCTCCGAAGGCCAGCGCATCGACAACTTCCTGTTGAAGGTAGCCAAGGGGGTACCCAAGAGCCATATTTACCGGGTGCTCCGTTCGGGCGAGGTTCGGGTCAATAAGGGGCGTATCGATGCCACTTATCGCCTCCAGTCGGGCGATGTGGTGCGCATCCCGCCGATGCGGGTGGCGAGTGCGGCGCAATCCAGCGCGGCGCCGGTGCCTGCCGGGGAATTCCCGGTGTTGTTCGAAGACGCGCACCTGCTGGTCATCAACAAGCCGGCGGGCGTCGCGGTGCATGGCGGCTCGGGCGTCGCCTTCGGCGTGATCGAGCAGCTGCGCCGGTCGCGGCCGCAGGCCAAGTTCCTGGAGCTGGTGCACCGGCTGGACCGCGAGACCTCAGGCATCCTGGTGCTGGCGAAGAAGCGCTCGGCGCTGGTCCACCTGCATGAGCAGATTCGCGGCAACACCATGGACAAGCGTTACTTCGCCTGCGTCGCCGGCGAATTCCTCAACGCCCGCCAGCACGTGAAGCTGCCGCTATATAAATTCAGCACGCCGGACGGCGAGCGCCGCGTGCGGGTCCAGGCCGACGGGCTGGCCTCGCATACGGTGTTCAACCGGATCGAGGCCTTCCAGGGTTTCACGCTGCTGGAGGCAGAGCTGAAGACCGGCCGCACGCACCAGATCCGCGTCCACCTGGCGCACTCGGGTTTCCCGATCGTCGGCGACGAAAAATACGGCGATTTCTCGCTGAACAAGTCGCTGGCGCGTTCCGGGGCCAAGCCCGGCATCAAGCGGATGTTCCTGCATGCGCACCGCCTGGTGTTCATCCACCCGGCCACCGGCGAGCCGCTGTCGGTGGAGGCGCCGCTGCCCGACGAGTGCGTCGGATTCCTGCAACAATTGCGTGAATTGCACGCCCCAGAGTAGGGTAGTGCTTCAAACGCCACAAGGACTTCCATGGCCAGGCAACAATTTGACCTGATCGTTTTCGACTGGGACGGGACTCTGATGGACTCGACCCCGACCATCGCCAAGTGCATCCAGCTGGCCAGCCGGGACCTTGGCCTGCCGGTGCCCGACGACAGCGCCGCCAGCCACGTGATCGGCCTGGGTCTGAAGGACGCGCTCTCATACGCAGTGCCGACGCTGGATCCGGCCGACTATCCGCGGCTGGCCGAGCGCTACCGCTACCATTTCCTGACCCGCGACGCCGATCTGGTGCTGTTCGAAGGCGTGCGCGAAATGCTCGAGACGCTGCGCGCGGAACACTATTTCCTTGGCGTGGCCACCGGCAAGACCCGCGTCGGCCTGCAGCGCGCGCTGGCGGCCACCGGCCTGACCGCGCTGTTCGACGCCACGCGCTGTGCCGACGAGACCTTCTCCAAGCCGCACCCGGCCATGCTGCACGAGCTGACGCGCGAATTGGGCCAGGACGTGGAGCGCACGGTGATGATCGGCGACACCACCCATGACCTGCAGATGGCGGCCAACGCCGGCGCCAAGGGCCTGGGGGTCTGTTACGGGGCGCATCCGGCCGAGTCGCTGCGCGCGATGGCGCCGGTGCACTGCGCCAGCTCGATCTCCGACCTGACCGAGTGGCTGCTGGCCCATGCCTGACGCGGCCTCCGGCCAGGCGCCGGTGCGGGTGTGCGCCGCCGATGCATTGCAGGAGGGCGGACTTGGCGTGCGCTTTTCGGTGGCGCTCGACCGGCGCGAGATCGGCGCCTTTGTGGTGCGTTTCGACGGCGTTGCCCATGCCTACCTGAACCAGTGCGCGCACGTGCCGATGGAGCTGGACTGGCAGGAGGGCCGGTTCTTCGATGCCTCGGGCCTATACTTGATGTGCGCCACTCATGGCGCGGTGTACGCGCCGGATAGCGGCGAGTGCGTCGGCGGCCCCTGCCGCGGGGCCGCGCTGGCCAAGCTGCAGGTCGAGGAGCGCGATGGCCAGGTCTACTGGCTGCCGCGGGCCCCGTACCGCGCCCCCGAGCCTTCCGGCGGCGCCTGAATGGATTTCCACGAGCGATTTGCATGACAGAACAACAGAAGCCGCCCTCGGATGAACCCAACGAACCGGGGCAGCCGGACCCGCGCAAGCCGGCCGGCGAGGCCGGGCCGGCGCCCGAGCCGGAGTCGGAGCGTCTGGTGACCGCGAAGCGCGCCGATTTCCCGCTGGAGGACGAGCTGCGCGCGGGCGATGACGCCGCGCGGCAGGAGGCGCGCGAGCGCAAGGCGCGCCTGGCCGGCGCCACCGCCAGCGGACAGGTGGGCGGAGGCTGGGAGCGCGATGTGCTGGAAAAAGTACTAACCGAATCGCTGCGCGAGCAGCGCGCGGCGCGGCGCTGGCGCATTTTCTTCCGCCTGGTGACCCTCGGCCTGCTGGCGCTGATCCTGTTCGCGGTGTTCGACTTCAAGGGCGATGGCGCTATCAGCGCCTCTGGCCGCCACACCGCGATGGTTACGCTGGAAGGGGAGATCGCCGCCGGCACGCCGGCAAGCGCCGAAGCGATCAACGCCTCGCTGCAGGCGGCCTTTGCCGACAACAACGCCGCCGGGGTGATCCTGAAGATCAATTCGCCCGGCGGCTCGCCCGTGCAGGCGGGCATCATCAACGACGAGATCCAACGCCTGCGCGGCCTCTACCCGTCCAAGCCGCTGTATGTGGTGGTCGAGGAAATCTGTGCTTCCGGCGGCTATTACGTGGCGGCGGCGGCCGACAAGATCTATGTCGACAAGGCCAGCATCGTCGGCTCGATCGGCGTGCTGATGGACGGCTTCGGCTTTACCGGGTTGATGGACAAGCTGGGCGTGGAGCGCCGGCTCTACACCTCGGGCGCCAACAAGGGCATGCTCGACCCATTCTCGCCGCAGGTGCCCAAGCAGAAGGCCTTTGCCGAAGCCATGCTCAAGCAGATCCATCAGCAGTTCATCGACGTGGTCAAGGAAGGCCGCGGCGACCGGCTCAAGGACGACCCGGAGCTGTTCTCGGGCCTGTTCTGGTCGGGCGAGCGCAGCGTCGCGCTGGGGCTGGCCGACGGGCTGGGCAGTGCGGAGTACGTGGCGCGCGACCTGTTCAAGGCCGAAGACATCGTCGACTACACGGTCAAGGAGAACATCGCCGAGCGCGTGGCCAAGCGCTTTGGCGCGGCCGTGGGCACCGCGGCGATGAAGACCATGCTGTGGAGCACCGGCATGCAGGGCATGCGCTGAAGCCTGGCGCGGCAGCGTGTGAACAAAGGGGGCGCAAGCGCCCCCTTTGTCATTTCCGTGCAGTGGTTTGCCCTAGAGGGCGAGCAGCGAGAAGATCGCCGGGCGCTTGTGCAGCGCGATCCGCTCGGGGCGCCAGTCCGACAGCGGCAGCGTGACGATGGTCTCGCCGGGCAGGGTCAGGTCCACCGCCACGGACAGCAGCGTGGTGCCGGCGCAATGCTGGCGCATGGCCTCCAGCAGCGCGCCGTTGCGGTACGGCGTTTCGATGAAGACCTGGGTCTGGCTGGCCTTGCGCGAGCGCTGTTCCAGTTCGCGCAGCCGCTGCGCGCGCTCGTTGGCATCGACCGGCAGGTAGCCGTTGAAGGCAAAGCTCTGGCCGTTCAGGCCCGAGCCCATCACCGCCAGCAGGATCGAACTGGGCCCCACCAGCGGCCGCACGCGGATGCCGCGCGCATGCGCCAGGCGCACCAGGTCGGCGCCGGGGTCGGCCACCGCCGGCACGCCGGCTTCCGACAGCAGGCCGCCGTCGCGGCCGGCCTGCAGCGGCGCCAGCAGCGCCGCCAGGGCGTCGGCGCGCGTATTCACATTCAGCTCCTGGATCTCGATCTGCTGGATCGGGCGCGGCAGCGGCGTGGTTTCGCTCAGTTTCTTCAGGAAGGCGCGCGCGGTCTTGGCGTTCTCGGCGACGAGGTAGTCCAGCGCGGCCGCGATCTGCTGCACGCCGGCCGGGATCACGTCGGCCAGCGGATCGGCTTCGTCGCGCTTGCCCAGGGTATTGGGAATCAGGTAGAGGGTGCCGCTCATCGTGGGAGGGTGAGGTGGATGCGTTTCATGCGGAAAGGAGAGGATAGCCGGCCTGGCGCAGCATGCCGGTCAGCGCGATCAGCGGCAGGCCGACCAGCGCGGTGGGATCGTCGGACTCGACCCGCGCCAGCAGCGTGATGCCGAGTCCCTCGGACTTGGCGCTGCCGGCCACGTCGTAGGGGCGCTCCAGCTGCAGGTAGGTCTCGATTTCGGCGTCGCTGAGATCGCGCATCGTCACGCGGGTTTGCACGTCGGCCAGCTGCGCGGTCCCCGTGCGGGAATCGAGCAGGCACAGTGCCGAGTGAAAGGTGGCGGTGCGGCCACGCATGCGGCGCAGCTGCGCCACGGCGTTGTCGTGCGTGCCCGGCTTGCCCATCTGGGCGCCGTCCAGCGTCAGCACCTGGTCCGACCCGATCACCAGCGCGCCGGGGTGGCGCGCCGCGATGGCCTCGGCCTTGCGCTGCGACAGCCGCAGCGCCGTGGCCTCGGGCGCTTCGCCGGCCAGCGGGGTTTCGTCGATGTCCGGCACCGCGACTTCGAAGGGAATGCGCAGCCGCGCCAGCAGTTCGCGGCGGTAGGGCGAGCCGGAGCCGAGGATCAGCCGGGGGCGAGGATCTGGAGACATAAGTAATAGAATCAGGACAGGAAGCCGTGTGGCTTCCGGGGCAAGGCCTTTGACCTCGGGAAGGTTTACACCGTATAATCGCGCGTTTAGCCGCATCCGCACCCGGGCGCAGTGCCGCCAATGTGCGCGGCCCGCAATCCGTCAGGTAGTGAATGTGGCGAACCCGTCATTGATTTGCGACAGGAGCCACGCACATGACCCAGCCGACTGACCTGCGCGCGCTTGACCTCTTCGCCATGTGCCGAAAGGGTGAAAGCCTGGCCGGCGAGGTGGCGGTGCGGGATTTGCCGCGCATCTTAGCCGAGACCGCCGCGCAAGCGCCAGCCTCGGCACCCGATGAGACCTTCGCCTATACGGCAACCGGCTTCGTCCGCGAAGAGGCGGCCGAGCCCGGCGCCCCGGTGGCGCAGCGGCTGTTCCTCGACGTGACGGTGCAGGGCCGGATGTGGCTGGATTGCCAGCGCTGCCTGGCGCCCTATGCCCAGCCGATCGATACGGCGACGCGTTTCGAGGTGGTGGAAAGCGAAGAAGCGGCCGACGCCGCGCCGATGGACGACGACGAGGTCGACGTGATCGCCGGCTCGAAGCGGTTCTCGCTGCTGGAACTGATAGAAGATGAAGTGCTGCTGGCGTTGCCGGTGGCACCCAAGCATGACGTCTGCCCGACGGTGCACGAAAGCCTCGTGACCGGATCGGACGGCGAGGCCCAGCCTGAAGCTGAGCCTGAGGAAGAAAAGCGGCCTTCGCCCTTCGCGGCGCTGGCCGGCCTGAAGACCCGGCATTGAAGCCGCCAGCGCGCGGCCTGCAGGGTCTTGCAGGTGAATCTGAAGCATCCGGCCGGGCCCCGGCTACGCCTTGGGCGGGATGCGTGTGTTAATATTGAAAAATTCTCGAAGGAGTCATCATGGCTGTTCAACAGAACAAGAAGTCGCCGTCCAAGCGCGGCATGCACCGTTCGCACGACCACCTGTCGGCCGCACCGCTGGCCGTCGAGCCGACCACCGGCGAAACCCACCTGCGCCACCACGTGAGCCCGAACGGCTACTACCGTGGTCGCAAGGTCATCAAGACCAAGAACGACTGATAGCTTCGCTAGGCGTGACGTTGCGTCTCGCTCGCGCATGCCTGTGGGTCGGACAATAATCGGTCAGACACAAAAAAGCGGCAAGATCGTTGCCGCTTTTTTGTTGGGCGCTCGGAATTCCCGCCGGGCGTGGCGTGCGCCGCCGCGCTATCCGTACCAGGAACAATGACGATCAAAATCGCTATCGACTGCATGGGCGGCGATCACGGAGTTTCCGTGACGGTGCCCGCGGCGATCAGTTTTCTTTCCCGCCACGACGATGCCGAGATGGTGCTGGTCGGCTTGCCCGACGCCATCCGGGCGCAGCTGAAGAAGCTGCACGCGCTGGACCATCCGCGCGTCAGCATCGTCGAGGCTACCGAGGTCATCACCATGGATGACCCGGTCGAGGTGGCGCTGCGCAAGAAGCGCGACTCCTCGATGCGGGTTGCCGTCACCCAGGTCAAGGAAGGCCTGGCCGGCGCCTGCATTTCCGCCGGCAACACCGGGGCGCTGATGGCGGTATCGCGCTACGTGCTGAAGACGCTCGAAGGCATCGAGCGGCCGGCCATCGCCACCACCATTCCCAACGAACAGGGCTGGGGCACCACGGTGCTGGACCTTGGCGCCAATGCCGACTGCGAGCCGGAGCACCTGCTGCAGTTCGCGCGCATGGCCGAGGCCATGGTGGCCGTCGTCGATCACAAGGAACACCCCACGGTGGGCCTGCTGAACATCGGCGAGGAAGTCATCAAGGGCAACGAGGTGGTCAAGCGCGCCGGCGAACTGCTGCGCGCCTCGGAGCTGAATTTCTACGGCAACGTGGAAGGCAACGACATCTTCAAGGGCACCACCGACATCGTGGTCTGCGACGGCTTCGTCGGCAATGTGGCGCTCAAGAGCACCGAGGGCCTGGCCAAGATGATCGGCAGCATGATCAAGGAAGAATTTACTCGCTCGTGGTTCACCAAGCTGCTGGCCGCGGTCGCCATGCCGGTGCTGTCGCGCCTGGCCAAGCGGCTCGACCCGGCGCGCTACAACGGCGCGTCGCTGCTGGGCCTGCGCGGGCTGGTGATCAAGAGCCACGGCTCGGCCGATGCCCATTCTTTTGAGTGGGCTATCAAACGCGGGTATGATGCCGCCAAGAATGGCGTGATCGCCCGTATCACCCGGGCGTTTGCCGATAAATCCAGCGCCGCAGGCGGTGCCCAGCCCGCCCCGGAGACAGAGGCGCCTGGCGCGCATCCCAGCCCCCACGTCGCCTGAGCGCCACTGCGCGCCGGTCGAGCGTGCCGGCGGGCCATACGATCCGACAATACATGACCAAGTACGCAAAAATCATCGGTACCGGGAGCTACCTGCCTCCGCGGCGCGTGACCAACCATGAGCTGGCGGCGCAGCTTGCCGAGAAAGGCATCGAGACCAGCGACGAGTGGATCGTCTCGCGCAGCGGCATCTCGGCGCGCCACTGGGCCGAACCCGATGTGACCAGCAGCACGCTGGCGGTCAAGGCAGCCGAGCAGGCCATCGAGGCCGCCGGCATCGACCGGCAGGACATCGACCTGATCATCGTCGCCACCTCGACGCCGGACTTCGTGTTCCCCAGCACCGCCTGCATCGTGCAGGAAAAGCTGGGCATCACCAACCATTGCCCGGCCTTCGATCTGCAGGCGGTGTGCTCCGGCTTTGTGTACGCGCTGGCCACCGCCGACAAGTTCATCCGCAGCGGCTCGCACCGCAATGTGCTGGTGATCGGCACCGAAGTGTTCTCGCGCATCCTCGACTTCAACGACCGCACCACCTGCGTGCTGTTCGGCGACGGCGCCGGCGCGGTGCTGCTGTCGGCGTCCGACGAGCCGGGCATCCTGTCCAGCGCCATGCATTCGGACGGCAGCCATGTCGACATCCTGTGCGTGCCTGGCAACGTCGCCGGCGGCAACATCACTGGCAACCCGTTCCTGCACATGGACGGCCAGGCGGTGTTCAAGCTCGCCGTCAACGTGCTCGACAAGGTGGCGCGCGAAGCCATGGAAGCCGCCAGCGTGTCGCCCGACCAGGTCGACTGGCTGATTCCGCACCAGGCCAATATCCGCATCATGCAGGGCACGGCCAGGAAACTGCGCCTGCCCGCCGAGCGCATGGTCGCCACCGTGCACGAGCACGGCAATACCTCGGCCGCCTCGATCCCGCTGGCGCTGGACGTGGCCGTGCGCGACGGGCGCATCCGCCCGGGCCACACCGTGCTGATGGAAGGCGTGGGCGGCGGCTTCACCTGGGGCGCGGTGCTGCTGCGCATGTAATACGCGGTCGGTGCCCAGGCGTGCCGCGCAGGCACGACTTGCCACGGCGCCGGCCCCCGATTTCTTGTTAGGTTTTCATCCGATGAAATTCGCATTCGTATTTCCCGGCCAGGGTTCGCAGTCGGTCGGCATGCTCAATGCCTTCGCCGACAACGCCGTGGTGCGTGCCACCGTGGAAGAAGCCTCGGCTGCGCTCGGCCAGGATCTCGGCCGCCTGATCGCCGAAGGCCCTGCCGAAGAACTGAACCTGACCACCAATACGCAGCCGGTGATGCTGACCGCCGCGGTCGCGATCTACCGTGCCTGGCTCGATGCCGGTGGTCCGGCGCCGGCGCTGGTCGCCGGCCACAGCCTGGGCGAGTACTCGGCGCTGGTGGCCGCCGGCGTGATCCCGTTTGCCGACGCCGTGCCGCTGGTGCGTTTCCGCGCGCAGGCCATGCAGGAAGCCGTGCCGGTGGGCGAGGGCGGCATGGCCGCGATCCTCGGCCTGTCGGATGACGACGTGCGCGCCGCATGCGCCGAAGCGTCGGCTGCGGGCGTGGTCGAGGCCGTCAACTTCAACGCGCCGTCGCAGGTGGTGATCGCCGGCCACAAGGGCGCGGTCGAGAAGGCCTGCGAAATCGCCAAGGCCAAGGGCGCCAAGCGCGCCTTGCCGCTGCCGGTGTCGGCGCCGTTCCATTCGTCGCTGCTCAAGCCGGCCTCTGACCGCCTGCGCGAGCGCATGGCCGGCCTGGCTTTTTCGACTCCGTCGATTCCGCTGGTGAACAACGTCGACGTCGCCATCGTCAGCGATCCGGAGGCGATCAAGGATGCGCTGGTGCGCCAGGCCGCCGCGCCGGTGCGCTGGGTCGAGTGCGTGCAGAAGATGACCGCCGAAGGCATCACCCACGTGATCGAATGCGGTCCGGGCAAGGTGCTGGCCGGCATGACCAAGCGCATCGACGGCAACCTGAGCGGTGGCGCGATCTTCGATCCGGCCTCGCTGCAGGACACGCTGGCACTGCTGAAGTAAGCAACAGGACAACCGCATGACCAAACTTCTCGACAATCAGGTTGCGCTGGTCACCGGCGCCTCGCGCGGCATCGGCCGCGCCATCGCGCTGGAACTGGCCCGGCAGGGCGCCACCGTGATCGGCACCGCGACCAGCGAAGCCGGCGCGGCCGGCATCACCGACTACCTCGGCGCCGAAGGCCTGAAGGGCAAGGGCGCCGTGCTCAATGTCAACGACGCCGCGGCCTGCGATGCGCTCATCGAAGAAATCGTCAAGAGCCACGGCGGCATCGGCGTGCTGGTCAACAATGCCGGCATCACGCAGGACCAGCTGGCGATGCGGATGAAGGACGAGGACTGGCTGGCCGTGATCCAGACCAACCTGACCTCGGTGTTCCGCCTGTCGCGCGCGGTGCTGCGCCCGATGATGAAGGCGCGCCAGGGCCGCATCATCAATATCACCTCGGTGGTGGGCTCGGTCGGCAATCCCGGCCAGATGAACTACTCCGCGGCCAAGGCCGGCGTGGCTGGCATGACTCGCTCGCTGGCCGCCGAAATCGGCAGCCGCAATGTGACCGTCAACTGCGTCGCGCCGGGCTTTATCGATACCGACATGACCAAGGCGCTGTCCGAAGAGCAGCATGCTTCGCTCAAGACGCAGATTCCGCTGGGCCGCCTCGGGCAGCCCGAGGATATCGCCAATGCGGTAGCCTTCCTGGCGGGTCCGCAAGCCGCCTACATCACCGGCACCACCCTGCATGTGAACGGCGGGATGTACATGAATTAATGGTTTTCCGGCGCGCTTTTTCGGTTTAGAAGCCGGAAGAAGCTGCCGGAAGTCGTAGTTTTCCGAACCAATCGGGCGCGATTCTTGCAAAGCTTGGCAGGCAGCATTTCTGTTGTCCCAAACCTGCTAAAATGCGCCCACTTTTTGTCGAACTTCCCTGGAGGGTTACATGGACAATATCGAACAACGCGTCAAGAAAATCGTTGCAGAACAGCTTGGCGTGGCCGAGGCAGACATCAAGAACGAATCCTCGTTCGTGAACGATCTCGGTGCGGACTCGCTGGACACGGTTGAACTCGTGATGGCGTTGGAAGATGAATTCGGCATGGAAATTCCTGATGAGGAAGCCGAAAAGATCACGACCGTGCAACAGGCTATCGACTACGCCACCGCGCACGTCAAGGCCTAAGCCCGTCGTCTCTGCATTCCGAGCCACAGAAGGCAGGTGGGCGGGCCGTTGCGGCCGCGCCTTGCTGTTTTCTGTGGCTTTCGTCTGTTCGAAGAAGCAGAATGGAATGAGCTTCGCCGCGCGGCCCGCTGGGCCGGCGGCGGGCAACTCCGCGTTCCGTTCCCGTTTCACGCACCCGTAGGAAAACATAGTGAGCCGTCGTCGCGTCGTCGTCACTGGGCTTGGCCTTGTGTCTCCGGTCGGAAACACGGTTGCCGAAGGCTGGGCCAACCTGGTAGCCGGCAAGTCCGGCATCGCCACCATCACCAAATTCGATCACTCCGCGCTGTCCGTGCACTTCGCCGGCGAGGTGAAGGGTTTCAATGCCGAGGACTACATCCCGGCCAAGGAAGCCCGCAACATGGATACGTTCATCCATTACGGCATCGCGGCCGGGACGCAGGCGCTCAAGGACAGCGGCCTGGAAGTGAACGAAGCCAATGCCGAGCGCATCGGCGTGCTGGTCGGCTCGGGCATCGGTGGCCTGCCGATGATCGAGGATACCCATGCCGTGCTGAGCGAGCGGGGTCCGCGCCGGATTTCGCCGTTCTTCGTGCCCGGCTCGATCATCAACATGATCGCCGGCCACCTGTCGATCATCCACGGCATCAAGGGCCCGAACCTGGCCGCGGTGACGGCATGCACCACCGGCCTGCACAGCATCGGCCTGGCCGCCCGCCTGATCCAGGCCGGCGATGCCGACGCCATGCTGGCGGGCGGCGCCGAATCGACCGTGTCGCCGCTCGGCATCGGTGGCTTCGCCGCCGCGCGCGCGCTGTCGACCCGCAATGACGATCCGGCAGCAGCCTCGCGTCCGTGGGACAAGGACCGCGACGGCTTCGTGCTGGGCGAGGGCGCGGGCGTGATGATGCTGGAAGAGTACGAATCGGCCAAGGCGCGCGGCGCCCGCATCTATGCCGAGCTGATCGGCTTCGGCATGAGCGGCGACGCCTACCACATGACCGCACCGAACATGGACGGCCCGCGCCGCTGCATGGTCAATGCGCTCAAGGATGCCGGCATCAACACCGACCAGGTGCACTACCTGAACGCGCACGGCACCTCCACGCCGCTGGGCGACAAGAACGAGTCCGATGCGATCAAGGCCGCATTCGGCGACCAGGCCTACAAGATGGTGGTGAACTCGACCAAGTCGATGACCGGCCACCTGCTGGGCGGCGCCGGTGGCCTGGAATCGGTATTCACCGTGCTGGCGCTGCACCACCAGGTCTCGCCGCCGACGATCAACCTCGACAACCAGGATCCCGAGTGCGACCTGGACTACGTAGCCAACACGGCGCGCGAGATGAAGATCGACGTGGCGGTGAAGAACAACTTCGGTTTCGGCGGCACCAACGGCACGCTTGTTTTCCGCCGCGCCTGATCCGTGGTTGAGGCGGGCCCTTAAGGAGTTCCATAAGGGGTTGCGCCATGGCAGGGTCCACCCTCTGGGGTGGGCCCTGTTCGTGTTTTGTGCCGGCGAATTGCTGGCGCTCGCGCTGCTGACGCGGACGCTGGCCGACGCCATCGCCGGCAGCCAGGCCGGATTCCTGTGGTGGCACCTCGCCGCGGCCATGGGCCTCGCGCTGGCCGCCGTGGCGGCCCTGCGCGCGTGGCCGGCATGGTGGCGCGGCCTGCGCTGGACCTGTACGGCCGTGCAGGACGCGGACGCCGAAGGACCCCTGCGACTCTGGCTGGAAGCACCGGGCGGTGCGCGGCGCGAGGCCATCGTGCGGCAGTGCTGGCAGATCGGAGGCGCTACGGTGGTGTGCCTTGCCCCCGGCGGCGCTGCCATGCCCGGCGTCATTCTTCTACCCTGGCAGGCCGCCGGCCCCGAACTGGCGCGCTGGCTGCGGCGGTCCGCGCGAGTTGCACTGCGGGTGCAACCTGACGCCCGGACAGGGAACGATTTTGTTAGCTTGCGGTCACAGGATGCGCGTTGCTTCACCGGGCGGGCTGAGAATCGTAGGTAAAATACAACGTTTGTCGTGACGACCAAACCAAGAGATACACTGCAGGTGAGCCATACGTGAGCGAACGCGAAGCCGATCAGCTCCTAGTTGAACGCGTCCAGCAGGGCGACAAGCGGGCCTTTGAACTTCTGGTGACCAAATACCATCGGAAGATCATTCGCCTGATTTCGCGCCTGGTCAGGGATCCCGCTGAAGTCGAGGATGTGGCGCAGGATGCCTTCATCAAGGCATACCGCGCCTTGCCCCAGTTCCGCGGGGAGTCGGCCTTCTACACGTGGCTGTACCGGATCGCCGTCAACACCGCCAAGAACTACCTGGCCACCCAGGGCCGCCGCCCGGAAGCGTCCAGCGATATCGATGCGGAAGAGGCTGAAACTTTTGCGGACGGTGAACAACTAAGGGATATCAATACGCCGGAGTCGATGCTCCACACGCGGCAAGTCGCCGAGACGGTGAACCGCGCGATGGAAGCACTTCCGGAAGAATTGCGGACCGCCATCACGCTGCGCGAGATCGAGGGCCTCAGCTACGAGGAAATCGCCGAAGCGATGGGATGCCCGATCGGCACGGTGCGCTCGCGGATCTTCCGCGCGCGCGAGGCGATTGCCGAGAAATTGCGCCCGCTACTGGGAACGGCAGAGGGCAAGCGGTGGTAATTGGCGGTTCAGGTAGTAGAGAAGAATGTCGTGCGGCCAGCGTTGCAGCCTATTCCTGCATCGATAAGCGACAGCAGTAACGGGATTATCGGTGTTCAATGGAATGTCTTGGGGTGGGAAATGGGTCAGGCTCATAAGCAGTCGGTTCATGTAGTGGAAGCAGCGGAGCAGATCTCCGTATTGATGGATGGCGAACTGGCGCCGCATGAAGTTGATGCCGTGCTGGATCTCGCGAAGGGCGAGGCCGGCATTTCGGACTGGACCACATACCAGTTGATCGGCGACGCGCTGCGGTCCGAAGACCTGACGCAGGCGGGCTCCACCGCCGATTTCCTCTCGCGTTTCTCCGCGCGCCTGGAAGCCGAGCCGCACGTGCTGGTGCCGGCCGTGGCGCAGGCCAGCGCCCGCCATCGCCTGCTGGTCAGGCCGTCGTGGGTGCGCCGCGTGATGCCGGGCACCGCGATCGCCGCCGCCGTGGCCGCGGTCAGCTGGGTGGTGGTGCCGCAGTTGCGCGGTCCGGCCACGGTCGGAACGCCCGACGCCGTGGTGGCCCGTGCCGAGCAGCCGGCCGCCGGCTAGGCCACCGGCATCGTCACGGTTGCCGCGGACGCGCCGCAGATGATCCGCGACCCGCGCCTGGACGAATACCTGCGTGCGCATCGCACTTCAGTGGCAACGGATGCTTTCGTGCCGTCCATGCGCACGGTTGCCAACGGTGCGAACTTCACTCAGGAAAATACGCAGGAATAATGCCGGACATGCATAAAGGAGGTTCGTCCGCCTATGTAGCGGGCGCGCAGAGAATTAGGGCCCTGCGCAGGTCCTTTTTTCTGGCCTTGTGTCTGAGCGCTGCCGCGGCCACCGCGCAGCCTTCGGACAATACGCTGAACCGACGCGACGCCACTGCCTGGCTCAACAAGATCCATAAAGCCGCCCAGCGCGAGAATTATGTCGGCACGCTGATCTATCAGCGCGGCAGCGTCATGCACGCCTCGCGCATCCAGCATTACAGCGACCTCGTCCACAACGAATACGAGCGGCTGGAAACCCTCGACGGCAAGCCGCGCGAAGTGCTGCGGCAGAACGACGTGGTGCACAGCCTGATCCCCGAAGCCAAGCTGGTGGTGGTGGAAAAGCAGGAAGCCAAGGACCGCTTCCCGGCGCTGCTCGCCACCAACAAGAACGATGTGCTGGACCTGTACGACATGCGCAAGATGCCCGCCGAGCGCGTGGCCGGCATGGAGTGCGAGGTCTTTGCGCTGGAACCTCACGATGCCGCGCGTTACGCGGTGCGCCTGTGGGCCGAGAAGAACTCCGGCCTGCTGATGCGCGCGCAGACCATCGGCGACGGCGGCAAGGTGCTGGAGCAGGTGGCGTTCTCGCAGGTGCAGATCGGGGTTCCTTCCGAGAAGCAGCGCATCCTTGGCGCGATCAAGAATTCCAGCAACTGGAACCACTATGAGGTGACTTACCAGCCCACCAACATCGCCGACGAGGGTTGGTCGATCGCGGTGCCGCTCAAGGGGTTCCAGAAGATCCGCGAGGTTCGCCGCCCGCTCGGCGAGCTGCGCGCGCCGAACCCGGGCAATGCCCGCGGGCAGGTGTTCGAAGTGCTGCAGGTCGTCTACAGCGACGGGCTGACCGGCCTGTCGGTCTTTATTGAGCCGGTTTCCGAGCAACGTGCGCGCCGCGAAGGCGTGGCCGCGCTCGGCGCGACCCAGGTCGTGGTGCGCCGGGTTGCCGATTTCTGGATTACCGTGGTGGGCGAGGTGCCGGCGAGCACCGTGCGCCAGTTTGCGACGGCCGTAGAGTACCGTCCGCCCAAGACGGTACACTGAGCGTGAGCCGGTGCGGCCGGCGCCCGGATTCCGTCCGGGGCCGGCTTCATGAAACCTGCGCAGGGGTCCCCGCCACGGGATCACATCCAGTCGGTTTTTCTTCTTTTCGCTGAATCCCGGGAGTTGTCGATGATGTTCAGATCTCCAGCCCTGGCGCGGGCCGTGGTCATGGCTGCCATGATGCTGCTCGGCCCGACCGTTGCCGAAGTCAGCCACGCCCAGGCCGCTGCCTCCAATTACAACCTGCCCGACTTCACCGACCTGGTGGAGAAGGCCAGCCCGGCCGTGGTCAATATCCGCACCACCGAGCTGGTGCGCCAGCGCGGCGGCGTGCCGGGCGGCGACGACGAGATGGCCGAGTTCTTCCGCCGCTTCTTCGGCGTGCCGATGCCCGGCGCCCCGGCGCCGGGCACCCCGCCGCGCCGCGGCCAGCCGCCGCAGCAGGAAGAGCAGAGCCGCGGCGTGGGCTCGGGCTTCATCATCAGCCAGGATGGCTATGTGATGACCAACGCGCACGTGGTGGCCGACGCCGAAACCATCTACGTGACGCTGCCGGACAAGCGTGAATTCAAGGCCAAGCTGATCGGCTCCGACAAACGCACCGACGTGGCGCTGCTCAAGGTCGAGGCCAGCGGGCTGCCGCGCCTGCCGCTGGGCGATTCCAACAAGGTCCGCGCCGGCGAGTGGGTGCTGGCGATCGGCTCGCCGTTCGGGCTGGACAACAGCGTGACCGCCGGCATCGTTTCGGCCAAGGGCCGCGACACCGGCGACTACCTGCCGTTCATCCAGACCGACGTCGCGGTCAATCCGGGCAACTCCGGCGGGCCGCTGATCAACCTGCGCGGCGAAGTGATCGGCATCAACTCGCAGATCTACAGCCGCAGCGGCGGCTATATGGGGATCTCGTTCGCGATCCCGATCGACGAGGCCATGCGCGTGTCGGAGCAGCTCAAGTCCTCCGGGCGTGTGACCCGCGGCCGCATTGCCGTGGCGATCGGCGATGTCACCAAGGAAGTCGCCGATTCGCTGGGGCTGGGCCGTGCGCGCGGCGCGCTGGTCGGCAGTGTCGAGCCGGGCGGTCCTGCCGAAAAGGCCGGCATCGAGGCGGGCGACATCATCCTGAAGTTCAACGGCCGCGACATCGAGCGGGCTTCGGACCTGCCGCGCATGGTCGGCGAGACCAAGCCCGGCACGCGCGTGCCGCTGCAGCTGTGGCGCAAGGGCGCGACCCGCGAGGTCAGCATCACCGTCACCGAGCTGGAGCCGGACGGCAAGGCCCGCGCCCGCAGCGGGGCGACGCCGAAGGATGACAGCGCGCCGCAGGCCGGCAAGCCTAACGCGCTGGGCCTGGTGGTCAACGACCTGCCCGAGGCGCGCCTGAAAGAGCTCAAGCTCAAGTCCGGAGTGGAGGTGGAGGTGGCCGACGGCCCGGCGTTGCGTGCCGGCATCCGTCCGGGCGACATCATCCTGCGCCTGGGCGACACCGACGTGACCAACGCACGCCAGTTCAACGAACTGGTGCGCGGCCTGGACAAGAGCCGGATCGCCGCGGTGTTCGTGCGGCGCGGCGACGCCACCCAGGTGCTGACGCTGCGACCGGGCGCCGCCTCGACCCGCTGACCCGCCATGGTATCCACGCCCGCGCTGACGCTTTACGGCCGGGCGTACTGCCATCTTTGCGAAGACATGAAAGTCGCGCTGGAGCCGCTCCGGCGCGATTTTTCTTTTACCCTGCATGAAGTCGATGTCGACGCCGATGCCGCGCTGGAGGCGCGCTTTGGCGAGCTGGTGCCGGTGCTGATGCCCGGCACGCCGGCGGACTTGCCGGCGGACACGTCGGCGCATGCCGCGCCCCTTTGTCACTATTTCCTGGATGAAGCGGCGACAAGGGTATGGCTTGCCGCACATGGCGCTACACGCACCGCCCGCTGAGCCGCGCCGGCATCCGCGCCACGCCACCAGATGACGACCCGGAAGTCATTGAAAATCCGGTAAAATTGCGGATTGGCGCAAAATTTGTGCCCCCCGAACCCGCGGTACGCCCGCGCACGCCTTGCGGCGCGCGGCGCCGGGCCGCTCCACTGCTTGTTGCCGCCCGGGCTCTCAGCCGGCGCTTCCCTGAACATTAGATGGACCATATCCGTAATTTCTCGATCATTGCCCACATCGACCATGGGAAGTCCACCCTGGCCGACCGGATCATTCAGCTTTGCGGAGGGCTGTCGGATCGGGAGATGGAAGCGCAGGTTCTCGATTCGATGGATATCGAGAAAGAGCGCGGCATCACCATCAAGGCGCAGACCGCGGCGCTGAGCTACAAGGCGCGCGACGGCAAGATCTATAACCTGAACCTGATCGACACCCCGGGACACGTCGACTTCAGCTATGAAGTCAGCCGCTCGCTGTCCGCCTGCGAAGGCGCGCTGCTTGTGGTCGACGCCTCGCAAGGGGTTGAGGCGCAGACCGTCGCCAACTGCTACACCGCGATCGAGCTGGGCGTGGAAGTGGTGCCGGTGCTGAACAAGATCGACCTGCCGCAGGCCGACCCGGACAGCGCGATCCAGGAGATCGAGGACGTCATCGGCATCGACGCGCAGGATGCCACGCCGTGCTCGGCCAAGACCGGTCAGGGCGTGCAGGACGTGATCGAGGCGCTGATCGCCAAGGTGCCGCCACCCAAGGGCGACGCCGACGCGCCGCTGCAGGCGCTGATCATTGACTCGTGGTTCGACAACTACGTCGGCGTGGTGATGCTGGTGCGCGTGGTCAACGGCACGCTGCGCACCAAGGACAAAGTGCTGCTGATGGCCACCGGCGCGCAGCATCTGGTCGAGCAGGTGGGCGTGTTCACGCCCAAGTCGATCCAGCGCGACGCGCTGACCGCCGGGCAGGTGGGCTTTGTCATCGCCGGCATCAAGGAACTGAAGGCGGCCAAGGTCGGTGACACCATCACCACCGTGCAGCGCAAGGCCGAAGCGCCGCTGCCGGGCTTCAAGGAAGTCAAGCCGCAGGTGTTTGCCGGCCTGTATCCGGTGGAAGCCAACCAATACGAGGCGCTGCGTGAATCGCTGGAAAAGCTGCGCCTGAACGACGCTTCGCTGATGTTCGAGCCGGAGGTGTCGCAGGCACTGGGCTTCGGCTTCCGCTGCGGCTTCCTCGGCCTGCTGCACATGGAGATCGTGCAGGAGCGCCTCGAGCGCGAGTTCGACATGGACCTGATCACGACCGCGCCGACGGTGGTGTACCAGGTCGAGATGCGCGACGGCACCATGATGACCGTCGAAAATCCGGCGAAGATGCCCGACCCGAGCAAGATCGAGGCGATCCTGGAGCCGATTGTCACCGTCAACCTGTATATGCCGCAGGAATATGTCGGCTCGGTGATCACGCTGTGCACGCAAAAGCGCGGCTCGCAAATCAATATGAGCTACCACGGCAAGCAGGTGCAGCTGACCTACGAGATCCCGATGGCGGAGATCGTGATGGATTTCTTCGACCGCCTGAAGTCGGTGTCGCGCGGCTACGCGTCAATGGATTACGAGTTCAAGGAATATCGGCCGTCCGACGTGGTCAAGGTCGATATCCTGATCAACAGCGACAAGGTCGACGCGCTGTCGGTGATCGTGCACCGCTCCAATTCGCAATACCGCGGGCGCGAAGTCGCGGCGAAGATGCGTGAGATCATTCCGCGCCAGATGTATGACGTGGCGATCCAGGCCGCCATCGGCTCCAACATCATCGCGCGGGAAAACGTCAAGGCGCTGCGCAAGAACGTGCTGGCCAAGTGCTACGGCGGCGATATCTCGCGCAAGAAGAAGCTGCTGGAAAAGCAGAAGGCGGGCAAGAAGCGGATGAAGCAGGTCGGCACCGTCGAGATTCCGCAGGAGGCCTTCCTGGCCATCCTGCAAGTCGACGACAAATAATTGCCGCGCGCAGGGCAGGGGCAGGACCATGCCCTGCAGCCTTGCCGGCGTGGTGAGAGAACAGGCTGTACCAGGATTTCCAAGAACCAGAAGCCGTCATGAATTTTGCACTGATCCTTTTTGTGCTGGTGGTGATCACGGGCGTGGCGTGGGTGGCCGACAAGCTCGTGTTCGAGCGGCAGCGCCGCTCTTCGGCGCGGCTCGCGCTGGCCGAGTTCGATTCGCAGCAGGGCCGCCTGCAAGGCAGCTTCGGCACGGCCGATGCCGACGCCACGCGCAAGCGCCTGGCCGAGGAAAAGCTGCGCCAGCCGTGGTGGTTGGAGTATTCGGCCAGCTTCTTCCCGGTGATCCTGGCGGTGTTCGTGCTGCGCTCGTTCGTGGTCGAGCCGTTCAAGATTCCGTCCGGCTCGATGATCCCGACGCTGCTGATCGGCGACTTCATCCTCGTCAACAAGTACGAGTACGGCATCCGCCTGCCGGTGGTGAACAAGAAGATCATGGACATGGGCGAGCCCCAGCGTGGCGACGTGATGGTGTTCCGCTACCCGAAGGACCCGTCGCTCGACTACATCAAGCGCGTCATCGGCGTGCCCGGCGACGTGGTGCAGTACGCCAACAAGCGCCTGACCATCAACGGCAAGCCGGCCGAGTACACCGCGCTGCCGGACTTCCTCGACGAGGAGCGCCTGGCCTATTCGCGCCATTTCCGCGAAAAGCTGCCCGGCGGCGTCGATCATGGCATCCTGAACGACGCCGACCGCCCGGCCTTTATCGCCGGCGCGGATCCGGATTTTCCGTACCGGGACAACTGCACCTACAATCAGCAGGGTGTGACTTGCAAGGTACCTGCAGGTCACTATTTCGTCATGGGCGACAACCGGGACAACAGCCTGGATTCCCGTTACTGGGGCTTTGTGCCGGACCAGAACATCGTCGGCAAGGCATTCGTGATCTGGATGAACCTGGGCAATTTCGGACGCGTGGGATCGTTTAAGTAAGCATCTGACGCGGCGCAAGAACACTCAACAAAAAGAGGGCAGGCGCGATGGGTCGATTTGGGAAGGTGGGGGCAGGAAACCATCCGGCATGGCGCCGGGCTGGCGCCGGCGGGTTTTCCGTGTGGACGCTGCTGGTGATCGTGGTGTTCGTGGTCGGCGTGGCCTTGCCGGCCCTGCGCGCGATCCCGAGCCTGGTGGAATATTTTTCGGTCAAGCGCGCCGCCGGCTATGCCAAGCAGCGCGCCGCCAACAAACGTGAAGTGGTCGAATTCTTCGAGAAGCAGGCCGCCATCGACCGCATCACCGCGGTCAAGGGCGAGGACCTGCTGATCCGGGAAGACGATAACGGCACCATCCAGTCGGTCGATTTCTCGTACCGCACCGAGGTGCCTGTCTACGGACCCCTGAGCCTGTTGATTACCTATTCAGGAACGCAGCACTGATATGAACCTCGACGCCTTGCAGCAACGACTCGGCTACCGATTCAGCAAGCCCGAATTGCTGCAACAGGCGCTGACGCACCGCAGTCACAGCGCCCAGCACAACGAACGCCTGGAATTCCTCGGCGACTCGGTGCTCAACTGCGCCGTGGCCGACATGCTTTATGGCATGTTCGGCAAGCTCGACGAGGGCGACCTGTCGCGGGTGCGGGCCAACCTGGTCAAGCAGCAGGCGCTGTACGAAATCGCCCAGATGCTGCAGCTGTCCGACACCCTGCGGCTGGGCGAGGGCGAGCTGAAGAGCGGCGGCTTCCGCCGCCCGTCGATCCTGGCCGATGCGCTCGAAGCGATCGTCGGCGCGGTGTTCCTCGACGCCGGCTTCGACGCAGCGCGCGCACTGATCCGCAAGCTCTATATCCCGATCCTGGAGCAGGTCGATCCGCGCACGCTGGGCAAGGACGCCAAGACCCTGCTGCAGGAATACCTGCAGGGCCACAAGATTGCCCTGCCGCAATATAACGTAATCGCCACACACGGCGCCGCGCACAGCCAGCAGTTTGAAGTCGAGTGCACCGTGCCTAAACTGGAAGTCCGGGTGTTCGGCACCGGCGCGTCGCGGCGCGCCGCCGAGCAGGCCGCCGCCAAGCTGGCGCTCGATGAAGTCCAGAAGCTGGTGCCGCAGCTGCTCAAGCGCAGCCGCGCCGAGCGTACCGGCAAGACCCGCAAGCAACCCCAGCCGCAGGACCCGCAGCTGTCTCTCAGGTTGAAGGAATGACCGAATCTACCCATCCGCAGCAAGACGCGGCGGATACCCCGGCTGCGGCGTTCCGCTGCGGCACCGTGGCCATCGTCGGCCGCCCCAATGTGGGCAAGTCCACGCTGATGAACGCGCTGGTCGGCCAGAAGATCAGCATCACCTCGCGCAAGGCACAGACCACGCGGCATCGCATCGTCGGCATCCAGACCACGGATGACGCGCAGTATGTGTTCGTCGACACGCCGGGTTTCCAGACCCGCCACGCCAGCGCGCTGAACCGTTCGCTGAACCGCGCGGTCACCTCGACGCTGTCGTCGGTTGACTTGATCCTGTTCGTGGTCGAGGCCGGTTACTACGGCGCCGACGACGAGAAGGTGCTGGCGCTGCTGCCGAAGAACACGCCGGTGCTGCTGGTGACCAACAAGCTCGACCGCATCGGCGAGAACCGCTCGGAAGTGATGATGCCCTTCCTGGAAAAGATGGGGCAGCTGTTCCCGTTCCGCGAAGTGGTGCCGATGTCGGCCAAGACCCGCGACCATATCGCGCGGCTGTTCGACATCATCCGGCCCTACCTGCCGGAAGGCGAGCCGATGTATGACGCCGATGCGATGACGGATCGCAGCGAGCGCTTCCTGGCGTCGGAAATCATCCGCGAGAAGGTGTTCCGCTGGACCGGCGACGAGCTGCCGTACACCAGCACCGTGATCATCGACAAGTTCGAGACCGAAGGCCGCCTGCGCCGCGTCTTTGCCACCATCCTGGTCGAGCGCGATGCGCACAAGGCCATGATCATCGGCAACAAGGGCAGCAAGCTCAAGCAGATCTCGACCGAGGCGCGCCTGGACATGGAAAAGCTGTTCGACGGCAAGGTCTACCTGGAAATGTGGATCAAGGTGAAGAGCGGCTGGGCCGACAACGAAGCCGGCCTGCGCGCATACGGCTACGAGTGAGCCTGGCAACGATCCCGACGCCCAACCCGACAGCGAGCCCCCAGCGAGCGCCCCGTGAGCAAGACCGCTGACATCGCGCGCGCGCCCGCGCCCAAGGCCCGGCGCGCCGACCCCGTGGTCGACGAGGCCGCCGAACTGCTCGACAGCGGCGCGCTGCCCGGCATGGCCGACGCCGCCGCGCGCGCGATGATGGACCGCGCCATGCGCATTGTGCCGGCGCGCCCCGAATCGCGTGTGGGCGAGCAGCCCGGCTTCGTGCTGCACGCCTGGCCGTACCGAGAGACCAGCCTGATCCTGGACGTGTTCACGCGCGACTACGGCCGCATCTCGATGGTGGCCAAGGGCGCCAAGCGCCCGCACTCGGCGCTGCGCGCGGTGCTGCAGCACTTCCACCCGGTCTCGGTGTCATGGAGTGGCCGCGGCGAGGTCAAGACCCTCACCAAGGCCGAGTGGGTGGGCGGCATGCCGCCGCTGGCCGGCGACGCGCTGCTGTCGGCGTTCTACCTGAACGAACTGCTGATGCGCTTCTGCCCGCGCGAGGACGCGCATCCGGTGCTGTTCCGACATTACCTGTCGACGCTGACGCGGCTGGCGCATGGTGAGCCGGCCGGCCTGGTGCTGCGCAGTTTCGAGCGCGTGCTGCTGCAGGAAACGGGTTTCGCGGTGGCGTTCGACCAGTGCCTGAGTACCGGCGAGCGGGTGCTGCCGGGCCTCGACTATGTCTACCAGCCCGAGCGCGGCGTGCGCCGGGCTCAGCCGAGCGATCCGTCGACGTGGCCGGTGGTCTCGGGCCAGACCCTGCTGGACATGGCGCAGGACGACTACAGCCGCGCGCAGACTGCCGCGCAAAGCCGCGCGCTGATGCGGTTCCTGCTGCATTATTATCTGCAAGGTGCGCCGCTGAAGACGCGCCAGATACTGATCGACCTGCAGTACCTCTGACCGACAAGAACCTCCGACTTACTCCTGCACCTGCTCGCATGATCTTCCACGCAAATCCGGGCGTCATCGACCTTGGCGTCAATATCGACCACGTGGCCACGCTGCGCAACGCGCGCGGCACGGTGTACCCCGATCCCATTCGCGCCGCGCTGCTGGCGGAACAGGCCGGCGCCGACCTGATCACGCTGCACCTGCGCGAAGACCGGCGCCATATCCGCGATGCCGACGTGCGCGCGCTGCGCCCGCAGCTGGCCACGCGCATGAACCTGGAATGCGCAATCACGCAGGAGATGCTCGACATCGCCTGCGAGATCCGCCCGCAGGACGTGTGCCTGGTGCCGGAGCGCCGCGAAGAGGTGACCACCGAGGGCGGGCTGGACGTGGCCGGCCGCTTCGAACAGGTCAAGGCCGCGTGCGCGCAGCTCGCCGGTGCCGGCATCCGCGTGTCGCTGTTTATCGATCCGGACGCCGACCAGATCGCTGCGGCCGCTGCCTGCGGCGCGCCCGTGATCGAACTGCATACCGGGCGCTATGCCGATGCGCATACGCCGCAGGAGCAGGCGGCCGAGTTCCGCCGCATCGCCGACGGGGCCGATGCCGGCCAGAAGCACGGCCTGGTGGTCAATGCCGGCCACGGTCTGCACTACACCAACGTGCAGCCGATCGCGGCACTGCCGGGCATCAAGGAGCTGAACATCGGCCATGCCATCGTCGCGCATGCGGTATTCGCGGGCTGGGAGAACGCGGTGCGCGAGATGAAGGCGATCATGGTGGCCGCGCGCCTGGGCACGCAATATCCTGCCGGGGGCACCCCGGCGTGATTTACGGCATCGGCACCGACATCATCCAGATCGCGCGCGTGCAGGGCGTGATGACGCGCACCAACGGCCGTTTCGCCGAAAAGGTGCTGGGCCCCGACGAACTGGCCAAATACCACGCCCGCAAGGCCCGTTCGGAAAAGCGCGGCCTGGCGTTCCTGGCGACGCGCTTCGCGGCCAAGGAGGCGTTCTCCAAGGCGATCGGCCTGGGCATGCGCTGGCCGATGACGTGGCGCGCGATGGAACTGATGAACCTGCCGTCCGGCGAGCCCACCGCGGTGTGCCATGGCGAGCTCGCTGCGTGGCTGGCGGAACGCGGGCTGGTCGTGCGGGTCAGTGTCAGTGACGAACATGATTACGCAGTCGCCTTCGCCATTGCCGAGCGCAGCGGCGCGGCGGCGTCTCAACCTACAGCCTTGTGAACCCAACCCCTTCCATGTCCAAGAAGAATTCCGGCAAGCGGCCGGGCCCGGTGGTCCTCGATGTCGTCGGCAAGCAGCTCGACGCGGAAGACGCGCGCCGCATCGCGCATCCGCTCACCGGCGGCGTGATCCTGTTCGCGCGCAATTTCGAGTCGCGCGCGCAACTGCAGGCACTGACGCGCGCGATCCGCGCCGTGCGCGACGATGTGCTGATCTGCATCGACCATGAAGGCGGTCGCGTGCAGCGCTGCAAGACCGACGGCTTTACCCACCTGCCGGCGATGCACCGCCTGGGCGAACTGTGGGAACGCGACGTGCTGGCCGCGACCAAGGCGGCGGTCGCCTGCGGCTACGTGCTGGCCGCCGAGCTGCGCGCCTGCGATATCGACCTGAGCTTCACCCCGGTGCTGGACCTCGACTACGGCCGCAGTGCCGTGATCGGTGACCGCGCCTTCCACGCCGACCCGCGCGTGGTGTCGATGCTGGCCGGCCACCTGAACCACGGCCTGCTGCTGGCCGGCATGAGCAACTGCGGCAAGCACTTTCCCGGCCACGGCTACGTCGAGGCGGATTCGCACGTGGCGATCCCGGTCGACGAACGCACGCTGGACCAGATCCTCGGCCAGGACGCGCGCCCGTATGAATGGCTGGGGCTGTCGCTGTCGTCGGTGATGCCGGCGCACGTGATCTATCCCAAGGTCGACCCCAGCCCGGCCGGCTTCTCGCGCTACTGGCTGCAGGACGTGCTGCGCGCGCAGCTGGGCTTCGAGGGCGTAATCTTCAGCGACGACCTCAGCATGGAAGGCGCCAGCGTCGCCGGCACCGTCACCGAGGCCGCGCGCGCCGCGCTGGGCGCGGGCTGCGACATGGTGCTGATCTGCAACCACCCCGACCGCGCCGACCAGCTGCTGAGCGAGCTCGACGTCGAGATCGGCAAGCCCTCGCAGCGCCGTATCCGCAAGCTGTTCGCGCGCCGCAAGCCGCTGGACTGGAACAAGCTGCAGCAGGAGGGCGAATACCGCGCCGCACTGCGCACGCTGAAGGAACACGAGCTGATCGCCTGAACGCGTGCGCCGCGCGTCGTGCGCAAACAAAAATGGCAGCCAAGGCTGCCATTTTTTATTGCACGCCCCGCGCTGAAGCGGGGCCAGACCAGCGCCTTAGTTGGCGCGGCTGCGGTATTCGCCGGTGCGGGTGTCGATTTCGATCTTGTCGCCGATGTTGCAGAACAGCGGCACTTGCAGTTCGAAACCGGTGTTGATCTTGGCGCCCTTGAGCACCTTGCCCGACGAGGTGTCGCCCTTGACGGCCGGCTCGGTGTAGACGATTTCGCGGACCAGCGTGGTCGGCATTTCGACCGAGATGGCCTTGTCGTTGTAGAACACGACTTCGACGTTCATGCCGTCCTCGAGGTAGTTCAGCGAGTCACCCATGCTGTCCTTCTCGACTTCGTACTGGTTGTAGTCGGCGTCCATGAACACGTACATCGGGTCAGCGAAGTACGAGTAGGTGCATTCGCGGCGCTCGAGCACCACCACTTCGAACTTGTCGTCGGCCTTGAACACCGACTCGCCCGGTGCGTCCGTCAGCAGGTTCTTGTACTTCATCTTGACCACAGCGGCGTTGCGGCCCGACTTGTTGTACTCGGCCTTCTGCACGACCATCGGATCGCCGCCGATCATGAACACGTTACCGACGCGGAGTTCCTGTGCGATTTTCATCTGAACTGATTTCCTGAAAAATAAAGTCTAGGAATTTGGAATGGCGAAGGCGCGCTGCCGGCGTGCCCGCGGTAAGCCCGCGAGAGCCCGGATCCACGCGCTCGCGACCCCGTGCCCAGCTTGCTTTAAGCCATTGCCCCGCGTGGTGGTACACGCCCGGCAAGGCCCTGGTTCTCCGGCCCGGTCGCCATTTGGATCAACCGGTTATTTTACCTGATTTTCGCAGAACGCCACCAGGTTGGCGGCAAGGTCGCCGGGATGCTGCAAGCGCCGCTCCCAGCGCGGCGCGATCGCCGCAAGTGCGGGCAGCTGCGCTCGCAGGCGCGGCCAGTCGGGCGCATTGCCGTAGCCGTTCCAGGCGTGCCAGAAATCGGCCAGTGCGGCCGCCGCTGCTGGCGCCACGCCGCTTTTCGTGAAGAGTTCCAGCCAGGCATCGAGCTTGACCCGGTGGGCCTCGTCGTCCTGAGGATAGATGTGCCAGACCAGCGGCCGCGCCGCCCACTGCGCGCGCACGAAGGAGTCCTCGCCGCGCACGAAATTAAGGTCGCAGGCCCACAGCAGTTCGTCATAGTGTTCCTGCCGCACGAAGGGAATGGCCTGCACGCACAGGCTGCCGCGCGCGAGCGGCCGGTGCGGCTCCAGCGGGGCGCCGAGCCACTCCGCCACCTGCCGGGCCGCCAGGCCGGCCGGCACCAGGCAATGGACGGCCTCGGTGCCGTCGCGCCATTGCTCCAGCAGCGAAGGCAGCACGGGGTTGCGGTAGGCGAACAGGCTCACGCGTAGCGCATCGGTCAGCGGGGTCACGCCCAGCCGGTGCCACAGTGATGCCTGCGCCGCCGCGCCGTCGAGGAACGCGGCACGCTGCGCGCCCAGCATCGATTCACGCAGCAGCCCGCCGGTGCCGGGTTCGAAGCCGGGGAAGAAGAAGTGCTTGACCAGCGGCAGGCGCGGATGGGGCGAGGGCATCGCGTGATGTTCGCGCACCCAGGCTTCCGCGCTCAGGTATTCCAGGTTGATCCACGCGGGTTTGGGCGCGCGCGCCGCCATGCGCTCGAGGAACGCCGGCGGCAGGTGGCAGGCGAAGGCTTCGATGACGGCATCGTGCGGCATTGCGCCGGCGGTGCCGTCCGCTTCTCCGGCCGCGGCTGACGGATGCCAGGGGCGGATTTCCACGCCGGCGAGGTGCTGGATCGCGGCGGCTGTGTCCAGCTCCGGCGCCAGCCGGGCGAAGCTGGCCAGGTCGTCGACCCACAGCCGCACTGCGTGCCCGTGCTCCTGCGCCAGCTGGCGGGCCAGCCGCCAGCAGACGCCGATGTCGCCGAAGTTGTCGATCACGGTGCAGAAGATGTCCCAGGAACGGATAGGCATGAGAGGTGGTGGTCGGCGGGGCGCGCGGTTGAATTGCTCTAAACTTGCGATTTTAGAGGCCGCGCGGCATTGACGCGCGCCGGTCCGCAGCGGTCACCGTCCCCACATGTCAGACCAGCAACCCGATTCCCCGAAACCCGCCGACGAGGTACCGGCCGAGGCGCACGCCGAGATGCCTTCCGCCGCGCCAGCGGAAACGCAGGCAGAAACGCAGGCAGAAGCGCCGCCTGAAGCGCCGCCTGAAGCCCTGGCCGAGGCTCCGGCCGAGCCCTTCGATGCGCGCCCAGTCATTTCGCGCCTGCCTGGCCTGCCGGGCGTCTACCGCTATTTCGACGCGAACGGCAATGTGCTGTACGTGGGCAAGGCGCGCGACCTGAAGAAGCGGGTGTCGAGCTACTTCAACAAGACCCAGCTGTCGCCGCGCATCGCGATGATGGTGTCGCGCATCGCGCGCATCGAGACCACGGTGGTGCGCACCGAGGCCGAGGCGCTGCTGCTCGAGAACAACCTGATCAAGGCGCTGGCGCCGCGCTACAACATCCTGTTCCGCGACGACAAGTCGTACCCGTTCCTTAAGCTGAGCGGGCACCGCTTCCCGCGCATGGCGTACTACCGCGGCGCCACCGACCGCAAGCACCAGTACTTCGGCCCGTTCCCGAGCGCCTATGCGGTGCGCGAAAGCATGCAGATCCTGCAGAAGGTGTTCCAGCTGCGCACCTGCGAGGACACCGTCTTCAACAACCGCACGCGGCCGTGCCTGCTGCACCAGATCCACCGCTGCACCGGGCCGTGCGTCAATGCCATCAGCGAGGACGACTACGCGCGCGATGTCGCCAACGCGGCGCGCTTCCTGCAAGGCCGCCAGAGCGAGGTGCTGGAGGGCCTGCAGGGCAAGATGGAGCAGCACGCCGAGCGCCTGGAATTCGAGCAGGCGGCGGCGGTGCGCGACCAGATCGCGGCGCTGTCGACCGTGCTCAAGCGCCAGGCGGTGGAAGAGGTGGGGGGCCAGGCGCGCGACATCGACGTGCTGGCGGTCGCGGTCGAAGGTGGCCGCGCCTGCGTCAACCTGGCCATGGTGCGCGGCGGGCGCCACCTGGGCGACAAGGCCTACTTCCCGGCCCATGCGGATGAAGCGGCGATGATCGTCGAGGACGCCGACGAGCGCGCCGAAGACAGCGCCGACGAGTCCGGCGCCGCGGCCGCCGCGCTGCCGCTGACCGTGGACCGCATTGCCACGCGCGTGCTGTCGGCCTTCATGGTGCAGCACTACCTGGAGCAGTCGGCGCCGCCCATCATCGTGGTCAGCCATGTGCCGGACGATGGCGCGGTGCTCGAGGCCCTGGCGCTGCACGCCGGGCGCAAGGTCACGCTGGTGCGCCAGCCGCAGGGCCAGCGCAAGATCTGGCTGGAGATGGCGCAGCAGGGCGCGGCGCTGGCGCTGTCGCGCCGCCTGGCCGAGCAGGGCAGCCAGGAAGCGCGCACGCGCGCGCTGGCGGAAACCATCGGGCTGGACCTGGAGGATCTGGCGCTGCTGCGCGTCGAGTGCTTCGACATCAGCCATACCGCCGGCGAGGCCACGCAGGCGTCGTGCGTGGTGTACCACCACCATGACATGCAGAACAGCGAATACCGCCGCTATAACATCCAGGACATTATTCCCGGTGACGACTACGCGGCGATGCGGCAGGTGCTGACACGGCGCTACCAGAAGCTGGTCGAACAGATCCAGGAAGACGGCGGCATCGAGGGTAGCAGTGAAGCCGCGGCGCTGGTGCCGCAGATCGTGCTGATCGACGGCGGCAAGGGCCAGGTCGAGGTGGCGCGGCAGGTGTTCGAGGAGCTGGGTCTGGATATCGGCCTGCTGGTCGGGGTCGCCAAGGGGGAGGGCCGCAAGGTCGGCCTGGAGACGCTGGTGTTCGCCGATGGCCGCCCCGCGCTCGAACTGGGCCAGGGCAGTGCCGCGCTGATGCTGGTGGCGCAGATCCGCGACGAGGCGCACCGCTTTGCCATCACCGGCATGCGCGCGCGCCGCGCCAAGGCGCGCACCACCTCGCGCCTGGAAGAGATCGAGGGAATTGGCGCGCGCCGGCGCCAGAAGCTGCTGACCCGCTTTGGCGGCCTGCGCGGCGTGATGGCCGCGAGCATCGACGAACTGGCCAGCGTCGAGGGCATTTCGCGCGGCCTTGCCGAGGAAATCTACCGGCAGCTGCACTGACCGCGCCCGCCCGCGACCGGGGGCGGGCCGGCACGCCAATCGCCGGAAATGCTCGATTGGCCCGGAAATCGGCGACAATCGCAGGATTGGTTACCGTCCCCCCGCCGTCCGAGTTCCATGCCCTTCAATATCCCGATCCTGCTGACCTGGCTTCGCGTCGCCATGATTCCACTGGTGGTAGGGGTCTTCTACCTGCCCGACGCCTGGCTGCCGATGCATACCAAGAACGTTACCGCGGCGGCGTTCTTCATCATCGCCGCGGTAACCGACTGGCTGGACGGCTTCCTTGCACGACGCTGGAACCAGACCTCGTCGTTCGGCGCGTTCCTGGATCCGGTCGCCGACAAGTTGATGGTGACTGCGGCGCTGCTGTCGCTGCTGGCGCTGGACCGGGTCACCGACCTGATCGCGCTGGTTATCATCGGGCGCGAGATCACGATTTCGGCGCTGCGCGAGTGGATGGCGCAGATCGGCGCCTCCAAGAGCGTCGCGGTGAATTTCCTCGGCAAGCTCAAGACCACCGTGCAGATGGTGGCGATTCCGCTGCTGCTGTTCAGCGACCGCCTGTTCGGCTTCGATGCCCATCTGCTTGGCACCTGGATGATCTATGTGGCGGCGGTGCTGACGCTGTGGTCGATGATCTACTACATGAAGCTGGCGTGGCCGCAGATCCGCGAACGCAGCAACGTGGTGGCACGCGCGGGCGCGCCCAAATGAAAAGAAATTCGAAAAAGTGGTTGACGCAGAGGGCTGTTCTTTGCATAATCTCATTCTCGTTGCTGACGACGCAAACGAAAGCAGCGAGATAAGGTGGGTTTGGCGCAAGATGTTGTGAGATATCTGCGTGTTGCGGCATAAAACACCTTAATACGATTTCAGCAGTGCCCTGCGGGAGTAGCTCAGTTGGTAGAGCGCAACCTTGCCAAGGTTGAGGTCGCGAGTTCGAGACTCGTCTCCCGCTCCAGGTCAAAACAGGGTCCGGCAGCGCGGTCATCGCGGTGCGGGGCTGGCAGTCAAAGTTGTATGCGGGAGTAGCTCAGTTGGTAGAGCGCAACCTTGCCAAGGTTGAGGTCGCGAGTTCGAGACTCGTCTCCCGCTCCAATCCCCAAAGGGAAGCCACGCTTCCCTTTTTGTTTGGGTTGAATCGCCGCACGCGGCGGCCGCGGCTGAATGCGGATACAATCCAGCAGCACGTCACCTGGCGGGGTGGCAGAGTGGTTATGCAGCGGCCTGCAAAGCCGTGTACGCCGGTTCGATTCCGACCTCCGCCTCCAGTTGCAAGCAGAACGGCGCCTTTTGGCGCCGTTTTTGTTTTCCCGGGCCGGCTGCGCCGCCCGGACGTGGCGGGCATGTTACATTACTCCTGTCGTACGCTTTTCGGGGGGCTCCGCGGCCTGGTTCGCGGGGCAGCAAGTCAATCGCCATCCCTGATCCGTGACGCGCCGCCGGCGTGTCCGGGGCCGCTGCGGCATTTCCCGTTCTTCCCCGTTCCGATGCTGCTGCCGAGGGTTGCGGCGACTGTCCCGCGCTGACCGCTGGTGCGCGCCGGATGCGCTGTGCCACTTGCCAGGGCAAGGGAGCGGGTTAGCCGTTCAGCCCCTGACACGAGGAATCCCGCGCGCATGCATCACGCCACCCCGCTTATCAGTACCATCGTCGGCGGTATCGTCCTGGCCTTTATCCTTGGCGCGGTCGCGAGCCGGCTGCGGCTGCCGCCTTTGATCGGCTACCTGTGCGCGGGCATCGTGGTGGGGCCGCATACCCCCGGCTACACCGCCGACCAGGCGCTGGCGCCGGAACTGGCCGAGCTGGGCGTGATCCTGCTGATGTTCGGCGTGGGCCTGCATTTTTCGGTCAAGGACCTGATGGCGGTCAAGCGCATCGCCATTCCGGGTGCGGTGGTGCAGATCGGCATCGCCACGCTGATGGGCATGCTGGTGTCCTGGGGCTTCGGCTGGTCGTGGGGGCAGGGGCTGGTGTACGGGCTGGCCTTGTCGGTGGCCAGCACCGTGGTGCTGCTCAAGGCGTTGCAGGAGCGTGACCTGGTGGAATCGCCGCAGGGGCGCATCGCCGTCGGCTGGCTGATCGTGGAAGACCTGGCGATGGTGCTGGCGCTGGTGCTGCTGCCGGCGATGGCGGGCCTGCTGGCCGGCGCGGGCGCGGCTTCCGGCGATGCCGCCCCTGGCACTGGCGAGGTGGTGCTGGCGATCTTCGCCACGCTGGGCAAGGTGGCGGCGTTCGTCGCCGTGATGCTGGTGATCGGCCGCCGCTTTATCCCGTGGATGCTCGAGCGCATCGTCTGGACCGGCAACCGCGAGATGTTCCGCCTGGGCGTGCTGGCGACGGCGCTGGGCGTGGCCTATGGCGCTTATGCGCTGTTCGGCGTGTCGTTCGCGCTGGGCGCGTTCTTTGCGGGCATGGTGCTGGCGGAATCCGAGTTCAGTCACCGCGCGGCCGAGGAATCGCTGCCGCTGCGCGACGCCTTCGCCGTGCTGTTCTTCGTTTCGGTGGGCATGCTGTTCGACCCGATGGTGCTGGTGAACGACCCCTGGGGCGTGCTGGCGACGGTGTTTATCATCGTGGTCGGCAAGTCGCTGGCGGCGCTGGGGATCGTGCGTGCCTTCGGGCATTCGGGGCAGACCGGCATGACCATTGCCGTCAGCCTGGCGCAGATCGGCGAGTTCTCGTTCATCCTCGCCAGCCTGGGCGTCTATCTGAAGATCCTGCCCGAACGTGGCCAGGCCCTGATCCTGGCCGGCGCGCTGCTGTCGATCATGCTCAATCCCGTGCTGTTCCACATGCTCGACCTGTACACCGCGCGGCGCAGCCGCGGCGCGGATCCCCAGCCGGCCTGAGGGGTTTCCTGAACGGCTTCCTTCAGGCGCCGATGCGCGGCGCCATGGTGCGCAGGTATTCGGTGAACGCCAGCAGACCCTGGGTCGGGAACTTGTCCTGGTGCACCACCAGTTGCAGGGGGCGCACGATGCGCGGCAGGCCCTCGCGGATCGCCACCAGCGTGCCGCGCTCGAGTTCGTCGCGCACCACGTGCAGCGACAGGCAGCTGACGCCGAAGCCGCTCATCACCGCGCGCTTGATGGCCTCGGCATTGCCCAGTTCCAGCGCGAAGCGCAGTTCGCCCAGCAGCGGCACCAGCCGCTCCTCGATCACCTCGCGCGTGCCCGAGCCGGGCTCGCGCACGATCCATTCGGCATCGCGCAGTGCCACCAGGTCATGGGGCGCCGCGGCCAGCGGATGGGAGGGGCCGACGATCACCACCATCTCGTCGTCGCACCAGCGCACGCTGCGCAGGTCGCGTTCATGGCTGGCGCCCTCGACCAGGCCGATATCGGCTTCGAACTGCAGCAGCGACTGCAGCACTTCGCGGGTATTGCCGATGCGCAGGTCGAGCGTGCACGGGCCGCTGCGCGAGTGGCGGAAGCCCGCCAGCAGGGGCGGCAGCATATAGCTGCCGATGGTGTTGCTGGCGGCGATGCGCAGCTGGACCCCGGTCTGGCCGGCAAAGCGCTCCAGTTCCTGGGCCTGGTCCAGCAGCGACAGCGCGCGCGGAAAGAACTGCCGACCGGTCTCGTTGATGCTGAGGCGGCGCGCGATGCGGTCGAACAGCGGGCTGTCCAGCGCGCGCTCCAGTTCGGCCAGGGAGGCGCTGACCGCCGACTGCGACATCGCCAGCGCCTGGGCCGCGGCCATGGTGCTGCCATGCTGGGCCACCGCCACGAAGACGGACAACTGACGCAGCGTCAGACGCAGCGGGCGCTGCTCCGGCCGCAGCGCGGCTGGCGGGGTGGGGTGAAGGTCCATATCGAAAATATCAATAACGCATAACGATATTACCCGTTTTACGGGTTAGATGGGCGCCATTACGCTGGAGTCACTAAAGCACACCCACCCGAGCCTGCCATGTCTTCCGTCTCCAGCCCCCGCACCACTCCGGCCTCCGCGCCGGCCTTGCCGCCGCCCTGGTCGCAGCGCTTGCTGACGCTGCTCCCGCTGGGCGGCATCGCCTGGCTGGCGATTGCGCTGGCCGAGCATCCGGCGGTATCGCGCTACGGGCTCAGCGCGCTGACGCTGGCCATGTGCGCCGGCATGGTCGCGGCCAATACGCTGCCGCGCCATTGGCTGGCGCCGCTGGCTCCCGGCATGCAGGTGGCGCGGCACTACCTGCTGCGGCTGGGCGTGGCGTTGTACGGGCTGCGCCTGACTTTCGCCTCGATCGTCGCGCTCGGCTTGCCGGGCATCGCCGTGCCGCTGACCATGCTGGTCGCCACGCTGCTGTTCGGCACCTGGGTCGGAACAAGTTTCTTCGGCCTGAGCCGCCGCGAGGCGATCCTGGTCAGTTCCGGCAGCGCCATCTGCGGCGCGGCCGCGGCCATCGCGGTGTCGTCGGTGGTGCGCACCGATGACAAGCAGACTGCCGTGGCGGTGGCGACGGTGGTGCTGTTCGGTACCGTCGGCATGCTGCTCTATCCCTACCTGTACGAACTGGCCACCGGCCACTGGCATTGGGCCGTGACCGAGCGCATGTTCGGCATCTTCACCGGGGCTACGCTGCACGAAGTGGCGCAGGTGATCGCCGCCGGCAAGATGATCAGCGAGCCGACCGCCGACGCCGCCGTGGTGGCCAAGATGGTGCGCGTGCTGGCCCTGGGCCCGCTGCTGCTGGTGATGGCGCTGTGGCCGCAGGGAGGCTCGCAAGCGGCCCAGTCCGGCGCCGGCCGCCTGCGCGGCATCATGAAGTCGGTGCCGTGGTTCGCGGTGGGCTTTGTCGCGGTGATGGCGGTGAACTCGGCCGGGGCCGTTCCGGCTGCCTGGAAGGCGCCGCTGATCGCGCTGGACAACTGGCTGCTGGCCTGTGCGATGCTGGCGATCGGCCTGCACACCCGCATCGGCGACCTGGTGCGCGCCGGCCGCAAGCCGCTGGCGCTGGCCGGGGTGCTGTTCGTGTTCCTGATGGGGGTGGGGGCGCTGATGTGCTACGCCATGGCGTGACGGCGCAGTCAGAAGCCACGCTATAAAGGGGGCGATGGCCCCCTTTTTATTTTGCTGCAAGTCTGGCGGCCGTCAGCAGCGAGCGGCGGTCCGCAGGATGTTGCCGCCACGCAAATGGCGGCAACCGTGGATTGGTGCCCGAGGCCGGAATCGAACCGGCACGCCTTGCGGCGAGGGATTTTCTTCCCACTTCGGCTTTCGCCGCCAGCGCGGGCGCTGTTCGTGGGCTGGAGCACGCCTTCACCATAGCCTTGCGGCCGTAGGTGCCCGCCGTCTGCTCTCTACACCTTCCCAACCATGCGGAGGGGCTTGGCTCGGCGTTGGCTCGGATGCCATGCATCCAGGGCGTTCGCCGACTTTGACGGGCGTCACTTCGGGCGTTTCCCCCCGAAGGCTCAAATTGTTCAAGTCCCTTGTGTCTACCGATTTCACCACTCGGGCGCGAGCGCTGCGTTGGTCCCGATCGGCGCCAGAGCGGCCCCGGTTGCTGCAGCGCGCGGCAAGCCCGATATTGTGGTGGCTCCGCATCCCGGATGCAAGCTACGGCTTCGACGAAAGGGAAGGGTCGCGAGCGCGCCGACACCTCAGGCCAGCCTCAAGCGAAAAGTGACGACACTGTTACGGCTGGTAACAATGTCGTGTGCGCCGTTGCACCTGGAAATTTCCGAACCCCTACAATATCAGTTACGAGAAATCCCACTTTGCGAGGCGGATATGAAACGTTGGTGGCTTGCAGCATTCGGTATTGCCGCCGGGTTGGCGTCTGGCGCAGCCATGGCCCATGTCAGCGTTGGCGTGTCCGTCGGCGTTCCGGGCGTGGTGATCGGTGCGCCGGCGTATTATCCGCCCGCTCCGGCCTATTATGGCCCGCCGCCCGTCGTGGTGGCCCCGGCTCCGGTCTATTATGGTCCGCCGCCGGTGGTGGTGCGCCCGCGCCCGGTCTACTACGGTCCTGGCTATTATGGTCCGCCGCGTTATTACGGCGGCCACCGTGGCTACTATGGCCCGCCGGGCTATCACCGCGGCCATCGGCATGGTCACGGTCATGGTCACGGTCACGGCAAGTGGCGCGATTAAGCTCTGTCTTCGATTCAGCTTGTCCAAAAGGAAAGGGCCCCAACTGCGGGCCCTTTCCTTATGGCGCTGCATTGCGACATAACGGTGCCGGGCTGGTTCCGGAAGGCGTGACGCAATTTGATCGAGGTCAAAATATTTGAACAGACTGCTCAAAGCATCACCTGCATCAAGATAAGGGTTTTCCCTAAACTACTTGTGTGACATCGCGATGACGCCGAGACACCTGGCCAGCGATGCCGTGACCAACCAAGAAGCAAGGGGAATCTCATGAAGATCAAACAAGCCGTGATTGCCGCCGCCGCACTGGCGTTCCTGGGCACTGCGTCCACCGCCTCGTTCGCCGCGGTCGGCAAGGTCGACCCGTATCTCGATGGTGCCAAGATCGGCGCCGTGGATCCGTACACCGATGGCGCCAAGGTCGGCAAGCCGGATCCGTTCACGGATGGCGCGCGCGTCGGCAAGACTGACCCGTTCACCGACGGCGCCCGCGTGGGCAAGCCTGATTCCTTCACCGACGGCGCCTGATCGCACCGCTGCAGTCGTCGCATCACCAATGGCCCGCTCGCGGGCCATTTTGCCGTGGTGAGCACGGCGGGGCGCGGCACGTGGCAGCCGCTTGCCATGACGGTGGCGCAGGTGCGGCGCTATACTTCGGCCTCAATCCAAATCTATGACCAGGAGAGTGGCATGCAGCAAAAGACGGTTCTGACGGCAGACGATGTGAAGAAGATCATGGCCGCAGCGGAAACCGAGGCAAAGAACCATCACTGGGCCGTGTCGATCGTCGTGGTCGACGATGGCGGCCATATGCTGGCCATGCAGCGCCTGGACGGCGCCGCGCCGATCTCGGCCTATATCGCCGGCGAGAAGGCCCGTACCTCGGCGCTGGGCCGCCGTGAGTCGAAGGTCTACGAAGACATGATCAACAACGGCCGCTACTCGTTCATGACGGCGCCGGTGCTGCAGGGCATGCTGGAGGGCGGCGTGCCCATCGTCTGCAACGAGCAGGTGGTGGGCGCCGTCGGCGTGTCGGGCGTGAAGTCGACCGAGGACGCGCAAGTCGCGCGTGCCGGCATCGCCGCGCTGGGCCTGTAAGGCGATCGCGCCGGCGCCGGTGCATGAAAATGCCCCGCAGGCACGGCCTGCGGGGCGGCATAAAAGAGGGCATGGCTGGGTACGGCCGGCCTGGCGTGGGGTCTGACTCCCGCCCGCGGCGCGCATACCTGGCTACTGCCCAACACCTCGTTCCGAGGTGGTCCCCACAAAAGTCTTGGCTGCCACGTTCGTGGCGTCCGCGCCAGGCGCGGATTTCGAATCGCTTCCTCCGGGCTGCGTTCCTGCCGCATCGCCGCGGGGCCGCGTCATTTCGTCAGGATCAGCTTGCCGTAGCGCGTCACGCGCAGGGTGTAGACCTCGCCGTTGTGCAGGATCGGCAGCGTGTTGGCCCCGCGCATGATGGCTTCCAGCGCTACCGGCTCGCCGGCAGGCGCCGAACTCAGGCTGTCGCGCACCAGCGCTTCCAGCCGCGCGGGCAGGGCGGCCACGGCGGACTTGACCGAGGCGATCGCCGACGGGGTGGTCTTGGCGCTGGCGTCCCGGCGCGGCTGCGCGGCCACGTCGACGCGGCGCAACGACAGGCGGCGGCGGGTGACTTCACGGGGTTGCGACAGCGGCAGGGAAAGTGTGCTCATCATCTGGCTCCGTTCTGCGATAGGAGAGTAAGGGGTGTGCAACCCGGAGCGGCCATGCCGAACCGGGCGCAGTCGATGGAAAGATATTAAATGAGAATTGTTATCATTACAATAGTCTCTCGCTAAGAATCAGGCAACGACCATGTCCCGTGCCACGGCGCGCGCTGGCCGCACTGTAGGAACTGGCGGCACCATGACAAAAGGGCACCCGAAGGTGCCCTTTGTCGTTGGCGGGCGCCCGCAGGCGCCGGCTTACTGCTTGGGTTCGGTGATGAAACCGATCTTGCCCAGGCCGCCATGCTGTGCGGCGGCCATGACCTCGGCCACGCGCTCGTAGCGCACCTCGCGGTCAGCGCGCAAATGCAGTTCAGGTTGCGGCTGCTGCTGCGCGGCCAGTGAGATATTGCTTTCCAGCGTGGCCTGGTCCACTTCCACCTGGTTCCAGAAGACCTTGCCGCTTGCATCGATCGAGACGTTGATGTTCTGCGGCTTCGGGTCGTTCGGCGAGTTGGTGGCGCGCGGCAGGTCGATCTTCACCGCGTGGTTGATCACGGGGATGGTGATGATGAAGATGATCAGCAGCACCAGCATGACGTCGACCAGCGGCGTCATGTTGATTTCGCTCATCACCTCGTCGTCGTCCCCTTCGAGAGTGCCGAATGCCATGATGACTTCCTTGCTAGCGGTTTAGCGCTGTGCCGTGGCCAGGCGCACGGTGCCGTCCTCGGCGCGGGCGCCGGTGGGGCGAACGCGCGCGCCGGTGACGAAGTAGGCGTGCAGGTCGTGGGCGAAGCGGTTGAGCTTCGAGATCACCGACTTGTTGCCGCGGGTGAGGGCGTTATAGCCCAGCACGGCGGGGATTGCCACGGCCAGGCCGAAGGCGGTCATGATCAGCGCCTCGCCCACCGGGCCGGCAACCTTGTCGATGGTCGGCACGCCCGAGGCGCCGATGCCGATCAGCGCGTGGTAGATGCCCCACACGGTGCCGAACAGGCCGACGAAGGGCGCGGTCGAGCCCACCGAGGCCAGCACGGCCAGGCCCGACTGCATGCGCGCCACCGATTCATCGATGGAGCTCTTCAGCGAGCGGGTCAGCCAGTCGGAGATGTCCATCACGTCGTGCAGCTGCGGCTGGCTGGCGCGGTGGTGCTGGGCGGCTTCCTTGCCGGCGATGGCGAGCGTGCGGAAGGGGTTGGCATCGCCGGCGCCCAGGGTTTCCAGGGCGTGGTCGAAATCGTCCGAGTGCCAGAAGCGCTTTTCCGCGCCTTGCGCCATCTTCTTCAGGCGCACCAGATCCCACGCCTTGGTCAGGATCACGATCCATGAGGCGAGCGACATGATCAGCAGAATGATGGCGGTCGCACGCATGACGAAGTCGCCTTGCGACCAGAGGTGGGTGAGTCCGAGGTCCTGCATGTGTTGGTTTCCTGGTGAGTTCGCTAGGTTTAGGTCAGATCAGAGATCGGAAATCTGGGGCGGTCAGTTCAGCTCGAAGCCGATCGGCTGCTGCGCCGTGACGGCGACGGCGCGGCCGTTGTCCATGTAGGGCTTGCAGCGCATGGCCTGCACGGCTTCGACCGCGGCCTGGTCAAGCCGCGACGAACCGCTCGACGACACCACCGAAGTCTTCACGACCTTGCCGCTTTCGTCGGTGGTCAGCCGCACCACGGCCTTGCCGGTCTCGCCCATGCGGCGCGACTGGGAAGGATACTTCGGTTGCGGCGGCGTGCACTGGATTTCGCCAATGCCGACGGCACGCGGCGCGGCCGACACCGGTGCCGGGGCGGGCTCGGGCGGTGCGGGAGGCGCCGGCGGGGCCGGTGGCGCCTCAGGCGCCGAAGGCGTCGGCGGCAGGTCGGCGACCGGTTGCGGTGCCGGCTTGGGCTGCGCCGGCGTCGGCTTGGGCGTGGTCACCTTGACCTGCTTGGGCGGGGTTTCCTGCTTGGGCTTCGGCTTGGGCGGCTCCGGCGGGGCCTCCTGCTTGGGCGGCTCGAGCGGAATGATGCGCGCGATGATTTCCGGCGCGATCACGGCCTCGGTGAGCTTGCGGCCCAGGCCGCTCTGGATCAGGTAAAGCAGGCCGGCGTGGAACAGCAGGACGGCGAGCGTAATCTTTAAGAAGCGTTGGTCGAACATGTGTCAACAACAAAAGTCTGCCGGCGGCGATACCTCGGCGGCCGTGCGCCGTCACTTGCGGTAGAACAGGATCAGCGAGATGCCGCAACCGACCAGCAGGCTAAGCAGCAATTCCATGATAAACGCTCCTTCAACTGGGTTGCCGTGGGAGCGCCACTCTGGGGCAGCGTGTCAGCTGCTGAGTATAAACGATAATGATTCTTATTTGTTGTGATTTGTGCGTCGCAACTGGAATTTTCCGCCCGCGCGCGTTATACCGGCAAGTCCCGGCGGCAAATCGGGAGGGGGCAATACGGTTGAATCATGCGCGCTGGCACGCCATCGCACCGCGCCGCGCTTCGGTGCCCCAGGCCACCCTGGCCGGCGCCGGCCGCGCACGGGCGCGCCCGCGGGGCGGGAAAGCGCGCTAGCATAGAAAGACACTGCAGACGTGGCGGTGCGCCTGTCGCGGCCCGCCATTGCGCATCGCGCGCTCGGGGACCCGTTCATGGACTTCACACGTTTTGCTGAAGATGACCGATCGACGCTGCTGCGCTCCATGCCCGGCGCATCGTCCAGCTCGGCGCTGGACTGGATGTGCGCGCAGTTCGCGTTGCGCGTGGTTTGCGCGCTGGGCCCGCGCTTCAACCTGCGCAGCAATATCAACGATGTCCTGACCGTCAGCGCGCAGGAGATGGTGTGGCCGTACGGCGTGGTGCTGCGCGTGCAGCGCTTCCTGGCCGCGCGCTGCGCCGACATGCCCGCCTGGAAGGGCGCGGCGCGCCTGACCCCGGAAGAATTCCTCGACCGCCACGGCCAGTGGAACAGCGCCTTCGACGAAAGCGCGCTGTTCTATTACCTCGACGAGTACGTCAAGCATCACGCCAAGGACATGTTTGCCGTGTTCGACGCGTCGGCCGCGGCGATCGCCCAGCGGCTCGAGGGCGAGCGCGTGCTGCTGGTGCGCAATATCGACATGCTCAGCCACGTGCTGGACCTGCCCGACCACGAGCGCAAGCTGCTGCTGTATGCGGCGCTGGCCAAATACAAGCGCGACCTGCGCGCGGTGATGGTCGACTGCAAGGTCGCGCACAGCCAGGAGGCGTTCCAGATCCTGGCCGGCCTGACCGGGGCCGGCGCGGCCGACGTGGCGGCGTCGCTGCGGCCCGGCTCGCGGCTGGAGACGCTGAACCTGATCGAGCAGCCGCTGCCGGAAAACAGCGTGACCGACCTCGGCGACCTGATGCGGCTGTCGGACCGGCTGCTGCACGTGCTGCTCGGCAACTACGCCAACGAGGCCGAGATGATGGCGGTCTTCACCCGCCCGGCCGCGCCGCCCACGCTGACCACCGCCGACTATCCGCACGTGGAGACCGACGCGCGCTACCTGCGCGCGCTGCTGGCCAATGCCACGCGCCAGCACGCCAGTGGCGTCAACGTGCTGATCTACGGTCCGCCCGGCACCGGCAAGACCGAATTCGCCCGGCTGCTGGCGCGCGAGGCCGGCTGCGAGCTGTATGAGGTCGATTGCCTGGATCGCGACGGCAACAGCCTGTCGGGCAAGGACCGCTACCGCTCGCTGCAGGTTTCGCAGGCGTTCCTGCGCGGGCGCGCCCATACCGCGCTGCTGTTCGATGAAGTCGAAGACGTGTTCCCGGGCAGCGCGCGCGAGCTGATGAGCCTGTTCGGGCAGGAGGACACGCGCGCCTCGGTCAACGGCAAGGCCTGGGTCAACCAGACGCTGGAGCAGAACCCGGTGCCGGTGATCTGGATTTCCAATTCGATCCGGCAGATCGACCCCGCCTACCTGCGCCGCTTCCAGTTCCACCTCGAGCTGAAGATTCCGCCGCCGCTGGTGCGCGAGAACATCATCCGCAAGCACCTGGGCGGGCTGGCTGTCAGCGACGCCTTTATCACCGGGCTGGCCGGGCGCAAGACGCTGACGCCGGCGCAGGTGCAGTCGGCGGCGCGCTTTGTCGAACTGGCGCGGCCGAACTTGGAAGAATCGGTGGAAGAGCCGGTGGAGGCGCTGATCCTGCGCCAGCTCGAACATGCCGACCGTGCCATGGGCCTGCGCCCGGAGGCCGAGGCACGCCCGGTGGTGACGCACTACCGGCTGGAGAACCTGCACCTCGAGACCCGCTACGACGTGGTCAAGATCGTCGACGCGCTGCGCGTGCGCCAGCGCGGCACGCTGTGTTTCTATGGCCCGCCCGGCACCGGCAAGACCGCGCTGGCCGAGCATATCGCGGCCGAGCTGGACCTGCCGCTGATGATCCGGCGCGCCTCGGACCTGATGAGCAAGTACGTGGGCGAGACCGAGCAGCAGATCGCCGCGATGTTCGCGCGTGCGGAAGAGGACGGCGCGGTGCTGCTGCTGGACGAGGCCGACAGCTTCATGCAGAGCCGCCAGCAGGCGGTGCGCAACTACGAGATCTCCGAGGTCAACGAGATGCTGCAGGGCATGGAGCGCTTCAACGGCATCTTCATCTGCACCACCAACCTGTTCGACCGCATCGACGAGGCCGCGCTGCGCCGCTTCTCGTTCAAGATCCGTTTCCTGGCGTTGAAGCCCGCGCAACGCGTGGCCATGTTCGTCGACGAGGCCCTCGACGGCGACGCCGCCGGCCTGACCGACGCCATGCGCGCGGACCTGGATGCGATGGATTGCCTGACGCCCGGCGACTTTGCCACGGTCAAGCGGCAGTGCGTACTGCTGGGCGAGGCGCTGACGCCGGACGAATTCCTGGCACAGCTGCGCCAGGAACACGCGATCAAGCCCGAGGTGCGCGAGCACCGGCCGCTGGGCTTCCTGCGCTAGCCCAGGGCGCCGGTCAGCATGCCGGCGCCGGCTCGATCACCACGGTTTCCGCATCGGCCTGCGCCTGCAGCAGCGCCGCCACCATCGCGCGCAGGTGCGCGGCATCCTTGGTCGAGAGAAAACGGTTGCGGCCGGCGGCATCGGGCGGCGCGGCCAGCCCGTGCTCGGCCAGCTTGCGCGCCAGCTGGCGCGCCACCGCGCTGCCGGTATCGACCAGCGTCAGCCGGTTGCCGGCGATGGCACGGATGGCGCCTGCCAGGAAGGGGTAGTGCGTGCAGCCCAGTACCAGGGTGTCGGCGCCGGCTTCCAGCATCGGCGCGAGATAGGCGTCCAGGCGCTCGCGCACCGCGGGTCCGTCGATCTGCCCTTGCTCGACCAGCGTCACCAGTCCCAGCCCGGCCTGGCACAGGAAGCGGCTTTCACCGTCCAGCGATGCCAGCAGCCGCGCGAACTTGGCGCTCTTGAGCGTATTGGCGGTCGCCAGCACCCCGACCACCTTGCTGCGGCTGGCCGCGGCGGCGGGTTTCAGGCCGGGTTCGACGCCGATGATCGGCACCGGCAGCCGCTCGCGCAGCAATGCCACGGCATGGCCCGTGGCGGTATTGCAGGCGATCACCAGCGCCTTGCAGCCCTGGCCGATCATCCACTCGCAGGCCTGCAGCGTGCGCGCTTCGACAAAGCGTTCGGGCTTTTCGCCGTAGGGCGCGTACTTCGAGTCGGCCAGGTACAGCAGCGGCTCATGCGGCAGCAGGGCGCGGATCTCGCGCAGCACCGACAGGCCGCCGAGGCCGGAATCGAAGACGCCGATGGGTGCGGGGTTCACGGGGATGCGGGGATGACAGGAAAGAGGGCAGAAAAAAGCCGGGTCGGAACCCGGCTTTTCGAGCGCGACGGCAGATTCTACCGTCCCGGCGCTTGGCGGCTTACAACGCGGCGACCGGAATCTTGCCGATCTTGGCTTGCCATTCCGCCGGACCGGTCTTGTGCACCGAGGTGCCTTCGCTGTCCACGGCCACCGTCACCGGCATGTCCTTGACGTCGAACTCGTAGATGGCTTCCATGCCCAGGTCTTCGAAGCCGACCACCTTGGCTTCCTTGATCGCCTTGGCCACCAGGTAGGCGGCGCCGCCCACGGCCATCAGGTAGGCCGACTTGTGCTTCTTGATGGCCTCGATTGCCACCGGGCCGCGCTCGGCCTTGCCGATCATCGAGATCAGGCCGGTTTCGGCCAGCATCATCTCGGTGAACTTGTCCATGCGCGTGGCGGTGGTGGGGCCGGCCGGGCCGACCGCCTCGTCGCGCACCGGATCGACCGGGCCGACGTAGTAGATCACGCGGTTCTTGAAGTCCACCGGCAGCTTCTCGCCCTTGGCCAGCATGTCGGCGATGCGCTTGTGCGCGGCGTCGCGGCCGGTCAGCATCTTGCCGTTGAGCAGCAGGGTCTGGCCCGGCTTCCACGAGGCGACTTCTTCCGGCGTCAGCGTGTCCAGGTCGACACGCTTGGAGGTCTCGGTGTTCGGTGCCCACTCGACCTTCGGCCATTGCGACAGGTCCGGCGCTTCCAGCTTGGCCGGGCCGCTGCCATCCAGCGTGAAGTGCACGTGGCGGGTGGCGGCGCAGTTCGGGATCATCGCGACCGGCTTGGACGCGGCGTGCGTCGGGCAGGCCATGATCTTGACGTCCAGCACGGTGGCCAGGCCGCCCAGGCCCTGCGCGCCGATGCCCAGCGCGTTGACCTTCTCGTACAGCTCGACGCGCAGTTCTTCGACCCAGTCCTTCGGGCCGCGCGCGATGATGTCCTGGATGTCGATGGATTCCATCAGAGATTCCTTGGCCATCACCATCGCCTTCTCGGCGGTGCCGCCGATGCCGATGCCCAGCATGCCCGGCGGGCACCAGCCGGCGCCCATGGTCGGCACGGTCTTCAGCACCCAGTCGACGATCGAGTCCGACGGGTTCAGCATCACGAACTTGGACTTGTTCTCCGAGCCGCCGCCCTTGGCCGCGACCTGGATGTCGACGGTGTTGCCCGGCACCACTTCGTAGTGGATCACGGCCGGGGTATTGTCCTTGGTGTTCTTGCGGCCGCCTTCGGGCGGGCTGACGATCGACGCGCGCAGCACGTTGTCGGGGTGCGTGTAGCCGCGGCGCACGCCCTCGTTGATCATGTCGGTCAGGCCCATGGTGGCGCCGTCCCAGCGCACGTCCATGCCCACCTTGACGAAGACCGTGACGATGCCGGTGTCCTGGCAGATCGGGCGCTTGCCTTCCGCGCACATGCGGCTGTTGGTCAGGATCTGCGCGATCGCGTCCTTGGCCGCCGGGCTCTGCTCCAGCTCATAGGCGCGGCCCAGGCTGGTGATGTAGTCCATCGGGTGGTAGTAGCTGATGTACTGCAGGGAGTCGGCGACGCTCTGGATGAGGTCTTCTTGCTTGATGACTGTCATTTTGTGGGGTGGGCAGCGGTGAAACACAGCCCGAAATCATACACTGAGCGGCGCCGCTCTGCCCGTCTGCATACAGCCGTCCACAGCCGGTAATGTGCGGCAAACGCCGCTGCCGGCGAGCGCGCCGGCCCAAAAGCAAAAACCGCGGCACATGGCCGCGGTTAGTCAGCAAGGGGGTTGGCCCCGCAAGCCGTCGTCAATGCTTGGCGTGCGCGCCGGCAGGGTGGGTTACCATGCGGTCCACCCACGCCATCGCCACTGCCGACAGCAGGAACGCCAGGTGGATCGCCACCTGCCACATGATGGTATGGGTAGTGCGCTGCTCGGCGTCGATAAAGGTCTTGAGCAGGTGGATCGACGAAATCCCGATCAGCGCCATCGACAGCTTGACCTTCAGCACGCCGGCGTTGACGTGGTCGAGCCATTCGGGCTCGTCGGGATGGTTGTCGATGCCAAGCCGCGAGACGAAGGTCTCGTAGCCGCCGACGATCACCATGATCAGCAGGTTGGAGATCATCACCACGTCGATCAGGCCCAGCACCACCAGCATGATCTTGTTCTCGTCGAACTCGGTCACGTGGGCGAGAAGATGCCAGACTTCGATCAGGAAATGGTAGACGTAGACGCCCTGGGCCACGATCAGGCCCAGGTACAGCGGCAGCTGCAGCCAGCGCGACGCGAAGATGATGCTCGGGATCGGCCGCAGGGTCTGGGGCTGCGGCTTGGGAATCGGGTTGGAAGCCATGGCGGGGCGGGGTCGGCGAGTTGAAAATCGGCGTGGATTGTACCAAGCGACCATGGCAACGCTGTGTTACCAGCGGTAACCGCGGCCACGCCAGGCCGCTCAGGCCCGCGCGCCCGGCTCGGTCCCTGCCGCCTTGGCGCCCCACGCGCCGCGCGTGATCCGGCCCGGCCAGCTGGCCAGCACGATCCCCGCCAGCACGCACGCCAGCGCCACGCCGTGCGGCCAGCCCGGCTGCTCGCCCAGGAAGACGATGCCGTAGGTGGCGGCGGCCACCGGCAGCACCGAGGTGAAGACCCCGGCCAGCTGCGCCGGCACATGGCGGATGCCTTTCATCCACAGCCAGAACGAGAACACGCTGGCCGACAGCGCATACCACAGCACCATCAGCCAGGTCTGCGCCGGCACCGCGGCGGCGTCGAAGTTCAGCAGCGGCACCAGTCCCAGCGGCAGCATCAGCAGTCCGCCGATCAGGTGCGTGTAGGCGCAGATCTCGATCGCGGCCAGCGTCTGCGTGAGCCGGCGCGACAGGATCACGTAGATCGACTCGCACACCACCGCGCCCATGATCATCAGGTTGCCCAGCCAGGCCTGGCTGCCTGCGCCGGCGCCGTGGGAATCGCCGCGCGCGATGTTGAGCACGGCGATGCCGGCCACCGCCAGCAGCACCGACACCAGCGTGCGCCGCGACAGCCGTTCGCGCAGCAGCAGCCAGGACAGCAGCGCCACCGTGGCGGGGATGGTGCTGGTGATCACGCCGGCGGCCATGGCGCTGGTCAGGCGCACGCCGTTGAGCATCAGCAGCGTAAACAGGAAGGTGCCGAAGAACGCCTGCAGGAACAGGTTCAACCATTCTCCGCGCGAGACCCGACGCATGCGCGCGGGTCGGTACCAGGGCGCCAGGCAGACGATGGCGATGACAAAGCGAAGCAGCGCGAACAGCAGCACCGGCACATGCGCGATGATCGACTTGCCGAGTCCGACGTTGCTGCCGACCAGCGCCATCGAGGCAATCAGAAACAGCACGTAGACGGGAGCGAAGACAGGAGCGTTGGCGGGCACGGGTACTTGCCTCGGGGATCTTCCGGTCGACCGGCCGGCGGGGTGCACGGGCAAGCGTCCGTGCTGGTCGGTGCGGCGCCGCGTGGCAAGGGCCAGCGTCGCATTCAGGTATCAGGCTCGCGGCATTATAGCTGTGCTAGCCTAATGGAGAAGGCTGCACTTTCGCGGCGCGCCCCCCGATTCTTCCCGCTGCAATGCAACACGTTGCAGCGCCTGATCCTGCCGGCTGCAGGGATTTATCGTCAGGTTTAAGTAAGCCGTCGGGCGTAACGTGGCAGCCAAAGCCAGTCCAAAATCAGGAGACGAGTCCATGTCCGCCATCGAATCGGTGATGCAGGAGCATCGCGTGTTCAACCCGCCCGAGGCGTTTGCCAGCCAGGCCGCCATCCCCAGCATGGACGCCTACCGCGCGCTGTGCGACGAGGCCGAGCGCGACTACGAGGGCTTCTGGGCCCGCCACGCGCGCGAGTTGCTGCACTGGAACAAGCCCTTCACCAAGGTGCTGGACGAGAGCAATGCGCCGTTCTACAAGTGGTTCGAGGACGGCGAGCTCAATGCCTCGTACAACTGCCTGGACCGCAACCTGCAGAATGGCAATGCCGACAAGGTCGCGATCGTGTTCGAGGCCGACGACGGCACCGTCAGCCGCGTCACCTACCGCGACCTGCATGCCAAGGTGTGCCGCTTCGCCAACGGGCTGAAGTCGCTCGGCATCAAGAAGGGCGACCGCGTGGTGATCTACATGCCGATGTCGGTCGAGGGCGTGGTGGCGATGCAGGCCTGCGCGCGCCTGGGCGCGACGCACTCGGTGGTGTTTGGCGGCTTCTCCGCCAAGTCGCTGCAGGAGCGGCTGGTCGACGTGGGCGCGGTGGCGCTGATCACCGCCGACGAGCAGATGCGCGGCGGCAAGGCGCTGCCGCTGAAGGCCATCGCCGATGACGCGCTGGCGCTGGGCGGCTGCGAGGCCGTGAAGAATGTGATCGTGTACCGCCGCACCGGCGGCAATGTCGGCTGGACCGAGGGCCGCGACCGCTGGCTCGACGACGTCTGCGCCAACCAGCCCGATACCTGCGAGGCCGAACCCGTCGGCGCCGAGCATCCGCTGTTCGTGCTCTACACCTCGGGCTCCACCGGCAAGCCCAAGGGCGTGCAGCACAGCACCGGCGGCTACCTGCTGTGGGCGCTGATGACGATGAAGTGGTCGTTCGACATCAAGCCCGACGACCTGTTCTGGTGTACCGCCGACATCGGCTGGGTCACCGGCCACACCTATATCGCCTACGGCCCGCTGGCGGCCGGCGCCACCCAGGTGGTGTTCGAGGGCGTGCCGACCTACCCGAACGCCGGCCGTTTCTGGGACATGATCGCCCGCCACAAGGTCAGCATCTTCTACACCGCGCCGACCGCGATCCGCTCGCTGATCAAGGCCGCCGAGGCCGACGAGAAGATCCACCCCAAGCAGTACGACCTGTCGAGCCTGCGCCTGCTCGGCACCGTGGGCGAGCCGATCAACCCGGAAGCGTGGATGTGGTACTACAAGAACGTCGGCAATGAGAACTGCCCGATCGTCGACACCTTCTGGCAGACCGAGACCGGCGGCCACATGATCACGCCGCTGCCGGGCGCGACGCCGCTGGTGCCGGGCTCGTGCACGCTGCCGCTGCCGGGCATCATGGCCGCCATCGTCGACGAGACCGGACAGGACGTGCCCAACGGCAGCGGCGGCATCCTGGTGGTCAAGCGCCCGTGGCCGGCGATGATCCGCACCATCTGGGGCGATCCGGAGCGCTTCAAGAAGAGCTATTTCCCCGAAGAGCTCGGCGGCAAGCTCTACCTGGCCGGCGACGGCTCGATCCGCGACAAGGACACCGGCTACTTCACCATCATGGGCCGCATCGACGACGTGCTGAACGTGTCGGGGCACCGCATGGGCACGATGGAGATCGAGTCGGCGCTGGTGGCCAACCCGCTGGTGGCAGAAGCCGCGGTGGTGGGCCGCCCGGACGACATGACCGGCGAAGCGATCTGCGCCTTCGTCGTGCTCAAGCGCTCGCGCCCGAGCGGCGAGGAAGCGGCCAAGCTCGCAACCGAGCTGCGCAACTGGGTCGGCAAGGAGATCGGCCCGATCGCCAAGCCCAAGGACATCCGCTTTGGCGACAACCTGCCCAAGACGCGCTCGGGCAAGATCATGCGCCGGCTGCTGCGGTCGCTGGCCAAGGGCGAAGAGATTACGCAGGACACCTCGACGCTGGAGAA
>NZ_JBYOJO010000019.1:80809-135564 GCF_057798955.1 Cupriavidus sp. 207A1 | reverse complement strand
GGCGGTGGCATACCGCAGGCCTGACTTCGTAGAGACTCCCGCCCTCACCCCGACCCTCTCCCGCAAGCGGGAGAGGGAGTACACAAGCGGGCGTTTGAATCGACCGACGCAAGTAACGCGCAGCGGGCCCGCGCTAGCCGGCACCCCTACAGCCTGAACTCCCCCACCACCTGCTGCAACTCCGTCGCCCGCCCGGCCAGCGCCTGCGACGCGCTGGCCGCCTGCTCCACCAGCGCGGCGTTCTGCTGCGTGACGGTGTCCATCTGCGCCACCGCTTCGTTGACCTGGGCGATGCCGGCGCTTTGCTGTTCCGATGCGGTGGTGATCTCGCCCAGCAGCCCGGTGACGCTGGCCACGGCCTGGACGATTTCCTGCATGGTTGTGCCGGCCTGGCCGACCAGGGCCGAGCCGCTGTCGACCTGCTGCACCGAATCGTCGATCAGCTGCTTGATCTCGCGCGCCGCGGCGGCGCTGCGCTGTGCCAGCGTGCGCACCTCGCCCGCGACCACGGCGAAGCCGCGGCCCTGTTCGCCCGCGCGGGCCGCTTCGACCGCGGCGTTCAGAGCCAGGATATTGGTCTGGAAGGCGATGCCTTCGATCACCTCGATGATGTCGGTGACCTTGCGTGAGCTGGCGCTGATCGCCGACATGGTCTGCACCACGTTGCCCACCACTTCGCCGCCGCGCGCGGCGATGTCCGAGGCGCTGGCGGCCATGCCGTTGGCGGCGCGGGCGCGTTCGGTGTTCTGCTGCACCATTGCGGTCAGCTCGCCCATGCTCGATGCCGTTTGCTGCAGCGCCGCGGCCTGCTCTTCGGTGCGTTGCGACAGGTCGGTATTGCCGGCGGCAATCTGGTGCGAGGCGTCGGTAATGGAGTCGGTGGCGGTGCGGATGCGCGTGACCAGGTCGGTCAGCATGTCTTCCATCTCGCCCAGACCACCGAGCAACCGGCCGAACTCGCCGCCGCGGTCGGTATTGAATTCCTGGCTGAGGTCGCCCGCGGCCACGGTTTCGGCAATGTGGACGGCTTCGGACAGCGGCGCCTCGATGCTGCGCGACAGTCCCCAGACCGCGCCTACCGCCAGGCATAGCCCGGCTGCGGCCAGCGCCATCAGCAGTCGCCGCGCATCGGCGCCGTCCTGCATGCGCGGCACGGCCACCGCGGTCCCGATCGCCATCAGCGACCACATGGCGCCAAACGCCGCGCCCAGGCGTATGCGAATGCCAAGATTCTGCATCTCTGTCTCCTGTCTCCGTCCCAATGCGACCCCATTGCTTAACGGCGGGAAAGGGCGAGGGCTTTAGCCTTCTTGCGAGCGGCGCCGCTTACATTTGCAATTGAGTTGCGTTATGATGGCGCCCGTCGAAACCGCCAGCGCCACCTTCAATGCGTCTGCATGCGAACCTCGTGCGTCTCGCCTGGGCCGTGCTCCTGCTCGTTCTCGTGCAGGCGTGGGCCGCGGTGACGCACGTGCATGCGGTGCCGGAAGCGCGGACGCCGGCGGCGAACCCGGCCATGGCCGTGGCTGCAGACCAGTTCGACGGAGCCGGGGCCGTCGAATCCGGGCGCGCCCCCGCCGAAGACCAGACCGAGTGCGATTGCCTCTGGTGTTCGCCCCGGCTGCATCTGTTCCTGTGCATCGCGTTCGCGGCCCAGCTGCTGGGCGTGATCCGGCGCTTGCTGTCGCGGAGCCGGCCGGTCGCTGTCACCGCGCCGCCATGGCGCACACGCTTCCTTTCACCCCCCACCTTGCGCGCGCCCCCGGCGCTGCCCTGCGCCGCCGGCTGAACGCCGCGGCGCCGCCTTCCGCTTACGTCTGATTCCCCGCCCGCCAGCCCCGGCGGGTGGCTTGCTCACGTCTGGATTTGGTACGGCCCGCCCGCTGCCCGCAGCGGCTTCCGTGCGCGCCGTCGCAAGGGTTCATGAACAACAACAACGAACACACGGGTACCGCGCGCGCCTTCGCTTGCGCGCTGTTGCCGCTGGCATCGGGTCTCCTCAGCCAGCCCGCCGCGGCCGAAGCCGGTCACGGCATGCTGCCGCACGTCAGCGTGGTGGCGACGCAGGACGACCGACCGCATGACCGGCGCAACGTCGTCACCACCGACAGCGCGGGGCTGCCGGCAGCGGTATCGGTGATCACGGCCGAGGAACTGGCCACCATCAATATCGGCCGGGACATCTCCAACATGTTCCGCCGCGTGCCCGGCGTGGTGGCCAACAATATCGACCAGGGCGATACCGGCAATGGCTTCCGCATGCGCGGCTTTGCCACCCAGGGCACGCACGGTGCCGACACCGCAGTCTATGTCGACGGGGTGCCGCAGAACATGCCGTCCAGCCAGGCGGGGGCGGGGCACGGTCCGGCCTTCCTGGAATGGCTGACGCCGGACATGATCGGCCAGATCGATGTCATCAAGGGGCCGGTGTCGGCGCTGTACGGCGACCAGAACCGGGCCGGCGCGGTGCCGATCCGGACCCAGTCCGGCGAGGTGCCGTCCAGCTTCGGCATCGGGCTGGACCGCTACGACGGCAAGCGCGCCACCCTGGTGCTGTCGGGCCGCCATGCGCTGCGGCCTGACGCGCAACCGATCGAGTCGCTGTTCATCGCGGACCTGTACCGCACCCACAGCTACCGCTACGACGGCAGCACCGAGCGCGACAATCTGTTCTGGAAGCTGTCGACCCGCATCGGCGAAGGTCTCTACAGCCTGCGCCTGAATCACTATCGCGCTGAATCGACGGCGGCCGGCTACCTGCTGCTGAGCGACCTGCAGTCGGGCAAGGTGGACCCGCGCTCGACCCAGTACGGCCTGCCTGGCTTCGGCAGCGGCACGCGCTCGATGTTCGCGCTGAACCGCGCGCCCGCGCACGGCGAAGAAGGCTGGTACGCGACGCTGTACGGCGAAGCCTTCGAGCGCGAGCGCGGTATCGCCACCAGCAGCGTGCAGCATACCGTCGGCTCCGACGACCGCAGCATCTTCGGCGGCCGGCTGGCCGGCAACGTTGCCTTCGGCGAGCGCGCCGCGCTCATGGCCGGCCTGGAGGTGCGCCGCGACCACGGCGACGCGCAGCGCCAGATCTGGCTGCGCGGCGTGCCTACCGCCAACTATGTCAACGCGCAGCGGCTGAGCCTGCTGACCTACGGGCTGTTCGTGCAGGGACAGTTCAAGCCGGTCGATGCGGTCAAGCTCAGTGCCGGCCTGCGGCGCGACTGGTTCGACTACGACATCGTCAACCGCAAGCTGCCGGCAGCCAGCACGGACTATTTCAAGGGAGTCACCACGCCGAAGCTCGGCGCGGCCTGGACCGTGCTGCCCGGGCTCGACCTGTTCGCCAACGTCGCCCAGGGCTTCCGCTCGCCGGCCGCCGAGCAGATCAGCAGCAGCGGCGCGCCCGGGCCGCTGGGCGCGCCCGGCGGGACGGTCTATGACGTATCGCCGTCGAAGGTGAAGTCCTACGACGTGGGCTTCACCGCCACCCCGGCGCGCAACCTGACGGTCACCGCGGCGGCCTATTACACCCTCAACGAGGACGAGATCATCGGGCAGGCGGACGGCTCGTTCCGATCGGTGGGCGACACCACCCGCAAGGGCTATGAAGTCGAGGCGCGCTGGCGGCCGGTGCGGCCGGTTTCGCTCTATGCCAGCTACGGCCACATCATCCAGGCCGAAGCCAACAACCCGCTGCCCAACACCGGCGCCAGGCTGTCGGTGCCGCGCCACCAGCTCAAGCTCGGGGCGGAATACCGGCAGCGGCTGCAGGGCGTGCAGCTGACCGTCAATGCCGACGCCTACCTGACCGCCGGCATCCCGTACTACATGGGGACGCCGCAGACCCAGCTGCGCTTCATGCCGGCCTACACGCGCTTCGACCTGCGCGGGGTGCTGGACTGGAAGCAATACCAGCTGTCGCTGTTCGCGGTGCTGCAGCCGCACCGGTTCTCGACCGAGGCCGCCTATGGCTCGGCAGCCGGGCTGCTGGTGTCGCCGCAGCCGAAATGGCAGTTCGGCATGGCGGCGCGCTACTTCTTCTGACCTGCCCGACGGAGACCCCAACATGCTTGAAATCCATGACCTGGTCGTCCTGCGCGACGGCCGTCGCGTGGTCGACCACCTGCAGCTTTGCGTGCCCGCGGGCTCTGTCTATGCCTTGCTGGGCGGCAACGGCGCGGGCAAGACCACCACCATCGACGCCATCCTGGGCTTTGTCCCGTCCGCCGCCGGCATGGTGCGCGTGGACGGGCTGTCGCCGGCGGACGATGCGGTGGCGGTCAGGCGGCGCGTGGCCTATCTGCCCGAGAATGTCGCGCTGTATCCCTACCTGTCCGGCGTGGAGAACCTGGACTATTTCTGCGCGATGGCGGGAATTGCGCTGTCGCGCACCGAGGCCGCCGCGCTGCTGGACCGCGCCGGGCTGGCGCGCGAGGCGCAGGGCCGGCGCGTGCGCGGCTACTCGAAGGGCATGCGGCAGAAGGTCGGGCTGGCGATTGCACAGGCCAGGTCGGCTTCGCTGTTGCTGCTCGACGAGCCGACATCGGGGCTGGACCCGGCTGCCGCGGACGACATGGCGCGCCGCGTGCGCGCGGCCGCCGATGCCGGCATGGCGGTGCTGATGGCCACCCATGACCTGTTCAACGCCAGGCAGCTGGCCGACCGCATCGGCATCCTGCGTGCCGGCGTGCTGGTGGCCGAGTTCGACGCGTCCACGCTCGACCATCAGGCGCTGACCGCCGCCTACCTGGCGCACGCGCGCGCAGCGGGAGCGGCATCATGATCGGGGCCGTGCTGCGCAAGGAACTCAAGGCGATGGTCAGGGAAGGGCGGGCCGTGGCGCTGCTGGGCATTGGCACCGTGGTGCTGGCCATCGCCGTGCTGGTGTCGCTGCAGCGGCATGCCACGGTCGCCGGAGAGGTGGCGCAGGCGGCCGCGGCCACGCGCCAGCAGTGGGACGACCAGGGCGACAAGCATCCGCACCGCGGGGCGCACTTCGGCCTGTATGCGTTCCGGCCGGCCTCGGCGCTGACGGCGATCGAGCCGGGACTGAGCGATTACTTCGGCCAGGCGCTGTGGCTGGAGCCGCACCGGCGCAATCTCGCGCGCTTCGAGCCGGCGCAGGACGCGCTGCCCTCCGCGCGCTTTGGCGACCTGAGCGCCGGCTTCGTGTTCGCGGCGCTGTTGCCGCTGCTGGTGCTTGCGGTCAGCTTCGATGCCGTCAGCGGCGAGCGCCAGCGCGGCACGCTGCGGATGCTGCACGGCGTCGGCATGGCCCCGGCCGGCCTGCTGGCGGGCAAGTTCCTCGCGCTGGTCGCGGGCTTCGCCGTCTTTTCGGTCGCGCTGGCGCTGGCACCGGTGGTGGCCAGCCATGCGCAAGGCGCGCTCGACGCCGCGGTGTGGTGGCGCGCCGCCGGCCTGGGCGCCGGCTACCTGCTCTACACCGCCATCCTGGCGGGCCTGGGGTTGGCGGTGTCGGCATGGATGGCCGACGGCAGGAGCGCGTTGCTGGCGCTGGCCGGGCTGTGGCTGGCCTTTGTCTTTGTGGTCCCCGGCGTCGGCGCGGCGCTGGCGCGGCATGCCGTGCCGCTGCCATCGGCGCAGGCCTTCTGGGCCGCGATCCAGCACGACTACCTGGAAGGGCTGCCGGGCGACGGCAACCTGGCCGCCCGCACCGCGCGCCATGACGCGGCGCTGCTGGAGCGCTACGGCGTGACCCGCCTGGCCGACCTCCCGGTGGGCGCGGCGCCGCTGCGCAGGCTGCAGCGCGACGCCTACGCCGACCGCGTCCACGCCCTGCATTTCGATGCGCTGTGGCAGCGCTACGCGGCGCAGGAGAACGTGATGCGCGCGGCCGCGCTGCTGAGCCCCACGCTGGCGATGCGCAACTTCGCCATGAAGATGGCCGGCACCGACCTTGCGCACCAGCGCCACTACGAGACCGCCGCCGAGCGCTACCGGCAGACCGTCAATACGGCGATCGATACCTGGGATGCCGGCCATACGCGCGGCCTGACCTCGTTCGACGACAAATATGCGGGCGCATCGCTGTGGCGCGCGATCCCGCCCTTTGCCTACACCATGCCGCCGGCGGGCTTCGCGCTGCGCGCGGCGTGGCCCGAGATCGCCTGCCTGCTGTGGTGGTGTGCGGTGGCCCTGGCCGGGCTGTACGGTCGCCTGCGGAGAATGCGGCCATGAACCAGATCGGACAGACCGGGCGCCTGCTGGCGGCCCAATGGCGGGCGTTGTGGGGCGCGCGTGGCGCCCGCTGGGGGCTGCTGCTGACCGCTGCCGCGCTGTGCGCCTGCGCGGTGGTGTCGGGGCTGGGCGCGCGCGCCTGGCATGGCAAGTTCCAGCAGCTGGAAGCCGGCACGCAGGCAGCGCTGCGCCAGGCTGGCGCGCAGGCGTCGCCGGCCGCGGGGGACCAGGCCGCCATGGCGGCGTTCCGCTTCGCCCGGGCGCACGCGCCTGCGGCACTGTTGCCCGCAGCCGGCGGCCGCGCGCTGGCCAGCGGCATGCTCGAGCTGCTGCCGCCCGCCATCCGCGTCACCGTGGAAAGCCGCCATACCGACGCCCGCAGCGAGGAGAAGCTGGGCAATCCGCTGTTGCAGCGCTACGGCATGGCGGACCTGGCGACGGCGCTCGCGTTGCTGGTGCCGCTGCTGCTGGTGTGCCTGTGCGCGGGCATGGTCCAGGGCGAGCGCGAGCAGGGCACGTGGCGGATATCGCTGGCGCAGGGCGCGGCCGGCTGGCGCCTGCTGCTTGCCGCGATGGCGGTGCGGACCGGCGCGGTGTGGACGCTGGCGGTGCTGGCTTCGCTGCTGGCGTTCATGCTGGACCCGGCGGCGACCCTGCGCGCTTTCGGCGCGTGGGTGTTCTGCCTGACCGCGTTCGTCTTGTTCTGGAGTGCGGCGAGCGCATGGCTGAACCTGCTGCCGGGTTCCGCTGCCACGGCGGTGCTGGCCGGCCTGGGCCTGTGGGCCGTGGTCACCTTCGGCGCACCGGCCATGATCGCGGCGGCGACCGACCGCATGGCGCCGATGCCGTCGCGGCTGGCCGCGATCGTGCAGATGCGCGCCGCCCAGCAGGACGCCGAAGCCGCCGCGGCGGACCTGGTGCGGGCGTGGTACCGCGCCCATCCGCAATGGGCGCCGGCCGCGCCGCGCCAGCACAGCTGGCCGGTTTCATTCATGCCGCGCTATCTCGACCAGGCCGCGCGGATCGAGCCGATCGCGGCCGAATTCGAGCGCGTGCGCGCGCAGCGCTTCGAGCACGCGGAACGCTGGGCATGGCTGTCGCCGCCGCTGTCGCTGCTGCTCGCGGCCGACCGGCTGGCGGGGCACGACGCCCCGCGCTACGCCCGCTACATGGCGCAGGTGAACCGCTTCGAAGCCGAGTGGCGCGCCTTCTTCGTGCCGCGCATCATGAGCTATCGCGGCGTGCTGCCGCACGACTACGCCGACGCGCCGCGCTTCGCCTGGATGGACAGCCCCCCATGGCATGCGGTGTGGCGCGCCGGGCTGCAGCAACTGGCACTGGCCGCGGCGCTGCTGGGCCTGCTGTGGCGGTGCCGGGGCCGGCTGGCCCGGCCCTGACGTGGCCTCAGGCCGCTTCCTTCAGCGCCGCCAGCGCCTGCCGGCCCGCGACCAGCTGCTGCGCCACTTCGGCGACGCGCGCACCCAGGTGTTCGGCGGTGCGCAGGTCTGCGGGCGGCGGCGCCACCTCGGCGCTCACATCCGCATCCGACTGCGCGGCCGCGCCCAGGAAGAAGCCATGGCGATTCAGCGAATCCTCGGTCGACTTGGAATTGTTGTGGCCCGGGGGCAGCCCCAGGTTGACCCAGTGCATGCCGTGCTGTGCCGCGAAGATGGCGATCTGCTGCAGCGTCGCCAGCTTGTCGCCGGAGCGCGAGGCCGCGTTGGTAAAGCCGGCGGCGACCTTGTTGGCCCACTTGCCGCCCTTGGCGAACACGTTGCGCGAAGTCGCGTCCATGAAGCCCTTGAACTGGGCCGAGGCGCTGCCCATGTAGGTCGGCGCGCCGAAGATGATGGCATCGACCTGTTCCAGGGTATCCCAGTGCTGGTCGATGTCCTCGACCGGGATCAGCAGGCTTTCAGTGCCCGCGACGCTGCCGGCGCCGCGCGCGACGGCCTGGGCCTGGCGGGCGGTGTGGCCGTAGCCGCTGTGGTAGACGATGGCAACGCGGGTGGAGGCGGTGGTCATGATTTCTATCCTTTTGATTTCGAAAATCTGAATATCGTTATGCTGCGTCGCCTGATGGAAATTTGCGGGCTGCAGCGGCTGGTGAGGGAAGTGTAGGGTGGCAAAGCAGTGCAAGCAGGGGTGGTTACGCAATAAGTTGTTGAAAGTTTCTGAACATTGATTCGGAAAGTGGCACCGGCCCCGGTCACGGGTTTTCCCGGCACCGCGGCGCGTAGCCATCGCATCGCGGCCGGGATAAAGTTGCGCCATATCCACCCCGCCCGGCGCTGCCCGACTCCGCGCCCCCACCCGCAACCGCTTCCGATTCCCATGAACCCAGGCGGCAGGCAGATCCCGGCGATGCGGCAGCAGCGCCGCTCTGTTCATCGTTTCCCGGCGCGTTCTACGCTGGCGTGCGTGGTGCTGATGCTGGCCAGCGCCGCCGCGCGGGCGGCGGACGCGCCCGGCACGGCCGTTGCCGCGGCCACCGGCGAGACCCTGCCCGACGTGGTGGTCAGCGCCACCCGCGGCGAGCAACGCCGCTTCGACGCGCCCGCCGCGATCGACAGCGTGCCGGTCGACCCGCTGCGCAGCGCCACGCCGCTGGTGAACCTGTCGGAGGTGCTCGCTGGCGTGCCGGGCGTGGCGGTGCGCGACCGGCAGAACTTTTCGCAGGACCTGCAACTGGCGGTGCGCGGCTTCGGCACGCGCTCGACTTTCGGCGTGCGCGGCGTGCGCCTGTATGTCGACGGCATCCCCGCCACCATGCCGGACGGACAGGGGCAGGCATCGACGGCCGACCTTGCCAATGCCAGCCGGGTCGAGGTGCTGCGCGGCCCGTTCGCGCAGCTGTATGGCAATGCCTCGGGCGGGGTGGTGCAGGTGTTCACGCCCGATCCGCCCAAGGATGGGGTTACCGGGCGCGTTTCGACCGGCTTCGGCGCCGACGGCCAGTGGCAGGCCGGCGTGGCGCTGGCCGGCGGCAATGAGCGGCTCGGCGGCTCGCTCGATGCGTGGACCTACCAGACCGACGGCTACCGCGAACACAGCGCGGCGCGCCGCTACCAGCTCAATGCCAGGGTGGTGGCGCAGCCGGCCAGCGGCACGCGCGTGACCGGCCAGTTCAATTACTTCAACCAGCCGCTGGCGCAGGATCCGCTCGGCCTGACCCGCGCGCAGGCCGATGCCAACCCGCGCCAGGCGGTGGCCGCGGCCACCCAGTTCGATACCGGCAAGACCGTCGAACAGGCCCAGGCCGGGGTGGTGGTGGACCACCAGGCCAGCGGCACCGACAGCCTGTCGGCACGGCTGTACGGCGGCACGCGCAACCTGTACCAGCGGCTGGGCTTCAGCGGCGCCGCGCCGACCTCGTCCGGCGGCATCGTCGACCTGGACCGCACCTTCGGCGGTGCCGCGCTGTCGTGGACCCGGCGCACCACCACGGCCGCGGGTCTGCCGTTGCTGTGGAGCGCCGGGCTCGAAGCCAACGGCATGCGCGACGGCCGCAACGGCTACGTCAACCAGAACGGCACCCAGGGGGCGTTGCGCCGCGATGAAACCAATACCGCAACCGACCTCGGCGCCTTCGCCCAGTTCGACTGGAGCTTTCATCCGGCCTGGCAACTGGTGGGCGGGGCGCGCGCCAGCCGGGTGCGGCTGGGCATCGACGACCATTTCATCACCGCGGCCAGCCCCGACGACAGCGGCCACGCCAGCTACAGCAATGTCAGCCCGGTGCTGGGCGTGGTCTGGCATGCGCTGGATTCCGTCAACGTCTACGCCAATCTCGGCCGCGGCTTCGAGACGCCGACGCTGACCGAGGTCGCCTACGGCCCCGGCGGCGTCGGCAGCAACCTGGGCTTGCAGGCATCGACCAGCCGCCAGGGCGAGATCGGCATCAAGTGGCAGGCGGCGGGGCAGCGGCTGGAAGCGGCGCTGTTCGATGCCGACAGCCATGACGAGGTGGTGCCGCAATCGAACAACGCCGGGCGCACCGTCTACCAGAACGTCAGCGGCGTGCGCCGGCGCCGGGCTGGAGCTGGGCTGGCGCGGCGGCCTTCTGGGTCAGGTCGGCACGCCGGGCCAGGACGGCGGCAGCCGGATCGAGGCGGGGCTGGCCTATACCTGGCTCGATGCGTACTTCGGTGATGGCTTTGTCAATGCGCAGGGCCAGGCCGTGGCGGCCGGCAATCGCCTGCCCGGCACCGCGCGCCACAGCCTGGCCGCAGACCTGTCATGGCGGCCGCTCGCACCGCTGACGCTCGGGGCCGAACTGCGTGTCGACAGCCGCGTCTATGCCGACGACCTCAACACCCAGGCGGCGCCGGGCTATGCCGTGATCAACCTGCGCGCCGGCTATGCCTTCCGCCTCGGCCCGACGCGTTTCTACCTGTTCGGCCGCATCGACAACCTGGCCGACCGGCGCTATATCGGCTCGGTCATCGTCAACGAGGCCAACGGGCGCTACTTCGAGCCGGCACCGGGCCGGCGCTTCTTCATCGGGCTGCGCGCCGCGCTGTAAGCCTGGCGCCGATTGCCTCGGCCGTCGTTGCCCTTTAAGGTGTTGGCTTTGGCCGGCGCGCGGGTCAGCGCGGCGCCGGCCGGACCCGGAGCCGCACCATGACCTCGCCCGCGCCCGACGACCGCACCCGCCGCATCATGCTGTGGGTGGTGGCGGTCGGCTTCTTCATGCAGACGCTGGACTCGACCATCGTCAATACCGCGCTGCCGTCGATGGCGCACAGCCTGGGCGAGAGCCCGCTGCGGATGCAGTCGGTGGTGATCGCCTACTCGCTGACGATGGCGGTGATCATCCCGGCCTCGGGCTGGCTGGCCGACCGCTTCGGCACCCGCACCATCTTCCAGACCGCGATCGCGCTGTTCGTGGCGGGCTCGCTGCTGTGCGCCTACGCGCCGACGCTGAACTTCCTGATCGGCGCGCGCGTGGTGCAGGGCGTGGGCGGCGCGATGCTGCTGCCGGTGGGGCGGCTCTCGGTGCTGCGCACCTTCCCGCGCGAGCAGTACCTGCAGGCGCTGAGCTTCGTCGCCATCCCCGGCATGATCGGCCCGCTGATCGGGCCCACGCTGGGCGGCTGGCTGACCCAGGCGCTGTCCTGGCACTGGATCTTCCTGATCAACGTGCCGGTCGGCGTGCTGGGGGCGCTGGCCACCGTGCGCTACATGCCCAATGCGCGGCTGGCCGGCGTCGGCCGCTTCGACATCGCTGGCTACCTGCTGCTGGCCACCGCCATGCTGGCGCTGTCGTTCTCGCTCGACGGCCTGGCCGGGCTGGGCTTCCAGCACGCCACCGTGCTGATGCTGCTGATCGCCAGCATGGCCGCACTGACCGCCTACGGGCTGCATGCCAACCGCCGCAAGCAGCCGCTGTTCCCGTTGCGGCTGTTCCGCATCCACAGCTTCAGCGTCGGGCTGCTGGGCAACCTGTTCGCGCGCATCGGCAACGGCTCGATGCCGTTCCTGATCCCGCTGACGCTGCAGGTCAGCCTGGGCTATGCGCCGTTCGATGCAGGCCTGATGATGCTGCCGGTCACCGCAGCCGGCATGGCGTCCAAGCGGCTCGCCACACGGCTGATCCAGCGCCATGGCTACCGGCGCGTGCTGGTGTCGAACACCTTCGTGGTGGGCGTGGTGATGGCGGCCTTCGCGCTGATCACGCCGCAGCTGCCGCTGTGGCTGCTGGTGCCGCTGCTGGCATTGTTCGGCATGGTCAATTCGATCCAGTTCACGGCGATGAACACGGTCACGCTGAAGGACCTCAGCGGCGCCGGCGCCAGCAGCGGCAACAGCATGCTGTCGATGGTGCAGATGCTGTCGATGAGCCTGGCCGTAACCGCGGCGGGGGCGTTGCTGGCGACGTTCCAGCACCGCTTTGGCGGGGATCCCGCGGCGGTGCTGCCGGCCTTCCATGCGACTTTTATCTGCATGGGGCTGATCACCTGCGCGTCGGCCTGGATCTTCATGCAGCTGGGCGTGCGCGAGCCGGCGCCGGCGATTCCGGTGCAACACGGCGAGAAGGAGGTGTAGCGCGCGCCCGGGCTTGCCCCGGCGTGGCACATGCGCCGCTTTGCGTGGCGGCGGCGAACTTACCGTGCGCGCCGCGGCTCCTATTTCTATCCCATCGGAGCCGGCGCGGCCGGTACAAGGAGGCGTCCATGCGGCCAACCGGCAAGCCCGATTCCGAACCCGCGGTACCGCCATCGCCCGGCGCCGCCGCAAGCGGCAGCACGGTGCCGCGCAGCGCCCCGGCCACGCCCGACGGGGCCGGCGCCGTGGCCGGACCGGCCGCGGCGCCCGGCAAGATCCATGCGGCGGCGCAGCCCGCCTGGATCACGCACCGCGACTGCCCGCCGCCGCACGCGCTGCCGGGCTGCGCCTGCGCCGACATGCTGTCGCCGGCGGCACGCTATTGCGAACTGTTCGTCGACGTCCAGCACAGCGGCCTGTTCGCCGACAGCAAGACCTTCCCTGACTGCATTCCCAACTGCGACCCGGACCAGATCGTGGCGCGCTATCGCGAGACCCGCGACACGCCGGGCTTCTCGCTGGCGGATTTCGTGCAGGCGTACTTCACCCGCGCCACCGTGCCGGACAGCCACTACGTATCCGATCCGGCCAGCACCCTGCGCGAGCATATCGACGGGCTGTGGCCAGTGCTGACGCGTGCGCCCGTGGCCCATCCGCCGCTGTCGTCGCTGTTGCCGCTGCCGCACCGCTACGTGGTGCCGGGCGGGCGCTTCGGTGAACTCTATTACTGGGATTCCTACTTCACCATGCAGGGGCTGGCCCGCAGCGGGCACGGCGACCTGATGGTGGAGATGACGCGGAATTTTGCCTACCTGCTCGACACCTACGGGCTGGTGCCGAACGGCACCCGCAACTACTACCTGAGCCGCTCGCAGCCGCCGGTCTTTGCATTGATGGTGGACCTGCTCGAGCGCGAGCAACTGGCCGGCGCGCTCGACTTCCTGCCGCAGTTGCGCCGCGAATATGCGTTCTGGATGGACGGCGCCGACGGCCTGTGTCCCGGCCACGCGCACCGCCGCGTGGTCTGCCTGCCCGACGGCGCGCTGCTCAACCGCTACTGGGACGACCGCCCATGGCCGCGCGAGGAGGCCTTCCTGGAAGACATGGAGACCGCGCTGCGCAGCGGCCGCCCGCACCATATGGTGTTCCGCGACCTGCGTGCCGCGGCGGAGTCGGGCTGGGACTTCAGCTCGCGCTGGCTCGATGCGCCAGATCCGCGCGCCGGCCAGCCCGCCGACCTGGCCACCATCCGCACCACGGCGATGCTGCCGGTCGACCTCAATGCGCTGCTGTGGCACCTGGAAACGCGGCTGGCGGCGCTGTGCGAGCAGGCCGGCGATGCCGCGGCCGAGGCTTACCGCGCCGCGGCACAGCGGCGCGAGGCGGCCATCCTGCAATACCTGTGGGACGGCGCCGCGGGTGTCTTCATCGATTACGACTGGTGCCGCGGCGCGCCGCGCCGGTACCTGACCGCGGCTACCGTGATGCCGCTCTATCTCGGCCTGGCCAGTCCGGCGCAGGCGCAAGGGGTGGCGCGGGCTGTGCAGGACCGGCTGCTGGTTGACGGCGGCCTGGCCACGACGGAGTGCACCTCGGGGCAGCAATGGGACCATCCCAATGGCTGGGCGCCGCTGCAGTGGCTGGCGGTGTGCGGGCTGGAGCGCTATGGCCACGATGCCCTCGCAGGCGAGATTGCGCGGCGCTGGCTGGCTACCGTCGCCAGCCTGTACACGCACGAATGCAAGCTGGTCGAGAAATACCGCATCCGGCGTATCGAAGGCGCTGCCCACGGCGGGGGCGGCGGCGAGTATCCGCTGCAGGACGGCTTTGGCTGGACCAATGCGGTGGCCGGTGCGCTGATGGCACGCTACGGCGAGGTGCCGGCAACGTGCCGCGCGGATGGCGTGGGGGCTTCGAGGTGAGCGTACCGTCGCGCGGTGGTAATTGGTCGCTGTTGGTGACATGCTGTCGGCTTTTGAACCGCCTGGTTCCGCTGGCACGGAGTGCGTCGCTGCGCTCGCACGGCGCCGACGCGGGCGAGACCAAAGGATGTCTCCCTCCCGCTTGTTTGCTCCCCTCTCCCGCTTGCGGGAGAGGGGCGGGGGAGAGGGCGGGAGCCTCAACGAAGTCGAGACTTCAACCCCCTCGGAGGCCGAGACATGTCAGCGCCAAGCGAGCGGCGACGCGTACCGTGCCACAACCCCTAAACCCATCCTTCAGAACTTCACCGCCACGCTCATCCAGTAGCGCCGGCCGTCCTCGACATAGCCGTAGTCGGTGTAGTTCACCTGCTTGTCGAACAGGTTGTAGATGCCGGCGAACACCGACACGTTCTTGGTGACCGCATAGGTCGCGCCGAGGTCGACGAAGGTGTAAGACGGCGCCACCACGGTGCTGGAAGACGGCCCGGTGATCGGCTGGCTTTCCTTGCCGCGGTAGTTGACGCGAGCCCACGCGTTGAGCTTTTCCGACGGGCGCCAGTTCAGCGTGGCCACCAGCAGGTGCATCGGCAACTGGTTAAGTGGCTGGCCCTGGTATTGGCCGCTTTTCTGTTCCGAGCGGGTGTAGGTGTAGCTGCCGGTCAGCGACCACGCTTGCGCGATGGGCCAGCGCAGGCTGGCTTCCACGCCGCGCGAGTAGGCGCGGTCCACGTTCATGTACGTGGTCGGGGCGGCGCCGAACTGGTTCGGGCCATCAGTGCATTGCGTGAGCGGGCAGGCCACGCGCGTGATCTTGTCCTTGAAGTCATTGTTGAACAGCGTCACGCCGGCCTGCAGGCCGTTGCCCTTGTCGTAGAGCAGGCCCAGTTCCTGCGACACCATGGTCTCGGGCTTCAGGTCCGGGTTGCCGTACATGTTGCCGCCGCGGCTGGTCTGCCCCCAACCGGCGACGGTCTGGCGCAGGTCCGGCGCGCGGAAGCCGGTGGACACGCCGCCCTTCACGGTCCAGCGCTCGGCCGCGTGCCAGACGCCGTACAGGCGCGGGCTGTAGTGCTGGCCGAAGTTCTGGTCATGGTCCATGCGCACGCCGCCGGTCAGTGCAAAGCTCTGCGCCAGGCGCCATTCGTCCTCGGCAAACAGGGCCCACTGGTAACGCTCGACCCGGTTCGGGCCGCCCGCGATCTGGTTGCCGGTCTGGTCGTTCAGGCGCTGGTTCAGGTATTCGGCGCCGACCGACAGCATGTGGTTGCCCAGCGGCATGGCCCAGCTGGTGCGCGCATCCAGGTTCTTGATTTTCATCCGGCGGCTGCGGTTGTCGAACTCCTCTTGCTGGATATAGCTGTCGGAGACGCCAAAGCCCCAGCGGCCGGTATGCGACAACGCGTACTTCTCGCTGCGGTAGTCGGTCTCGGACGAGGTGGGGCAGCCGGTGCGCGGGCACGGCGTGCCGGGCGGCAGCGGCGGCACGGTCTTGCCCACGGTCTCGCTGCGCTGCTGGCGCATGCCGGTGGCCTCGAACACGATGTCGTGCTGGCGCGTGGGTGTCAGCGCCAGCTTGGCGGTCAGGCTCTCGGCGCGGCGGCCGCGAAAGCCGTAATCGATGTCGTCTTCGATGCGGTGCGTGCTCTGGCCGTACAGCTGCAGCCCCAGCAGGTCGCTCTTGAGCGGGCCGGCCAGGTAGAAGTTGCCCTGGTACTGGTTGCCCGAGTCGCTGTGCTGCTGCAGCGTGGCATCGCCGCGCAGCTCGCCGGTCCATTGCTTCGGCACCTTGCGCGTGATGATGTTGACCACGCCGCCCATGGCATCGGAGCCATACAGCGACGACATCGGGCCGCGCACCACCTCGATCCGCTCGATCGCGGCGAGCGGCGGGGTCCAGCTGCTCTCGACGCCCGACGAGTCGGAGTTGGTGCGGGTCTCGCGCGAACTCTGGCGCTTGCCGTCGATCAGCACCTGGGTGTACTTGGCGCCCATGCCGCGCAGGCTGATATCGGTGCGGTCGCCGCCGCCGCTGACGATCACGCCCGGCACTTCCACCAACGCGTCGTTGAGGTCGCGGTAAGCCTTGTTTTCCAGGTCCGAACGCGTGACCACGCTGATCGACGCGGGTGCATCGCGGATATCCTGCGCGCTGCCCGCCGCGGTCACCACCACGGTGGCTAGGGTGGCTTCCGTCTTGGCTTCCTGCGCCTGGGCCCACGCCCCGGTCATGCCCGACGCCGCGCATATTGCCGCCAGCCCGGTCATCCATTGACCCCGCGGCATGCCCCCCGATGCTGCCGTCCCAACCACTGCCCGTGCTGCCGCCTTCAATGCCCACCCGCTTCCGGCGGCCTGCCTGTCCTTCATTATTTTCCCCGCTGTATGCAAATAACAATCATTCTCATATTAGAATCGGGGATGCAAATTGCTAACCAGTCACTTTGGAAAGCTTTTGTTTTCTTGACGTTTCTTGACGGAACCGGAGGCCGGCGGACTACTCCTCGCCCGCCAGGGCCCCGGCAAGCTGCATGCTGATTTGCTCTCACACGCCGCCCGCGCGCGTGCTGCTGATCGACGACGACCTGGAACTGGCGCAGATGCTGCGCGAATACCTGGAGCCCGACCACTGCACCGTCACGCTGGCGCACACCCGCGAGCAGGGCGAGACCCTGCTGGCCCGCAATGACTTCGATGTCGCGCTGCTGGACCTGATGCTGCCCGACGGCAACGGCCTGGAGCTGCTGCGGCTGCACCGCGCGCGCTCGCAGCGCCCGGTGATCATGTTTACCGCGCATGGCGACGAGACCGACCGCGTGCTCGGGCTCGAGCTCGGTGCCGACGACTACCTGAGCAAGCCCTTCAGCCCGCGCGAACTGCGCGCGCGCATGCACGCGGTGCTGCGCCGGTTCCAGCGCGCCACGCCGGCCACCGGCGCCAGCCCGTGGCTGGAGGCCGGCGCGCTGCGCCTGAACCTGGCCTCCGGCGAAGCCATGCACGGACCGGCGCTGGCCACGCTGACCGGCGCCGAGCAGCGCGTGCTGGAAATCCTGATGCGCTCGGCCGGCCGGGTAGTGACGCGTGAAGAAATCGGGCGCTTCGCGCTGGGACGCGCTCCGGAGCGCTACGACCGCAGCCTCGACACCCACGTCAGCGCGCTGCGCCGCAAGCTGGCGCTCGACGCCTCCTCGTCGCCGCTGCGGATCCGCAACCTGCGCGGCCAGGGCTACCTGCTGGTGCAGGCGCCGTGAACGGCTGGCGCCGCATGCGCGCGCTGTTCCCGCTGCCGCTGTTCTGGCGCAACTTCCTGGCGTTCTGGCTGGGCATGGCCGCGATCGTCGGCATCGGCATGGCGCTGACGGCCGCGGTGGCCTGGTACCGCTTCGAGGCGCTTGACGGCCTGAGCCCCGCCGCGCTCACCGAAGACGCGCTCGAGGTGGCGCGGACCCAGGGGCGTCCAGGCCTGCGGCGCTGGCTGCGGGCGATGGATTCGCATGACTCGGCGCTGGACGTCTATATCGTCGACGACGCGCTGCGGGACATGCTGGGCCGGCAACTGCCGACGCGGCTGCGTAACCATGTGGCCGACCGCATCGTGCCGATGTGGCGCGCGGGCATGATCGGCCATGCGGTCGAGCACGTGCCGCGGCCCGGCGCGCGCGTGTCGTGGTGGGACCCGCAACCGATCGCGCTGCCGGACGGCAGCGAGGTACTGCTGCTGTTCCTGCCGTTCGACTCGTCGCGCTGGGAGGTGCTGCACCTGTCGCCGGTGGCGCTGGCGCTGGGCCTGTTCGCGCTGGCGGTGTCGGCGCCGCTGTGCTGGGCCCTGACGCGGCACGTGGCCGGCCCGGTGCGGCGCCTGCGCGAAGCCACGCAGGCGCTCGCCGACGGCGAGCTGGCCACGCGCACGCCGCCGGTGCTGGCCCGCCGCGCCGACGAGCTTGGCCAGCTCGCGCGAGATTTCGACGCCATGGCCGATCAGCTGCAGCGCCTGGTGGACTGGCGCGAGCAGCTGCTGCGCAATATTGCGCATGAGCTGCGCTCGCCGCTGGGGCGGCTGCGCCTGTCGCTGGAGCTGGCGCGCCGCCGCGATGCCACGCTCGCGCTGCAGTTCGATCGCATCGAGCGCGAGACCGAGCGGCTCGATGCCCTGGTCGAACGCACGCTGCAGCTGGCACGGCTGCATGCGATGGCGCCGGTGCGCAGCCCCGTCGACCTCGCCGATCTGGTCGACGTGATCGTCGCCGATGCCCGCTTCGAGGCCGCGGCCCGGGGTGTGGCGATCCACTGGACCGCGCCGGACGAGCTGGTCTTCGATGCCGATGCCGCGGCGCTGGGCAGCGCGATCGAGAATATCCTGCGCAATGCCATCCGGTACACCGATCCGGCCGCGCCGGTGAGCGTGACGCTGCGGGCTGACGCGGACGCGATCCGGCTCGACATCGTCGATGGTGGTCCCGGCGTGCCGGCCGATGCGCTGGCAAGCCTGTTCGAACCGTTCTATCGCGTGCGCAGCGGCCCGGGCCATCCGGCCGGCGCAGGGCTCGGGCTCAGTATCGCGCAGGCGGGTATCGCCGCGCATGGCGGCACGGTATCCGCGCGCAATGCGCAGCCGCGCGGACTGGCGGTATCGGTGCACCTGCCGCGCCTGGCCTGACGCGCGCGGCGCCGGCCCTGCAACAGGGCGGCCTGCAGGGAGCTGGCTGGCCGCCACGCCAGCCGCTGGTGGTGCCGACGCATCATGGGTTGACCCTGCCCATGTCAAAGGGAAAATTCCGAACAAGATCTAAGGCTTGCCTGATTGGTGGCATTAAGCCCCATCCCTATATTCCACTTGTCCCCGGGGCGGCCGGCCACTGCACAAGCTGATCGGCAGTGGCACGCGGCACGGGGCAGGGCGGGATCCGCCGGATCCGCAAGCCATTGACCTACCAACCTCTGAATCACCCATCATGACCAATAACAAGCTTCTCGCCGCTCTGATCGTTGCCGGTACCGCCATGGGCGCGCAGTCTGCCCATGCCGTCGATGGCACCATTACTTTCAATGGCAACATCACCGCCCAGACCTGCAAGATCAACGGCAACGGCACCACCTTCAGCGACTTTACTGTGCGGCTGCCGACGGTCTCCGCCTCGACCCTGAAGCAGCTCGGCGACGTTGCCGGCCAGACGCCGTTCAACATCGCGCTGACCGATTGCACTCCGGATACCGGCAACGTCCATACGTTCTTCGAGGCCGGCCCGACTACCGATGCCACCACCGGCAACCTGATCGTGGATGCGGGCGGCGCCACGAACGTGCAGATCCGGCTGCTGAATGGCGGCACCGCCAACACTCCGATCAAGGCCGGCTACACCAATCTGTCGCAAAACTCGAACGCGGTGGCGCTCGTCAACGGCGCGGCCACGCTGTGGTACTACGCGCAGTACTACGCCACTGGGCAGGCCACGGCCGGTGCCGCCAACTCCAGCGTGATGTACTCGATCTCCTACGAGTAAACCCAGCGCCGCAGGTGCGGAGCGTGATACCGGCGCGCTCCGCGCCTTCACCAACTGACGTCGCGCCGGTAAACCATTTTGGCGGCCCATCCGGCAGCCGGTTCACCCGAGCCGTCGCCCGCTGCCAGCAAGAACATGACGATCAAGTCCCTGATTTCCGCCGGCGTTGTTGCGCTGGGGCTCCTGAGTGCAGTGCAAGCGCAGGCCTCCGTGGTCATCGCCGGCACCCGGGTCATCTATCGCGCGCAGGAGAGCGAGACCACCATCAAGCTGACCAACGAAGGCAAGACACCCGCATTGACGCAGGCGTGGATCGACAAGGGCGATCCCAAGGCCGCGCCCGCCGCCATCGAGGTGCCGTTCACCGTGACGCCGCCGGTGTCGCGCATCGACCCCGGCAAGGGCCAGACGCTGCGCATCCTCTACACCGGCGAGCCGCTGGCGCAGGACCGCGAATCCGTGTTCTGGCTCAACGTGCTGGAGATCCCCCCCAAGCCGGGCGCGGACCAGGCCGATGCCAACAAGCTGCAACTGGCGTTCCGTTCACGCATCAAGCTGTTCTTTCGTCCTGCCGGCCTGAAGGGAACGGCCGAGGAAGCCCCGGCCATGATCCGCTGGCGCGTGGTCCAGGCCGGCGGCAAGCCTGCCCTGGAAGGCCGCAACCCGAGCGCGTATCACGTTTCCTTCTCCCGGATCGAACTGGTCGGCGGCGGCAGGACCGCCCGCTTTGAAGAAGGCGGCATGATCGGGCCGGGCGAAACCAAGAGCTTTCCGCTGACCGGCGAGGTGGCGCAAGGCCCGGACGCCACGGTCCGCTTCAACACCATCAATGACTACGGTGGCTCAGCCCGCGGCGAAGCCGCGCTCGACAGCCGCACCGCCCCGGCCCTTTAGCGCTGAACTTCGCACTGAATTTCGCGCTGACCTAGCGCCGGGCGCCGCCCGGCGAACCTCCAGGCTGAATGCCTTCGATTGACGATGCCGCGCAGGCGGCAGGGGCAAGTGTTGCCCGCGCAGTGCCAGTTATCCGGCATAGACCATGAAAACCCAGAAGACCTCGTCGTTCCCGTCGCGGCTGCGTCCGGCCAGCGCGGTGGTGTTGTCCTTGTTTGCCAGCGTGAATGCATGGGGAGCGGTTGGCGGCCCCGGCGCTTCGACCATGCTCGCCGAAGTCGAGTTCAACGACACCTTCCTGCAGCAGCCGGGCGGCGTCCGCATCGACGTGAGCCGCTTCAACAAGGGCAACGTGGCCTTGCCCGGAAGCTATCGCGCAGAGCTCTACGTGAACGATGCCTGGCTGGGCCGGACCGAGGCGACGCTGCGACAGGTCGGCGACGATACGCGCAACGTGCAGCCCTGCTTCGACCGCACCGCGGTCGAGCGCATCGGCATCGACCTGTCGAAACTCTCGCCCGAGGCCTCGGCAAAACTGGTGGCGGGCTGCGTGGCGCTGCCCGAGCTGGTGCCCGATGCCACCGCCAGCTTCGACAACGGCGAGCAGCGGCTGGACGTGTCCGTGCCGCAGATTGCCATGTCGCGCACGGCGCGCGGCTATGTCGATCCCAAGTACTGGGACGAGGGCGTCACCGCGGCGCGGCTGCAGTACAACGCCAACGTCTACCACTCGGATGCGGCCGGGTTCTCGACCACGCAGAGCTACGTCGGGCTGAACGCCGGCTTCAACTTCGGCGGCTGGCGCTTCCGCCATGTCGGCAACCTGACCCATGGCGATTTCGAGGGCGGCCGCTACCAGAGCGTGCAGACCAGCCTGCAGCGCTCGCTGGCGCCGATCCGCAGCCAGCTGGTGATCGGCGAGGCCTATACCGACGGGGCCCTGTTCGACAGCTTCGGCTTTCGCGGCGTGCAGATTGCCAGCGACGACCGCATGTACCCGGAATCGCAACGCGGCTACGCGCCGGTCGTGCGCGGCATTGCCAACAGCAATGCCCGGGTGCAGGTGCGCCAGAGCGGCAACATCATTTACGAAACCACGGTCGCGCCCGGTGCGTTCGAGATTACCGACCTGTATCCGACCGGATATGGGGGCGACCTCGAACTGGTGATCACCGAAGCCGACGGCAACGTGCGCATCTCGCGCCTGCCTTTTGCCGCGGCCGTCAATGCGCTGCGCCCGGGCATCACGCGCTACAGCATTACCGTGGGGCAATACCGCAATGTCTCGCTCCACAGCCGGCCGATGATGATGCAGGCCACGGTCCAGCATGGCATCAGCAATATGGTGACGGGCTACGGCGGCTTTATCGTGGCGCAGGACTACACCGCGGTGATGGGCGGCGGCGCGCTGAACACGGACCTGGGCGCCTTCGGTGCCGACATCACGCAAGCCTGGACCACGCTGCAGGACGCGGGCGGCCGCGACGGCCAGAGCCTGCGGCTGTCTTACAGCAAGCTGGTGGCGCCGACCAACACCAACCTGACCCTGGCCGCCTACCGCTACTCCAGCAGCGGCTACCTCAGCATGTCCGATGCCATGGCGCTGCGCGACCTGGAACAGCGCGGCATGGCCGCGGGCATGTTCATGGGCGGGATCCAGCGCGGCCGGCTGCAGGTGACCATCAACCAGATGCTGCCGCAAGGCTACGGCTCCTTTTACCTGACCGGATCCACGCAGAACTACTGGAACCGCAGCGGCAGCGACACCCAGTTCCAGGCCGGCTACAACAACAGCTACAAGCGCATCAACTACGGCATCTCGGCATCGCGCCAGTTCAACGTCAACGCCGGCAAATGGGATAACCGGGTGATGCTCACGGTGGGCATCCCGCTGGGCAGCGGCCAGCATGCGCCGTATTCGATGACCAGCCTGTCGCACGACTCCAGTGGCGGCACCTCGCTGCAGGAATCGGTGACCGGCACGCTCGGCGACGACAACGCCTTCACCTACGGCATCAATGCCGGCTACACCGGCGGCGGCAACAGCACCGACACCGCCACCGTGGGCGCCAACGCCGGCTATGTGTCGCCATTTGCCACCGTCACCGCCAGCGCCAGCAAGGGCCGCAACTACTCGCAGGCCGGCTTCGGCATCAGCGGCGGCATCGTTGCCTATGCCGGCGGCGTGGCGTTCACGCCGATGTCGGGCGACACCATGGCCATCATCGAGGCCGCGGACGCAGCCGGCGCGCGCGTGACCAATGGCAGCGGCCTGCGCGTGGACCCGTGGGGCCACGCCCTCGTGCCGAGCCTGACGCCGTTCTCGCGCAACCAGATCGAGATCGATCCCAAGGGGCTGCCGCTCAGCGTGGCGCTGAAGACTACGCAGCAGAACACCGCACCCACCGCGGGCGCCATCGTGAAGATGAAGTTCGAGACCGAGAACCCCGGGCGCGCCGCGATCCTGCGGGTCATGGGCCCGGATGGGGCACCGCTGCCGTTCGGGGCCGAGGTCACCGACGCGCATGGCCAGGCGGCGGGCACCGTCGGGCAGGGCGGGCGCATCATCGTGCGCGGGCTGAAGCAGGACAGCGGCGAACTGCAGGTCAAATGGGGCAGCGATGCGAAATCCTCTTGCGCGCTGCGCTATGCGCTGCCGCCGGAAACGGCGCGCCCTGCCAACCCGTTGGCGGTGCTTGACGCGGCCTGCGTGGCATCGGCGGCGCGCTGACCCGCGACCATGACGTCGTCCATGGCGCCTCAGCCATCGCGACACGGCGGCGTGCCAGGAAGAGCCGGGATGTTGATGCATAATCCATAGGCAATTCCCCGGCCATCGGGCGCCGGAAGACGGCCCGGTTCCCGAGCCGCGTCAGGCAGGTTGCTGAGAAGGAGTTTCGCCAATGCCCAATTGGCTGTCTCGCGCAAACAAGCAGTTTCCCGGTCGCCTTCTCACCGTCGTTGCCGCCCTGCTGATCGTGGTCATCAGCGGGTGCCTCGCCTTGTTTCTGCATAGCCGGTTCCAGCGCGTCGTATGGGAGCAGGCGTGGGCCGCGCGCCAGCACTTTGGCGCGGTGCTGGCGGCCAAGGCCACCCATGAGTACTTTATCCGGCGCATGGCCGAGATCACAGGGCCCGAGTACCGGCTGGTGCGCAGCGACCGGCCCGCGACCCAGCTGGAAGCCGCGCTGATGGCGGTTCCCGCGGGCAGTGCGAGAGCCGTCGACTTGCCCGGACTGATCAATCCCGCCACCCTGATGCGCGGGGCGCCGGTGCTGGGCGCGGACCGGTCCGCGGCGGTGTCGCACATCATCCGCTTTGCCATCTTCGAGCGCGCGTACTGGGGCACGGCGCCGCAAGGCGTGCGCTCGGTGTTTCTGATGGCTGACGGCAGCGAGGCGCTGGTGACCCCCGCGCTGCCGGCGGCGCTGCCGCTGAGCGGGCCACTGGTTGCCGATGCCGTCAGCAACTGGGCCAAGGCGCTGGCGCGCCGGTCGCGCGAGGCGCGGGCCTCGACTCCGGCGGGCACGCCGCTGTGGGCCGGTCCTTATCCGGGCCTGATCGGGCAGGAAACCATGCTGAGCTGCTTCCTGCCCGTTCGCAACGCCACCGGAACGCTGCTCGGCTATACCGCGACCGCCATTCCGATCCGCGCCCTGATGGGCGATGTCAGCCTGCCGGGGGCCACCCAAGCGGTGCAGCAGGTATCGGGCAAGCGCGCCGTGTTCTTCGATGAGCGCGGCAAGCTGCTGTTCCAGGGCCGCGATGCCGGCTGGCTGCACACGCAGGCCATGGGCGACCGCGTCGCGCGCGAGCTGGCCGCCGGCGAGCAGGGCGTGGCCTACTGGTTCGAGCAAGGCAGCCTGATGATCGGCAGCATGGCGCGCGACCACGGCTGGCGCGCGGCCTATGCCTATCCGCTGTCGCGAGGCCTGGCCGACCACGGGCTGGCGCTGGGCGTGGCGCTGCTGCTCTATGGGCTCGGCGTCGCCGCGGTGCTGCAAGGCGCGCGCATGGTCCGGCGCCGGGTGCTGGTGCCGATGCAGCGCAACGCCGAGCGCATCGAAGACAGCGAGCGCTTCAACCGCACCGTGATGCAGGCCGCGCCGGTAGGCCTGCGGGTGGTGCGCACCGCCGATGCGCATGTGCGCGCCGAGAACGCGCTGGCCGCGCAATGGCTGCCGCTCGATGCGCGCACGCAAGGCCGGCCCTGGCTCGACGCCATCCTGGCGCGGCGCGGCGAAACCCCCGTGCGGCTCGAGGTGCGGGTACCGGCGGGCGCCGGCGGTGCACGCGACGTGCTGGTGGTCGGCCGCCGTACCCGCTTCGAAGGGGAGGACGTGTTGCTGTGCGCGATCCATGATGTCACGGAAGAACGCGAGGCGAATCGCAAGCTGGCCCGCGCCCGCCAGCTTGCGGACGAGGCCAGCGCCGCCAAGCTGCGCTTCCTTGCCACCATGAGCCATGAGATCCGCACGCCGTTGTACGGCATGCTGGGCACGCTGGAACTGCTGTCGCTGACCAGCCTTGCGCATAGCCAGCGCGAGATGCTGTCGACCATCCAGTCTTCGTCGCAGGTGCTGCTGCAGATCCTGGACGACCTGCTTGATTACTCGCGCGCGGAAGCGGGCCAGATGCAGCTGGACAGCGTGCCGTTCGACCCGGTCGACCTGCTCGAATCGACGGTGCGGGCGCACGCGCCGATCGCACTGCAAAAGGGGATTGCGCTGTCGTGCTATCCGGAGCCGGGCCTGCCGTGCCTGGCCGGCGACCCCGTGCGCGTGCGCCAGATCATCGGCAACCTGATCGGCAATGCGCTGAAGTTCACCGCCACAGGCCATGTCATCGTGCGCCTGGGACGAGCGCCTCAAGGCGAGGTGGCCGCCGTGCCGGAGACCGCCGATGCCGATGGCAGGATCACGATCCAACTCGAGGTCGCGGATACCGGGCCGGGCATCGCGCCCGAGGTTCAGGAAAAACTGTTCGAGCCGTTCGTGCAGGCCGACCCGTCCACCGCCAGGCGCTATGGCGGCACGGGCCTGGGCTTGTCGATCTGCCGGCGGCTGGCCGCGCTGATGGATGGCAGCGTTTCCGTGCACAGCGAGCCCGGCAAGGGCAGCGTGTTCCGGGTCTTGCTGCGCCTGCCGCAAGCGGGGCCGCGCACGGCGCTGGAGCCGGTGCTGCCGCCGGTGGCCGTGCTGACCGAGGACGACGAGATCCGCAACCATGCCATCGAGACCCTGCGCGCGACGGGGTGCGAGGCGACCCCCTGCGACGGGCCGGCGTCGCAACCCGGCATGGTGCTTTTCGTCGCCACCCGTCGTATCGCGGCGATTCCGCAAGGCTATGCCGGCGTGGTGTTCGGACGTGCCGATGGCCCGGTCGAACCGCAGCTCGTCGGCGGCAGCTGGCTCGTCAGCGCCTACCACCAGGCCGGCATCCTGCGCGCACTGTGCCTGGCCGCCGGCATGACGCCGGCGAGCGCACCGCCAGCGGCGACGGCCGCCGAGCCCGTGCCGCAGCTGGGCATGGAGATCCTGGTGGTGGACGACCATCCCTACAACCGGCTGCTGATGCAGCAGCAGCTCGACCGCCTGGGCTGCCGCGCCACGCTGGCGAGCGGTGGCGAGGAAGCGCTGGCGCTGTGGCAGCAGCGCAAGTTCGACCTGGTGCTCACCGACGTCCACATGCCGGGCATGGACGGCAACGAACTTTGCCGCAGGCTGCGCGCGCAAGGGTCGACCGTGCCGATCGTCGGGCTGACCGCAAGCATCGCGCAGGGCGAGGCGGAGCGCTGCCTGGAAGCCGGCATGGCCCGTTACCTGTCCAAGCCCGTCTTGCTCGGTCCCCTGGCCGAGTGCCTGCGAGCGGTGCTGCCCGAGCATGCCGCCGCACCGATGCGACCCGCCGACGACGAAGCCGGCTTGCCACGAATCCCTGACAGCGCCGCCAGCCTGGCGCTGCTGGCGCATACCATGCGCGAAGATTTCGCGGCGCTGTCCGCCGCCGCGCGCCGCGGGGAATGGAAGGCGCTCCGCCACCACGCCCACCGCATGCGCGGCGCCATGGCGCTGGCCGAGGACGGCGAAGAAATCGTCGCGTTGTGCCGGGAACTGGAACTGGATGTGGCGCAGGCGCAGCAGGCCGTGCAGGCCCATGTCGACAACCTGGCCTTGTATCTTGCAGCGTACTTCGAGGGGTCCGACGATCCGGCAAGCGAACAGAAGGGCAGCCAGAACGGTAGCAACGGCGGCAGCAACAGCGGCAGCCGGAACGGCCATCCTGGCGATTGGCGGAGTACTATTTAAGGAATACCTTAATTCGGGTTTTTCGGAGAACTCCTAATATTCAAGTCAGCCAAGATGACCGGTATTGCAATACCGGCTCAGTTCCGCGGGGCACCGCTGCGTGGCCACGGAACCGAAAAATCAGGGGGTAACAATGATCAAGATAATCATCGCCGATGACCACCCCGTCGTCCTGGACGGCATGAGTCGTGTGCTGGCGCTTGAAGTGGGCATGCAGGTCGTGGGCAGCGCCACCAATTCGACGCAACTGGTGGCGTTGCTCGAAAGCACCGACTGCGACGTCATCGTCACCGATTACTCCATGCCCGGCGGGCAGTTTGGCGACGGCCTGCCGATGCTGCAGATGTTGCGGCGCCGCTATCCCACCACGCGCATCGTGGTGATGACCATGCTCGATAATCCGGCGCTGATCCGCAATATCCAGAAGGTCGGCATTTCGGTGATCCTCAACAAGACCGATCCGGTCCAGGAACTGATTCCCGCGGTGCGCGCCGCGTTCAGCGGACTGAGCTACCAGCCGGCCTCGGTGCGCGCCATTCTCGCCTCGGGCGGGCTCGATGAACTGTCGCGTCGGCCGATCCTGACGCGCCGGGAACTCGAAGTGATCCGCCAATGCGCGGCCGGCGTGCCGGTCATCGAGATTGCGCGTCAGGCCAATCGCAGCAGCAAGACCATCAGCGCGCAAAAAAGCATTGCCATGAAAAAGCTGGGTCTGGCAAACGATTATGAGCTTTACGAATATGCCCGCACCAACGGCCTGCTTGGCGGCGCGGGATAATCGCAGCCGCGTGAACACCCAGGTCAGGCTTCCCTTCTTTCTCTCTTCCTCCCTTTCTCTTTTTCACTGCCGATTTGCGCGCGGGCGCTGACTCGCGTTATTGCCGGCCTGCGCTCGGCCGCGCGGCCCCTCGGCAGCAGCTGATCAGAAAATACCGCGGACATTTCAGGCTTGGCTGATTTCGAAAGCCAGGCGCATGGCCCATCCTGAGACCGGGACAACGCTGGAGCGTAAAGCGGTCATGGAAAAAATCCGGGTGATCGTCGCGGACTCGCAACCTGTGGCGCGGCGGCTGTTGGGCCGGCGGCTCGCGGCCAGCGCCTGCATCGAGGTGTCAGGCATGGTCGGCGACGAGCGCGGCCTGGTGCAGGCGCTGGGGCATGGCGTCTGCGATGTGGTGGCGCTGCGGTTCCCGCTCGGCACCGGCAACGATGCGCGTTGCGGCAGCTACGCCCGCCTGGGTGCGCGGCTGGCCGCGCTGGGCCGGCAACGCGTGGTCGCCATTGCCAATATCGCGGACCGCGCCGGCGTGCTGCAACTGATCAAGGATGGCTGCCGCAATGTCGTGACCGCCCGTGACCACGCCGACGAGGTCGTGAAGGCGGTGCGGATGGCACACCTGGATCTGGCTTCGGTGTCGGACATCGCCTGTGACCTGATCTGGGGCCGGCGCTGCCGCGGCCTCGGCGACTTCGACGACTGGGCCGAACTGCTCACCACCCGCGAAAGCGAAGTGCTGCGGCTCTATCTGTCAGGCCTGTCCGTGACCGAAATCGCGGTGCGGACCGGGCGCACCGTCAAGACCATCAGTACGCAGAAGCAGAGCGTCATGCGCAAGGTCGGTGCCGACAACGATGTCGAGCTCGCCGCCTTCGCCATCCAGCGCGGCATGTTGTGAGAAGCCCGGCGCAGCAAGCGCCCGGGCCGGTCGACGTGATTACGAGGTAAGCAATGAAAAGGCTGATGCCGGCCGACACCAGCGCCGCATTGCCGTTGAGCATTCGCCAGATCCGCTATCTGGTCTATCTGTTCTCGGCCTGCGTGGTGGGCCTGACCGTATTGTCCTGGGGCGTGCTGCTCCATTACCGCCTGCGCGAGGCGATCGACCGGCAGGGCATGGTGCTGCACGCGCAGTCCGAACAGCTGCAGTCCACGCTGCACCTTGCCGAGGCGCTGACCGTGCGCGCGCAGGGATCGCTGGCGCGGCTGTCCGATATCGGCCTCGCCGACGATGTCGCGGCGGTCAGCGACGCGCAATGGTCCGAGCGCCTGCAGCGCCGCGGCGACCGGCCCTACATCGCGTTGCTGGTGCCGCCCGCGACCGCCAGTCAGCCTGGCAAGCGGCTGAAGGACCTGGCTCACGTCATGACGTTCACCTTCCGCGTCAACAACCTGCAATACCGCGATGTGCAGAGCGCTTACCTGATCGACCTGCACGCCGACCAGCTGTACGTCATTCCGCGCCGGCTGAATCCGGCGCGCATGCTGCTGCAGCGCGACGACGCGCGCCAGGTCTTCCTGCGCGACACCCTGCAGCGGCTGCGCAACGATGCGCTGCTGGCGCGCCTGCGTGCCCGTCCGGGCCAGGCGGTGATGCTGCCGCCGGCGCAGGACTGGATCAGCGGCATCCGCACGGTCACCTTTGCCACGCTGGTGCAGGACGGCGGCGAGCCGGCCGCGGTGCTGGCGATGGAGTTCCCGCTGTCCCCGATGCTCCCCGACGACCCGGCCGAGGATGGCGACTTCATGCTGCTGACCGATGCCGGCATGGTGCTGGGCGCCGACGGCATGCCGGCCGGCCCGCTCGCGGCGCCCGTCGCCGCGGCGCTGGCGGCCGGCGGCGCGCGGCCGGGCACGGTGCGTTCATCGCTGGTGCGGTACGAGCTGCTGCGGCACGTGGTGGTGCTGGACTATCCGCTCGACGCCTGGGGCTGGCGCACCGTGAGCGTGGTCGATCTTGGCCGCGTGTGGCGGCAGTTCCGGGAGAACACGCTGTGGATGGTGGGGCTGACCGGTTCGCTGTCGCTGCTGATCTTCGCGTGGATCTGGCTGATCGACCGGCGCATCATGCGGCCGGCGCAGCGCCAGTCCCGGCGCTTGCAGGAGAGCGATGCGCTGGGTCGCTTCGTGATCGAGGTGGCGGGCGTGGGCCTGATGATCGTCGAACGCAACACGCGCCAGGTGCTGTTGGCCAATGCCGCGGCCCAGGTGCTCATCGACCAGGCCACGCCTGCCGGCCTGGCGCAACTGCAGGGCGCCTGCGAAGCGCGCCTGGCGAGCTGCGATGCCAGTGCCGAGGGCCCGCCGCAGGTGCTGCCTTGCTTCGACGTCGACATGGCCTGCAGCAATGGCGAGACGCGCTATCTGGAGGTCCGCCTGGTGCAGATCACCTACGAGGTGCGCTCGGCGCTGCTGTGCGCGCTCAACGACGTCACCGAGGTGCGGCGCGGCGAGGCGCGCCTGCGAGAGGCCATCCGCGCGGCGGATGCCGCCAACCGGGCCAAGTCCGCGTTCCTGGCAACCATGAGCCACGAAATCCGCACCCCCCTCAACGGCATGCTGGGCAGCATCGAACTGCTGAGCCTGACCCGGCTCGAGCCTCGCCAGCGCGACCAGCTTGCCGTGATGCAGCACGCCTCGCAATCGCTGATCGACATCATCAACGACGTGCTCGACTTCAGCAAGATCGAGGCCGGGCAAATGTCGCTGCAGCCGCGGCCGTGCCGGCTCGACGAGGTGGTCGAGGAAGTGACCCGGGGCTTTGCCGCCGAAGCCGCGCGCAAGCACCTGCGCCTGCTGTGCATCAACGATCCGTCGCTGTCCGAGCCGGTGATGGCCGACGTGGTCAAGCTGGAACAGATCCTGAACAACCTGGTCAGCAACGCGGTCAAGTTCACCGAACAGGGCAAGGTGATCGTCACGGCCAGGCGCATGCGGCTTGCACAGGGCGGCGGCGCCGAAGGCGTCGAAATCCGTGTGGTCGATACCGGCATCGGCATTGCGGCGCACGACCAGCGCCGCCTGTTCGAGCCGTTCGTGCAGGCCGAGCAGCCCGATACGCGCCACTACGGCGGCACGGGGCTAGGCTTGTCGATCTGCAGGCGGCTGGTCGAGCTGATGCGCGGCGAGATCCGCGTGGTCAGCGAGCCGGGCCTGGGCAGCTGCTTCATCGTCAGCCTGCCGCTGGCGAGCGCCGGCATTCCGGCGCCCGCGGAGCCCTGGCTGCAGGCCGGGCTGCGCGGCTTGACCGTCGGCCTGAACGTGACCTTGCAGGAGCTCTACCAGGGCGTCGAGCAGCTGCTGCGGTACTACGGCGCACGCGCGGTCCGGTACGATCCCGGCGCGCCGCCGGTGACGCCGGTCGACGTGCTGGTCTGCGACGAAGAGGCGCTGTCGGCCTGCCCCGATGCCGATGTGGTGATTTCCGCGCTGGCACCGATCGCGCCGGACCTGACCCAGACCCCGGTGGTGGCCTCGCCTTATGCCTGGCAGGGCCTGGTCGCGGCCATCGCGGCCGCGGCGGGTGCGGAGGTGGACGAGGGGCCCGCCAGCGCGCCGGCGCGTGCCGAGGCGCCCGCTGCGCAGCTGGCCCTGCTGCTGGTGGAGGACCATCCCATCAACCAGGTGGTCATGCGCGAGCAGCTGGAAAGCCTGGGCCAATCGGTCGACCTGGCCCACGACGGTCCCGAAGCGCTGTCGCTGGCGTCGGGCCGGCACTACGACCTGATCCTGACCGACCTGCAGATGCCGGGCATGGACGGCTTCACGCTGGCGCGGCGCCTGCGCGAGGCGGGACATGCCATGCCCATCGTCGCCATCACGGCGAGCGTGGGACCCGATGTGGCCGAGCGCTGCCGGCACGCCGGCATCGACCGCTGCCTGACCAAGCCGGTCGGCCTGGCGACGCTGCGCGAGCTGCTCGAAGAGATTTCCGGCACCCGCGTGTCCGCACGCACGGTGCCCGACCTGAAAGCCGGCGGCGCCGTGCTGCATGCGGATGCGTTGCGCAGCGACCAGCGCGCGCTGGCCGAAGCGCTGCGCGCCGGCGATGCCGACACCTTCGCCCAGCGCCTGCATGGGCTTGCCGGCGCACTGTCGGTGATGGGCCATCCGGTGCAGAGCCAGGCCTGCCGCTGGCTGGAACAGACCGTGCGGCGCGCCGGGCTGGCCGCCGTCGGCGCCGACTGGCAAGCCATCCACGCCGAACTGGAGCAGCTGGCGGAGCGACTGGAGGCGCAGTGCGGCAGCCACGCCGCCTGACAAAGACGCGGCGGCCCTGCGTGCATCACTGCAGATCGGCCAGGCGCTGGCGGCACAGGCTGACAAACTGCTGTGCAGCGGTCGATTGTCCCAGGCCCGGATGGAAGGCCAGGATGGCGCGGAATCGAATCGGCGCGCTCAGGGGTACGCTGCGCAGCCCGAGCGCCACATAGGTACGGGCGACGAGGGGATTGGTGATCGCCAGGCCGGCACCGGCCAGGGCCAGCGAGCATTGCGTATGGCTGTACGGGGTCGTCGCCACGAAGCGCGGCGCGATGCCAAGTTCGGCAAAGCACGCCTGCAGCCGGCGTTGCGCGGGATCGGCGGCGTCCAGGCCGATCAGCGGCACGTCGACCAGGTCTTCGATTCCCACTTTCGCGCGCGCGGCGAACGGATGCGTTGCCGGCGCGACGCAGACGGCCTGCACCGCGTAGAACTCGGAAGCGGTCAGGCCGCTGGTGTCCGCTTCGTCGCCCATGAAGGCGATATCGAGTTCGCGCTGCAGCAAGCGCTCGCGCAGGCCGCGGGAGCTGTCGACCTCAAGCTGGCAACGAACGCGCGGATAGCTGTGGACGAAGTCCGCCACCGCCGCCGGCATCACGCTGGACGCCATGGCGTGCAACACCCCCACGCGCAGCACCGTATCCTCATGCGCGCGCAATTGATCGATCCGGCGTTGCACGGCGTCGAGGCCGACATAGACGCGTTCGACTTCATCCATCAAGGATGCCGCCTCGGGTGTCGGCACCATGCGCCCCTTGCTGCGGTCGAACAGCCTCAGCCGCGCAGCCTTTTCAAGCTGCAGCACGATCTGCGTCACGGCGGGCTGGCTGATATGCAAGGCTTCGGCGGCGCGCCGCGCCGAGCCCAGGCGCATGACCATGCGGAACACCTCGACCTGGCGGGCGCTGATGCCTGAATCGGCGGCTGTCTCCATCTCTACCCTATAAGTTTTACTTAAGTCGATCATCGGCGCGCCTGCGCCACGGGATCGTGGCCTGGCATAGACTCGAGCCACTTCCACTCCGGCCATCAGCCTTTACCATGCGCGCCCGCGGCAATCCGACCCAACCGCTTATCAACCCGGCCATGCAGGCGCTGCGATGCATCACCTGCCACGCCCGCTATGCGCTCGGCGACATGCCGGAAGGCTGCCCGGCCTGCGCCGCCGCCGGTCATCCAAGCAGCCTCGAAGCGGTCTACGACGCCCAGGCACTGAATTTTGCACCGAAAAGCGGAAGTTATACATGGGGGCGCTGGCAGCCCTACCTGGACGGTGTATCCCTTGGGGAGGGCGCGACGCCTTGCCTCCCGGTGCCAGCCTTGGCGTCGCTGGCCGGCGTGGCGTCGGTCTGGATCAAGAACGAAGGGGCGAACCCGACCGGATCGCACAAGGACCGCATGTCGGCGCAGGCCGTCAGCCGGGCCCTCGATATCGGCGCGCGCGAGGTGGTGCTGGCATCCAGCGGCAATGCCGCGGTGTCAGCGGCGGCCTATTGCGCTGCCGCGGGGCTGGACTGCGAAGTTGCGACTTACCAGGCGCTGCCCGCCGTATTCGACGCCGCGTTACGCCATTACGGCGCACGGCGCGTCATCTGCGATAACGGCCATGCGCGCTGGGCGCATGTGCGCCGGCGCGTCCGGGACGACGGTGCCTTCGCGCTGACCAACTACAGCGTGCCGGCGGTGGGCAGCCCGGTATTCGGCGTGGAAGGCTACCGGGCCGTTGCGCTGGAATGGGTGGCGCAAGGGTGCCGGCCCGACCATGTGATCGTGCCGACCGCGCGCGGAGACCTGCTGTGGGGCATCTATAGCGCGCTGCGGGACCTGGTTGCGCTGGGGCACCTGCCGAAGCTGCCGCGCCTCTGGGCGGTCGAGCCGTTTCCACGGCTGTCGCGCGTGCTGGCAGGAGCGTCGCAGCAGTCCGACTTCGCCGGCACGACGATTCAGTTCTCCACCGCCGGCTCCACCGTGACCGCCCAACAGGTCCTTGCGGTCAGGCGCTCGGGCGGCGGCGCGGTGGTGGTCGACGATGCGGCGGCACGCGATGGCACCCGCCATCTTGCGGCCGCGGGATTCTGGGTCGAACTGTGCGCCGGCGCCGGCCTTGCCGCGGCGCAGTCACTACGCGCCGACGGGCGCATCGACCTGACCGAAGCCGTGATGCTGATGCTGACCGCGCGCGGCGACCGCGATCCGGGCCAGGCATGATTTCAAACACCTTGGGGAGACCTTCATGAAGCTGCGTTACCTGCTGACCGCCATCACTTGCTGCCTCGCGGCCCATATGCCGGCGGCGCTGGCTGCCTATCCGGAAAAACCGATCCGGCTGATCGTGCCGTGGGCCGCCGGTGGCAGTACCGATGCGCTGGCGCGCGCGGTCGCGCAGCGCTTGAGCGAATCGATGGGCCAGCCGGTGGTGGTCGACAACCGCGCCGGGGCCTCCGGCCGCATCGGCGCCGACACGCTGGCCAAGTCCGCGCCGGATGGCTACACGCTGGGCGTGATCGAACTGGCGCACACCGTTGCACCGTCGGTGTTCCGCCAGATGCCCTACGATGTGTTGCGCGACTTCACGCCGGTGTCACTGCTGGGCGAGGCGCCGCTGATCCTGTTCGCGGACAGCGCGCAATATCGTGCCGGAGAGATCCAGCGCTTCCTGGCGGACTCGCGCAAGGCGGGAACGCCGCTGCAGCTGGCCACCAGCGGCAACGGCTCGATCAGCCATCTGGCCGCCAAGATGCTGGAAAGCCAGGTGGGGATCCCGGTCGACGCCGTGCCGTACCGCGGTTCGGCGCCGGCGCTGACCGATGTCTCCGCGCAACTGGTCAAGGGGCATTTCGCCACGATGGCAAGCGGCAGCAGCCTGCTGGGCGGCAACAAGATCTCGGCGCTGATGGTGACCGGCCCGGTGCGCGTGGCCGCGCTGCCCGGCGTGCCGACCGCCGCCGAAGCCAGACTGCCCGGCATGCAGGTCAGCCAGTGGTGGGCCCTGGTCGCGCCGGCGCGGACACCGACGACGGTGGTGAACCGGCTTGCCGACGAAGTCCGCGCGGCGCTGGTGAGCCCGCAGACCAGGGCCCGGCTAGACAGCCAGGGCATCGACCTGAAAGCGTCGACGCCCGCCCAACTCGGCGACCGGCTGCGCGCGGAGGTGGACCGCTGGGGGAATCTGGTGAAGCAATCGGGTATTCAACCTGAATAATCCGCGGGGGCCTGCGGGCCCCTCGACTGCCGCGCCGCGGCCGACCGGCTGATCGTGTCGCAGACTCGCATTGGCGGCCAGTCGCTGCTATCGGTCGTTCTCCGGCACCGACCAGACCGTGTAGCCGCGTAAGGCAAGCATGGCGCTTGAGACGGGCGTTACGTCCAGTCCGTCCGGCTCAGGCGATAGACGCGCACGCTGTGGATCGCCAGCGCCAGCGGGAACAGCAGTACCGCCGCCGAGGCAGCGAACCAGACGAAATCGGCGACGATGGTTGGCTTGACTTGTTCCAGGTACGCCGCCGAAGCGCCGCCCGCGAGCGCGGCGGCTACAAAGAGGGCGGCCATCAGGAGGCCCGGCGCCCCGACCAGCAAGGTGCTGGCGCACAGCCATACCAGGACCCAGCACAACTTGTACCACCACAGGCACTTCCGCATCTCTGCGGGCATGGCGACCTCCGTTTCCGGCGATGGTACATCACCAAGCTGTGGGTAGCCCGACGCACATGCTGGCGCGGATGCCGTCTTGACTCTGGGATCCTGTTGATCGCCTGGGCCGGCGCCACCTTGTTGGTGTAGCGGGGCTTCCGCCCGCTCATGTCCCCGGGCGCGGGCATCACAACCGCGCCTGAGATGGAAGGCACGGCCGCAAAAGTTGACCTATAATTATTGACAATGCAACGATTGATCGAGCAATAAAATGACCCCCGAACCACAAAGTCCTCAGCCTGCCGGCCAGGTCCTGCCGTTTCGCGAGTCGCTGCTGGCCATGCTGGGCGTGGCCTTCGTGGTGATGCTGGTGGCGCTGGACCAGACCGTGGTCGGGACGGCGCTGCCCACGGTGGTGGCGGAGCTGCAGGGGTTCGAATACTACGCGTGGGTCGCCACGGCCTACCTGTTGACCTCGGTGATTACCGTGCCGGTGTTCGGCCGGCTGGGCGACTACTACGGACGCAAGCCGTTCGTGCTGGCATCGATCGTGGTGTTCTCGGTGGCCTCGGCGTTGTGCGGCATGGCGCCGAACATGCCGTTCCTGGTGGCGGCGCGCGCGCTGCAGGGCATCGGCGGCGGCATGCTGGTCGGTACGGCCTTTGCCTGCATCGCCGACCTGTTCCCGGATTCGCACGTGCGGCTACGCTGGCAGGTGATGCTGAGCGCGGCGTTCGGCATTGCCAATGCGATCGGTCCGTCGCTGGGCGGGCTGCTGACGGAGTGGTATGGCTGGCGCGCCGTGTTCTACGTCAACCTGCCGGTGGGCGTGCTGGGGCTGTGGTTTGCCTGGCGCTACCTGCCGCATCTGCGCCAGCAGGCGCATCGCGGGCCGATCCGTGTCGACTGGCTGGGGGCGCTGCTGATCGCGGCCGGGCTCGGCAGCTTGCAGATGAGCGTGGAATTGCTGCCGGCGCGTGGTCTCGACGCCTATACCGCGGGCCTGCTCGTGCTGGCGGCGGTGGCACTGGTGGCGCTGTGGCAGTGGGAGCGGCGCTGCGCCAATCCGATCCTGCCGGTCGAGATGTTCCGCGACCCGGGGCTGGCGCCGCTGTTCAAGCTCTCGGTGTTCGCCGGTTTCACCATGTTCGCGCTGCTGCTGTATGCGCCGCTGTTGTTCCAGGGCGGCTTCGGCTACTCGCCGAAGGAGGCGGGGGTATTGATCACGCCGCTGGTGGTCTGCATCACCGTCGGCAGCATCCTGAACGGCCGCATCGTCACGCGCATCCGCCGGCCCAATACCATGCTCTATGCCGGCTTCGGCATGCTGGCGCTGTCGTGCCTGGGGCTGTCGCAGGCCACGCGCGGCATGCCGCATGGCGTGCTGATGGTCATCATGCTGGTCGGCGGGCTGGGCCTGGGCTTTATCATGCCCAACCTGACGGTGTTCGCGCAGCAGACCGCGGGCCGCGAGCACCTCGGCATCGCCACGGCCATGCTGCAGTCGCTGCGCATGGTGGGCGGCATGGTCGGCACGGCGATTGTGGGCACGCTGGTGACGCGCAGCTATACCGGCGGCGTCGAGCAGGCGCTGTCCGGCGCCGATGCGATCCAGTGGGCATCGCGCATGGCCGACCCGCAGGTGCTGATCGACAAGGCGTCGCAGCTGGCGCTGCTCGGCCAGCTGGAGCAGGCCGGGCACAATGGCGCCTTGCTGCTGGAGCAGGCGCGCGTGTCGCTGGTGGGGTCCATCCACCTCGGCCTGGTAGTGGCGGGTGCAGCGGCCGCGCTGGGCGTGTGGTGCGCGCGCCAGGTGCCATCGATCAAGCTGACCCGCGGTCCGGCGCCGGCGATGGCGGCGGAGTGAAGTCCGGCGGCAACTTAACCTGAGGAGAACGGATGGAACTGGAGCGACAGAGCGTGGCCGTATTGCAGCAGTTCGGCCGAACCTACCGCGCCTATGCGGGGGCGTTCGAGCAGCGCATGGGACTGCCCTTGCCGCGCTGGCGCATCCTGCATGCGCTGCATCACCAGGAGGGCGCCATCGGCCAGAAGGCGCTGGCCGACCTCGTCGTCATGGATCCCGGTGCGCTGACGCGCCAGCTCAAGGCCATGCAGGAACTGGGCTGGGTCGATCGCACCACGTCCGAGCGCGACAACCGCGTGACCCATGTCACGCTGTCGCCGGCCGGGCGCGAGGTGGTGGCGCGCGCCATGCCGCTGCGCTCGGCCTTTCTCGAGGATGTGCTGTCCGAGGTCTCGCCCACGACCATGCGCGAACTGTCGCGCGGCCTGGCGCGCCTGGAGGCGGGCATTGCCCACGCACAGGCCCGCGCGGCGGAGCAGGCCGACGCGGCCTGAAGCCGCGGCAGGGTACGCCGAGCGGCTGCAATGCGCTCAACCGCTAAGCAGCAGGCCGTTGAGCGCGGCGAACTCGAACAGCTCGCGGTCGTTGGTGACGCCGAGCTTCTGCATGGCGCAGTTCTTCTGCCGGCTGATGGTCTTGACGCTGCGGCACAGCTGGATCGCGATCTCGCTGACCGAGCGCCCGGTCAGGTATAGCCGCAGTACTTCCATTTCACGCCGCGACAGGCGTTCCGCGCCGGCCCGGCCAGCACCTGCCAGACTGCCCGGGTCGGCCTGCGACAGCACCTCCATGGCCGACTTGCCGATGTAATGAAAGCCGCGCTGGATGCGGTACACGACCGTGACCAGTTCGGTCAGCGGGGCGTCCTTCAGCACCAGTCCGTGCACCTGGGTGTCGAGGATCGAGCGCAGCACCAGCGGGTTGGTGATCATGGTCAGCACGATCACCGCCATTGACGGATGCCGCCGCCGCAGGCTTGCCAGCAGCCGCAGTCCGTCGCTGTTGCGTTCGCCCTGCGCGGGCATGTGGTAGTCCGTGATGACGACATCGGGGCGCAGGCTGTCGATGCTGTTGAGCAGCGCCGTCGCGCTGGTCACGCTGCCGCAGACTTCCCAGCCGGTCTGGGTGTGCAGGCGGTCGGCGACGGCCGCCGAGACCAGCGGGTGGTCATCGGCAAGCAGGATCCTCAATGCCATCGGGTGCTCCTCGATTCATGTTCAGGCGGCGCAGCCTTCGGCAAACGTCAAGAAAACGCCGCACGCCATGGCGACGTGCGGCGCAAAAATGACGCCAGACATGGAGGCGCCGGACAACTGCTCGCATGACCGCCGGTCCGGGCCAAACGGGAGACGGCCGGACTGCGGCAATGCCATGGCAGCATAGCGGCGAGCCAGTGCGGCGGAACTAGGAGGATTCGTAAATCACGGCCCGAAAAGATCCTTGCGCCATCCAGCGCGCGCGAGTGCAGCGCGGGCCGGCAGTTCGAAAATCCATCTCGGGGGGGTGATGAACGGTGCGGCTGTCGCCGATCCGTGACAGCGGTCCGTGACAAGAAAGGCGCTGCCGCCTTGCGGCGGACAGCGCCCGTTTGCACGTTGGTGTCGCGCCTGGCGTCAGGTCGTTGCGACCTCGGACGCGACTGCGGGACGCCCGTTACGGCGCCCGTCGATGGCCTTGAGCGGGTCGCGCAGCACGGCGCTGCCGACTTCCATGACATCGCGCAGCACGCCCTGGTCGCGGCTGCGCTCAGGCCCCCAGAAGTGCAGCGCGGCCCATTCGGGGAAGCTGCTTGGTGGTGCCAGCAGCCGGGTCTTGCGCTCGCGCGTGACCAGCGGCACGTTGAAATCCAGCACGGAGCAGATGCCGCCGGCGGAGTGCAGCAGCGTGATCTGCGTATGCCACGAGGGCACCACCGTCTCGCGATGACCCGGCGTGCTGGCCTGCCGGCTCAGGAAGGCACGCAGCGGGCTGCCGGCCTCGCTGTCTTCCTGCAGCAGGATCCACGCGCTTTCGCTCTCATCCTGGCTGCCGCCGCGCGTGGCGCTGACCAGCCGGCGCGGCGTGGCCATGATGTTGTGCTGGCGCACGCGCTCGGGATCATGGCCGCTATCGACGACGAAGGCGCAGTCGAGCTCGCCCTCGCTCAGCTGGCCCGCGAGGGCGGCGTCGGCAATCACCGGGCGCGTGACAAAGCTGTCTTGCGGAAACTGCTCGCACAGCGCGGTCAGGATCTCGGTGATGACGGGATCGCCGATCGATGAGGAAAAGCCGATGGAAACGCGCCTGCCGCCTTCGCGGCGTTTGCTCAGGCCCGGTTCGCCGGGCCGCACCAGGTGGTTCCACTTGGCCAGGATCTGGCGCGCCGTCTGTTCCAGCCGCAGTGCATGCGGGGTGGGCTCGAGCATGCCGTTGCGCTTGACGAACAACGGGTCGCCGGTGATCTCGCGCAAGCGCGCAAGGCTGTAGGCCACCGTGGGCACGCGTCCCTGGGTGCAGGCCGCAACGGCGCTCAGGTCACGGTACTCCATGACCAGAACAAAGACATGCAACAACTTCGTGCTGACATGACGCATTCCGACTTCTCCTGACACATGACTTCGCTTTCTTGTTCTTGTCGGTCCGATGCAAACAGCGATGCGCCAGTGATGGCACGCATGAAACCAGGGCGCACCGCGCGTTTGCCACGCCGCGCGAGCCAAGTGGGTCAAGCTTGAAATCCCGCACGCAAGGGTTCCGCAGGATGTTTCACTACACGCGTGACACGCCAGTGTCCACGTAGCTCAGACCCACAACTTGGCGATGCTTTGATCCATCAAAATCCGGCGCATGCCGGCGGCCGGGATGGGTATCGGCATGCAGGGCGACTTCTGGGTGGTGCGCTGCCGGGCCGCGCTTCTGCCGGCACCGCAAGGGCGCCGTGCGAAGGCGTGTGAAATTTAGTTATGCCGAGGAATCTTAATACATGCTTAGAGAAAGTCCTAGAAACTTGAATTGATGACAGACCTGTACATTCTTTTTTGACGCTCTTGTATCGCTCTGAAGACATGGCTTGCCATAAGCGTTTGCGGGCCGGTCTGGCGTCAAATACCAGTTCCGGTCACGGTATTTCATCCCCCGCTTGGGTGACCTTTGCATGCAATCAGTCCATGCAATTTCCAAATTGGAATAACGAATTTTGGTGACGCGTGCCAATGGCTGGCACCCCTGCGCCGCGATAATTTTCTTAACTCGCACTGCGAAGACACTGAATTGCCTTTTGCGGCGGCTCTGGGCTAACTTACGGCGAGAGTCGGCACGGTTGGCGTCGCGGCTGTGCGACGCCTGGGCCCCGCCGTTGCGAAGCGGAGAGATTCGTGAACAGACGGTATTCGGAAGAACAGATCCGCGGTTATCTCGCCGAGGCAGCCAGCGGCGTGCCGGTGCGCGAGCTGTGCGCGCGCTATGGCTTCAGCGATGCATCGTTCTACGGGTGGCGCAGCCGCTACGGCCAGCCCGGCACCGGCGAAGCGCGGGACGGGCGCAAGCTGCGCGAACTGCAGGAAGAGAATGCCAAGCTGAAGAGTATGCTTGCGGACGCGCTGCTCAAGCTTGAGCTGATGCGCAACCGCACCGGCCGCCGCGGCGGCAATAGCAAGGACCGCTAGCGACGGACGGTTCCCGCAACATGCCCACGGCAGACGGCTCGCCGTGGACGGCTCTGGAGTCATGGGTTTGATGAAGTTTCTGATCAAGGTGGGCATGCTGGCATGCACCGCCATGGCGGCTGCCCCGTTGTGGGCGGCTGGCAATGCCAGTGCGGCTGCGGCCGCAGCCGCCGCTTCGGCGGCCGCTACGCCGATGGTGGCGCCGCCACCGCCGCGGATGCTGGATGAGGCCACCGCGGTGGTGGAAGGGCCTGGCGGCACGCTGTCGGCATCGCAGCGGCAGCACTGCCTGGGCTTGCTCGACCAGATCAACGCACTGCCCGGCGGACCGCAATGGTCCACCGGCAAAGGTTCGGTCACCACGGCTGACGGGCGCACCTACCCGACACTGGAACGGCAGGCGGATCGGAAGCGCCTGGAAGAAGCGTATCGCCAGCAGTGCGCGCAGGAGCGCCGCTGAGCGGTGGCCTGGCGGGGGCGGGCTGTCACTTGCGAACTTGTGGAGTCAACATGCATCGTCTTCAACAGCTTTTCGCATGGTGCCTGGCAATGGTGCTAATGGCTCCGCTGCAGCCCGCGCTGGCGCAAACCACGCTGAGCCAGGCGCAACTGGACCAGCTCACTGCGCCGGTGGCGCTGTATCCCGATGCGCTGTTGTCCCAGGTGCTGATGGCCGCCACCTATCCGGCCGACGTGGCCGCGGCGGCGCAATGGTCCAAGGCCAATCCCAGCCTGTCGGGCGACGCCGCCACCAAGGCGGTGGCCAGCCAGACCTGGGACCCCAGCGTGCAATCGCTGGCCGCCTTCCCGTCGGTGCTCGACATGATGGGCCGCCAGCCGCAATGGGTGCAGTCGATCGGCGATGCCTTCCTGGCGCAGCCCAATGACGTGATGGACTCGGTGCAGCGCTTGCGCTTGCAGGCGCAGAAAGCGGGCACGCTCAAGACCACCGAACAGCAGAAGGTGGTGACCCAGAGTACCGGCGGCACCACCATCGTGCAAATCGAGCCGGCCAATCCGCAAGTGGTCTATGTGCCTGCCTATAACCCGACCACGGTTTACGGCACCTGGCCGTATCCGGCCTATCCGCCGGCGTATTACCCGCCGCCGCCGGGCTCGGTGTTCGCCACGGCGCTGGTGTCGGGCATCGGCTTCGGGTTGGGTGTGGCAGCGGTCGATGCGATGTGGGGCGGATTCAACTGGCACGACCACGATGTCAATATCAACGTGAATCGCTACAACAACATCAATGTCAACCAGCGCCTGGACGTGAACCGTGCCAACGTGAACTGGCAGCACGATCCGGCCCGGCGCGGCAACGTGCCCTACAACAACGCGGCGGTGCGCGGCCGCTATGACCAGCAGCGCCAGGCCGGCCTGGCCAACCGCCAGGCGGGCGCGCAGCCGGGCCAGCGCGTCGGCGGCGCCGGCGCCGTGCAGCGTGAACCGTCGGCGCGTGACCAGGCTCGCGATCGCGCCGCCCGCTCGTTCGAAGGCCGTACCGGCCAGGCGATTCCCGGCCATGCCGGCGGCGTGGCCGGCCGCACCGAGGGCGCGCGGCCGGGCGCGGGCAGTGCCGGCACGCGCAATCCGCGTCCCGCCGGTGCCGAGCACCAGCGCGCCGATCAGGCCGCGGCACGTGACCGTGCGCGCAATGCCAATCGTGACAGCGCACTGCGCGACGCCGGCAACGGCGATCGCATGCGCCAGCAGACGCAGCGCGCCGGGTTTTCCCAGCACCAGGCGGCACCGGTGCGTCCGGCCGGGTTCAACCAGGGCGGCATGCGCCACGGCGGCGGGCCAGGTGGCGGAGGCCGGCTCGGCGGCGGTGAACATTTTGGCCATGGCCGGAGGTAATGCAGATGCGCAAGACCGGTAACCTGATTCCCGCCGTCGCCTTCCTTCGCGGTGCGCGCATGCTGTCGCTGGTGGCTGCGACCCTGGCCCTGTCGCTGGCCGTCCCCGCGGCGGCGCAACAGGTCTTTCCGAGTCCGCAAGCGGCAGCCGACGCGCTCGGCGACGCCATCGCACGCAGCGATGCCGACGCACTGCAGCGTGTGCTTGGCAGGCAATACCAGTTGCTGGTGCCGCAAGGCTCGATCGATCAGGACGACGTCTATGACTTCCTGGGCGCATGGGCGCGCCACCATGCCGTGCAGCCCGAAGGCGACAACCGCGTGCGCATTGCGGTGGGCGAGAGCGGATGGACTTTCCCGGTGCCCCTTGCCCGGCAGAAGGGCGGCTGGCAGTTCGACCTGCCTGCCGGCCAGCAGGAAGTGCGCCGCCGCCGGCTTGGTCGCAACGAACTGGTCACCATGGAAACCCTGCTGCAACTGGCGGACGCCCAGCAGCGCTATGCCGAGCAGGTGGGCCAGGGCCGCTACGCCAGGCGGCTGATCAGCACGCCCGGCAAGACCGACGGACTCTACTGGCCGGCCGACAGCGAGCAGGACGCCAGCCCGCTCGGGCCCGATGCACTGGCGATGGGGCCGGAAACGCCTGCCGCCGACGCGTTCTACGGTTACCACTACCGCATCCTGCCGGCCACCCCGGGTAGCGACGGCGGCTACGGACTGGTCGCATGGCCGGCGCGCTACGGCGATACCGGCGTCCATACCTTCCTGCTTGGAAGCGACCGTGTGTTCTACGAACGGGACCTGGGGTCCGGCACGGCATCGCGCGCCCGGGCCATGCGCAGCTTCTCGCCCCAAGGCTGGAAGCGGGTGGCCGATCGCTGACATCTTCCGCTTGCGCCGCCCGGAAATCATGGGCGGCCGGCGCCCACCGGCATCGTCAAGACTCCGTTTCGTTTTCCCCACTCACAGTCCCCATTGGGGGTGGACGACTCACGTCTATGGTATGCTGCAACGCAACAATAAAGGCATAGGGGGAGATTCCGTCACAAAGGAGTCCTCATGACGAAGAGCCTTGCAGCAGACTGGCATGCTCGCATGCGGCGTTTGAGCCGCGTGCAGAACCGCACGGAAGCCCAGGTGAAATCCTGGCTCCGGCGCATGGATTCGCTCAATCCGCTCACACCGACGCGCCTGCCCGACCCGCCAAGGCCTGCCCGGCCCGCGCGCCCGGTTGCCGATCCCGGCATCCTGCCCGGCAGCTGGCAGGCGCACCGGCTGCGCCTGGCACCCATGCCGGGCGAACTGGTGCCGCAACTGTCTTATCACCTCTACATCCCGTCGAAGGCCCATCGCGGCCCGCTGCCGGTGGTGGTGGCGCTGCATGGCTGTCGCCAGACGCCGGACGAGCTGGCCGCAGGTACGCGCCTAAATGCACTGGCCGAACGCGAAGGCTTTATCGTCGCCTACCCGCAACAGCCATTGCGCCGCCAGGTGCAGCGCTGCTGGCAATGGTTCGACCTCGGCGCGGCCGACGGCGGACGCGAGGCGCAGGCCGTGGCCGCGCTGGTCGACGCGCTGGCGGCGCGCCATGACGTACGCGAGCGCGAGATCTACCTGGCGGGCATGTCCGCCGGCGCGGCCATGGCCGCGGTGGTGGCGCTGCGCTACCCGGACAAGGTGGCCGCCGTGGCGCTCCATTCCGGCGTGGTCATCGGCGCGGCCGGCAACCCCCGCGCTGGCCTGCGCGCGATGCAGGAAGGCTCCGAGGCCGAGCCCGCCTGGCTGCTCGATGCCGCCGGCGTAACACCGGGCGGCTCCGAGATGCCCGCACTGGTGATCCATGGTCTGGCCGATGAAGCGGTGCATCCGGTCAACGGGCGGCTGCTGGCGCGGCAGTTCCTGGCCTACAACGGCCTGGAAGACCGCCTCGCCGGCCGCCCCGCTCGCTTCGATCCGGAAGGCGACATGCCGGGCCGCTCGCATGAATACCGCTTCGGCCGCTGGCAGCGCGACCTGGTGACGCTGGTCGAGGTGGAAGGCCTGGGGCATGCCTGGAGCGGCGGCGACGACCGCTACAGTTACCACAGCGATATCGGGCCGGATGCGAGCGCGATGATGTGGGGGTTTTTTCGGCAGTATCGGCGCTGAGCCGCAGTGCGTGGCAGGCGCCTGAGTTTGTGTCGCCCGGCGTCGCACCGATCGGCACATGGGAAAGCGGACAATGCGAAGCCAAGCCACAATCACCTGCGAACTTCGCTCGCTCGGAGTCCATGCCGGCGACCTTGTGATGGTACATGCCTCGCTAAAGGCCATCGGCCCTATCGACGGAGGCGCTGTTGCCCTTGTGGCAGCACTTCGCGACGCCGTTGGCCCCGAAGGCACGCTGCTAGGTTATGCCTCATGGGATCGGTCTCCCTACGAAGAGACACTGCACGGTGCGAAGATGGACGAACAGCAGCGGCGCAACTGGCCGCCTTTCGATCCTGCAACGGCAGGCACGTATCGCGGCTTCGGCTTGCTCAACCATTATCTCGCCACATCCCCGGGTGCCTTGCGAAGCGGCCATCCGGACGCTTCCATGGTCGCGCTCGGACCACGCGCAAGATTCCTGATCGAGCCACATCGGCTTGGTGAAGCCTTTGGCAAAGGCTCTCCGATCGAGCGCTTTGTTAACGAGGGCGGCAAAGTGCTGCTGCTTGGCGCTGGTCTCGATGCTCTGACCGTCCTGCACTACGCCGAGGCCATTGCCGAGATCCCCGGCAAGCGCCGCGTCACCTATGAGATGCCTCTGCAAGGCGCGGACGGGCAGGCCGTGTGGAAGGCCGCAGAGGACTTTGACTCGAACGGGATTCTGGATTGCTTTGCCATCGAAGGCCAGCCGGACGGTGTAGAAACCATCGCCAGAGCCTATGTTCCCTTAGGCCGGCACACCGAAGGCCAGGTGGGCTGTGCACACTGCTATCTGATCGACGCCCGGGATATCGTGGCGTTCGGCGTCGGCTACCTGGAACAGCACTATTTCGGGCTGTCCGCGAACCGTCGTTCCCGCGTGCGCGGGAATGACGGTAGTGATTGATCCCTTAACAGAACGGCATTTCACCACCCGTCCCGCTTTATCTGCCGCGATGGCCCTATCACTCCGGCGACCGCTCCTTCACAAATAGCGCCGTCACCATCCCCACCACACACAACGCCACCACATAATGCGCCGGCGCCAGCGGGTCGTTCTTCAGCATCAGCGTCACCACCATCGGCGTCAGGCCGCCGAAGATCGCATAGGACACGTTGTACGAGAACGATAGCCCCGAGAACCGCACCTGCGCCGGGAACGCATTGACCAGCACGAACGGCACCGCGCCGATGGTGCCGACCAGGAAGCCCGCCAGCGCGTACAGCGGCAGCAGCAGGTCGGGGCGGGTGAAGATGGTGGTGTAGAACGCGTAGGCGCAGACCGCCAGCAGCAGGCCACCGAAGAACAGCGTGCGGCGCGCGCCGATGCGGTCGGCCAGCGCGCCCGACACGATGCAGCCGACCGTCAGGCACAGCGTGGCGACGCTGTTTGCGACCAGCGCCGTGCGCGCGTCGAAGCCATACAGCTTCTGCAGGAAGGTGGGGGTCATCAGGATCACCACCACGATGCCGGCCGACAGCATCCAGGTCAGCAGCATCGACACCGCGACGCTGCCGCCGTGGTCGCGCATCACCGACTTCAGCGGCATCTCGGCGGCCAGCGCCTTGCGCTGCTGCAGTTCGGCGAACACCGGGGTCTCGTGCAGCCAGCGGCGCAGGTACATCGACGCGATGCCGAACACGCCGCCGATCAGGAAGGGTACGCGCCAGCCGTAGTCGGCCAGTTCGGCCGGGGTGAAGACGGTGTTGATGCCGGTGGCCACCAGCGAGCCGAGCAGGATGCCGGCGGTCAGCCCCGCGGTCAGCGTGCCGCACGCGTAGCCGACATGGCGCGCGGGCACGTGCTCGGAAACGAAGACCCAGGCCCCAGGCACTTCGCCGCCGACGGCCGCGCCTTGCAGGATGCGCAGCACCAGCAGCAGCACCGGCGCGGCCAGTCCGATCGACTGGTAAGTCGGCATCAGGCCCATCAGCAGCGTGGGCACGGACATCAGCAGGATCGACAGTGTGAACATCTTCTTGCGGCCGAGCAGGTCGCCGAAGTGCGCCATGATGATGCCGCCCAGCGGCCGCGCCAGGTAGCCCGCCGCGAAGATGCCGAAGGTCTGCAACTGGCGCAGCCAGTCGGGCACGGACGGCGGGAAGAACAACTGGCCGATCACCGTCGCGAAGAACACGAAGATGATGAAGTCGTAGAATTCGAGCGCGCCGCCGAGGGCGGCAAGGGAAAGCGTCTTGTAATCCTGGCCGGTGAGGGCGCGCGCGCCGGCGCGCGGCGTGCCGACACCCGCGGCGGTACTGCTGGTGGTAGACATGGAATGGACTCGCATGGAAGAGAACGCATGCGAAGCGCGCAGCACGGAATAACGTGATGGGTGTGGCCGGAGGGTACAGCGCGGGAGAGGCAGGCACGGCGCGGCGGGTAAGCCACAGGCTTGCGACGGAACGCTTCGCAAAGGACGTAAAGATACCAGATCGGCGCACGAGCCGTTGAGCGGTCAAAACCGGAAGTGGACCAGCGCCGGTCCGCGGGCGGGTCTGGCCGGGTCTATTTCTTTGCTTTGTCCGAAACCGTTGCCATAATGTCGAAAAATGTGAAATCCGGGGCACAAAGAAGCGTGCAGCGCCGGATTGCGGGGTCGGAATTTCTGGAACGTCATGGCATTCAAGCAATCCATCCAGGTGGCAGCCACGGTGGCTGCCACGCCGCGCGGCCGGCTGGCCGTGCGCATTGCGGGCGGCGTGGCGGCGGCGCTGGCGGTGTTCGGGCTGGCGGGTTATTTCGGTGGCCCGCCGCTGATCAAGTACCTGGTCGAACAGAACGCGACCGCGGCGCTGGGGCGCAAGGTCACGCTGGGGCAGGCCCATGTGCGGCCGTTCGAGCTGGCGGCCACGCTGACCGACCTGACCATCTACGAGCGCGACGGCAAGACGCCGGCGCTGACGCTGGGCGAGGCGCAGGCCAATACCTCGCTGGCCTCGGTCTGGCACCTGGCGCCCGTGGTGGACAACCTGCATGTCGACCGCCTGGCCGTGCACGTGGTGCGAGGCGCCGACGGCCGCATGAGCTTTGCCGATGTGCAGGAAAGGTTCGCGGCGCTGCCGCCCAAGCCGGCCGATGCCAAGCCGGCGCGCTTCTCGGTGAACAACATCGCGGTGACCGGCAGCAGCGTGCGCTATGACGACAAGCTGCTCGACACCACCCTGCGCGTCGACAACCTGACGCTGACGCTGCCGTTCCTGTCCAACCTGCCGCACGACGTCGAGATCGTGACCCGGCCCACGCTGAGCGCGCAGGTCAACGGCACGCCGCTGGCGCTGGACGGCGAGGTGCTGCCCTTTGCCGATTCACGCCAGACCCGGCTCAACATCAACCTCGACGGGCTCGAGGTGGCGCGGATGATGGCGTTCGCGCCGTCGTTGCGCGATGCCGAAGTCAAGTCCGGCAAGCTCGATACGCGGCTGACGGTGGCGTTCCGCCAGCAGCAGGACACGCAGGAGATGGTGGTGCTGGGCACCGCCGCGCTGCGCGAAGCCGACGTGCGCACGCGCGCCGGCCAGCCGCTGATCCGCAGCGGCAAGCTGGCGGTCGATATCGCCAGGCTGGAGCCGCTGGCGCACCGCGCGCAGCTGCGCAGCGTCGAGATCGACGGGCTGGCGGTGGAGGCGGCGCGGCGCGCGGACGGCTCGCTGAACCTGGCCACGGCATTCCTGCCGCAGGCGGTGAGCCGGTCCACCGATGGCGTGGCGCCGGCACCGGCGCCGGCCTCGGCCCCCGTCGCCGCTTCGGCTGCTCCGGCAGCCCCGGCGACGGCCGCGGCCAAGGAAGTGCCGTGGCGCTATGCGGTCGACCGCATCGTGATCAGGCAGGCCCGGGTCGGATTCGAAGATGCGCTGGCGCCATCGGGCCCGGGCAAGCTTGCGCTCGGGCCGCTCGATGCCGAGGTCAAGGGCTTTGCCGGCACCGACGGCGACAAGCCCGTGCGCGTCGAGGCCACGCTGACCGTGGCCGATGGCCAGACCCTGCACCATACCGGCGACCTGCTGCTGCGCGACGGCTCGATGGCCGGCACGCTGGAAACCACCGGGCTGCGCCCGCAGGGCTTTGCCGCCTGGTGGCCGCGCGAGCTGCGCAGCCAGTTCGGCACCACCGCGGTCAATGCGGAGCTGCACTACCGCATGGCCTGGGGCGCGCCGCAGTTCCAGTTCGTGCTGGAAAAATCGCGGCTGGAACTGGCGCCGCTGTACGTCGCCACGCGCGACCCGGTGGTGATGCCGGCGGCCGCCGGACCGCGTGCCAGCGCAGGCGATGCGCATGCCGCGGACCGGCCGCAGGGCGTCGGCCGCCGCCCGCGCGATCGCGCGGGCGACCGCGGCAGCGACCGGGATGGTGCTGCGCTGCCGCTGCTGCAGGCGCAGAAGCTGGTGCTGGACGATATCCAGTTCGACCTCGCCAAACAGACCTTTGCCACCAGCCAGGTGACGCTGGCGCAGCCGCAAATCGCCGCCACGCGCGATCATCGCGGCGAATTGCTCGAGATGGCGCGGCTGTGGGCGAGCGCATCCGCGCAGCAGGCACGCGCCGCACCGCGGCGCACGCCGCAGGCCAGTGCCAATGGTGCCAACGGCGCTGCTGCCGGTGGTGGCTGGAGGGCGAATATCGGCAAGGTCGTGGTGGAAGGCGGCAGCGCCCGCCTCGCGGACTACCAGCCGGCGCAGGCCAACCGCGGCCGCCCGGTGATCCACCAGTTCCGCAATATCGGCCTGAGCACCGGCGCGGTGGCCTGGCCGCTGACGCCGGCGGCGGTGCCGGTCAAGCTGCATGCCGAATCCGGCCGCCATGGCGTGATCGGCATCGATGGCACGGTGTTGCCGGCGCTACCGGCCAGCCGCCTGCAGCTGGACCTGCGCCAGGTCGACGTGAGCCCGTTGCAGCCTTACCTGGCTGACCGCTTCAACGCCGCCCTGCGCAGCGGCACGCTCACGGTCAAGGGCCGGCTCAATGTCGACGCGCCGGCCGGAAAGCCGCTTGCCGCGCATTTCAACGGCAATGTGCAGACCGGCAACGTGCGCACGGTCGACCGCGTCAGCGGCGACGATTTCCTGCGCTGGCGCTCGCTGGCGGTGTCCGGCATCGACTTCGCGATGGACGAGAGCAAGGGACCGATGCGCGTCAGCCTGGGCAATATCGCGCTGTCCGATTTCTACGCCCGCGTGATCCTGAACGCCAACGGCCGCCTGAACCTGCAGGACGTGCTGGCCGGCGGCGCGGAGAAGGGCGAGGCGGCGCCATCCACCAGCCTGACGCAAGCCAACCCGGCCTCGGCGCCGGCCGCGCCGCCGGTGCAGGCCGGCGACACGCGCACCGCACAGGTCGAGCAGAAGCCGGGCGGGCCCAAGCCGCAGATCCGCATCGGCGGGGTTTCGGTCGACAAGGGCAACATCAATTTCTCGGACTTCTTCGTCAAGCCCAACTACACCGCCAACCTGACCGGCATGAAGGGCTCGGTGTCGAAGGTGTCGTCGGGCGATCCCACCCCGGCCGACCTGGTGCTGGACGGCCGCATCGACGACGACGCGCCGGTCAATATCAGCGGCAAGCTCAATCCGCTGGGCGAGCAGCTGTTCCTCGACATTGCCGCCAAGGCTGCGGGCGTCGAGCTGACGCGGCTCACGCCGTATGCCGCCAAGTACGCGGGCTATCCCATCACCAAGGGCAAGCTGACCGTGGACGTGGCCTACAAGATCGAGAACGGCAGGCTCGATGCGCGCAACCACCTGTTCCTCGACCAGCTCACCTTCGGCGAGCGCGTCGATAGCCCCGATGCGACCAAGCTGCCGGTGCTGCTGGCGGTGTCGCTGCTCAAGGACCGCAATGGCGTGATCGATGTGAACCTGCCGGTGTCGGGCTCGCTGTCGGATCCGGAGTTCAGCATCGGCGGCGTGATCGTGCGCGTGATCGTCAACCTGCTGACCAAGGCGATCACCTCGCCGTTCTCGCTGATCGCCTCGGCTTTCGGCGGCAGCGGCGAGGAACTGGGCTATGTCGAGTTCGCGCCCGGCACCGCCACGCTGACCCCGGCGGCCAGGGACAAGATCGCCAAGCTGGGCCAGGCGCTCAATGACCGGCCCTCGCTGCGGCTGGAAATCAGCGGCCGCATCGATCCCGCCACCGATGAAGCCGGCGCGCGCCGCGCCTGGCTGGATGCGCGCGTGGCCGAGCAGAAGCGGCGCGACCTGCGCGACAACGCGCAGGCCGGTGCCGCAGCGGGTGACGACGAGGCCGGCGAGCAGGGCGCCGACGTCAAGGTGTCGAAAGCCGAGTACCCGAAGTACCTGGAGCAGGTCTACAAGCGCACCTCGATGAAGAAGCCGCGCAACTTCGTCGGCTTTGCCAAGACCCTGCCGCCCGAGGAGATGGAAAAACTGCTGATGGCCAACGCCACCGTGACCGAGGCCGACCTCAAGCGCCTGGCCGAGCAGCGCGCGCTGGTGGTCAAGCAGTCGCTCGAACGCGAAGGCAAGGTGCCCGAGAGCCGGCTGTTCCTGACCGCGCCCAAGCTCAGCGCCGAGGGCATCAAGGACAAGGGCACCCCCAACCGCGTGGACTTTTCCATCCGCGGCTAGCGCGGGTGGCGGCGCCGGCACCGCGCGGCGCCGCCATAAGCCCTGCTTGGAAAACCGGTATGATTCGGCCCGGACAATCCGTTCCATCGCCGAATCAGGAGTGAATTTTGCAGCAGGAGCCAATGGAAGCCGCCGTCGCCTACAAGACGTGGGTGTGCGTGATCTGCGGCTGGGTGTACGACGAAGAGCAGGGCTGGCCGGAAGACGGCATTGCCGCCGGCACGCGCTGGGAGGATATCCCCGATGACTGGCGCTGCCCGGAATGCGACGTCGGCAAGGGCGAATTCGCGATGATCGAGCTGTAACGCTGCAGGCACTTCTCAAGAGCTGGAAGGCGCAGCCACCTGGTTTGCCTTCCACGCTGCGAGTTCCGAGGGGCGCAATCCATAGCGGGCCAGCACGCCCTCATGCAACCGCCGGAGCTCATCTATGATCAGCGCTTGCACGTTGTCACGATCGACCTCCGGCACTTTTGCCAGGACGACCTGCCGAATAACGGCCAGCGCATCCTGATCGGGGTGAAGTACGACGTCCCGTATGGATTGTTTGATCACGTCACGCCAGGCAAGGCGGAGCGGATCAGGCTCCGACAGGTCCTGCTTGATGGCAACGTACTCTTGGGTTGAGCGCTCGTAGGCCCAAACGAAGACATCGCGCAGCAATTCGACGCGGGTCATCTCATACACGCCAAGGATGGCGCGACTATAAGCTTGCTCCGGTACATCCAGGAAAGTCAGGGGACAGAGGTTTGCTCGGAACAGCGGCAGATTAGCAATGAGGCGCGACGTGCGTTTGTTGACGTCCGCAAATGGTTGCAGGTATGGCAGGTGCACCAGCACGAAGAATGACTGTTCGAAAGGATCATCGATCTGGTCCGCTTTCCCGAGCAGGACCTCGAGTGCCTCCTCAATTTGCTGTGGTGCTGACAGGGGCCGGTAAACACTTTGGCCAATGTCCACGACATGCTGTCGAATCCGGCCTTCATCGGCGGGGTTGGGTAGCAGGTTCTCCGACAACGCGCTATGCAGGTTCATCAACGTATAACGGTCGAAACCGACCGTACCGATGTTCTCCACCAGCAGTTCGATGGCTGTCTTGTGGTTGAGGATCATCTGTGTTTCGATGGCCGCCTTGCCTTGCGCCGCCTTCCCATGCTCGATCAACTCACGAGTGTCGAGGCGCGAATAGGTATTGCCCTCCAAATGACTCGATGCCCATGACAGGTCGATCAGCAGCCGGTTCAGGATGGCCCTGCTGTAGGTTCCGGCGGGCGCATCAGCTTGCGCCGTCTTGCCCATCTTGTGCAACTGACGCCGGAGCGATTCCGAAAGGTATCGTGTGACGTTGGGCTGATAGGCGTCAAGGAAGTCGCGTTGATAGCCCACGGGCTTGCGTGCTTCCGGAGGCTGATCGATATACGCCGCGATGTCGCGGCTGTCGGCCGAAAGTGGGATGTAATCCGGGAAGCGGTCTCGCTCGGGTAAAGGTGCGGCAGCCTCTGTCGTGCCCGCCCTGAAATAACGACGTGCGCGCCCTTCGCCGATTGCAGTGACTTGTCCGTCCTCGATCCATTGGCTGATCCAGCGTTGGGCGGTCCGTCGAGCAACATCGGGATGCTGTGCCAGCAACTCGGCAAGCATCAACCCGCCAGAGGCGTTCCTGATGCTTTCAAGGAGGGAATGGGCGGTCGACATTGGGGCGTGGCGCAGTTCGCTTGAGCGGTGGCGCGATTGTGGCGCAGTTTTATGAACCGCGCCACAAACTGCGCCAAATATGGCGCAGTTATGTCAACCAAGTGATTCAGGCAATACGTCACCTTCAGCCGTGCCTGCGCGGCGCGTGCCGGCACAGCCCCGCGCGCTGCCGCTGCACCGCGCACCGCCGATACCGCATCCGGTACGGATGGCTGCAGCGCCACAGCGCCCGCCATACGGTAATGCACAGCAGCGCCACCATGATGGCGGCAAGCAGGCCGATCGACATAGCGGGACCTCCTCCCACTACGTGTGACCCGACTCCCGCGGGAGTCAGATCAGCAGCGGTAATGCCTCGAGCACCAGCACCGCGACCAGTGCGCCGATCAGCGCGCCCATGGTGCGGCAACTGATGCGCAGGAACTTCGCGGTTACCGGGATCGAGCCCATGGCGATCACGCCTACCAGCGCCATCGGAATCAGGAATACAAGATCATGCGCGGTGAAGTGCATGGCGGTCTCCTGTCTCTCTTTTGTGATTCCAGTATAGGCAGTGTGTGCCGTATGGACGGTGTGCGCATCGGGATTGTCCCCGATGCGGCGCTTGTGCCGGCGCGCGCAGGTATCGGCGGCCGCACTTGCCTTAGGCGGTCGTTGCGCGACGTACGCAATCCGAGCCTTTTTTCGGCTGGCCGCTCTCGAAGCGCTGAACGCTTGTCCTATGCTGAGCAGAGACGCGGGGCGTGTTTCCCCTTTCGTGCGATGCCCCGCCGACGAGAGAGACGGAGGTGGCTATGGAACTTCACATGCAATCGCACCACTACGTGCGACGACTGCCGGACTGGACCGCGGCAGCGGTGTCCGGGCTGGCGGCGGGCGCGTTGCTGCTGGTGCTGGAACTGTTCTGGTCGTCGATGGTGTCGGGCGTCAACCCCTGGGTGGCCACGCGCATGATCGCGGCGATCGTGATGGGGCCGGAGGTGCTGCAGACCTCGCTGTTCAGCGTCGGTACGGTGGCCGCGGCACTGGTGATCCACTTCGTGCTGGGCGCGGTGCTGGGCATGATCCTCGCGGCGATCCTGGCACCGTTCACGCTCGATTCCAGCCTGGGCCTGGCCATGCTGGCGGGCGCGGTGTTCGGGGTGCTGGTCTACGTCTTCAACTTCTATGTGATGACGCGGGCGTTCCCGTGGTTTGTCGAGGTGCGCGGCTGGCACACCTTCGTCGGGCACCTGATCTTCGGCATCGCGGCGGCGGCGTGCTACTGGAAGCTGGAAAGCAAGGACGTCTCGCACTGAGCGCGAGCCGGCCAGCACGCTGGACCGGCACACAGCAGCTGCGGCGGCGGGGACCCCCGGGTACCCCCCCCCCCTTTTACGTGTGCGGCGCCCATGTGGCATTAGA
>NZ_JBYOJO010000019.1:0-80799 GCF_057798955.1 Cupriavidus sp. 207A1 | reverse complement strand
GGGGGGGGGGGCCCCCCGGGGCCCCCCCCGCCGCTTTTTCCTTGTGCGGCGCACTTGTGCATTGCGACACCAATGCCCCGGCGTGTCGCCTTGCAGTGACCTGACGGCATGCACTAGTCTTATCTCTACCTGCGTGACTTGCGCATCCCTCGCCGCGCGCGAGGAGGAGGGTGGATATGGCGATGGCCATCGCACTCGTCGTCATGGTTGCCGCATCGGTGCTCTTTCATTTCCTGAGCCCGTGGTGGGCAACGCCGCTGGCGTCCAACTGGAAACAGATGGACGACACGCTGACCATTACCCTGGTCATCACCGGCATCTTCTTTATCGGCATCAACCTGTTCGTTGGCTACATCGTCTGGCGCTTTCGCCATGATGCGCCGCATCCCAACGGCGGCAGCGGCCACCGCGCGTCCTACCACCCCGAAAACAGCAGGCTTGAACTGTGGCTGATCGGCGGCACCACGCTGGGCGTGATCCTGCTGCTGGCGCCGGGTTTGTTCGTCTACGCCGACTACGTGCGCCCGCCGCGCGAGGCGATGGTGATGGAAGTGGTCGGGCAGCAATGGTCGTGGGCGTTCCGCTTTCCCGGCAAGAGCGGGCAGCTGGGCGCGTCGGACGCGCGCTTCGTCACCGGCGCCAATCCGCTCGGGCTGGACCCGGACGATCCGCGCGGGCTCGACAACGTCGTCATCGTCGGCCCTGAGGTGCACCTGCCGCTGAACCAGCCGGTCAAGGTGCTGCTGCGTTCCAAGGACGTGCTGCATGACTTCTACGTGCCGCCGTTCCGCGCGCGCATGAACATGGTGCCGGGCATGGTGACTTCGTTCTGGTTCACGCCGACGCAGGCGGGACGCTTCGACATCCTGTGCGCGCAGCTGTGCGGCGTGGGGCATTACAACATGCGCGGCACGGTGGTGGTGGAAGAGCCGGCCGCGTTCGAGGCGTGGCTGGCGAAGCAGCAGACCTTTGCCATGACGCTGGCGAAGGCCGCGGCGCCGCCTGCTGCGATGGCCGCGGCCGCGCCTGGTGCGGCGGGTGCGGCCGGCACCATCGAGAAGGGCCGCGCGCTGGCGCAGAGCAAGGGCTGCGTCGGCTGCCACAGCATCGATGGCAATCCGGGCGTGGGGCCGACCTGGAAGGGCCTGTACGGCAAGACCGAGACTTTTGCCGACGGCAGCAGCGCCAGGGTGGACGATGCCTTCCTGCACAAGGAGATTGCGGACCCGCATGCGCGGCTGGTCAAGGGCTATGGCCCGGTGATGCCAAAGGTGCCGGTCAGCGACGACGAGGTCGCGGCGCTGACCGCGTATATCAAGTCGGTCGGCAGCGGCGCGGCGGACGCCGGCATGGTGGCGCCGGTGGCGCCGGCCGACGTCCCGCCCGGCGCGGCCGCCACCACCAGCGCCGCGACCACGGCGGCGGCCGGTTCGGCAGCGCCCGCGGCCACGGCCGGCGCCGCGTCCGGCAGCTATACGACTTCGACGGCCGTCGCGGTGCCGCCCACGGCCGCGCCCGCGCCGCCGCGCCAGTAAGGAGACCTGCATGGCCTACGCCGATGACGCCGCCCATCACGCGCCGCAGAGCTTCTGGACGCGCTATGTCTGGAGCCAGGACCACAAGGTCATCGCCGTGCAATACACCATCGTGGCGATCGTGGTCGGCCTGGTGGGCGTGGCGCTGTCCAACCTGATGCGCATGCAGCTGGGCTTCCCCGGCCGCTTCGAGTTCATCGACGCCAACCGCTACTACCAGTTCGTCACCATGCACGGCATGATCATGGTGATCTACCTGCTGACCGCGCTGTTCCTGGGCGGCTTCGGCAACTACCTGATCCCGCTGATGGTGGGGGCGCGCGACATGGTGTTCCCCTTCCTCAACATGCTCAGCTTCTGGGTCTACCTGCTCTCGGTGATCGTGCTGCTGGCCAGCTTCTTCGTGCCGGGCGGACCCACCGGCGCGGGCTGGACGCTGTATCCGCCGCAGGCCATCCTGCCCGGCACGCCGGGGCACGACTGGGGCATCATCCTGATGCTGGTGTCGCTGGCGATCTTCATCGTCGCCGCGACGATGGGCGGGCTCAACTACGTCACCACCGTGCTGCAGGCGCGCACCGAAGGCATGACGCTGCTGCGCATGCCGCTGTCGGTGTGGGGTATCTTCATGGCGACCATCCTGGCGCTGCTGGCGTTCCCGGCGCTGTTCGTGTCGGCGGTGATGATGCTGCTCGACAAGACCATGGGCACCAGCTTCTTCATGCCGGCAATGGTGTCGATGGGGCAGCAGCTGCAGTACAAGGGCGGCAGCCCGCTGCTGTTCCAGCACCTGTTCTGGTTCTTCGGCCACCCCGAGGTCTATATCGTCGCGCTGCCGGCCTTCGGCATCGTCTCGGACCTGATCAGCGTGCATTCGCGCAAGAGCATCTTCGGCTACCGCACCATGGTCTGGGCGATCCTGGCGATCGGCGTGCTGTCGGTGGTGGTGTGGGCGCACCATATGTTCGTCAGCGGCATGAACCCGTACTTCGGCTTCTTCTTCGCCACCACCACGCTGATCATCGCGATCCCGACCGCGATCAAGGTCTACAACTGGGTCATCACGCTATGGCGCGGCGATATCCACTTCACCGTGCCGATGCTGTTCGCGATCGCCTTCATCAGCACCTTCATCATCGGCGGGCTGACCGGGCTGTTCCTGGGCAACGTCAGCGTCGACATCCCGCTGTCGAATACCTACTTCGTGGTGGCGCACTTCCACATGGTGATGGGCGTGTCGCCGATCCTGGTGGTATTCGGCGGGCTCTACCACTGGTATCCCAAGGTGACCGGGCGGATGCTGAACGACACCATGGGCAGCATCCACTTCTGGGTGACCTTCGTCGGCACCTATGCCATCTTCTTCCCGATGCACTACCTGGGCGTGCTGGGCATGCCGCGGCGCTACTACGCCTGGGAGAACTACGCCTTTATCCCGGAATCGGCGCACGTGATGAACATGTATATCTCGGTGGCGGCGTTCGTCGTTGCCACGGCGCAGCTGATCTTTGTCTTCAACCTGTTCTGGAGCCTGCGGCACGGGCGCAAGGCCGACGGCAACCCGTGGCGCGCAGCCTCGCTGGAATGGCAGACGCCGCAGACGCCGCCGGCGCACGGCAACTGGGGCCCGCACCTGCCGGTGGTGTACCGCTGGGCCTATGCCTACAGCGTGCCGGGCGCGCGTGAAGACTTTATCGCGCAGAACGCGCCGCCCGAAGAAGGCGGCGCCGAGCCTGAACCGCACGCCAGCCGCGGAGCCGTAGCATGAACGCCGACGCCGTCTACAAGGTCAGCCGCGACGACTTCGGCGGCAACCCTTCGGGCGAGAACGCCGCCAACCGACACCCGCAGCGCCGCGCGCCGGCCAGCATCGGCCTGTGGGTGTTCATGGGCGTGGTCACGTCGCTGTTCGCGCTGTTCCTGACCGCCTATGCGCTGCGCATGGACAGCCCGGACTGGCACCGCATCGCGCTGCCGTGGCAGGTATGGCTGTCGACCGCGCTGCTGGCCGCGGGCAGCGTGGCGATGGCGGTGGCCTCGCGCGCCGCGGGCCGGGGCGAGATGGCCGCGGCCCGGCGCGCGCTGCGCCTGGGTGGGCTGGGGGCGGCCGCTTTCGTCGCTTCGCAGCTGTGGGCGTGGCAGGCGCTGGGCGCGATGCAGGTGATGCCGGCCGGCAATCCGGCCGGCAGCTTCTTCTACCTGCTGACCGCGATGCACGGGCTGCACGTGCTGGGCGGCCTGGCGGGCTGGGGCTTTGCCATGACGGCGCGCGGCAGCGGCGCGGCCGCGGTGCTGCGCCTGCGGCTGTGCGCGCGCTACTGGCATTTCCTGCTGGCGGTGTGGGCGGTGCTGCTGGCGGCGCTGGGATGGCTCACGCCCGAACTGGTGCGCTATATCTGCGGCACGGCCTAGCGCCGGCGGCAAGGAGGACCGGCATGTCGACGCAACTGTCTTCACCCTCGGCAACCCCCGGCGTGGCGCCCGCGCCGCCGGTGGGCGGCGTGCGCGGCATGCTGGCCGACTGGTCGTCGGACCAGCAGGCCTTCAAGGTGTCGTGGGGCAAGGCGATGATGTGGATCTTCCTGCTGTCCGACACCTTCGTCTTCAGCTGCTTCCTGACCGGCTACATGACCGTGCGCATGTCGACCACGGTGCCGTGGCCCAACCCGAGCGAGGTGTTCGCGCTGCACGTGGGCGGCGCCGACATCCCGCTGCTGCTGATCGCCATCATGACCTTCGTGCTGATCACCAGCAGCGGCACCATGGCGATGGCGGTCAACTTCGCCTACCGGCGCGCGCGGCGCGAATGCGCGACGCTGATGTTCGTCACCGCGGCCTTCGGCGCGCTGTTCGTCGGCATGCAGGCGTTCGAATGGACCAAGCTGATCGTCGACGAGGGCGTGCGGCCCTGGGGCAACCCGATGGGGGCGGCGCAGTTCGGCTCGACCTTCTTCATGATCACGGGCTTCCACGGCCTGCACGTGTCGTGCGGCGTGATCTACCTGCTGGTGGTGGCCATGCGCGTGCTGCGCGGGCGCTATGAGGCCACCGGCAACTACCAGATCGTCGAGATCGCCGGGCTGTACTGGCACTTCGTCGACCTGGTGTGGGTGTTTATCTTTGCGCTGTTCTATCTCTGGTGAGAGTGGCCATGGCATCGAACCCTGCAACCCCCGCGGCGCCGGCAACGCCCCCGCATGCCACTGGTGCGGACGCCGCGCACCACGGCCAGCAGCATCCGATCGGGCTGTACCTGAAGATCTGGCTGCTGCTGTTCGTGCTGTCCGCGCTGTCCTACATGGTCGATTACTTCCATGTCAGCGGCTACCTGCGCTGGACCCTGATCCTGCTGTTCATGAGCCTGAAGGCGGGGCTGATCGTGGCGGTGTTCATGCACATGGCATGGGAGCGCATGGCGCTGATCTGCGCCATCCTGATCCCGCCGCTGTGCCTGCTGGTGCTGGTGTGGCTGATGGCGGAAGAAGCGAATCATACGTTCCTGACGCGCGGCATCTTCTTCCGCTGACGGGGAGGCGCCGCCGGCCCCGGGGAGGGCGCCGGCGGCAGGCCGCCTTGCCCCGCCCCCGGGCGCTCAGACCTGGGTGATGAACTTGGTCACCAGGTAGCCGTCGAAGGTCTCCAGGCCGCCTTCGCTGCCGATGCCCGAGTCCTTGATGCCGCCGAACGGGGTTTCAGCCAGCGCCATGCCGAAGTGGTTGATGTTGACCATGCCGGCTTCGAGGCCGTTGGACACCTCGGTCGCGGTCTTCAGCGAGTTGGTGAACACGTAGGACGCCAGGCCGTAGGGCAGGCTGTTGGCGCGGCGCAGCACCTCGGCGGTGTCCTTGAAGCGCGTCACCGGCGCCACCGGGCCGAAGGGCTCGTCGGTCATCAGGCGCGCGTCGTCGGGCAGGTCGGTGACCACGGTCGGCGCGAAGAAGTAACCCTTGTCGCCCAGGCGCGAGCCGCCCGCCACCACCTTGCCGCCGCGCTGGCTGGCATCGTCCAGGAACTGCTCCATCGACAGCACGCGGCGCTCGTGCGCCAGCGGGCCCATCTGGGTGCCGTCCTCGAGGCCGTTGCCGACCTTGATCGAGCCGATCACCTCGGTGAAGCGTGCCAGGAAGCGGTCATAGGCCTTCTCCTGGACGTAGAAGCGCGTGGGCGACACGCATACCTGGCCGGCATTGCGCAGCTTGAAGCGCGCCAGCATCTCGGCGGCCGGGTCGATGTCGGCATCGTCGAACACCAGCACCGGCGAATGCCCGCCCAGCTCCATGGTGACGCGCTTCATGTGCGCGCCGGCCAGCGCTGCCAGCTGCTTGCCCACCGGCACCGAGCCGGTGAACGAGATCTTGCGCACGATCGGCGATTCGATCAGGTAGGTCGAGACCTCGGACGGCACGCCCCAGACGATGTTGAGCACGCCCGGCGGCAGGCCGGCGTCGTGGAACAGCTGCGCCAGCGCCACCACCGCGCTGGGCGAGTCCTCGGGGCCCTTCAGGATCAGCGTGCAGCCCGCGCCCACCGCGGCGACGATCTTGCGGATGGCCTGGTTGAAGGGGAAGTTCCAGGGGGTGAACGCGGCGCAGACGCCGATCGGCTCGCGCACCACCAGCTGGCGCACATTGGGCTGGCGCGGCGGGATCACGCGGCCGTAGATGCGGCGGCATTCCTCGGCGTGCCAGTCGGCGTGCTCGGCGCAGACCATGATCTCGCCGACCGCCTCGGCCAGCGGCTTGCCCTGGTCCAGCGTGATATTGCGGCCGATGTCGCGGGCGCGCTCGCGCGCGAGTTCGCCGACGCGGCGCAGGATCTTGCCGCGCTCCAGCGGCGAGGTCTTCTTCCAGCTTTCGAAGGCGCGCTGCGCGGCGGCCAGGGCGCGGTCCAGGTCGGCGCGCGTGGCGTGCGGCAGCTGGCCCAGCACTTCCTGCGTGGCCGGGTTGATGACCTCCTGCTCGCGCCGGTCGCCTCCCTTGATGAATTCTCCGTCGATATAGAGGGCGAGATCCTGGTACATGCGTGTTCTCCTGGTGGGCGGTGAAAGCGCAAGCTTAACCCGGCCGCCGCGTTCATGCAGCGCGCCGGGTGGGGGCCTGCCAGGAATGTGCGGGAACGGGCCCGCCGGGCCGTCAGCGTCCGGCCCGTGAGCCCGGTGTCAGGCGGGGTCGCGCGTGCGTGCCATCGCGGCGGGGGCGGCCACGGCGCCGGTGCGCGTGGCTTCCACCACCAGGATCACCAGCAGCGTGATCAGGCTCAGCCCGAACACCGCATAGCCGATGCTGTCGCCCTCGATCGCAAACAGGCTGGGCGCGTAGGACGGGCTGGTGCAGATCATGGTGCCGGCCGACATGCCGGTGTAGTGCATGCCGCAGACCGCCACGCCCATCACCACGGCCGCCGCCAGCTGCTTGCCGCTGGTCTTCACCGTGGTGGCAAGCCACAGCGCCACCACCGACACCACCACCGCGATCACCACCGACAAGCCAATGATGGCGAGATCCCAGTCGAAGCGGGTGTTGGAACGGATCGCGGCCATGCCGGTGTAGTGCATCGCCACCACGCCCAGCCCGGTCAGCACGCCGCCCTGGACCACGTTGGCGCTGCGGCTGCCGCGCGGCCGCGACGCGATCGCCAGGCCGGCCCCGGCCAGCACCATCACCACCAGCAGCGAGGCCAGCGTGGTGAACAGCCCGAACTCGCGATGGGTCGGGGTCTGGTAGGCCACCATGCCGATGAAGTGCATCGACCAGACCGCGCCGCCGCCCAGCGCCACGCTGGCGCACAGCAGCCGGTCGACGTCCAGGCGCCCGTCGGGCTGGCGCACCCGGCGCGACCAGCGCAGGCCGACGTAGGCGCCGCACACCGAGATCAGGAACGACAGGCCCACCATCGGCCAGTCATAGGCAAACGGCACCAGGGCGCCGGCAACAGGCTCGAAACCGACAAACATGACCCCACCTCCTTGTTTTGACTGCGGCGGAAGGCGCTCGCATGCCGGATCGATCCGGATAAGCCCGGATAATCCCGGATAATCCCGGATAACCCCGTCCGGCAGCCGGCCCGGGACGCGCTGGTCCCAGCCGGAGTATGCGTCGCCGGCCATCGGCCGGAAATAACTCATTCAGGTAAAAAGGCGGGCGAGGCGCCGCGGCCGGCGGGCGCTGGCGGCGGTGCGGACGCCGCGGCACGCTTGTAGGCCGCCGGGGGGCAGGAATAGACTGGGCGGATTTCCCTCGCGCGACGCCCCATGAAGCCCGATGCCAGACTGACCACCGGCCCGATCGGCCGGACCTTGCTGCTGTTCTCGCTGCCGGTGCTAGGCAGCAACATCCTGCAGTCGCTGAACGCCTCGATCAATTCGGTCTGGGTCGGGCGCTTCCTGGGCGAGGCCGCGCTGACCGCCACCTCCAACGCCAACATCATCCTGTTCTTCCTGCTGGGCGTGGTGTTCGGCATCAGCATGGCCAACACCATCATGATCGGCCAGGCCGTCGGCGCGCGCGACGTGGACCAGGCGCGCCGCGTGGTCGGCACCAGCACCACCTTCTTCGTCGCGCTGTCGGTGCTGGCGTCCGCGCTCGGCTACTTCTACACCGCCGACATCCTCGCGGCGATGCGGACTCCGCCCGATGCCGCGCCGCTGGCAGTGGCCTACCTGCGCATCATCTTCCTGGCGCTGCCGTTCATGTACTTCTACAACTTCGTGATGATGACGCTGCGCGGCGCCGGCGATTCGCGCACGCCGTTCTGGTTCATGCTGCTGTCGGTGGTGCTGGACGTGGTGCTCAACCCGGTGCTGATCTTCGGCGTGGGGCCGATTCCCGCCATGGGCATCGCCGGCTCGGCGCTGGCCACGCTGATCGCCCAGCTGGCGAGCCTGGCGGCGATGATGGCGCTGCTGTACCGGCGCCGGCATTTCCTGCTGCTGCATCGCGGCCAGCTGGCGCTGCTGGTGCCGGACCCGGCGATCCTGCGCGCGCTGGTGGTCAAGGGCCTGCCGATGGGCCTGCAGATGGTGGTGATCTCGTCGTCCGCCATCGTGATGATGGCGCTGGTCAACGCCTATGGCTCGCAGACCACTGCCGCCTATGGCGTGGCGTCGCAGCTGTGGACCTATGTGCAGATGCCCGCGCTGGCGGTGGGCGCGAGCGTGTCGTCGATGGTGGCGCAGAACGTCGGCGCCGGGCTGTGGCAGCGCGTGGCGCGCGTCACGCGCATGGGGCTGCTGTTCAACGTCGCCATGACCGGCGCGCTGGTGGCGCTGATCTACCTGTTCAATCGCCATTCGCTGGGGCTGTTCCTCGGCACCGACGGCGTCGCCATCGGCATCGCGCAGCATATCAACGTGGTGGTGCTGTGGTCGTTCGTCCTGTTCGGCTTCACCATCGTCATCTTCGGCACGGTGCGCGCCACCGGCGCGGTGATGGCGCCGCTGGTGATCCTGTTCCTGTCGATGTGGGTGATCCGGCTGCCGTTCGCCTGGGCGCTGCGCCCGCGCCTCGGCGCCGACGCGATCTGGTGGAGCTTTCCGCTCGGCTCGGTGGTGTCGCTGGCGCTGGCGCTTGGCTACTACCGCTTCGGCAACTGGCGCGGCAGCCAGATCCTGCCCGTCGCGCCGCATCCGGCAGAGGCTGTGGGGCAGGCGCCCGATACCAGCATGGGCACACCCTGCGAAGACGCAGGCGAGGTCGTCGATGCGGCCAGCAGCGCCAGGCCAACGGCCGAGGCCGCGCGCTGATTGCCCCGCGAGCCCCGCATTGAAAGCCTTCCGAAAGATCGATGTGTCATCGTGTCATCGCTGACACTCCTTCCCAGCACACGCGTGCCCTGCCGCCAGGGCATCGGCACGCGTCTTTGCGGCCGCGCCCTGCGTTGATGCAAGGGCGCGCGCCGTCTTGTTTCGTCTGACGTTCCTGTCGACTTTCCCTTCGTATTTCTTGCGTCAAATTACATCACAACGTGATGCATTTGCGCGTGCATCATCGCCGGCTTTGCCTTGTTTTAAGGGTTCATTGGTAAATACCCCTAAAACAGGACAAATGAAAGGCACCTGAAAGATCACGTCTCTAAGGTTCGGGTCAACCGTCGGGAAGCATGCCCGCTTGCATGTCTGTTGCGCCTGAGCCAGTGCGCCCCCGGCACGGCATTTCGTGAACTTTGAGGAGAATCGTTTTGCGCATACGCAGCCAAAAGGACTTTGCCTCCGGCCTGATGTTCATTCTGGTCGGGCTGGGCTTTTCCTGGGTCGCTCGCGGCTATTCCATGGGGACGGCCGCCAAGATGGGACCCGGATACTTTCCATTCCTGCTGGGCCTGGTGCTCGCGGTGCTGGGGGCGGTGGTGCTGCTGGCCTCGCTGTCGCCCAAGGGCGAGCAGGACCACCTGGCCCGCTGGGACCTGAAGACCTTGCTGTGGATCCTCGGCTCGGTGGTGCTGTTCGGCCTGCTGCTCAAGCCGCTGGGCATGGTGCTGTCGGTGTTCGTGCTGGTGCTGGTGTCGTCGATGGCCAGCCACGAGTTCAGCTGGAAGGGCGCGCTGCTCAACGCGGTGGTGCTGGTGCTGATCAGCCTGGGCGCCTTCGTGTACGGCATCAACCTGCAGATGCCGGTGTGGCCGGCCTTCATCACCGGTTAAGGAGCGCCGCATCATGGAATTGTTTGAACACCTCGCGCTGGGTTTTTCGACCGCGCTGTCGCTGCAGAACCTGGCCTACGCCTTCCTCGGTTGCGTGCTGGGCACGCTGATCGGTGTGCTGCCGGGCCTGGGACCGCTGGCCACCATCGCCATGCTGTTGCCGATCACCTATACGCTGCCGCCGGTGGCCGCGCTGATCATGCTGGCCGGCATCTACTACGGCGCGCAGTACGGCGGCTCGACCACCGCCATCCTGGTGAACCTGCCGGGCGAATCGTCGTCGGTGGTGACCACCATCGACGGCTACCAGATGGCAAGGCGAGGAAGGGCAGGGGTGGCGCTGGCCACCGCCGGCCTGGGCTCGTTCTTCGCCGGCTGCGTCGCCACGCTGATCCTGGCCGCGTTTGCCACGCCGCTGTCGGAAATCGCCTTCAAGTTCGGCCCCGCCGAGTATTTCTCGCTGATGGTGCTGGGCCTGATCGGCGCCGTGGTGCTGGCCTCCGGCTCGCTGCCCAAGGCCATCGCGATGATCGTGCTGGGCCTGCTGCTGGGCCTGATCGGCACCGACGTGAACTCGGGCGCCGCGCGCTTCTCGTTCGATGTGCCGGAGCTGACCGACGGCATCGACTTCGTCGCGCTGGCGATGGGCATGTTTGGCTTTGCCGAGATCATTGCCAACCTGGAGCAGAAGGAAGCCCGCGAGACCTTCACCAACAAGGTCACCAACCTGTTCCCGACCAGGGAAGACTTCAAGCGCATGATCCCGGCCGTGCTGCGCGGCACGGCGCTGGGCTCGGCGCTGGGCATCCTGCCTGGCGGCGGTGCCTCGCTGGCTTCGTTCGCGGCGTACTCGCTGGAGAAGAAGACTTCCAAGAATGCGCATGAGTTCGGCAAGGGCGCGATCGAAGGCGTGGCGGGTCCGGAATCGGCCAACAACGCCGCGGCGCAGACCTCGTTCATCCCGCTGCTGACGCTGGGCATTCCGCCCAATGCGGTGATGGCGCTGATGGTGGGGGCGATGACCATCCACAATATCCAGCCCGGCCCGCAGGTGATGACCAGCAACCCGTCGCTGTTCTGGGGCCTGATCGCCTCGATGTGGATCGGCAACCTGATGCTGATCATCCTGAACCTGCCGATGATCGGCATCTGGGTGAAGCTGCTGACCGTGCCGTACCGCTTCCTGTACCCGGCGATCCTGGTGTTCTGTGGCATCGGCGTGTACTCGGTCAACAACCAGACCTTCGACGTGTTCATGGCCGCGGGCTTCGGCGTGATCGGCTACCTGTTCCTGAAGCTGAAGTGCGAACCGGCGCCGCTGCTGCTCGGCTTCGTACTGGGGCCGATGATGGAAGAGAACTTCCGCCGCACGCTGCTGCTGTCGCGTGGCGACTTCAGCGTGTTCGTGACCCGGCCGCTGTCGGTGGGCCTGCTGATCGCGGCCGCCGCGCTGGTGGCGGTGGTGGCGCTGCCGTCGATCAAGGCCAAGCGCGAGGAAGCGTTCCAGGAAGACTAGCGCCAGCGAGCGCCCCGGAATGGCGCCGGCCCGGCAAGCGGCCGGCGCAAGCAACGCAAGCTTTCGGGGTGCCTTCGCGCACCCCGTTTTCTTTCGCGGGCGCGGCGCGCGCCGCGCGTCCGCCCGCCCTGTTTCCCAGAGAGTGCCCGACTGCGGCAGCAGTCATGGGCTGCGCATGATGATCAGGATTTCCGCACCATCGGGTGCGCCGACAGCGCCCATGAAACCGCCTACCCTTGACCGGTTTTTCTCCAGAATCTATGTGCTCAAGCTGGTCCAGTCGAGCCCGTCGACGGTGCTCAGCCTGGTCGACCGGCTGCGCGAGCGCGGCATCGACAAGAACATCCGCTCGCTGCGGCCGATCCTGCGCAGCCTGATGATGGCCCGCGCCATCACTGCCGAGCTGGTCGAAGGCAGCGGCCGCGTGTATTGCATCACCGCGCAGGGGCGGGCCGAACTGGAGTCGTATATCTCGCACCTGGCTGTGCTGAAGGCGGAGCTGGAGCCGGGCGACGAAACGCCGGCGCGGCGCGACGCCCAACCTTAAGAAAAAAGAGGCCGGTCCCTCCGGACCGGCCTCCGCGCATGATGCCCGCCTGCCACGGGCAACCGCGACAGCGGTTATTGCGTCGTCACCAGCTCCAGGCCGGCTTGCGACTCGTCGTCGCCGCGCGCCACCAGCACCTTGATCTTGTTAGGCGTCAGGCCGGCGATGCCGTCCGACGGGATGGTGGTGATCAGCCAGTCGGCGTTATTGGCCAGCGTCAAGGCGCCCGAGTCGAAGATCACGGTCTTGGAGCCGGCCGGCGTGATGCGCAGGCGGTAGGTGGTGTTGCCGTCCAGGTCGATCGAATCCTGGCCCGATGCCGGCGAGGCCTGCTTGTAGCCCACCGCGGCGAAGGTCGGCGCGACCGAGTTCAGGTCGATCGCGGGCAGGGTCACGTAGATGTCGATGTTCTGCGCATTGAACGAGGCGTTCAGCGAGCGCACGCGCGCCTTGTTCGACAGCAGGCCCTTGCCGAACGGATCGTCGATCGTCACCGTTTCCGCGACCGACGCACCCGGCACCGCCACCACGGTGTACTTGTGGCCGGTGGCCGCCACCAGGCTGCCGCGGGCCAGTTCGGTCTGCGTGCCGGCAGCGTTGAACGAGATCAGCTGGTTGCCGGTTTCAACGTTGAAGTAGGTCGAGACGAACTTGTAGGGCTTGTTGACCATGCTGGTGAGCGAGCCGTTCTGCAGCACGTCGACATTGGGGCCGCCGGTGACGGCGTGGATCACGCGCACGCTCGGCTTGCTCAGGCCGATGCGGTCGTCGATGCCGTCATCGCCGCCGCCGCACGCTGTCAGCACCGCGGTCGCGGCCAGCGCCAGGCCGAGGAAAAGGGTCTTGGATCGAAGCATGGGTCACCTCTTGCTGTTGGAGTCAGAGACGAGCTGGCCCATGCCGGCGCGGATCGCGGCGGCCGCGTGGCCAGTTGCTATCTGGTATGCAGGCGCGGGATCACGCTTGCCGTGATGCAACGATAGGTTTGAACCGGTGGGCCAGACAGGCGCAACGCTCCGAATTCAATGTCGGACGATTCCCACAGGAAGTGATGCCTGCGCGGAGCTTGCTGGCGGCGTGCCTTGGCAGCGCGAGCGCGGCGGCGCGACAGGGCGGGGCCGCGCGCCGTCCTGTCCCCTGCGCAGATGTGTAACCGGTTGTTGCCGCGCGGTTGCCCGCAGCGTTGGCCGCGGCTCAGGCTTGCGACATCATGACCTGATTGCGGCCATTGCGCTTGGCCCGGTACAGGCCCGCATCGGCCGCTTTCACCAGCTGACTTGGCTGCGCGTCGGGCTGTGGCACCAGCACCGCACCGCCGATACTGACGGTGACGCAGTCGAGTGCGGGCGAGCCGCTGTGGGCGATGGCCAGCCCCTGCACCGCGCGCCGCACCTTTTCGGCCAGCAGCCGCACGCTGCCGGGCGAGGTGCCCGGCAGCACCATGGCGAACTCCTCGCCGCCGAAGCGTGCAGGCAGGTCAGTGGCGCGCGCGCAATTGTCGCGGATCACCGCGGCGACGCGGCGCAGCACGTCGTCGCCGGCGACGTGGCCATAGGTGTCGTTGTAGGCCTTGAAGGCGTCGACATCGATCATCAGCAGCGCCAGCTCGGTCTGCTCGCGCAGCGCCCGGCGCCATTCCGCGCCGAGGTATTCGTCGAAATAGCGTCGGTTGGACAAGCCAGTCAACCCGTCCGAGTTGGTCAGGCGCTGCAGCTCCAGGTTGGTCTCCAGCAATTGCTGCTGGCTCTGGCGCAGCGCGCGGTAGGCTTCGTCGCGCTGCAGCTGGTTCAGGTACGAGCGCGAGTGGTAGCGGATGCGCGCGATCAGCTCGATGCTGTCGGGCAGCTTGACCAGGTAGTCGTTGGCGCCGGCGGCAAAGGCCGCGCCCTTGGTCGCGGCTTCTTCCTTGGTCGACAGCACGATGATCGGGATATCACGCGTGGCCGGGTTGTCGCGGTAGCGCTGCACCAGCGTCAGCCCGTCCACGCCCGGCATCACCAGGTCCTGCAGGATCACCGTGGGCTTGGTGCGCTGCGCCACCGCCACCGCTTCATCGGGCTGCGAGCAGTAGTGGAAGTCGATATCGGGCTCGGTGGCGAGCGCGCGGCGCACCGCTTCGCCGACCATGGCCTGGTCGTCCACCAGCAGCACCATGGCCAGGTACTCTTGCTTGTCGGCCGCGGCGGGCATGCCGGCGGGGTTGGAGGATTCGGGTTGCATGTTCAATTCCTGTTCTCGCGGTCCCGGCACGGCCTGGGACCGGTTGCATTCTTTCAGGCGGGCGGCGCAGGCCAGGTCAGTGCCGCCGGGCCGCACGCCTGCACCAGCCGCGGCGCGATGCGCGGCAGCGGCAGGATCTCGGCGGCGGCGCCGAGCGCGGCGGCGGCCTTGGGCATGCCGTACACGGCGCTGGTGGCGCGGTCCTGGGCGATGGTCAGGAAGCCACGGTCGCGCATCGCCTTCAGGCCCAGCGCGCCGTCGCGCCCCATGCCGGTGAGCAGCACGCCAATCACGTCGCCGCGCCAGTGTTCCACCACGCTTTCGAAAAACACATCGATGGAGGGGCGGTAAAGGTAATCGCAGGGTTGTTCGGTGTAGGCCAGCCGGCTCGGGCTGGACAGGCGCAGGTGGTCGTTGGTGCCGGCCAGCAGCACGGTGCCGGCCTGCGGAGTCTCGCCGGCGCGCGCAATGCGCACCGGCAGCGCGCACTGTCCGTCGAGCCACTCGGCCATGCCGGCGGCGAAGGCCTCGTCGACATGCTGCACCGTGACCACCGCGGCCCCGAAGTCCGCCGGCAGCGCGCCCAGCAGCGCTGCCAGTGCGGCCGGGCCGCCGGCCGAGGCGCCGATCGCCACCAGCCGCGCCGCGCTGACGGCGCGCGGTGCCACCGCCAGTGCATGCTGCGGTGCTACCCGGCCGGCCAGCAGGCGCGCGATATTGCGCAGCTTGCGCAGCAGCGGCCCGGCGGCAAGCTGCGCGTCGGCCTCGGCCAGCGTGGGGGTGTCGACCGCGTCGATGGCGCCATGGCCCATGGCGTCGAAGACCTGCGTGGCGTTGCGGCCCAGGTCCATGGTCACCACCACGATGGCGCACGGCGTGGCGGCCATGATCCGGCGCGTGGCCTCGACCCCGTCCATGACCGGCATCAGCAGGTCCATCAGGATCAGGTCCGGGGTCTGGTGCGCGGCCATCTGCACCGCCTGGGCGCCGTCGCCGGCGATCCATGCGATCTCGAACGACGGATCCAGCGCCAGCGCGCGGCGCAGCGCGGCCACCGCGAGCGCGGAATCATTGACGATGCCGATTTTCATGGACGTGCCTCGCCGATCAGGTCCTGGACCGCGTCGAGCAACGCGGCGTCGTGGAAACTGCCCTTGGCCAGATAATAGTCCGCGCCGGCCTCGAGGCCGCGCTGGCGGTCCTGTTCGCGGTCCTTGTACGACACCACCATCACCGGCAGCTGGCGCAGCGCGGCGTCCTGGCGGATCCTGCGCACCAGCTCGATGCCGTCCATGCGCGGCATGTCGATGTCGGTGATGACCAGGTCGAAAGCTTCGGCGCGCAGCACGTTCCAGCCGTCCATGCCGTCGACCGCCACCGTCACGTCATAGCCGCGCCCGGCCAGCAGCTTGCGCTGCAGTTCGCGCACGGTCAGCGAATCGTCCACCACCAGCACCCGGCGCGCGCGCGCCTGCACGCTCGCCGCCGCGCCCTGGCGCACGCCTTCGATGCGGCCTTCGGAGACCAGCTTCTCGACCGAGCGGATCATGTCCTCGACATCGAAGATCAGCACCGGCGTGCCGTCGTCGGTCAGGCTGCCGGCGGCAATGTCGCGGATCTTGCCCAGGGCCGCCGGCAACGGCTGCACCACCAGCAGGCGTTCGCCCAGCATGCGGTCGACCGCGATGCCATAGGTGCGCTCGCCCTCGCCGATGACCACCACCGGGACCTGCTCGCTGGCCGGCGCGGCGTCGGCGCCGGCCCGCTGCAGCACCTGCGCCGCGCTGACCAGGCCGATGGCGCGGCCCTCGTGGCGGAAATGCTGGTGGCCTTCGGTCTGTTCGATCTCGCCGCGCGCCACCGAGGTGGCGCGCAGCACGCGGCCCAGCGGGAAGGCATAGGCTTCGCCGGCCACGTCCACCAGCAGCGTGCGCACCACCGACAGCGTCAGCGGCAGTTCCAGGCTGAAGTGCAGGCCGTGGCCAGGCTGCTGCGTCAGGCGCAGGCTGCCGCGCACGCGCCGCACCATCTCCTGCACCGCGTCGAGGCCGACGCCGCGCCCGGAGACTTCGGAGACGGTGTCGCGCATGCTGAAGCCGGGCAGCAGCAGGAAGTCGAGCAGCTCGGCCTGCGACAGCCGCGCCGCCGTGTCCTCGGAGGCCAGCCGCCGCCGCACGATGGCACGCCGCAGCGCATCCAGGTCGACCCCCGCGCCGTCATCGGAGATCTCGATCTGCAGCCGGCCGGCGTTGTGGCGCGCGTGCAGCGTGACAACGCCCTCGGGCGGCTTGCCCTGCGCCGCGCGCACCGCCGGCGCCTCGATGCCATGGTCGACGGCATTGCGCAGCAGATGGGCCAGCGGCGCGTCGAGCGCCTCGAGGATGTCGCGGTCTACCTGCGTGCCGGCGCCGGACAGTTCCAGGTGCACGGACTTGCCCAGCGCGCGGCCCAGGTCGCGCACCATGCGCGCGTAGCCGGCCAGGCCGTCGGACAGCGGGCGCATGCGCGAGGCCAGCGCGCTGTCGTAGAGCCGGCGCGCCAGCCGCGTGGCGCGATGGTCGTACTGCTCGAACTCGTCCAGCCGCGCCGCCAGTTGCTGGTGGCCATCGTCGAGCAGCTGGCGCAGTTCGGCCAGCGCCGCGTAGGCTGCAGACAAGGCATGCGCGCCGTCGCCATCCTGCGTTTCGCGCAGGGCCTGCTGCAGCGTGTCGGCCGCGCGCAGCGCGCGCGCCTGCTGGCGCCGCGCCTTTTGCAGCGATGCGCCGAAGGGCCGCAGCCAGTGCGATTCGACCATGGCCTCGCCCGACAGCGCCAGCAACTGGTCCAGCGCATCGGCATTGATGCGCAGCATGCGCTCGGGGCCGTCGGCGGCGTGCGCGGCCATCGGTGCCGATGGTGCCGATGGTGCCGCTTCAGGCTCGGGCGGAAGCGGCGGGGCAGGGGTGCGGACCGGCGCCGCCACGGATGCGGGCGCGTCCGCTGCCGCGGGCTGTGCCGGCGCGCCGCCGCCGTCGAGCGAACTCAGCCGTTGTATCACCGCGTCGATCTCGGCCCGGCCGGCCTGCTCGGACCAGTCCGGGTCGCCGCCGGGCGGATGGCCGATGCGCAGCAGCAGGTCGGTGCCCTGCAGCAGCGCATCGATATGCGCGGCGGCGAGCGGCATGCCGCCCTGCGCGGCGACCAGGCAGTCTTCCATCGCATGCGCCAGCCGCACGCCGCCATCGAGGCCGACGATGCGGGCCGCGCCCTTGAGCGAGTGGGCCGCGCGCATGCACGCCTCCAGCTGCCCGGACGCGCCGGGGGAGCGCTCCAGCGCCAGCAGGCCGGCATTGAGGATCTCGGCCTGGGCGTCGGCCTCGAGTGCAAACAGTTCCAGCAGCGAGGCGTCGCGCAGTTGTTCGGGGTTCATGCCAGGCTCCGTGCCAGCGCCTGGCGGACTTGCGCGGCGTCGAGCAGGCCGACGCTGCGGCCCTGGTCGACGAACAGCGCCTGCGTATAGCGGGCCGAGCCCCGTGCCAGCGTGGCGGGCAGCGGCTGCAACGCGGCGCGCCGCACACGCACGATGCCGGCGATCTCGGCCACCGGCAGGGCGATCGCGGCGCGGCCTTGTCCGAGGATCAGGAAACGGCTGCCCGCGGCATCGGGCTCGGCCTGGGCCGCGCCCGTGTCGAACAGGTGCGCCAGCGACAGGCAGGCCAGCAGGTTGCCGCGCACCGCGGCCAGCCCCAGCACCGCGGCGTCGCGCCGGTGGGGCAGCGAATGCACCGGGCTTGGCGCGGTGACTTCGCCCAGCGCGGCGGTGGGCAGCGCCAGCCATTCCTCGCCGATGCGGAACACCAGGCATGCCAGCGCGTTGGCGTCCTGGGCATTGTCGTCGCCGCTGTCGTCGGCGCTGTCGGCGGCGGCATCCGGCAGTTCCTGCAGGGCCTGGTCCAGTTGCTGCGCGTCCAGCAACATCGCGGCGGCCTGCGCGTAGGTGGGGCAGTTGCGGCAGTGCGCGTGCTCGGCCAGCGCCGGGCAGCTGCCGTCGCCGCGCACGCCGATGCGCCGCCAGCAGTCGTCCACGCCCGCGGCGCGCACCACGGTGGCAAAGGGATGGGCCTGGGTCTCAGCCATGGTGCTTGCGGGTGTGGCGCTGCGCGCGCTGGCGCAGGCGGGTGGCGCCGTCGTGGTCGCCTTCGGTGTCGAGCAGCGCGGCCAGGTGATAGAGGCTTTCCTGGTGCGACGGATCCAGGTATAGCGCCTTGCGGTAGGCCGCGTGCGCCTGGGCGGTGCGGCCGGCGGCGTCGTGCAGCACGCCGAGCATGCCATAGGCATCGGCCAAGGCGCTGCCATCGGCATCGGGCGCGGCACGGTCGAGGAGCGCCAGGCAGGCGGCGGTGGCCGCGTCCAGTTCGCCGCGGTCGGCCATGGCCGCGATGGCGGCGAGCGCGTCGGCATGCGCGCCGGCCACAGGCCTTGCGGCCGGTGCTGCGGCCGGCGCGGGCGCGCGCACCGCCGGTGGACGCATGGTCACGGGCGGGCGCGGCAGCCGCGGCGGCGCGGCCATGCGCGGCGGCTGGGCGGCGTGGACCGGCGGCTGGGACGGGGCCCGGGCGCGCGGCACTGCTGCCGCTGGCTTGCGGAAGGCAAAGGACAGCGGGATGCCGACCGGCTCCAGCCCCTGCGCGCTCAGCACGCTGGCCTCGGCCGGCCCGACGAAGAGCAGGCCGTCGGCCATGGTCAGGCGCACCAGCGTCTGCACCGCCTGGCGTTGGCCGGCGGCGTCGAAGTAGATCAGCAGGTTGCGGCAGAACACGAAGTCATAGGGCGCTTCGCCCGCCAGCAGGCCGGGCTCGACCAGGTTGCCCTGCAGCAGCCGCACCTGCGCGCGCACGCGCGGGTCCAGCACATAGCCCGTGGGCGTGGCGGTGAAATAGCGGTCGCGGAAGTCGAGCGGCGCGCTGCGGAAGGCATTGGGGCCGTATTGCGCCTGGCGCGCGCGCGCCAGCGCGCATGCGCTGATGTCGACCGCGTCAATATAGAAGCGCCCCGGCGGCACGCCCGCGTCGAGCAGCGCCATGGCGATCGAATACGGCTCTTCGCCGGTGGAGCAGGGCAGGCTCAGCAGCCGCAGCGTGCGCCTGCCGTCGGCAAAGGCGCGCTCCGCGGCAAAGCGGCCCAGCGCCAGCAAGGCCTCGCGATGCCGGAAGAACCAGGTCTCGGGCACCACCACGGCCTCGATCAGCGCCTGGAATTCGTCGGCGGTGCCCTGCAGCAGCTGCCAGTAGGCCTCGGTATCGGGCGCCTGCCGCGCCTGCTGGCGCTCGCGCACGGCGCGCGCCACCGCACCGCTGCCGATGGCGCCGGCATCGAGCCCGATGCGGGCCTTGAGCAGCGCTTCGATATGCGCGGCGGTGCTCACGCGGGCTCCCCGGCAGCGTCGGCGAACAGCATGGCGTGGACGTCGTCCGGCAGCAGCGCGCCGACCCTGACCCATTGCACCAGCCCGCGCGCGTCATGCCGCACCGGACCGAGATAGCGCGGGCTGGCGCCGGCGATGCCGGCATCGACGAACGATTCCGCCGGGCAGCGCAGGGTCTGGGTGGCCGCCTCCAGGCGCAGGCCGAGCAGCCGCACCGGCTCGCTTTCAGCGCGGCGGTAATGGACCAGCACCGTGCGCGTGCTGGTGCGCAGCGCCGCGGGCACGCCGGTGGCGAGCGCGGGCAGGTCGACCACTGGCACCGGCTGGCCGCGCCGCTGCATCAGTCCCGCCACCCACGCCGGCGCGCCGGGAATCTGCTTCAGGCGCGTCAGCGGCAGCACCTCGGCCACCTCGGCGGCATCGAGCGCGTAGTGGTCGGCGCCGAGGCGGAACAGCAGGAAGAGTTTCATGGCGGTGGCGCGCAACGGCCGGTGCGGGAACCGGCAGCCTAGACCTTGAAGCGCGACACGCCGCTGCGCAGGTCGTTGGCGACCAGCGTCAGCTCGTCGATCGCCTGGCTCGACTGGCGCAGCGATTCCACGGTCTGCTGCGCGGCCTCGGACAACTGCATCAGCGCCTGGTTGATCTGCTCGGCGCCCCCGGCCTGGGCCTGCATGCCTTCATTGACCATCAGCACGCGCGGCGCGAGCGACTGCACCTGGGCGATGATCTGCGACAGCTGGTCGCCCACCTGCGTGACCTCGGACATGCCGCGGCGCACTTCCTCCGAGAACTTGTCCATGCCCATGACTCCGGCCGACACCGCCGACTGGATCTCGCGCACCATCTGCTCGATGTCGTAGGTGGCCACCGCGGTCTGGTCGGCCAGGCGGCGGATCTCGGTGGCCACCACGGCAAAGCCGCGGCCATATTCGCCGGCCTTCTCGGCCTCGATCGCGGCGTTCAGCGACAGCAGGTTGGTCTGGTCGGCCACCTTGGCGATGGTGGTCACCACCTGGTTGATATTGCCGGCCTTCTCGTTGAGGGTGGCCAGCTTGGCGTTGACCGAGCCGGCGGCATCCATCACATGCTGCATGGTGCTTTCCATGCGCGACAGCCCGACCTGCCCGGTGCCCGCCAACCCCGCGGCCTGCTCGGCGGCGCTGGAGACTTCGTGGATGGTGCGCACCAGGTCGCGCGCGGTGGCCGAGATCTCGCGCGAGGTCGCGCCGATCTGGGTGGTGGTGGCGGCGGTCTCGGTGGCGGTGGCCTGCTGCTGGCGCGCGGTGGCGGCGATCTCGTTGACCGAGGTGGTGACCTGGATCGCGGTGCGCTGGGCCTGGCCCACCAGCGAGGTCAGTTCGCCCGTCATCTGGTTGAAGCCCTCCTCGACTTCGTGGAATTCGTCCTTGCGGCGCAGCGCCATGCGCAGGCGCAGGTCGCCGGCGCGGATGCCGGCCAGCAGGCCGACGATCGACTGCATCGGCACCGTGATCGCGCGCAGCAGCAGGTAGCCGCAGACCAGCGCCACCACCACCGCCACGATCAGCGCCGCTTCGATGCCGAGCTTCGCGGCATTGACGGCATCGTCGATGCCCTGCGCGGCGCGCGCGCTGACCGCGCTGTTGTCGTCCACCAGGCGCTGGGTCGCCTGGCGCGCATCGAGCCAGCGGTCATGTGCCTCGCCGCGCAGCGCCGCCGCGGCGGTGGCACCGTTCCAGTCCGCCTGGCGGGACAGGACCTGGGCTGCCTGCTCGTAGCGCGCGCGCAGCTCGCGATAGGCCTTGAAGGCAGCGCGGTCGTCGTCGCGCGTGATCGAGGATTCGTACTGCTGCTCGAGCTTGTCCAGGCGGCTGGCGGCGTCCTGGCCCTGCTGCTGGAAGCGCCGCCGCTCGGCCTCGTCGGTGGCGTTGATGGTCTGCCACGCCAGCACATAGCGCTCGCCCCACACGCCGCGGATGCCGGTGCTGTAGTTCAGGCCGGGCAGCGCGTCTTGCAGCATCAGCGCGGTTCCGCGCTCGATCGCGACCAGGCGGGTATAGGCAACCACGCCCATCAGTGCCATGACAAGCAGGATCAGTGAAAAGCTTGCCAGGATGCGCGTGCGGATGGTCCATTCATTCACGGTGAGATCCCGGTGATGTTCTTGTTCAGGGGGTGGCCGATGCCGGCAAGGCGGGCCGCGGGGGCGGAGTGAGACCATGCGGTGGGCAGGGGCGCGCCCCCAATGCGCGGTAGGGTACTGTATGCGGCCGCCCGATTCAACGCGCGGCAGGATCGCGGCGCGGCCGGCGTTGCGCCGGCGCCTAGGGGTTTTGGCGAGTATCGGAACTGCTTGATTTTTTCCAAGTTTTCGTCACACTTGCTAAATTGCTAGCAGGTAACAATGTCGACAATTACAGATGGGGCAGGGATGGTGGCCAAGTCGGGGGCGAAGTCGGCTGGCGCCTCGCCAGGCTCGGATCTCGATCCGCTGACCGGCGTTGACAATCGCCAGGGCTTTCTGAAACGGCTGGAGGCACGCCTGCATAGCGAGGCTGTGCCGCGCTGCGCATTGCTGCTGATCGGCATTGACGACTTCCGCGCCTTCAACGACATGCATGGCCATGCCGAAGGCGACATCGTCCTGCAGCGCGTGGCCCGCCGCCTGCGCGATGCCTCGCCCCGCGACGCCATCATCGGCCGCATCGGCAGCGACGAATTCGGCGTGATGCTGCCCTCCATTGCCGATCCCACGCTGGTACGCCACGTCAGCGCCGCGATCCTGTCGATGCTGTCCTCTCCCCACGAACATGCCGGGCGCCGCCATCACGTGCTGGCCAGCATCGGCGCGTGCGTCGCGCCCGCGGCCGGCGAGCAGGGCTCGGACATGCTGGCGGCGGCCAGCCTGGCGCTGGCGCGGGCCAAGCACGACGGCGGCCGCACCATCCGCTTCTTCAAGCCGCAGATGCGCTCGGACGTGACCACGCGGCTGTCGCTGGTGCAGGCCCTGCACGAGGCCTACGCCCAGCGCCAGTTCGAGCTGCTGTACCAGCCCCAGGTCGACCTGCGCGACGGCCGCGTCCACGGCGCCGAGGCGCTGATGCGCTGGCGCCATCCCACCCGCGGGCTGCTGTCGCCGGCCGCCTTCATCGACGCGCTGGCCGGCAGCAGCATCGCCAGCGATGTCGGCATGTGGCTGCTGCAGACCGCGTGCGCCCAGGCTCGTGCCTGGGCGCTGGCGTTTCCGCGGCCGCCGCGCGTGGCGATCAACCTGTTCGCGGCCCAGCTGTCCGAGAGCCGGCTGCTGACCGAGGTGCGCCACGTACTGCGGGCGCTGGAGCTGGCGCCCGACTGCCTCGAGATCGAGATCACCGAGACCATCGCCCTGCAGCAGGGCGACGAGGTCTCGGACCAGCTGCAGGCGCTGCGCCGCGACGGCATCACGCTGACCTGCGATGACTTCGGCACCGGCTATGCCTCGCTCAGCTTCCTCAAGTCGTTCCCGGTGGACCGGCTCAAGATCGACCAGTCCTTTATCCGCAACGTGACCGAAGACCCGGTCGACGCGTCGATCGTGCGCTCGGTGATCAATGTGGGCGCCAGCCTGCACATCGGCGTGGTGGCCGAAGGCGTGGAAACCCCCGAGCAGCGCGATTTCCTGCTCGCCAACGGCTGCCATGAGGCGCAGGGCTACCTGTACGGGCGCCCGATGCCGGCCGAGCGCCTGACCGAGATACTGCGCCAGCAAGCCTCCGGCTGAGCCGGCAGCGAGTTTGGGCCCGTCCGCCCGCGCACCGAAGTTGTTTCCACCTTTGACGGCCGATTCCCGCTGGCCACGGCGGCGCCGCCCGCCGGCCCGCCCGCAGCCTGCCGCCCACACCGGCCGGGCCGGCTGGTGCCAGCGCCTGGCGAAATACGAGCTTACAAACTGTGCCGCCCCGGACGCGCCGCGGCACCCGGGGCCATGTATGGTGACAATAGGGTGGCCGCCGGCGTGGGCCGGCCTGCCCGCCGACCCATGCCGGGTCCCGCTCCTGCCCCTTCCATGTCTGATCCTTTCCAATCCGCTGGCCGCTATCCAGGTCGCCTTGGCGGCCGGCTGGCGCTGACCGCGCTGGCGGCCGCAGCCGGCCTCGCAGTGGCGGCTGCTGCACTGGCGCAGGTGCCCGCCGCGCCGGGCGAACCCTACCTCGATGCCCCCGTGGCCGACGCCGCGCAGCAGCAGGCCGATCCTTCCTCGCGCATCGCCACGCTGACCGCGGTCGACGGCAATCTCAGCTTTGCGCCCGCCGGCTCGGACGCCTGGGCCGCGGCCGGGCTGAACCGGCCGGTCACCACCGGCGACCGGCTCTGGCTGGACCAGGGCGGACGCGCCGAACTGCACGCCGGCACGGTGGCGCTGCGCATGGGCGGCGCCACCGCCGCCAGCATCCTGAACCTGGACGACAGCACCACCCAGGTCAAGCTGACCCAGGGCACGCTGCAGGTGCGGGTGCGCGCGCTGCCGCCGGGCCAGACCGTCGAGATCGATACCCCCAACCTGGCCTTCGTGCCGCGCGAGCCCGGCGACTACCGCCTCGACGTGGCGCCCGACGGCAGCACCACCACCGTCACCATGCGCCATGGCAGCGCGGTGGTCTACGGCGACAGCCGCACCATCGAGCTGCAGCGCGGCGACCGCATGCGCTTTGCCGGCACCGACCTGGCCGATGCCGGCGGCGGAGCGGTGCCCGAAGACGCGTTCGACCGCTGGACCGCGGCGCGCGACGCGCGCGAGGACGCTTCGCAGTCGGCGCGCTATGTGCCGCGCGAGATGCCGGGCTACGCCGCGCTGGACGGCTATGGCGACTGGCAGGAAGACCCGGGCTACGGCGCGATCTGGTTCCCGCGCGTGGTCAGCGCGGGATGGGTGCCGTACAGCGCCGGCCATTGGGCCTGGATTGCGCCCTGGGGCTGGACCTGGATCGATGATGCGCCGTGGGGGTTCGCGCCCTCGCACTATGGCCGCTGGGCGTATGTGGGCTCGCGCTGGGGCTGGGTCCCCGGGCCGCGCGTGCGCCCCTGCTATGCCCCGGCGCTGGTGGCCTTTGTCGGCGCCGCCGGCCCCAACTGGAGTGTGCGCGTCGGCAGCGGACCGGGCGTGGCCTGGTATCCGCTGGGACCGCGCGACGCCTACCGGCCGGTCTATCGCGCCAGCCCGACCTACGTCGCCCGCATCAACCGGGTTACGGTCAACAATTTCGTGATGGGCGACCGCCGCCCGCCGCCTTATGCCAACCGCAGCGTGCCCGGCGCCATCACCGGCATGCCGGCGCGCAATTTTGTCGAGGGACGGCCGGCGCGTGGCCTGCACCGCCCCGAATGGCGCAACGTGCCGGCGGGCGAGGCCCACGGCGCGCCGCCGGTGGCGCCGGTCAAGGGCAGCCTGGTGGGCGCGGCGCCGCCGCGGCCGCTGCCGCCGCAGGCGCGCCACGGCTTCGAGCGCCAGGCCATCGCCGCGCGCGCGCCCGGCCGCCCGGCCCCGGAAGACCTGGCGCGGCGCCTTGCGCGCGAGGGCGGGGTCGTGCCCGGGGCGGGACCGGCCTGGCGCGGCGGCAACGAACGCCGGCCCGGCCGCGACGCACGACCGGTGCCGGACGTGCGCATGAGCCAGGCCGCGATCGCATCGCGCGACCACGCCCCAGTCCAGCAGCGCCCCGGGCGTATCGATGCCGACGGCGACGGCCGCGTGGATCGCAACGATGCGCATGCGCGGGGCGAGCCGTGGCGTGGTCCTGGCCGCGGCCAGAGCACCCGGCCCGACGAGGCGCGCGGCTTTGCCGGGCAGCCGGACGTGCCCGGCGACGCCCAGCGGCAGCAACAGGCCATGCAGCGCGAACAGCAGCGCCAGCAGATGGAGCAGCAGCGCGCGCTGCGCGAGCAGCAACGGCAGCTGGAAGAGCAGCGCCAGCAGCGCATGCCGCCGCGCCAGTGGGCCGACGGGCAGGAACGCCCGGATCCGGCGCGGCAATCGCAGGAGATGCAGCGCCAGCGCTTCGAACAGCAGCGCCAGATGCAGGAAGCGCAGCAGCGCCAGGCCGAACAGCAGCCGCGGCAGATGCAGGAGCAGCAGCGCGCGATGCAGGAGCAGCAGCGCCAGCAAGCCATGCAGCGGCAGGCGGACCAGCAGCGCCAGATGCAGGACCAGCAGCGCGCGGTGCAGGAGCAGCAGCGCCAGCAGGCGATGCAGCGGCACGCGGAGCAGCAGCGCCAGATGCAGGACCAGCAGCGCGCGGCACAGGAACAGCAGCGCCAGCAGGCGATGCAGCGGCAAGCGGAGCAGCAGCGCCAGATGCAGGACCAGCAGCGCGCGGCGCAGGAACAGCAGCGCCAGCAGGCCATGCAGCGCCAGGCCGAGCAGCAGCGCCATATGCAGGAGCAGCAGCGGGCCATGCAGGAGCAGCAACGCCAGCAGGCCATGCAACGGCAGGCCGAGCAGCAGCAGCGCCAGCAGGCCATGCAGCGCCAGGCCGAGCAGCAGCAACGGCAGATGCACGAGCAGCAACGCCAGATGCAGGAGCACCAGCGCCAGCAAATGGACCAGCAGCGGCAGATGCAACAGCAGCAGCGCGCGCAGCACGAGCGTGGCCAGATGGAGGCGCGCCAGGGCCGCGACGGCGATCGCCGCTAGTCACGCCTGGCCGTCGCAATGAAAAACCCCGGCATGCCGCGAGGCATGCCGGGGTTTGTGCTGGCGCGGTGCCGTACCGGCAGCGTGTGCCGCCTTACTTCGCCAGTTCGGACAAGCGGACCTGCGAGATCTTGCCGTTCTGCACCCAGCCGACCACGGTGTCGGCCATCGAGCCGCCCTTGGCGTCGATGCCGTCGACTTCGTTGGGATTGACCTCCTTGGCCAGGCCCTTGACCGCATCCGGCATCTTCGCGCGGATCGCCGCGGCGTCGCTGGTGGTGCCGGCCAGCTTCATTGCCCCGGCCAGCGCATACACCATGGTGTAGTTCAGCGACATCTCGGTGGTGGCATCGCGCCCGTCGTGCAGCTTCTTGTACCGGGCGTTGAAGGCCTGCGTGGCGGGGCGGCTGTCGTTGACCAGCGGCAGCACGCCGATCGAGCCCTCCAGCATGCCCAGGCCGTTGGTGACGCGGGCCATCTCGTCCATCTTGGCCTGGTCCATCACGATAAAGCCGCCCTTGAAGCCCAGCTCGCGCGCCTGCTTGACCACCAGCGCGGTCGGCTCCGACGGACCGCCGACGAACATCACGTCCGGCTTCTCGCTGATGGCGCGCGACACGCCGCTGTAGAAGTCGGTGGCCTTGGTGTACGACATCGGGTTGTTCGCCACCACCTTGCCGCCGGCGGCTTCCCACGCCGGCAGGAAGGCCTGCACCCAGGCCTTGGCGTAGTCGTGGTCGGCCGGGGCCAGCGCCACGTTCTTTCCGTAGCGCTTCATCTGCGCCTTGATGAACGGCTCGATATAGCCGGTATAGGCCGGCGGGATGCGGATGGTCAGCTTGTTGCCGGCATCGGTGATGCGCGGCACGCTGGAATAGGCCATCACCAGGAACTTCTCCTGCTCGTTGAAGGCCTGCAGCGCGAAGATGCCGCCCGAATGCGGCACGAACACCGCCGGGGTCTTGTGCTGCTGCACCAGGCGGCGCCCGTTGATGGCGGCCTCGGCGGGCGAGTACTTGTCGTCCAGCGCCACCACCTCCAGCTTGACCTTCTTGCCCTTGACTTCCAGGCCGGAGGCATTGATCTCGTCCACCGCCATCTGCACGCCCGACAGCACGTTCTTGCCATACAGCGCGGCGCCGCCGGACAGCGGTCCGGTATAGCCGATCTTGACCACTTCCTGCGCCAGCGCGGCGCCCGAAGCCAGCATCGCGGCCACGGCGGTGGCGGCCAGCGGGATGATGCGGCGCATGAGGTTGTGTTGCATGGTGTTGTCTCCTGAAAGTACTGCGCTTGTCTTGTCTGCTGTGTAGTGCTCGACCGCCTGTTTGCTCCCCTCTCCCGCTCGCGGGAGAGGGGCAGGGGGTGAGGGCAGGCAGTGGTCATGCCAACGCGAAACTTCGTTGCGACGCCGGCCCTCACCCCAACCCTCTCCCGCAAGCGGGAGAGGGAGTACCCAATCGGGATGGAAAAGGCCTTCGCTTCTATCCCCCGATGTACGCCTTGCGAATCCCTTCATCCTTCAGCAACGCATCCCGATCCCCCTCCATCACGATCCTGCCGCTCTCGATCACGTAAGCGCGATGCGCAATCCCCAGCGCCGCATAAGCGTTCTGCTCAGCCAGCAGCACCGTGGTCCCCGCGCGGTTGATGCGCTGGATGATCTCGAACATCTGCTTGACCACCAGCGGCGCCAGCCCCAGCGACGGTTCGTCGAGCAGCAGCGCGCGCGGGCGGCTCATCAGCGCGCGTCCCAGCGCTACCATCTGTTGCTGCCCGCCGGACAGCGAGCCGGCCGCATCGTCTTTTTTCTGCCGCAGGATCGGGAACAGTTCATAGACCTCTTCCAGCGTCCTGCGGATGCCCGCGCCGTCGCGCCGGTGCACATACGCGCCCAGCACCAGGTTCTTCTCCACGCTCATGGCCGGGAACAGCTTGCGTCCCTCGGGGCAATGCACCAGTCCCGCCTGCACGATCTGCGACGGCTTCATGCCGGACAGCTCGCGCCCGTCGAAGCGCATGCTGCCGCCGCTGATGCGGTGGATCGCGCTCATCGCCAGGAAGATCGAACTCTTGCCGGCGCCGTTGGCGCCCAGCAGCACCACCAGTTCGCCGGCGCCGGCGTGCAGGGTGATGTTGTCCAGCGCGCGGAAGCTGCCGTACGACAGCGAGACGCGTTCAAGCTGCAACATGGTCGGCTCCCAGGTAGGCCTCGATGACATGCGGATCCTGCTGGATCTGCGCGGGCGTGCCTTCGGCGATCTTCTCGCCGTAGTTCAGCACCATGATCTTGTCGGCCAGGCGCATGATCATGTCCATCTTGTGTTCGATCAGGCAGACGGTCTTGCCATGGCGCACCATCTTGCGGATCAGCTCGGCCAGGCCGACGGTCTCTTCGGGGTTGACGCCGCCGGCGGGCTCGTCGAGCAGCAGCAGTTCCGGGTCCGTCGCCAGCGCCAGCGCGAACGCCACGCGCTTGCGCGCCTCCTGCGTGATGTCGGCCGCGACCTCGTGCGCCAGGTGCGACAGGCCGACGAAGTCGAGCGCGGCCTCGGCCTTGTCGCGGCACAGCCGCTCTTCCTCGCGCAGGCGGCGGGTGTTGAACAGCACGTCGCCCAGCCCGGAACGGGTGCGCAGCCGGTGGCCGACGATCAGGTTGTCGAGCACGGTGGCGCGGTCGAACAGCGCCGTCGCCTGGAAGGTGCGGGCCACGCCGAGGCGCGCGATCTGGTCGGCGCGCAGGCCGGCCACGTCCTGGCCCTTGAACAGGATCTGGCCGGAGGAGGGCGCATGGGTGCCCGCGACCAGGTTGAAGAAGGTGGTCTTGCCGGCGCCGTTGGGGCCGATGATGGCGTTGATATGGCCCTGCTCGAAGGTCACCGAGACATCGTGCACGGCGGTCAGGCCGCCGAATTTCTTGGTCAGGTTGCGGATCTCAAGCATGGTCGGCTCCGGCGCGGGTGGTCGGTACAGCGGCGGTGTGGCTCGCGGCAGCGGGCTGGGCCAGCTTGCCGCGGCGCTCGGCGGCGGCCTTGCGCGCCTGCTTCTTCAGGTAAGAGCCGACGATGCCGTCGGGCACGAAGATGATCAGCAGCACCAGCACCGGCCCGAACACCAGCATGCGGTAGTCCTGCATGAACTGCAGCGACTGCGTGATCCACGGCACCAGCACCGCGCCCAGCAGCGGCCCGAACAGCGTGCCGATGCCGCCCACCAGCATCGACATCACCATGTCGAAAGTCAGGTCGGTGCGGGCGATGTCCGGGCCCAGGAAGCGCACCTGTCCCGCGTACAGCGCGCCGGCAAAGCCGGCATAGCCCACCGACAGCACGAACGACAGCACCTTGGTGCGCATCAGGTTGATGCCCAGCGCCTCGGCCAGCGCGTCGCTGTTGCGCACGGCCATGAAGCTGCGGCCCAGCAGCGAGGTGACGATACGGTGCATCAGGAACACGCCGACCGCCAGGAAGGCCAGCACCAGGTAATACTGCGCCTGCACGCTGTCGAAGCCGAGCGGCCCGATCGCCGCCGGCACCGGGATGCCGATCAGCCCCACCGTGCCGTGCGTCAGGCTTTCCCACTTCTCGATCAGCAGGTAGATGATGTAGCCCACGCACATGGTGAAGATCGAGAAGTAATGGCCCTTCAGGCGCAGCGACACCACGCCGACCACATAGCCCAGCACCATGCACAGCACCCCGGCCAGCACGAAGGCCAGCCAGAACGGCACCTGGTAGTCGACGGTCAGGATCCCCAGCGTGTAGGCGCCGATGGCCATGAAGCCGCCGTGCGCCAGGTTCAGCTGACCGGTATAGCCGGTGATCAGGTTCAGCCCGAGCGTGGCAATGGCATAGATGAAGGCCAGCGTCATCACGGTCAGGTAGTAGCTGTTGGGCGTGACCAGCGGGAACGCGATCGCCAGCGCCAGCAACAGCATCCAGCCGGTCTTTCCTTGCAGTGCTTTCATGTCTTGCTCCTCAGGCTGCCTTGCCGGCAAACAGGCCCTGCGGCCGGATCGACAGGATCACCACCAGCAGCACGAAGGCGATGATGTCCTTGTAGTCGGTGGAAACGTAGAAGCCGCCGAAGCTCTCGGCCATGCCGATGATCAGCCCGCCGACGATGGCGCCGGGGATGCTGCCCATGCCGCCGAGGATGATGATGACGAAGGCCTTGGTGATCACCAGGTTGCCCATGCTGGGGTAGACCAGGTTGATCGGCGCGTACAGCGTGGCGGCGATCGCGGCCAGCGCGCCGGAGATGGCGAACACCAGCAGCGTTACGCGCGTGGCGTCGATGCCGACCAGCGCCGCGCCTTCACGGTTCTGCGCCATCGCCATGATGGTGGCGCCGGTCATGGTGCGGGTCAGGAACAGGTGCAGCAGCACCATCAGCGCAAAGGCGGCGCCGATGATCAGCAGGCGCTGCAGCGGCGCGGTCAGGCCGAACACATCGACGATCTGGCCATAGGGCGTGGGCATGCGGTGGAAGTCCGCGCCCCACAGCGCCTGCGCACCGGCCTCCAGGAACAGCAGGATGCCGATGGCGGCGATCATGTCGTGCAGCTCGGGCGAATTGCGCAGCGGGTGGAACACCAGCCGGTCGGCCAGCATCGACAGCACCGCCACCACCAGCGCCGCGCCCAGCATCGCCAGCCAGTAGTTCACGCCCAGCGCCGTCATCAGGTAGTACGACACGTAGGCGCCGGCCATGTAGAAGGCGCCGTGCGCGAAATTGGGCACGTGCAGGATGCCGTAGACCAGCGTCTGGCCAAGCGCCACCAGGCTGTACACGCCGCCCAGCGTCAGGCCGTTCAGGAACTGTTGAAGGAACAATGCCACGGGGGTACCTCTTACGGTTCGGGAAAGCAGGCACGCGCCGGCAATGGCCGTGCGTGTTCCGTCGCGGCGACGCCAGGTGCGGCCGCGCAGGTGAAACTCGGGCGCTGTGGGTCAGGCCGACGGCAGCGCGGGTTGTCGTGCCGGAGTGCGTGCGACGGTGCGGGCGTTGTTGCGCGGAAGCGCCACGTCCACGTGCGGGTCGAGGCAATGGTGGTGCGCAATGCGGTGCTGCGGATGCTGCATGGCGGTGTCTCCTGTGCGATGCGGCGCGATGGCCGCCCGGCAAGCCGGACGACCTTGCCGTCCGGTGACGCCGTGTCGGGAAAGCGTTCCCGCACGATCGTTCGTTTTCGCCGACTTTTGCATAGGCGCGCGGGCACCGTCAAGGAAAGCGGCCCGCTATTCCGCACCGCGAAATAGCAGCGGCCGCGCCTCCGGGTAAGCCCTGACGGGCAGGGCCGTCATCATCGCTGCGCTACATGGTTTCCATGCCGCGCCTGCATGGTCCGGACCAGCTTGAAAAAGCCCCCGCCGCTTTCTATGGTGCCTTCATCAGCCCCAAGGCACTGTCGCGGCTATCCACCCTGCAGTTTGCTGATGACCAGGGGGGAGAGCCGATGAAGATTGCGCAGATTGCACCACTAGCCGAACGCTGCCCGCCCAGCCTGTATGGCGGCACCGAGCGCATCGTTTCGTACCTGACGGAAGAACTGGTGTGCCAGGGCCACGAGGTCACGTTGTTCGCCAGCGGCGACTCGGTCACCGGCGCCGAACTGGTGCCGTGCTGCGACATGGCGCTGCGCCTCGATGCGGACGTCGGCGACCATCTGCCCTACTACGTGATGATGCTGGACCGCGTGATGGCGGCCGCCGCGCGCTTCGATGTCCTGCATTTCCATATCGACATGCTGCAATGCCCGCTGCTGCGGCGCCTGCCGGTGCGCGCGGTGACCACCTTGCACGGGCGGCTGGACTTGCCGGAGCTGCAGCCCTTCTATGCGCATTTCCCGCAATTCCCGCTGGTGTCGGTCTCCGACGCGCAGCGCGCGCCGATGCCGCCGGTGAACTGGGTAGGCACGGTGCACCACGGCATCCCGGCGACGCTGCTGGACTACTGCGCCAATCCGGCGGGCGACTACCTGGCATTCCTTGGCCGCATCTCGCCGGAAAAGCGGCCCGACCATGCCATCGAGGTGGCCGCGCGCGCGGGTTTGCCGCTGAAGATGGCGGCCAAGGTCGACCGGGTCGACCGCACCTACTGGCAGGAAGTGATCCGCCCGCTGGTGGCGGCGCATGCCGAAGTCGAATACATCGGTGAAATCGACGAGTCTGCCAAGTCGGCGTTCCTCGGCAATGCGCGCGCGCTGCTGTTCCCGATCGCCTGGCCCGAGCCGTTCGGCCTGGTGATGATCGAGGCCATGGCGTGCGGCACGCCGGTGATTGCATTCGACTGCGGTTCGGTGCCCGAGGTGATCGAGCCGGGCATCAGCGGCTATATCGTGCACAGCGTCGACGAAGCGGTGGCCGCTGTCGCCAGCGCGGCGACGCTGCCGCGCGCCGGCGTGCGCGCCGCGTTCGAAGCGCGCTTTACCGCGGAGCGGATGGCGCGCGACTACGTGCGCATCTACCAGGGCTTGCCCAACCCCGGCGACGCGGGCGAGACACATGGCGAGGCCGACGGACTGGCGCTCGCATAACCGCACACGACCACTGCTGGAGAGACCCCCTCATGCCTGCAGAATCCTCGGAACATCCCAACCGCTCGGTGGCGGTCGCCGGCGCCGGCGACGTCGCGCAGTTCTATATCCCCGCGGCGGCGTCGCTGCAGGAGCGGCGCCCGCGCACGCTCAAGCATGGCGACACCTTCGCGCTGTTCGACCATAACGGCGACGCGATCGGTGCGCCGGGCAGCCCCGAGGGGCTGTTCCATTTCGACACGCGCCACCTGTCCTTCCTGCGGCTGACGGTGGAAGGGCAGCGTCCGATGCTGCTGTCGTCGACGCTCCGCGACGACAATGCCGCGCTGACGTGCGACCTGACCAACCCGGACCTGTTCGACCAGGAGGGCGCGTTGTGGCTCGAGCACGACCTGATCCACCTGCGCCGCTCGCGCTTCCTGTGGAACGGCGCCTGCTATGAACGCCTGAGCGTGCGCAACTTCGACGACCGGCCGCGGCGCGTGTGCATCGACATCGCCTTCGATGCGGACTTTGCCGACCTGTTCGAAGTACGCGGCACGCAGCGGCTGCGGCGCGGCACCCTGCACCCGCCGCAAGTCGACGGCGCCGCGGTCACGCTCAGCTATACCGGCCTGGACGAGGCGCGGCGCGAAACCCGGCTCTCGTTCGATCCGAAGCCGCAGGAGCTGAGCGGCAGCCGCGCCAGCTTCACGCTGCTGCTCAAGCCGTCGTGCATGCAGCTGCTGCGCATGGAGATCCGCTGCCAGTCGGTGGAGCATGAAGAGCGCGGGGCCCAGTCCTTTCTCGGCGCGCTGCTGCAGTCCCGGCGCGAGCTGCGGCGCTCGTCCGGGCGCGCGGCGTCGATCACCACCTCGAACGAGCTGTTCAACGAAGTCGCGCGGCGCAGCATCTCCGACCTGTACATGCTGCTGACCAACACCGTGCACGGACCTTACCCGTATGCCGGCATCCCGTGGTTCAGTACGGTATTCGGCCGGGATGCGCTGATCACCGCGTTGCAGACGCTATGGCTCGATCCCGAGATCGCGCGCGGCGTGCTGCAGTACCTTGCCGCGATGCAGGCCGAGACCGTCGATCCTGGCGCCGATGCCGAGCCCGGCAAGATCCTGCACGAGATGCGCCATGGCGAAATGGCGCGGCTGGGCGAGGTGCCGTTCGCGCTCTACTACGGCAGCGTCGATGCCACGCCGCTGTTCGTGCTGCTGGCCGGCGCCTACCTGCGGCGCACCGGCGATGTCGACACCGTGCGCGCGCTGTGGCCCCGACTACAGGCCGCGCTGGACTGGATCGGCGAGTACGGCGACCGCGATGGCGACCTGTTCGTCGAATACGGCCGGCAGTCGCCGGAGGGCCTGATCAACCAGGGCTGGAAGGACAGCCGCGATTCGGTGTTCCACGAGGACGGGCGGCTCGCCGCCGGCCCGATCGCGCTGGCCGAGGTCCAGGCCTACACCTACGGCGCCTGGCAGGCCGCGGCGCAGATCCGCGCGGCGCTGGACGACAGCGAGGGCGCCGCTCGCTATGCCGCCAGGGCGGAAGTGCTGCGCGACGCCTTCGACAAGCACTTCTATGACCCCGCGCTGGGCACTTACGTGCTGGCACTGGATGGCCAGAAGCAGCCGTGCCGCATCCGCGCCTCCAACGCGGGGCATACGCTGTTTACCGGCATCGCGCTGCCGGAGCGCGCGCCCTCGGTCGTGGGCACGCTGATGCAGAGTACGTCGTTCTGCGGCTGGGGTATCCGCACCGTCGCCGCGGACGCGGCGCGCTTCAACCCGATGAGCTACCACAACGGCTCGGTCTGGCCGCATGACAATGCCCTGATCGCGGCGGGCATGGCGCGCTACGGCTACCACCCCGAAGCGAGCCGCATCTTCGAGGGCCTGTTCGCGGCCTCGAGCTATATCGACCTGCGCCGCCTGCCCGAACTGTTCTGCGGCTTCGCGCGGCAACGCAGCCAGGGACCGACCTTCTATCCGGTGGCGTGCGCGCCGCAGGCCTGGGCCGCGGCCGCGCCGCTGCTGATGCTGCAGGCCTGCCTGGGCCTGGACTTCGACACGCAGGAACCGGCGATCACGTTCGAGAACCCGTCGCTGCCGCCTTTCCTGGACGAGGTGGTGTTCCGCAACCTCGGCGTCGGCGGCGGCAGCGCCGACGTCGCGGTGCGACGTTCCGGCGAGCGCGTGGTGGTAGACGTGCTGGAGCGGCGCGGGCCGGTGCGGGTATTGACGCGGAATTAGGCTCTGGCGGTGAGCGGGCGCGGGCCTTGCCGGGGCGCGCGCCGCGCGCTACGCGAGGTCTGCCGGCAGCGCGCGCAGGCACGCCACCAGCGCCGCGACCACATCGTCCTCCACCGGCTGGCGCCGCCACATCAAGCCCACCGGCGGCAGGTCCCAGCTCAGCGCATGCGGCAGCACCGCCGCGCCCCTGGCCTCGGCCAGTTCGCTGGCAACGGCCCTGGGCACGATGGTCGTCGCCGCCGGATGCCTGCGCATCAGCGTGGCCATGGTCTTGATCGAATACGTCTCGACCATCGGCGTCGGCTGCGCCACCCCCGCGACCGCGAAGATGGTGTTGATGGTGCGCCGTATCGGCGTGTTGGGCGGCGGCAGGATCCAGTCGCGTTCGGCCAGCCGGTGCCAGTCGAGCGCGCCGCGCGCCAGCCGGGTGGCGGCCGCGGTGGGCACGACCAGCGCCGGCTCTTCGCGATACAGCGGCTGCTGCACGATGTCCGCGCCCGGCGCAAAGAAGGTGCGCGCGATGACGCAGTCCAGTTCATGCTCGCGCAGTGCGCCGACCAGCTCGTCGGTGGTGCCTTCGCGCACCAGCACCGACACCCGCGGGGTCTGCGCCAGGCCGAAGGTGCAGGCCGCATCGAGCACGCCGCGGCTGATGTAGGGAATCACGCCCAGGCGCAGCCGGCCCGACAGGCCAGCTTCGATCGCCGCCAGTTCGCGCCCCAGCGCATCGGCATCGGCCAGTGTCAGCCGGGCGTGCGCCAGCACCGCCAGGCCGGTGGGCGTGGGCTCCAGTCCGCGCCGGGTGCGGGTGAACAGCGGCACCATGAAGATGTCTTCGATCTCGCGCAGGGTCTTGGTGACGGCGGGCTGCGACAGGTTGAGCTCGGCCGCCACGCGCGACACCGAGCGCTGCCGCGCCAGCGCGAGCAGCAGCGGCAGGTGGCGCAGGCGCAGCCGCGATACCAGGTTGTGGACCAGCTTGTCGGGGGCGATGGACACGGGGGCTTGCTGCGCCGGGGGCGGGCGCGATAACGGTATTACCACATGGTAATACCACAATAACCAAACAGGCACGACTGGTTATTCCGCAAACCTATACTGGCCGGCATCACAGGAGCCTTGCCCATGTTCACCACCCGTCCCGAGATTGTTGGCACCTTTGGCGTTGCGGCGTCGACGCACTGGCTGGCCACGCAGACCGCCATGGGCGTGCTGGAGCGCGGCGGCAACGCCTTCGATGCCGCGGTCGCCGCGGGCTTCGTGCTGCAGGTGGTCGAGCCGCACCTGAACGGCCCCGGCGGCGAAGTGCCGATCCTGTACTGGAGCGAGCGCGAGCGCGCCATGCGCTCGGTGTGCGGGCAGGGCCCGGCGCCGGCGCTGGCCGATCCTGCCGCGCTGCGCGCCATGGGGCTGGACCTGGTGCCCGGCATCGGCCTGATACCGGCCGCCGTGCCCGGTGCCTTCGGCGCATGGCTGACCATGCTGCGCGAGCATGGCAGCTGGACCCTCGCCGAGGTGCTGGCGCCTGCCATCGGCTATGCGCGCGACGGCTTTCCGCTGGTACCGCGCATCGCGCGCGCGATCCTGGCGGTGCAGGCGCTGTTCCGCGACGAATGGCACAGCTCGGCCCAGACCTGGCTGCCCGACGGCAAGGTGCCGCGCCCCGGCAGCCTGCACACGCTGCCGGTGCTGGCGGCCACCTACACCCGCATCGTCGAAGAGGCCCAGCGCCGCAGCGATACCCGCACCGGGCAGATCGACGCGGCGCTGGATTGCTGGTACCGCGGCTTCGTGGCGCAGGAAATCGATGCGTATTGCCGCCATACGCCGGTGCGCGACACCACCGGCGACAAGCACGCCGGACTGCTGCGCCTCGAAGACATGGCAAGCTGGACGCCCGGGATCGAGGCGCCCGCGACCCTGGATTTCGGCCGCTATACCGTGGCCAAGTGCGGCATCTGGAGCCAGGGTCCGGTGTTCCTGCAGCAACTGGGCATGCTGCGCCATGCCGGCCTGGAGCAGCATGCGGCGGATTCACCCGAGTTCGTGCACCGCATTGCCGAGGCCGCCAAGCTCGCCATGGCCGACCGGCTGGCGTGGTACGGCGATCCGCATTTCGCCGCGAGCCCGCTGGCGGGTTTGCTGGACGATGGCTACCTGGCTGCGCGCGCACAGCGCATCGGCGCGCAGGCGGCGCTGTCGCTCGAGCCCGGCACGGTCAACGGCATTGCGCCGCGCCTGCCCGACCTGGCCGCGGCCGCGCGCACGCTGCAGCGCGCCGACGTGCGCTTCGGCGTGGGCGAGCCCACCTTTGCCGAACTGCCGCCGGTGGCCGAGTGGGCCGAACAGGAGATCTTTGTCGGCGATACCTGCCATATCGACGTGATCGACCGCCACGGCAACATGGTCGCGGCCACGCCGTCGGGCGGCTGGCTGTCGTCGAGCCCGACCATCCCGGCGCTCGGCTTTGCGCTCAATACCCGCCTGCAGATGACGTGGCTGGAGCCGGGCCTGCCCAATACCCTGGCGCCCGGCAAGCGGCCCTGCACCACGCTGTCGCCATCGCTGGCGCTGCGCGACGGCGAACCCTACATGGTGTTCGGCACGCCCGGCGGCGACCAGCAGGACCAGTGGTCGCTGGCATTCTTCCTGCGCCATGCCGTGCATGGCATGAACCTGCAGGAGGCGATCGACGCGCCGGCCTGGCATGTCGACCACTTCCCGGCTTCGTTCTGGCCGCGCCAGACCGTGCTCAACCGCATCAGCATCGAATCGCGCTTCCCGGACAGCACGCTGGCGGCACTGCGCGAGCGCGGCCACGACGTGCGCGTGGGCGAGCCGTGGTCCGAGGGCCGCATGTCGGCCTGCTCGCGCCAGTTCGACGCCCGCGGCCGGCTGGTGCTGCGCGCCGGCGCCAATCCGCGCGGCATGCAAGGCTATGCCGCCGGACGCTGACGATCCAACTGGTTCCACTCAATAGACAGACAGCAACGAAGACGGAGGAGTAACACCATGCGATGGATGACCAAGACCCTGCTGGGCGGCATGGCCGCGCTGGCGATGTGCCTGGGCGGCGCCGCACGCGCCGCGGACAGCTGGCCGCAGAAGCCCATCACGCTGATCGTGCCGTGGGCCGCCGGCGGCTCGACCGATATCCTGGCGCGCGTGCTGTCAGAACACCTGACCCGCTCGCTCGGCCAGCCGGTGATCGTCGACAACAAGCCCGGGGCCTCCGGCAATATCGGCTCGGCCATGGTGGCGCGTGCCAGGCCCGACGGCTATACGCTGCTGGTCGGCTCGATGAGCACGCACGCGATGAACCCGGCGCTGATGCCGAACATGCCGTTCCGCGGTGTGGAGGATTTCACGCCGCTGGGCCTGCTGGCCTACGTCACCAACACGCTGGTAGTGCATCCGTCGGTGCCGGCGCAGAACGTCAGGGAGCTGATCGCCTACGCCAGGGCCAATCCGGGCAAGCTGGCCTATGCCAGCGCCGGCCCGGGTTCGACCAACCACCTGAGCGCGGTGCTGTTCGAGAAGATGGCCGGCGTGCAGATGCTGCACGTGCCGTACAAGGGCGGCGCGCCCGCCGTGGTCGACACCGTGGCGGGACAGACCCAGCTGCTGTTCTCGGCCGGCACCCAGACGCTGCCGCACGTGAAGGGCGGCAAGCTGCGCCTGCTGGCCGTCACCGAGGGCAAGCGCTCGCCGTTGCTGCCCAATGTGCCGACCGTGGCCGAAACCGTGCCCGGCTATGAACTGGCGGTCTGGTACGGTGCCTTCGGTCCTAAGGGCATGCCGGCAGAGCTGGCCGCGCGCCTGAACCGCGAGATCAACGCGGTGATGTCGCTGCCCGAGGTCAAGTCCAAGATGAACGCCATCGGCGTCGAGACCGCGACCTCCACGCCGCAGCAGTTCGGCGCCATCCTGCAGCGCGACGCCGACCGCTACGGCAAGCTGATCCGCGAACTCGGCATCAAGGGGGAATGACATGAGCCTGCTGCGCACCGCCTCGCTGGTGGCGGCGGCCAATGTGCTGTGCGACCAGCTGCAGCAGGCCCGCGATCCCGGCGCCGCGTTCGATGCGATCGGCACCGCCACGCTGCAGGCGCTGGGCCCCGGCTTGCTGACCATCAATGCCTGGCACGCCGGGCCGGCCCAGATCGAACGCCTGTGGTCGTCCCACCCATCCGCTTATCCGGTCGGCGGACGCAAGCAGAAGGGCGACAGTCCGTGGCGGCGCCACTTGCTCGAGCGCGGCGAAGTCTTTGTCGGCGAGGGCGATGCCGCGCTGGCGGCGGTGTTCGACGACGTGCAGGTTATCCGCGCGCTCGGCTGCACGGCGGTGGTCAATGTGCCGCTGTGCTGCCAGTCGCGCGTGATAGGCACCTTCAACTATCTGGCGGATCGCTCCGCATGGTCGCCGGCGGAGGTGGCAGCGTTGCGTGTGCTGGCGGCGCTGGCCGGGTCCGCCGTGCGGGACTGCCTGGAGGCGCGGGCATGAACGCGGCCATCTGATCCACGCGCTTCCCCGCCTTCAGAGCAGCCGTGCCGCCTCATCGAGCAGGGCGCCGGATGACAGCATGTCGCCACGGTCGAAGCGCACCAGCGCAAAGGATCGCACCAGCGGCGGATCGCCCGGGATGCGTGCGGTAAGCAGCTCGATCTCGTGCGCCGGCGCCGTGCTTTCCGCTGCCAGCAGCACGTTCATTGCGCTGAGCCGCAGGTGTCTCGACTCAATGGACAGGAAGTCGCGCGCGTTCGTCAGTACCTCGGCCAGGCATTCCAGCTGGCGTTCAAGCGCCCCGGCATCCTTGCCGAGCTGCGCCAGTTCGCGGTCATTCTCGGCGACCTGTGCGCGCAGCGTGGCTTGCTCGGGTCCGCCATCGCCATCGCCGCCGAGCACCGAGCGCATGCCGGTGCCTTGCCGCTCGAGCAGGCGCAGGCGCGCCACGAGCAGCGCCTGTTCGCGCTCGAGCACGTTGCGGCGCGACTTGCCGGCTGCGACGCGGGCCAGGCTCTCCAGGGTCAACTGGTCGAACAGCCGCCGCACGATTTCCTCGCGCAGGGCCGCTTCGGTGCAGGCAATGATCCTGACCTTGTGATCGCTGAAACTGATCACGGTCTGGGGCACGTCCGAGCGCATGACATCGCCTTCCAGCGCCACGCCTAGCGTGCGCCGCTCGGCCATTGCCATGCCGAGCACAGCATAGGCCTGCGCCGAATCGGCCGACTGCGCAAAGAATTCGCGCAATTCGGGAGACCGGCTGAAGCCCAGTTCCACGTCATGGGGCGTGCCGAAAAAGGCGTGAATATAAGGGTCGCTGGCCCAGGCTTCCTTGCTGGCGTCGCGCGCGGCGGGAAGTTGCTGGACGAGTCCCCGCACATAATCGAGTGCCTGTTCCAGCGCGGGCCGGATCCGCTGTTGGTAGCGCGGCACCAGCCGCAGGCGCGGACTGAGACAGGTCACGCGTTCCGTCAGTTCGGCAAGCTCCCGCGATTCGCGTGCGGGGACCTGCGTTTTGCGCCGGCGCATCCACCCCAGGAAGCCCATCAGCATGCTCCTGCATTGTCCCGCCCATGCCGCTCGCGCGGTTTCGTGCCGGCGGTCCGGTTGGCCAGCATGTCGTGGCAGCCGCAGGTACCCCTCCGTTGGCAGGGGGTTATGCGGCGATGCCGTGCCTTGATTGCCTGTTCAATCTATGATTCATTGACGCAGTGCGCCAGGACTTTGATGACGATGCGTATGCAAGGCTATGGCTTTTCGCGCATCAAAGTGCACCGGCCGATCCGTCCTGGCATGTCTTCGGGCAGACCGGCGCGGTAGCGGTCGCGCAACGCCAAGGAGTTGACCATGAGTTCAATGATGCTGGTGAATATCGACGCGGGGACCACCGATGACGAAATCCGCGACTTTCTGGTGCGCTACGGACTGCCGGCATTCGACGACATCACCCGGGTGGAGGGCGATGGCTCGCGGCCGGCCGTGACGCTGCATTTCAACGAAGTCGATGCCGGCACGTTGCGCGGACTGGTGCCGCGTATCAACCATATTTTCTGGAAGCAGCGCAAGGTCGACGCCATGGTGCTGGCCGAGCGCTTCGAGTAAGGAGGCGCCATGGCCATGCGCTGCCGGCGCGTAGCCGCCGCCACCGGGCTTGCCGCGGCCGTGTCGGCGTGGCCGGCCTGGGGCTACTTTGACCACTACCTGTCAGGCACCATCGTCGGCACGCTGGGCCAGGCCCAATTGAATTCCGCGTGGGGCGTCTTTGGCAAGACCATGGACGAGGCCGCCGACGGCGCAAGCGTTGCGTTCAGCTTGCCGGCCGACCAGCGCCATCGCGCGGTGGAAGGATCGTTCACGCCGTTGCAGACGCGCACGGATCGCGGCGACGCCTGTCGCCAGGTGCGCAGCGAGTTCCGCCGCGCCGGGCAGTCGGAATCGTGGACCGGTTGGTATTGCAAGGAACAGGGCGGCTGGAAGTCGCGCAAGCTGCCGGACTAGCGCTGGGCCGGGTCAGCCCCGGGGGCGCGCGTGGCTAGTAGCGTTCCTCCACGTAGCGGTATGGGTAATTCGGCTCGCGGTAGCCGCCGGCTTTCTGCCTGGCAGGCAGCTTGACCGCCTTGCGCGGGATCTGCTCGTACGGGATCTGCGCCAGCAAGTGGGTGATGAGGTTCAGCCGGGCGCGCCGCTTGTCATTGGAATTGGCCACGTGCCACGGCGCGTAGTCGGTATCGGTGGCGGCAAACATGGCGTCGCGCGCGCGCGAATAGTCGTACCAGCGGCTGTACGAGCGCAGGTCCATGTCGGTCAGCTTCCACAGCTTGCGCCCGTCGTGGATGCGCGCCTGTAGCCGGCGCGTCTGCTCCTCCTGGCTGACCTCGAGCCAGTACTTGATCAGGATGACGCCGGAATTCACGATCGCGCGCTCGACCAGTGGCACGGCGCGCAGGAATTCCTCGGCCTGGGTTTCGGTGCAGAAACCCATCACGCGCTCGACGCCGGCGCGGTTGTACCAGCTGCGGTCGAAGATCACGACCTCGCCGGCCGCGGGCAAGTAAGGCAGATAGCGTTGTACATACATCTGGGTCTTCTCGCGCTCGGTAGGCGCGGGCAGGGCGACCACGCGGAACACGCGCGGGCTGACGCGCTCCGTGAGCGCCTTGATGGTGCCGCCCTTGCCGGCACCATCGCGCCCTTCGAACACGATGCACACCTTGATGCCGCGCGCCTGCACCCACTGTTGCAGCTTGACCAGCTCGACATGCAGCGCAAACAACTCCTTGCGGTATTGCTTCTCGGACAGCCGCCCGGTCTCCTTGCCGGGCTCGGCAGGCTCGTCCGTGGCCTCATTTGCACCGGTCGCGGGGTTGTCCCTATCGGTCTCGCGCAACGGCTCGTCGATGTCGTGCTTGTCGTGGTGCTTGCCCTTGCCCTTGCCTTTGGCCATGGTTTTTCCTCCGCCTTGCAATGCTGCTTTCTGTTTCCGCCGTGCCGCCGCGCGCGCAGTCATCCGGCGCGGAATGGCGGATCTTTTTCGCAATGGAAGCCAGGCGTCCACGGAATCAGACGCGAATCAATTTTATGTACAAATTTCTGGTAGTGGCGGTGCGCGCCGTAAATCGGTTGAAATCCCATAAATGTCGTACTACCTTCATATCGCGTATTCAGCATGAACGCGCGCGTCGCATCGGCGCGCAGCGGTAGCCCGCACCCATCGCATTCGACAACGGCATGCGCCGCACGCCCATGCCGCACAAGCGCCGCACCCGGTCGCGAGGAGGGAATATGGCCTTTCTGGTGAAACGGCTGCTTGGGTCCGGCCGGGCATGGCTGCTGGCGGCGCTGATGGCCGTGGCAGCTGGCGCCGGCGCGCAGGGCGCGCCGGCGGGCGGCCAGGGACAGACCCCTTCCTTCAAGCCCGAGGAGATCGAGGCGCTGGTCGCGCCGATCGCACTGTATCCCGATTCGGTGCTTTCGCAGGTGCTGATGGCCTCCACCTATCCACTGGAGATCGTTCACGCTGCGCGCTGGCTCAAGGCCAATCCCGGCATCAAGGGCGATGCCGCGGTCAAGGCGGTGGCCGACCAGCCATGGGATGTCAGCGTGAAGTCCCTGGTGGCATTCCCGCAGGCGCTCGAGCCCATGAACGACAAGCTCGACTGGACCCAGAAGCTGGGCGATGCCTTCCTGGCGCAGGAAAAGGACGTGCTTGCCGCGGTGCAGCGCCTGCGCGCGCGGGCGCAGCAATCGGGCAACCTCAAGAGCACCGAGCAGCAGACGGTCATCGTCGAGCCCGCCACCAGCAGCGCCAGCGGCACGCAGAGCGTGGTGCGCATCGAGCCGGCCGACCCGCAGGTGATCTACGTGCCGGCGTACAACCCCACGGTGGTCTACGGGGCCTGGAGCTATCCGGCCTACCCGCCGTATTACTGGCCGCCGTATCCCGCCTACTATCCGGGCGCGGCGCTGGCCACCGGCCTTGCCTGGGGCGTCGGGCTGGCCGCGGCCGGCGCCATCTTCGGCAATTGCAACTGGGGCGGGGGCGACGTGAATATCAACGTCAACCGCGCCACCAATATCGACCGCAATTTCGACCGCACCAAGGTGCAGGCCGGCGGACGCTGGCAGCACGACGCCAGCCACCGCCAGGGCGTGGCCTACCGGGACAACGCCACGCGCGAGAAATTCTCGCGCGATGTGCCGGGCGCGGACCGCCGCAATGATTTTCGGGGCCGCGAAGGCGGAGCCGGCGGCCGCGGCGAGGTCGCCGATCGTGGCCAGCGCGATCGCTCGGGCGGTCTCGAGCGTACTGGCGGCGGCGAGCGCGCGGCCTTGTCGGATCGTCCTGGCGGTGGCGACCGGGGCGGCGCGTCCGACCGCGCCGGCGTCTCCGACCGTTCCGGCGTCTCCGACCGCGCCGGCGTCTCCGACCGCGCCGGGGCTTCCGACCGCTCCCGCGGCGGCGGGGGCGGAGGCGGGCGCGACAACGCCTTCCAGGGCGTGGGCGGTGGCGCTGCTTCGCAGCGCGACTTCGACCGTGGCCGGTCCAGCATGCAGTCAGCCGGCGCGCACCGCGGTGGCGGCGGCTTCGGCGGCGGTGGTGGCGGCCGCGGCGGCGGCGGCTTTGGCGGCGGTGGCCGCGGCGGCAGGCGCTAAGTGCAGGGAGCCTCGATCATGACCTCACCTCTCGCGCTTGCCTTGCGCCATCCGGTCCGGTATCTGGGCTGGCTGCCCGGCCTGTTCCTCGTGCTTGCCATGGCGTACGGGCCGGCGGCGCGCGCGCAGAAGCCCTTCGAATCGGCCGAGGCAGCGATGAACGCGTTCGGCGACGCTGTTGCCCGCCAGGACGACACTGCCATGAAAGTGCTGCTGGGCAATGATTTTCGCCAGCTGATCCCGCCTGTGGGCGCGGAAGTCCGGCAACGCTTCCTGGAGCAATGGCAGGTCGCGCACGCGCTCCAGCCGGTCGACGACAGCCACGCCCGCATCGCCGTGGGCAACGACGGCTGGACCCTGCCGGTGCCGCTGGTAAAGGGCGCCAGGGGCTGGCAGTTCGATACCCGCGCCGGGGTCGAGGAGATGCGCCTGCGCCGCGTCGGGCGCAATGAACTCGCGGTGATGCAGACCATGCTGGCGATCTACGATGCCCAGAACGAATATGCCCAGACCGACCACGACGGCGATGGCGTGCTGGTCTATGCGGGCCAGCTGGCGAGCACCGCCGGCAAGCGGGATGGCCTGTACTACCCGACTCGCGACGGCGAGCCGCCCAGCCCGCTGGGTGCAGCTTTCCTTACCGCCGGCAAGGGCAAGGCGGGGCAGGGCTACTATGGCTACCACTACAAGCTGCTGACCGCGCAGGGCCCGCATGCGCCCGGCGGCGCTTACAACTATGTGGTCAACGGCAAGCTCTTCGGCGGGTTTGCGGTGCTGGCCTGGCCGGTGAAGTACGGCGATACCGGCGTGCAGAGCTTTATGGTCAGCCACGACGGCCAGCTGTTCGAGCGCGACCTCGGGCCCGACAGTGCGGCCCAGGCCGCGAAGATCCGGTCGTTCGACCCCGGCCCCGGCTGGAGCCGGGTGACGCCATGACGTGCGCTACAAGGGGGGCCATGAAGCGTGCCATCAAGCGCGCCATCAAGCGCGCGGGCGCTGTGCCGGGTGTCGTGGCCGCGGCTGGCGTGGTGCTGTGGCTGTCGGCGTGCGCCTACCCTTACCCGGTCGAGCCGGTGGCGATGGTGCCAACCACCTACCCCGGCTCGCAGCCCACGCGCTACGACCGCGCCTTTGACGCCGCGGCCGGCGCCCTGCAAGACCAGGGCGTCACGATCCGGGTGCAGGACGCAACCGCCGGCACCATCGCCGGCAGCCGCAACAACCGGCCGGTGTCGGCAAGCGTGCGGCGCCAGGCCGACGGCACGGTGCGGGTGCAGTTCGACGGCGGCGACCCTGATGACCCGGGCCTGATGCAGCGCATCTCGCGCAGCTATGACGCGCGCATGGGGCGCTGAGCCGGCCTCCCTTGCCACGCCGGCGCGCGCGCGGCCCGCGCCGCGGCTACGTGCAGTTGGCCCGGTAGGCTTCCTGCAACGACTTGCGGGACTTGTCGCGCTCGATCTTGGGGATCGTGCGTCCCTGGGCTGTCTGCGTGGCCGGCCCGGAAGACTGGTAGGAGCGCTGTTTCGGGGTGGCGTTGTACTGCGCCTTCAGCGCTTCGCATTTGGCCCGCCTGGCCTGGTCCGGGTCTTCGCTGGCGGCAGCCGGCGGGCGGTAGGGGCTGGCGCCGCCCTGCACGGCCTCGGCGATGGCGCCGGCGGCATCCGGCGCCGAGGCATGCTGTGCGCTTGCGGCGGTGCAGCCCAGCGCCAGCAGCGCCACGGCCATGCATTGTCTGGAGATCAGCATGAAAGACCCCGGTTGCGATCGGCGATGCCGCATGGCGGTGCCGCGGGCCGCGAGCACCATTGCCCGATCGTCCGGCCCGACAACCATGATATGTGCCAAGGCGTGGATTGCCAGTGCCTTGTTGCCGGCGCACGCGCCTCCTGGTCCGGCACGGCCCTGACACGCATCCGGCGCCTGTAGTCCACGCAAGCGGTAGCGCGCCTTCACCCAGGACAGCCCCCATGCAGACTGAACCGCTTACCCCGCCCGGCGAGCGCAGCGCACGGCGCGAGCCTGGCTGGTGGCGCTGGCTGCCCGGCCTGACCATGCTCAGGACCTACCAGGCCGCCTGGTTGCCGCGCGACCTGGCGGCCGGCCTGGTGCTGACCACCATGCTCGTGCCGGTCGGCATTGCCTATGCCGAGGCCTCGGGCGTGCCCGGCGTGTACGGGCTGTATGCCACGGTCGTGCCATTGCTGGTCTATGCCGTGTTCGGTCCCAGCCGGGTCCTGGTGCTGGGGCCGGATTCCGCGCTGGCGGCGCCGATCCTCGCCGTGGTGATCCAGGTCTCCGCTGGCGATCCCGCGCGCGCGATCGCCGCGGCCAGCATGATGGCGGTGGTCTCGGGCGTGGTCTGCATCGTGATGGGGCTGCTGCGGCTGGGATTTATCACCGAGTTGCTGTCCAAGCCGATCCGCTACGGCTACATGAATGGCATCGCGCTGACGGTGCTGGTCAGCCAGTTGCCCAAGCTGTTTGCCATCTCGGTCGACGAGGGCGGGCCGCTACGCGAGATCCTGGCGCTGGGCCGGGCCATCCTGGACGGCCAGACCAACTGGTACAGCTTTGCAGTCGGCGCCGGCAGCCTGGTGCTGATCCTGCTCCTCAAGCGCTTTGAGCGGCTGCCCGGCATCCTGATCGCGGTGGTCCTGGCCACCATCGCGGTAAGCGTGTTCGGCCTGGACCGGGCCGGCGTGAAGGTGCTCGGCCCGATCCCGCAGGGCCTGCCGCAACTGGCGCTGCCGTGGCTCAGCGGCGCCGACCTGGTCAAGATCGTGCTGGGCGGCTGCGCCGTGGCGCTGATTGCGTTCGCGGATACCAGCGTGCTGTCGCGCACCTATGCGGCGCGCTACCACAGCCGGGTCGACCCGAACCAGGAGATGGTGGGCCTGGGCGCCGCCAACCTGGCCGCGGGCTTCTTCCAGGGCTTCCCGATCAGCAGCAGCGCCTCGCGCACGCCGGTGGCGGAGGCCGCCGGGGCGAAGACGCAGCTGACCGGGGTGGTCGGCGCGCTGGCCGTGGCGGTGCTGCTGCTGGTGGCGCCCAACCTGCTGCAGTACCTGCCCAGCAGCGCGCTGGCGGCAGTGGTGATTGCCGCCGCGCTCGGGCTGTTCGAGTTTGCAGATCTCAGGCGCATCTATCGCATCCAGCAATGGGAGTTCTGGCTGTCCATGGTGTGCTTTGCCGCGGTGGCGGTGTTTGGCGCGATACCGGGCATTTGCCTGGCCGTGGTGATTGCCGTGATCGAGTTCCTGTGGGATGGCTGGCGGCCGCATTTTGCCGTGCTCGGCCGTGTCGAAGGGCTGCGTGGCTACCATGACGTGCAACGCTATCCGCATGCGAAACGCATCGACGGCCTGCTGCTGTTCCGCTGGGATGCGCCGCTGTTCTTTGCCAATGCCGAGCTGTTCCAGGAGCGGCTCATGGAGGCGGTGGAGGACTCGCCCACGCCGGTGCGCCGCGTGGTGGTGGCCGCCGAGCCTGTCACCAGCGTGGACGTGACCTCGGCCGACATGCTGCGCGAGCTGATCCGGACGCTGCACGAGCGTGGCATCGCGGTGCACCTGGCCGAGATGAAGGATCCGGTGCGCGACAAGCTGAAGCGCTTCGAGCTGCTGGAGCTGATCGGCGAGAAGAACTTCCACGCCACCGTCGGCGGCGCGGTGGATGACTACGTCGGCAAGGGCAGGGCGCCTGCGGCCGGCGCGGGGTGAGCCGCGGCCGTTCGGCAACGAGGTGCGCCGCTTTTCCGGGTGTCTTCGCGTATCAGGGGTGGGAGGATTTGTCGGGCCTTGGCCTTGCGGCCAGCGCTCAAGTCCTTAGCCGGCCGCCAACGTGGCGCGCCGTTTGGCACGTGCCAGCGCCTGGTGCATGGTTTGGAGCAGCACCTCGGGCGGCCGCGCACCCGACACGCTCTGCGTGCCGTTGAACATAAAACAGGGAACGCCGAGACCGGGGCGCGCCGGCGGGTCGAGCGGGCCGTGCACCGATGGCAGCCAGTCCAGGTCATGCGCGCCGGTGCTGTCGGCATGCTCCGGCAAGGCGATGCCGCACGAAGCCGCGGCCTGCCGCAGTACCTGCGGGTCGCCGATATTTTCGGCGCGAATGAAGTAGCGCTGGAACAGTTCTTCGATCAGCAAGCCAGCCACGCCAGCGCCCGCCTGCTGGCGCGCATGGCGCACCAGCCGGTGGGCCAGCAGCGTGTTCGGGAAGGTTTCGATGCGCTCCAGTGCCAGCGTGAGGCCGGCATCCTTTGCCGCGGCACGCACCTGCGCCTGGCGCATCGCCACGGCCTCCGGGCTGCCCAGCCGCGCCAGGTAGAACTCGCGGTACGGCAGGCCGGCAGGCGGGGTCGTGGGGATCAGCGGATAAGAACGCCACGCCACCTGCACGGCGACGTCCGGGCGCTCGCGGCCAAGCCAATCGATGGCGGTTTCCAGGTGCTTTTTGCCGATCCGGCACCAGGGGCAGATCAGGTCGAAATAGGCCTCGACCGAAAGCGTCGCCGGTTGATCCGAGGGCAACGACTGGCGCCTGGCACCGTTGTCGGGGTGTGGGGAATTGTCGGGGCATTGCATGCGTTGGCTCTTGATCATGTCATCGGTGCGCGCGCCTGCCGGGTATCCGGCGGCGCGGTCCGGCGGCTTTTGTTGCCGTCTGCGGTGAGCACGGAGTTTGGTCCAATGGTCCGACGGAATTTTGACGATTCGGGACGATCAATTGACATTTCGTGACAGGCAGGGAAAACACGATGTCCGGCGGGCCCGTGGCAGCTTGCGCGTTCGCCGGCGGCAGCCGCAGAATGCGCCGACCTCTTTCCCGCGGCATGCATTGCCGGCGCGCTAGCGTGAACGCTTTGTCTCCTACCGTCCCCATCTCCGTCGTCAACGGCTTTCTTTGCGGCGCCAACCCCATGGCGATCGCGCGGCTGGCGGAGCGCTCCGGCATTGCGGCCGAACTGCTGGCGGAGCCGGCGGCGCGCGTGACGCAAGAGCAGTTCGCCACGTTGTACCGGCTGCTCGCGCACGAACACGACGATGAAATGCCGGGCATCTTCAGCCGCCCGCTGCGCAATGGCACGCTCAAGTACCTGTGCCTGAGCTTGCTGGATGCGCCAAGGCTGGAAGTGGCGCTGCACCGGTTCGGGCAGTTCTTCCACCTGATCCTCGACGATTTCCGCGTCGAGTCGCGGCGCGATGGGGCTTCGGGCTATGTGGAGCTGATGGAGTATCCGGCGTCGCCCGCCGTGAGCATGCTGGGCCGCGAACTGATGCTGAAGCTGGTGCATGGCGTCACGTCGTGGCTGGTTCGCAAGGAGATTCCGCTGCAGGCGGTGGAACTGCCATCCGGCCGGCCGCCGCTGGCCAGCGACCATCTCTACCTGTTTCCCGGTCCGGTGCATTTCGGCTGCCAGCGGACCCGCATGATCTTTGACGCGGCTTACCTCGACATGCCGGTGCGCCAACGCAAGCCGGATCTGGAGAAATTCCTGGCGCGCGCGCCCGAGGACTGGATCTTTGTCTCGTTCGACGAGCAGATGACCTGTCATCGCGTGCGGCAGTACGTGGCCGAGCGCCTGCCGGAACCGCCCACGATCGAGGCCGCGGCGCTGGCGCTGCATTGTTCGGTGCGCACGCTGTGCCGCCGCCTTGCCGCGGAAGGCACCACCTTCCAGGCCATCAAGGACGATGTCCGGCGCGATATCGCCATTCAGCGCCTGACACGCTCGGCGGATCCGATCGCGGCCATTGCCTTCGACGTGGGCTTCGACAATCCCACCGCGTTCCATCGTGCCTTTCGCCACTGGACCGGCAGCACGCCGAATGCCTACCGCCGCGCGCCGTAGCCGCGTATCACAGCCGCGTATCACAGCCGCGTATCACGGCGGAGTATCGCAGCCAGGCAATGTGCCGACTATGCCGGCCGGCGACTGACCGTTTCCGCCATCACGGGCGGCTTCGCGTGCGCATTGCGCGGCTGCCGCGGCACACGCGCGCAAAGCGGCAGGTTTTGTCAGCGATTGGGCCGGATTTGGTAGCCGCCCTGGCGCGCGCCGCCACTACGATGCCGGCATCAGATCCGCGCGGGCCAACGCGCGGCACCGAATCAAGCGAGGGGACATATGGCAATCGAAGGCTACAGCATGGCAACGCTCTGCGCGTTCGTCGGCAAGGAACTCGGCGTGTCCGAGTGGATGGAAGTGGACCAGGCGCGCATCAACGCGTTCGCGGAATGCACGGAGGACCGCCAGTGGATCCACGTTGACGTCGAGCGCGCCCGCAAGGAAAGCCCGTTCGGCGGCACCATCGCCCATGGCTACCTGACGCTGTCGCTGCTGGCGGGAAAGCTGACCGGCATGGGCGTGGTGCCGGGCGACGCGCGCGCCGCGGTGAACTACGGCCTGGAGAAGACTCGCTTCCTGGCGCCGGTCAGGGCAGGCGGGCGCGTGCGCAACCGCGTCAGGCTGTTGGCCGTCGATGACAAGGGCGACGGCCGCGTGCTGTTGCGCATGGAGAACACGATGGAAGTCGAGGGTGAAGCCAGGCCGGCAATGGTGGCGGAAGCCCTCGCGCTTGTCATGGCATGAAGCGGGACACGACACCGGAACAGGGCAGAAAACAAGGCAGAGGCAGGAGCAGCAACATGACAACCGCATCCAGGGCGCGCGCGCCGGCCAGCAAAGCCGGCAGGAACCGGCAGGCCGCGACGGTGATGGCCGCCACCGCGGCCGGGGCCATCGAAGCCGTCGAAGCCGTCGAAGCCGTCGAAGCCGTCGAAGCCATCGACGTGAACCCGGCGCTGGCCGGTCCCAATCCATTCGTCGGCCTGAGGCCGGAGGACTTCGTCAGCGCCGCGCAGCAGATCGGCGCGCAGTGCGTGCAGGAGCCGGTGCTCGTGCTCGAGCAGCAGGCGCAACTGGCGCACGATCTCGTCAGCGTACTGGATGGTTCGGCGCCGTTGCCGTCGGCGCGGGACCGGCGCTTTGGCGATGCCGCCTGGCGCGACAACCCGTTGTACCGCATGTCGCTGCAGGGCTACCAGGCCTGGCGAGACGCGTTGGGCGGCTTGGTGCGGCGCTCGGTGATGGACGCGCGCAGCAAGCACCGCGCGCAGTACTTCACCGAGCTGGTGATCGATGCGCTGGCCCCGACCAATACCCTGCTAGGCAACCCCGCCGCGCTGAGAAAGACGGTGGAGTCGTGCGGGATGAACCTGGTCAGCGGGCTGGCCAACCTGGTTGCCGATACCCTGGGCAACGGCGGCATGCCGGCCCAGGTGGACAAGGAAGCCTTCAGCGTCGGCCAGAACCTGGCGACGACGCCGGGCGCGGTGGTGTTCCGCAACGAACTGCTGGAACTGATCCAGTACGCGCCGTCCACGGCCCGCGTGCATGCGCGGCCGCAGCTGATCGTGCCGCCGCAGGTCAACAAGTTCTATGTGTTCGACCTGGCCCCCGGCAAGAGCATGGTGGAGTACCTGCTGGCGCGGGAGCTGCAGGTATTCATCGTCAGCTGGCGCAATCCCACCGCGGCGCAGCGCGACTGGAACCTGGATACCTATGTCAGCGCGCTGATCGAGGCGATCGGGGCGATCCGCGACATCACCGGCAGTGCCGACGTCAACCTGCATGGCGCCTGCTCCGGTGCGATGACCATGGCGGCGCTGATGGGTTATTGCGCCGCCAGCGGCGAAAAGCTGGTGCATGCCGCGACGCTGATGGTATCGGTGTTCGGACTCGATGCGCAGTCGCAGCTCGGGCTGTTCAGCACGCCCGAGGCCGTCACCGCAGCGCGGCAGGGCAGCCAGGCGCTCGGCGTGCTCGACGGCGCGGCGCTGGGACGCATTTTTGCCTGGCTGCGGCCGAACGACCTGGTGTGGAATTACTGGGTCAACAACTACCTGCTCGGCAATGCGCCGCCGGCCTTCGATGTCCTCTACTGGAACAACGACACCACGCGGCTGCCCGCCGGCCTGCACGGCCAGTTCCTCGACATGCTCACGCTGAACCAGCTCGCCACGCCGCGCACGCTGCACGTGCTGGGCCACGCCATCACGCTGTCGGACGTGACCTGCGACAAGTATGTGCTGGCCGGCATGACCGACCACATCACGCCATGGAAGGCGGTTTACCGGTCGATGCGCGCCTTTGGCGGGCGCACCGAGTTCGTGCTGAGTTCCAGCGGCCACGTGCAGAGCCTGGTCAATCCCCCCGGCAACCCGAAGGCGAAGTTCTTCCGCGGCGGCGCGCCGGCCGCCGATCCGCAGGCCTGGCTTGACGACGCGACCGCCGTGCAGGACTCGTGGTGGGAACACTGGAGCCAGTGGCTGCAGGCGCGCTCGGGACCAAAGCGCCGCGCGCCCGACGTTCCCGGCAGCGCGCAATTCGCACCCTGTGGCGATGCGCCCGGACGCTATGTGACCGAAGCGTGATGCGCAGCCCATGGACGCCGGCCCATGCCGCAGCGGCCAACCCCAGTTTCGATTTTTGCAACCCAACCGTGAGGAGATACCCAGATGGAATCGACCAACACCGCGGACGCCGCCGCCCGGCAGGCGTCCCAGGCCCCGCACCGCAAGCTGCTTGACTTCGTCCGGCACAATCGCCTGGACCCGGCCGCGATCCTCGAGTCGCGCCGCAAGGACATCGAGGCGCTGGCCAGCATCAACATCACGCTGCTGAGCGGCCTGCAATCGGTGGTGCGCCTGCAGGCCGAGTACCTGTGCGACACCGCCGCCGACCTGCAGGCGCTGGCGCGCGGCGGCCAGCCCGCCGAGGGCAAGCCTTCCGCCACGGTGGCGCAAGCGCTGCCGCGCTCGCTGCACAAGGCCGTGGCCGGCCTGCGCGGGCTGAGCGATACGCTCTACAAGACCCAGGCGGACAGCATCGCCACGGTCGGCCGGCGCATCGCAGAGAACGTCGAGGAGGTCAAGGGCATCCTGCGCCCCAAGGCATGAACGCAGGCGGGCAAGGCCGGCGCGCCGGCCATGCCCGCGCGCCAACGTCTCCAGGACGAACCGATGACAACCATCAATGCCGGCACGCCAGCCGGCCACAAGCTCCGGGTCCGGACCGTGGATCTGGACGGCCAGGTACTGCGGGCCGGCATCCGGCCGGGCCGGGACGCCGGCCCGCCGCTGCTGGTCTTCAACGGCATCGGCGCCAACTTCGAACTGCTCAGGCCCTTTGTCGACGCACTGCCCGACATCGAAGTGATTCTCTTCGACGTTCCCGGCGTGGGCGGCTCGCCCGCGCCGCTGATGCCTTACCGCTTCTCCAGTCTCTGCGTGCTGGCCGACCGGCTGCTGTCGCGCCTTGGCTACGATGGCCAGGTCGATGCGCTGGGCGTGTCGTGGGGCGGAGCGCTGGCGCAGGAGTTTGCCCGGCTTCAGGCCCACCGTTGCAGGCGCCTGGTCCTGGCGGCGACCTCGCCCGGCGTCATCATGGTGCCCGGCAGGCTGTCAGTGCTGACCAAGATGATCGGCCTGCGCCGCTATACCGATCCGCAGTACCTGCGCCGCGTTGGCGCCGACCTGTATGGCGGCGCCTTGCGCCATGACCCCGCATGGCTCGACCAGCACGGCCGGCACATGCAGCCGCCGCGCGGACGCGGCTACCTCTACCAGCTGCTGGCGGCCTGGGGCTGGAGCAGCCTGCCCTGGCTGGGCGCGCTGAAGCAGCCTACGCTGGTGATGCACGGGACCGACGACCCGATCGTGCCGCCGGTCAATGCCAGGATCCTGGCCGCGGCCATTCCCCACGCGGCGCTGCAACTGGTCGACGACGGCCACCTCTTTCTTGTGACCGGCGCCGACAGCGCGGCCAGAACCATCGGCCGCTTCCTGCGCGCATAGTCAACCGCTTCAGCGCACGCCTTGACGCACGCAGCACGACCCCCCGGATGGGGGGCGCATGGTGTGATTCGTGAGCTGGGCATCACCCTGTCGGGTGGGCGGTTTTACTTATCTCGCATTTGGAAAAATTTCATCTCTGCCGCGGGACCGGCTCCCATTAAAGTTGGTCAGAGCAAGAATATGTAGGCACCCGGGATACACCCGCGGGGCCGGTCCAGGGTGTGGCGGGACAACCCGGGCAGGCTGAAGGGGGAGTATCCACCATAGGCACTGGATATTGCAGGATTCCTGGCGGAGGACGGCATGGATGCAGGCAAGCAACTGGCTCACGCGCGTGAAGTGGGCGTCAAGACGGGCGTCGTGCTGCAAAAGCGGCTGAGGAACGCGCAGGAGGCCTACATACATCGTGTGCAGCAGGCCATGGGCGAGGACAACGCGGCCCCCGCGCCGGCAAAGTGGACCGCCGGCCTCGATCCGATGAACGGCTATGCCTACGCGGTCGACAGCATGCAGCGCGCCATCCTGTTCTGGGACACGCTCAGGGAGCGGGGCAACCACTTTGTGGAAAACGCTACGCACGGCCTCAAGCCGGTCCTGCACTTCGACTACGAAACCGTGATGGATGGCCGCCAGTTCGCGCGGCCAGTCAACTATGCACTGCTGAAAATCACGCCGCCCGAAGGCGTGACCATCGATGACAGCCGCCGCCCCTATGTCATCATCGATCCGCGTGCCGGGCACGGCCCGGGTATCGGCGGGTTCAAGGACGATTCGCAGGTGGGCGTGGCGATGCGTGCCGGCCACCCGGTCTACTTTGTTATCTTCTTCCGTGACCCGGAGCCGGGGCAGACGCTGCTCGACGTATGCGAGGCGGAGCAACAGTTCATCCGCAAGGTGCGCGCCCTGCATCCGGACAGCGCCAAGCCGGCCATCATCGGCAATTGCCAGGGGGGCTGGGCCGCGATGATGCTCGGTGCATCGGACCCGGACGACACCGGCCCGATCGTCATCAACGGTGCGCCGATGTCGTACTGGAGCGGTGCCTGGAGCGCGGGCGAGGGCGACAACCCGATGCGCTATTCCGGCGGCCTGCTGGGCGGCACCTGGCTGGCATCGCTTACGGCGGACCTCGGCAACGGCAAGTTCGACGGCGCCTGGCTGGTCCAGAACTTCGAGAACCTGAACCCGGCCAACAGCCTGTGGGACAAGTACTACAACCTGTACCGCAAGGCCGACACCGAGCCGCCGCGCTTCCTCGAGTTCGAGCGCTGGTGGGGCGGCTACTACCTGATGAACCGCGAGGAGATCGAATGGATCACGCGCAACCTGTTCGTCGGCAACAAGCTGTGGAGCGGCGACGTCAAGGCGGCAGGCGGCAAGGGCTTCGACCTGCGCGAGATCCGGGCGCCGATCGTTCTGTTTGCCTCGATGGGCGACAACATCACGCCGCCGCAGCAGGCCTTCAACTGGGTCGTTGACGTCTATGGCAGTACCGATGAAATCAAGGCGCGCGGCCAGGTGATCGTCGGGATGATGCACCGGAGCGTGGGCCATCTTGGCATCTTCGTCTCCGGCAAGGTCGCAAAGAAGGAGCATGCCCAGATCGTTTCGGTGCTCAAAAGCATCGAACTGCTGCCCCCGGGCCTCTACGGCATGGTCATCCATGAACACAAGCGCGGCGATGGCATCGAATACGAGGTCGAGTTCGAGGAACATTCGCTGGAGGAGCTCGCCGGCCGGCTCAACCGCTTCGAGCGGGCCGACGAGAAACCGTTCGAGGCCGTTGCCGCGCTGTCGGACTTCAACCAGCGCGCCTATGAACTGTTCGCGCAACCGTTGGTCCAGGCCATTTCGAACGAGGCGTCGGCACGGATGCTGCGCGAGTTCCATCCGCTGCGGGTGCAGAACTGGGCGTTCTCGGACCTGAATCCCTGGATGGCCTGGCTGAAGCCCGCGGCCGAGGCGGTCAGGGCGAACCGCCAGGCCATGGCGGATGACCATCCGCTGAGGCAGCAAGAACAGGCGGGGGCGGAAATGCTCAGTGCCGGCCTCGACGCTTACCGCGCCGTGCGCGACGCGATGACGGAGGCATCGTTCTTCAACCTGTACGCCAACCTGTTCTCGTTCCTGTCGCTGGACAAGCCTTCCGCGCCGGCAGCCATGGCGCCGCAGGAACCGCCGGAAGTCAGGGCCGCGCTGGCCTCGGTCGGCGAGGGCGGCTACACCGAGGCGATTGCCCGGCTGGCCTGCCTGCTCAATCGCAAGGGCGAGCCCTTGCCGCTGTCCCGGCTGGAGCTGCGCAAGGAGCTGGTGACGGACTACGCGGACTTCCTGCCCGAACTGCCCCCTGACGCCTGGCGCAAGACCCGGGGCCAGCAGGAGCTGATCACCCGGTACGCGCCCGAGCAGGCGCTGGAGACGCTGCCGGCCTTGCTCAGGCACCAGGCTGACCGCCAGCGGCTGCATGCGCTGGCAGAAAAACTGCGCACCGACGAGCGCCTGCTTGGCACCAGCCCCACGGCGGAGCAGGCTGCGATGCTGGGGCGGATCCGGGCGGTGCTGGCGCCGAAACCCGAGCGCGGGCGCGCCGCGGGCGCACCGCTCACCCGTGCGTCCTAGGGCGATGCGGTACGAGACCACGTGGGTACCCAGCGCCGCCCGCCGACCACGCTGAAACCAGAGCAGGAGCATGCCGTGAACGCCAGACATGAGAAGTACCAGCGGCTGATCGACTATTGCAAGACCATCCCGCCCACCCCGACCGCGGTGGCGCATCCATGCGATCACGCGTCGCTGGAAGGCGCAGCCGAGGCGGCCCGCATGGGCCTGATCGCGCCGATCCTGGTCGGGCCGCGCAGCCGCATCGAGGACGCCGCGCGTGCCAGCGGCATCGACCTCGGCGCGTACCCGATCGTCGATGCGCCGCACAGCCACGCGGCGGCTGCGGCCGCGGTGCAACTGGTGCGCGAAGGCAAGGCCGAGGCCATCATGAAGGGCAGCCTGCACACCGACGAGCTGATGGGGGCGGTGGTCGGGGCCGACAGCGGCCTGCGCACCGCCCGGCGCATCAGCCACTGCTTCGTGATGGACGTGCCCGGGCACGAGGACGCGTTGATCGTGACCGACGCCGCCGTCAATATCGCCCCGACCCTGTCCGAAAAGGCCGATATCCTCCAGAACGCGATCGACCTGGCCCACGCCCTGCAACTGAAGGAAGTCCGCGTGGCGATCCTGTCGGCCATGGAGACCATCAATCCCAAGGTGCCATCCACCATCGAAGCCGCCGCGCTGTGCAAGATGGTCGACCGCCACCAGATCACCGGCGCGGTGGTCGACGGCCCGCTCGCGCTGGACAATGCCATCAACCTGGATGCGGCACGCATCAAGAAGATCGATTCGCCGGTGGCCGGGCGCGCCAACGTCTTGCTGGTGCCCGACCTGGACGCCGGCAACATGCTCGCCAAGAGCCTGACGTTCCTTGCCGGCGCGGATGCCGCCGGCATCGTGCTGGGCGCGCGCGTGCCCATCATCCTGACCAGCCGTGCCGACACGGTGACGACGCGGCTGGCGTCGTGCGCGGTGGCTGCCCTGGTCGCCAAGGCGCGGCGAGAGTCCACCCAGGTGGCGGGGTGACGTCATGGCAGAGATCATCCTGGTCCTGAACGCAGGCTCGTCAAGCCTCAAGTACCGCGCCTACGATGTCCATGACAACGCACTGAGGCTGGTACTGCGCGGCAGCATCGAAGGGCTTTACACCGCTCCGGCGTTTCGCGCGGCCGATGCGGCCGGCGCCGAAGTCGAAGCCAGGCAGTGGGATGCCGGCACCCAGCTCGGGCACGAAGGCGCTATCGCCTACCTGGCGGATTTCCTGCGCGGCCATGGGGAAGGGCATACGCTCGCCGCGGTGGGGCACCGGGTGGTGCACGGCGGCGTGCGCTTCACGCAGCCGGCAAGGGTGACCGATGCGCTGCTGGCGGAGCTCGACACGCTTTGCCCGCTCGCGCCGTTGCACCAGCCGCACAATCTCAAAGCCATCCGCATTCTCGCGCAGCGGCGTCCGGCCTTGCCGCAAGTGGCGTGTTTCGACACCGCCTTCCACCGCGCGCAGCCCGAAGCGGCGCAGGCGTTCGCGCTGCCGGTGGAGATTACCGGACGCGGCGTCAGGCGCTATGGCTTCCATGGATTGTCCTACGAGTACATTGCCAGCGTCCTGCCGCGCATCGACGCCGCCGCGGCCGCGGGCCGAACCGTCGTCGCCCATCTCGGCAATGGCAGCAGCATGTGCGCACTGGTGGCGGGGCGCAGCGTGGCCAGCACCATGGGCTTCACCGCCGTGGACGGGCTGCCCATGGGAACGCGCTGCGGCAGCCTGGATCCGGGCGTGATCCTGTACCTGATCGGCGAGCTCGGCATGGATGCCGGGGCCATCGAGGACCTGATCTACCGCAGGTCGGGGTTGCTCGGCATGTCCGGCGTGTCGAGCGATATGCGCGCACTGCTTGCCAGCGACGACGCGCGTGCCCGCTTTGCGGTCGAGGTGTACACGTACCGCATCGCGCGCGAGCTTGGCTCGCTCGCCGCGGCCGCGCAAGGACTGGACGCGCTGGTATTTACCGCGGGCATCGGCGAGCATGCGGCACCGGTTCGCGAGCGCGTGTGCCGGCAGGCGGCATGGCTGGGCGTAAGCATCGATGCCGCGGCCAATGCGCGTAACGGGCCGCGGATCAGCGAGGTATCGGGCAAGGTACCCGTCTGGGTCATCCCGACCGACGAGGAGTTGATGATCGCCAGGCATACCCGGGAGATCATCGCGACGCCCGCGCCATGACCGCCGAACCGGCAGAGCAGTGGACCGACGGGGCGCGATGGGCGCCGCGTCAGCAATGAACCTTCAGGGGACGCGACATGACACCCGAGAACAGACAGCCGATTCTCGCCAATGCCAGGGCACTCGTCTGCGGGATTGCGAACACGCATTCCATTGCCTACGGTTGCGCCAGGGCCTTCCACGAACTGGGCGCGGAAGTTGCCATCACCTATGCCGGCGAAAAAGCCCGTCAATATGTCGAGCCGGTGGCAGAGGAACTTTCCGCCCCGATCTTCCTTCCGCTGGATGTGACCAGCGAGGCGGAAATCGATGCGCTGTTCACGCGGATCCGGGACCAGTGGGGAAAGCTCGATATCCTGTTGCATTCGGTGGCCTGGGCCCCGAAGGACGACCTGCAGGGCGGCCTGCTCAATTGTTCGGCGGAAGGCTTCGCCCGGGCCATGGACGTTTCCTGTCACTCTTTCATACGCATGGCCCGCCTGGCGGCGCCGCTGATGCGCGATGGCGGCACGATGTTCACCATGAGCTATCACGGCGCCAACAAGGTGGTGCCGAACTATAACGTCATGGGACCCGTGAAAGCGGCGCTCGAAGCGGTGTCGCGCTACCTGGCGTACGAACTTGGCCCGCAGGGTATCCGCGTGCATGCGATCTCGCCAGGGCCGCTCCAGACCCGCGCCGCATCGGGCCTGAAGGATTTCGACCTGATGCTCGCCGACGCGGTGCAGCGCGCGCCGCTCGGCGAACTGGTCGACATCATGGACGTGGGCTACACCTGCGCGTTCCTGGCCACGCCGTACGCCCGGCGGCTGTCGGGTGAAACCTTGTATGTCGATGGGGGCGTCAACATCATGGCCTGAGCGCCGGGTGTGACCGGGCGCCCGCGCCAGTTATTGCCCGCTGGCCTGCAACGCCAGCGTGACGACACGCAGCGTGGCGTCGTCGGGGCACGGTGTGTCGGCAAATCCCAGGCGCTTCGCCAGGCGTCGCATGGGGGTATTCGACGACAGCACATAGCCGTCCATGCGCCGATAGCCGCGGCGCCTGGCAACATCGATCAGTACCCGCAGCAACTGGCTGGCGAGGCCCAGCCCATGCCAGTCGTCACTGACCGTCACGGCGAACTCGCAAGCGTCGCTGCCCGGTGCGGCAGCATAGCGGGCGCCGCCGACGATGGCGGGCGCGTCGTTCTCCGTGGCGATCGCCACCAGGGCAAACTCGCGCTCCGGCGACGGATGCGTCGCCTGCTCGAGCATTGCCTCCGGCAGTTGCCGCATGGCCGCCATGAAGCGGGTATACCGCGCATCGGCGGACAGCTGGTTGAACGCGGCCAGCAGGCCGGCCTTGTCACGTTCGCCGATCTCCCGCACCAGGAGCTCGCGACCGTCGCGCACGGTGACGTTGAATGGTGCAAATACGGTTGCCGGATCGCGCTCTTGCATGGGCAGTGAAGATAGATGAGGTGAGCAGGGAATAACCTGGGCGGATCCAGTTCATAGTAGTTGATGCGCAATGCCGGTGCCGGCACACGCTTGCAACTCCCCATTTCATGCCTAGACTCCATATGAGCAACCCGTGCGCTTGCTTGCACGGCTTGCGATCCCGCCATGTCCGCTGTCCGCCCTTCCCGTTGGCTGGCAGGCCTTCTTCTGTACGGCCTGATGGGCGCGCTCAGCCTTTGCGGACCCTCTGCCGCAGCCCAGCAAGCTCCGCCATCGCCAAATCCGCCAGCGTCGTCCCCTGCCGCCACCGCCGCGACCGGCCAGGCCACTCCCGCCACGCCGCGCGGCCTGAACCTTGCCAACAAGCCCCGTACCGGCGACTTCGACGTGATGCTCAAGAGCCGCGTCATTCGCGTGCTGGTGCCGTACAGCCGCACGCTTTACTTCAGCGACAAGGGCCGCGAGCGCGGACTGACCGCCGAGCTGGTGCGTGACTTCGAGCGTTACCTGAACAAGAAATACGCCGACCAGCTCGGCAAGCGCCCGCTGACCATCGTCATCATCCCGACCACGCGCGACCGGCTGCTGCCCGACCTGATGGCGGGGCTTGGCGATATCGCCGCCGGCAACCTCACCGAGACCGAAAGCAGGCTCAGGCAGGTGGACTTCACCGCGCCGCGCGACCGCAAGCCGGTGCGCGAGCTGGTGGTCACGGGGCCAAAGGCGCCGCCGTTGCAGCGCCTCGACGATCTTGCCGGAAAGACCGTGCATGTCCGTCGCGCCAGCAGCTATTTCGAAAGCCTGACCGTGCTGAACGACGGCCTGCGCCGCGCCGGCAAGGCGCCGGTCAAGCTGGTCATGCTGCCCGACGCGCTCGAGGACGAAGACGCGCTCGAGATGCTCAACGCGGGCGTGCTGCAGATCCTGGTGGTCGATGACTGGAAGGCTGCGACGTGGGCGCAGATCCTGCCGAACGTCAAGGTGCGCGATGACCTGGCCGTGCGCGATGGTAGCTATACCGGCTGGGCCTACCGCAAGAACAGCCCGCAGCTGCGGCAGGCAATCGAGGACTTCTACCTCAATGTCGTCAAGAAGCAGGGCGGAGCGGAGTACCGGCTCAAGCAGACCATGCTGCGCATCAAGCAGATCAAGAACAATACCGACGATGCCGAGTACAAGCGCTTCCAGCAGACCATCGCCTTCTTCGAGAAGTACGGCAAGGACTATGGCTTCGACCCGCTGATGCTGGCCGCGCAGGGTTTCCAGGAATCACAGCTGAACCAGGAGGCGCGCAGCCATGTGGGCGCGGTCGGCATCATGCAGATCATGCCGGCCACCGGCAAGGAACTGAATGTCGGCAATATCCGGATGGCCGAGGCCAACGTCCACGCCGGCGCCAAGTACATGGACCGGCTGATGACGAAGTACTTTCCCGACGCGCATTTCTCGGAAGCGGACCGGCCGCTGTTCGCCTTCGCCAGCTATAACGCCGGGCCGGGCAATATCGCCAAGATGCGCAAGGAAGCGGCGGCGCGCGGACTGGATCCCGACAAGTGGTTCAACAACGTCGAGATCGTGGTGGCGGAGAAGATCGGCATCGAGACCACCACCTATGTGCGCAATATCTTCAAGTACTACGCGGCGTACCGGCTGATGCAGGACATGCAGGCGTCGCGCGAGCGCGCGATCAGGCAGGTGCAGAAATAGCGGCGGCAGCCAAACCATAGAGGGCCTCCTGGCAACTACCTGCGGGACCGTTGCTGGCAAGAGGGCTGCGCCTCAGACATGCCCGAGCAACTTCCACCAAAGCGGACCCACGACCAGCCAGATGACCATGTAGATCAGGCTCATGAAGAACCCGGCCTTCCACCAATCTCCTTGCGAAACATAGCCAGCGCCAAACATTACGGGACCGGAACCGATGCCGTATTGCGTCAGACAACCGTTGATGTTGCTCAGAATGCCAAGGGCCACGGCTGCGGTGAAGGGAGGGATGCCAGCGGCAACCATCAGTGCCATCGACAGTGGAAACAGAGCGCTGATATGTGCCGTGGCGCTGGCGAAAAAGTAGTGTATGTAGCAGTAGATTGCCGCCACCAGCATATAGACAGCCAGCCTCGGGAAGCCCTCGAGATAGGCGCCGAATTCCTTGCCGAACCACTTGACCATGCCGTATTCGTTGAGCTTGGACGCAAGCATGATAAGCAAGCCAATCCAGATCATGGTGTCCCACGCTGACTTCTCGTCGAGGGCATCCTGCCAGGTCAGCACACCGGTGATGAAAAGCAGCGAGACACCGATGGCAGCGGCGAGCGTCGCACTGATCTTCAGGTACTCGCCAAAAATCCAGAGGACCAGCAAGCCGATGAAGATCGCGCCCATGATGATCTCCTTGGAGGAGATGCTCCCCATCGCAGCAAGCTCTCTCTGCGCCAGCGCCGTCGCATCGGGCGTTTTCCGGATCTCCGGCGGGGCAATCCACAGCATGGCCAGGGGAATGATCGCCAGGCATAGCAACCCCGGGACGGATGCAGCCACCGCCCACTCAAGCCAGCTGATCGAGACCCCCTGGTCTGCGGCCAGCTTGACGGAAAGCGGATTACCTGCCATCGCGGTGATGAACATCCCCGCCGTAATGATATTCGCGTGGAAGGCACAAAGGATCAGATAGCTTCCTACCTTGCCCCGGGATTCGGGATCGCCGGCATGGCTGCCAAGCACTTCTGCGATCGCACGGGTAATCGGCAGCATGACTCCGCCGGCGCGGGCGGTGATGCTTGGCATGGCGGGCGAAATCAGCAGTTCGGTCATGGCCAGTCCGTAACCCAAGCCCACTGTCCGCTTGCCCAATAGTCGCATGAAGAGCAACGCGATCCGACGCCCCAGACCGGTCTTGATTACGCCGCGGGAAATGAAGAAGGCGAGCAGCACGAGCCAGACCAAATCGGTACCCGTGGATCTGGTCACGTCTGCAAAAGACACGACCCCAACCAGCACGCCTGCGGTTGCGCCAATGATGGCGACTGCCGCCATCGGCAGCGGTGCTGTCATGATGCCGGCAATGGTGGCAACGAATACTGCAAACATGTGCCACGCTTTTAGCTCTAGCCCGGCCGGCGGCGGAAGGAACCACAAAATAATGCCGATGCCAAGCGGGACCAGGAATTTCCAGGTCTTGCCAAGTTGACTGGCGGGAAGCGTTGGCTTCGTCGCGGGAGTACTCGACGGCGGCGTTTTCTTGGCATGAGACAGAGCCATGATTTGCCTCCTGATGGCATTGTATTTTGACGAGTTTCCAGCCTGAAGCCATGCATCTACAGGGCTGCCCGGACGCTGTCGGTTGCCGCTTTGACGATGCTTGCGCTGCGTTGCAGGGACGTACGCTCAATGGCGTCAAGGTCCGGGTAGGCCAGCAGTTGGGCGCCGGTGCTATTGAGCACCAGCGGCAGCGACAGACATACCTCGGAAATTCCTTCGATTTCGGCATGCACAATACCGACCGTGATGATCAGGTCGGTGTTGTGCACGAGAGCCTCGCAGATGCGGCCGATCGCACTGGCGATGCCATAGTGGGTGGCACCTTTTCCTTCCTTGATCAGCTTGGCTGCTTCGTGGACGGAACGCAGAATCAGATCGCGGCTGGCAGGCCCGAGCTCCTTGCCGGTCTTGGTCAGGAATGCGTCGAGGGGCATCCCGGAAACCGTCGCCCCGGACCAGGCGATCAGTGCGGACTCGCCGTGTTCGCCCAGGACGTACGCATGAATCGCCGGTGCGACGACGCCCAGGCGCTCGGAGAGCAGCGAGCGCAGTCGCCCCGTATCGAGCGAGGTGCCAGTACTAATGACACGCGCCCGCGCGCAACCGAGGCGGTCAAATACGACAGCGGCAAGAACGTCGCAGGGGTTGGCGGCAATGACGTAAATTGCATTGGGTGCGAGCCCGGCCACCCGATCGACAATTTCGAGCGCGACTTCCGCATTCGTCTTGGCCAGGTCCAGGCGTGTCTGGCCCGGTTTCACACCGACGCCGGCCGTTATCACGATGATATCTGCGTCGCGGGCGTCTTCGTATTCACCAGCGTGGAAGCGATTGTGCCCCCAGAACGCCGCGGCATGGGCCAGGTCGAGCACCTGTCCTTCCGCCCGGACTCGCGCGAGGTCGATGACGACGATCTCTGCGCTTGGAATGGCCAGAGCCGTAAATAGTGCCGCTGAGCCGCCCACCAGGCCCGCCCCAACAATGACAATCTTGGGCTGACGCATCGCATGCCTCCGTTGGGACATGTATTCAACGGCCCGACTTATCGGCATCCACGCCTTTCAGTGGTGAAGATGCCACGGCGCGCGAATGCCCCTAAATTGCATTGACATGGTATGGCCGGGATGGACGGATATGCCGCTCGATGTTAAGTCTTGCTGGTTGCGCCAGACGCAAGGGAGGCGTAGCTGTCGAATTCGCCGTATGAACACTAGGGCAACCATGCACCATTTTCAACCCCACCTCACAGCCGGTCCGCGCACTCACGGGAGCTCTGATTCGTCCCGCGTATCAGCCAGTCGGCGCGCGGCCATTGATTAGCCCGGCTTATAAAGCCTTTAAGCATCCATTTGCTACTCAGTCCGGCATGAATCCGCGAAGATGCGGCGGATGACAACGCGTCGATTTGCTCCCTGGACCCCTTTGCAGCGCCGGGCGCCGCGGCTGCTCGCCAGTGCGCTGCTTGCCCTGCCAGCTTGCTTGCCGACCCAGGCCATGGCCTGGTTGCCGCAGTCCAGTTCGAACCAGACCCTCATGAAGATTCGCCTGACCGTCAACGGCCAGAGCGCCACCGCCACGCTGTACGACAACGCTACCGCGCGCGATTTCGCCGCATTGCTGCCGCTATCGCTGACGATGGAGGACTACGCCACCATCGAACGCGTCGCCGGCCTGCCGCGCAAGCTGTCCACGCAGGGCGCGCCTGATGGCATGGCTCCCGTGGCCGGCGAGCTGACCCATTACGCACCGTGGGGCAACCTGGCGATTTTCATCCAGGGCCGGTCCTATGCGCGCAGCCTGCTGCCGCTTGGCAAGGTGAACGAAGGCTTGCCCATCCTGGCACAGCCGGGGCCATACCAGGTACGGATCGAGCGGGTTGAACCCTGACGCGTGCCGCGCGACGTAGAGGCCGTGTGGCCCGTGTCATTGGCCACCGCCCCGGTTTTAATCCATCAAGGAGGCTCATGCACGACCTCAAGACCCTGGCCCTGTGTGCCACCGCGCTGCCATGCGCAGTCGCCTGCGCAGCAGGTCCGCAGGCAAGTTCGCCGCCGGGCGCACCCGCCCAGCAGATCGCACGCGCCGGCAGCCAGCCGTCGATGGCCGGTCCCGCCGACTACTTTACCGGCCGGGCGCGGATCGATCCGGTCTGGCCGGCCGACTCGCATATCAACGCCTCCGGCGGGCTGGTGACGTTCGAGCCCGGCGCGCGCTCGGCCTGGCACACGCACCCGGCCGGGCAGCGACTGGTGGTGATATCGGGCGTGGGACTCACGCAGGAATGGGGCAAGCCGGTGCAGGAGATCCGTCCCGGCGATGTGGTCTGGTGTCCCCCCGGTGTCAAGCACTGGCACGGCGCTGCGCCCTCCACCGCGATGACCCACCTTGCCGTCACCGGCACCGTGGAAGGAAAGAACGTCACATGGATGGAGAAGGTCACCGATGCGCAATACAACGCCCGCTAGGCTGCGCCGGGGTTTGCGGGCCGGCGTGATCGCACTGGTTATCGGCTGCGGCCTTGTCGCCGCGAGCCGTGCTGCCCCGGCAGCGGAGGAGTCCCGCAACATGACCAGCACGCCAGCAGCCGCACCTAGCCCAGCTGAAACCCTGACCGCGCGCCAGCAGGCCATCGTGCCGATCGGCGCGCTGGGTGCCGCAGGCGACATCGCCAGGCTGAACGGTGCCTTGAACCAGGGGCTGGATGCCGGCCTGACGGTCAATGAGGTGAAGGAAATCCTGGTGCAGCTATACGCCTACGCCGGCTTTCCGCGCAGCCTCAATGCGCTGGCCGAACTGATGAAGGTGGTGGAAGGGCGCAGGCAGCGCGGCATCCGGGACGCAGCCGGCACCTTGCCCAGCCGCCCCCCGCCGCAGGGCGACGCGCTGCTGGCCGCGGGAACCGCCAACCAGACCCGCTTGTCCGGCGCGCCGGTCAAGGGCGCGTTGTTTGACTTCGCCCCGGCCATCGATGACTACCTGAAGACCCACTTGTTCGGCGATATCTTCGAGCGCGACAACCTCGACTGGCAAAGCCGCGAACTGGCCACGCTCGGCATGCTGTCGGCGCTGCCCGGCACCGAGTCGCAGCTGCAGGCGCATATGCGTATCAGCCTGAACGTCGGCCTCACGGCCGCTCAACTGCGGCAGCTTACCCGCGTACTTGCCGAACGCGTGGATGCCGACAGCGCCCGAAGGGCCGGCGGAGCCCTGGCGCGGCATCTGGCCACTGCCCCTGGCGCGAAGTAGAACGGTTGCCGCGGCTGCGTCGCGGCCGCTTCGGGGCACACCACAAAACTGTACTCCCTGCCCGCCCTCCGCTTTGTACACACCGGCCAGGCCGCCGGAAATCTACTCTGGTGTCACCGCAACGCTCCGGCCGTCCTGGCTCCGCAAGACAGGACGGGCCGGGCGGCGCCCCGTTACAGGACACCAAGCCAATGAGCACCCCCAAGCCTGAAACAGGCCACATCGCCCCCTATACCCATCCCGCCGCCGGCTGGGGCGCGCTGAAGTACGTTGCCATCAACCTGATCAAGGAGAAGGTGGCCGGCGGCAACTACAAGATGCTGTTCAAGCAGAACCAGGCCGACGGCTTCGACTGCCCCGGCTGTGCCTGGCCGGACCGGCAGCATGCCTCGACCTTCGAGTTCTGCGAAAACGGCGTCAAGGCGGTGGCGGCCGAGTCGACCAGCATGCGCGTGACCCCGGAGTTTTTCGCGCAGCACACGGTGACGTCGCTGATGGCGCAGACGGACTATGAGCTGGAGCAGCACGGGCGCCTGACGCAGCCGATGGCCTACGATGCGCAGACCGACAAGTACCGGCCGATCGCCTGGGACGAGGCCTTTGCGCTGATCGCGCGCCACCTGCGCGCGTTGCCGGATCCGAACCAGGCCGCGTTCTATACCTCGGGCCGCGCCAGCAACGAGGCCGCGTTCCTGTACCAGCTGTTCGTGCGCGCCTATGGCACCAACAACTTTCCCGACTGCTCCAATATGTGCCACGAGGCCACTAGCCGTGGCCTGCCGCAGACCATCGGCGTGGGCAAGGCCACCGTGGTGCTGGATGACTTCGAGCATGCCGACACTATCCTGCTGTTCGGCCACAACGCGGCCACCAACCATCCGCGCATGCTGGGCGAACTGCGCGAATGCGCCCGGCGCGGCGCCACCATCGTGTCGATCAATCCGCTGCGCGAGCGCGGCGTGGAGCGCTTCACCAGCCCGCAGCACCCGGTGGAGATGCTGACCGGGTCCAGCACCAAGATCGCGTCGATGTTCGTGCAGCCCCGGCTGGGCGGCGACTTTGCGCTGATCAAGGGCATGGCCAAGCGCCTGGTCGAGCTGGACGACGAGGCCATCCGTCACGGCCGCGAGCGCCTGATCGACGTGGACTTCGTGCGCGAGCACACCGTCGGTTTCAGCGACTTTGTCGATGACCTGCGTGCCGAAAGCTGGGCCGACATCGTTGCCGAGTCGGGCGTGCCGCAGCAGGATATCGGAGCGCTCACGCAGGTCTATGCGCGCGGCAAGCGCGTGATCGCCTGCTGGGGCATGGGGCTGACGCAACACAAGCATTCGGTGCCGACGGTGCAGATCCTGTCCAACCTGATGATGATGCGCGGCAATATCGGCCGCCCGGGAGCCGGGCTGCTGCCGGTGCGCGGGCATTCCAACGTGCAGGGCGACCGCACGGTGGGGATCGAGGAGAAGCCCGAGCCGGAATTCCTCGATCGCCTGCAGGCCGCCTTCGGCTTCGAGCCGCCGCGCCAGCATGGCTATGACGTGGTGCACACCATCTCGGCGATGCTGGCGGGCAAGGTCAAGGTCTTTGTCGGGCTGGGCGGCAACTTCTCCACCGCCACGCCGGATACGCCGCGCACCTTCGCGGCGCTGCGCCAGTGCGACCTGACCGTGCACATTGCCACCAAGCTCAACCGCAGCCACCTGGTGCACGGCAAGGAAGCCCTGATCCTGCCGACGCTGGGCCGCACCGAGATCGACCAGCAGGACGGCGTGGCGCAGGGCGTGACGGTCGAGGACTCGGTCTGCATGGTCCATATCTCCTTCGGCATGAACGCGCCGGCATCGCCGCACCTGTTGTCGGAGATCGCCATCGTCGCGCGCATGGCGGCGGCCACGCTGGGCTCGGAGACGATCGACTGGCTCTGGTATGCGCAGGACTACGCCCGCATCCGCGATGCCATCGAGCAGGTGATCGACGGCTTCGACAGCTATAACGAGCGCGTGGCGGTGCCGGGCGGCTTCCACCTGACCCCGCCGGCGTGCCACCGGGTCTGGCATACGCCATCGGGCAAGGCGCAGTTCCTGGTCAACCGCATCGACAAGGACACCCCCATCAACCGTGCGCGCCAGCAGTATGGCGACCGGCTGATGGTGATGATGACCACGCGCTCGCACGACCAGTACAACACCACGATCTATGGCCTGGACGACCGCTACCGCGGGGTGTTCGGCCTGCGCCGGGTGGTCTTCATCAACGCCGCGGACCTGGCGCGGCTGGGCCTGGAGGCGGGGCAGCACGTCGACATCACCAGCGTCTGGGACGACGGCGTACAACGCCGGGTCGAGGACTTCGTGCTGGTCGAATACGACATCCCGCAAGGGTGCGTCGGGGCGTACTACCCCGAGACCAATCCCCTGGTGCCGCTGGAGAGCACAGGCGATGGCTGCGGCACGCCCACGTCCAAGTCGGTGCCGGTGCTGCTGACGCCGTCACGGCACCAGCCCGAAGTGGTGTCACGCTGATCTTCCCGTGCACCGCTGCGACGAACGCTAGCCACGACCCCGGATGAACGCTCCCCTCTCCCGCCGTGCGGGAGAGGGGAGGAACCACGCGCGTGCAAGGCTGCATCAATATTCTTCAAGAGACTCCAGATGGAATCCACCGAACTGGCCGGACACACCGGCTTTGAAACGCGTGACATCGTGCGGCACAAGCGCTGCGAGACCCAGCCGGCTACCGACAACGTCGCCGAAGAATTGCCGGTGGCGCTGGTGTACAACGGCATCTCGCATGCGGTGATGATGTGCACGCCGCTGGACCTCGAGGCCTTCGCGGTCGGCTTCTCGCTGACCGAGGGCATCGTCGCACGCAACGCCGAGATCCACGATCTCGAGGTGCGCATGCATGCGCACGGCGCCGAAGTGCAGATGGAGATCAGCGAACACGCCTTCGCCACCATGCGCGCGCGCCGGCGCGCGCTGGCCGGACGCACCGGCTGCGGCGTGTGCGGTCTCGAAAGCATCGCGCTGCTGGACCTGGAGCCGGCGCGCATGCCCGAGCCGGCTGCCCCGATCGTGCCGTCGCGCGCCATGATCGATCGCGCCGTCGCCGCGCTGCCGTCGCACCAGCGGCTGATGCAGGCCACCGGCGGCGTCCATGCCGCGGCCTGGTGCGATGCCGGCGGCGAGATCCTCCATGTGTTCGAGGATGTCGGCCGCCACAATGGCCTGGACAAGCTGATCGGCCACCTGGCGATCCAGCGCGTGGACATGGCGGACGGTTTCGTGCTGCTGTCCAGCCGCGCCAGCTATGAACTGGTGCGCAAGGTCGCGCGCATGAACATCCAGATGCTGGCGACGATCTCGGCACCGACCGCGCTGGCCATCCGCATCGCCGAGCAGGCCGGTGTGCGCCTGCTCAGCTTCTGCCGGCAGGACGGTTACGTCGACTACACCAGTGCGTCTATGCAAGGCACGCGCGGAGACGCGGCATGCTGAACTTCGACGAGGCCCAGGCCGTCTTCGCAATGTGCGCGCAGCCGGTGCGCGAGACCGAGACCGTGTGGCTGGGCCTGCTGACCGGCCGCGTGCTGGCCCGCGACGTGGCCGCGGTGATCGATACGCCGGCGGCCGACCGCAGCGCCATGGATGGCTATGCGGTGCGCTGCGCGGACTGCCGCGCCGATGCCTGCCTGCCGCTGCAGCAGGTGGTCTATGCCGGCACCCGGCCGCAGCCGCTGCTGCCCGGCCATGCCATCCGCATCTACACCGGCGGCGTGATCCCGCCCGGCGCCGACGCCGTGGTCGCGCTGGAGGATGCCGACGAGACTTACCAGGGTATGGTGTGCGCGCGCCCGCCGCTGCCCGGCCAGCACATCCGCCGCCAGGGCGAGGATGCGCGCCGGGGGGACCAGCTGCTGTCGGCAGGCACCTTGCTGCATGCCGGCCATATTGCCGCGCTGGCATCCCAGGGCGTGGCCGAGGCCGAAGTCTGCCGGCTGGTCGAGGTGGCGATCCTGACTTCCGGCGACGAGGTCGCCGTGCACGACGAGCCGAGCGACGTGTACCAGGTGCATGACGTCAACGGCCCCATGCTGGAATCGCTGGTGCAGGCGATGGGTGCGGTGGTCAGCTGCCACCGCCATGTGCGCGACGACGAGCGCGCGCTGCACGACATGCTGCGCGAGCTGGCCGGCGCCGCCGACCTGGTGCTGGTCACCGGCGGGGCCTCGGTCGGGCAGCGCGACCTGGTGGCGGCGGCGCTGGCTTCCGCCGGTGGCGAACTGCTTTGCCGGGGCGTCAACATGAAGCCCGGCAAGCCGGTCACGGTGGGGCGCCTGCGCGGCAAGCCCGTGGTGTGCCTGCCGGGTAATCCCGCTGCCGCCTATGCCACCTTCGCGCTGCTGGTGACGCCCTTGCTGCGCCGCCTGCAAGGACGGTCGGAGCTATTTCCGCCAGTCGGCCGGGTCAGGGCGGCATTGGCCGGAACGCGACCGCACCGCGGCGATGCCTTCTGGCGCGTGGGCGAGATCGGCAATTTCGGGGGGCGCGACAGCTTCGTGCAGGTCAATGCACAGCAGGGCGCGGCGTCCGTATCCGCGCTCGGCCAGGCGTGCGGCTTCGTGCGGGTGGAACCCCAATGCGCCGGATCCCTGCAAAACGTGCCGCTGCCGTACTATGATCTCCAGCGTTGGCTCAGCTGATGCCGGCGGCGCGTGGCCGGCGCAGGCAGCGGGCCGGGGCCGCAGCGGACGGCAAGCAAGGGGAGCGCGGCGTGAAACTCTATGAAAAGCTGGCTGCGGATATCGAGGCCCTGGTGCAACAGGGCGTGCTGCTGCCCGGCGAGCGGATTCCCTCGGTGCGGCAGACCAGCCAGCACCACCGCATGAGCATTACCACCGTGATCCGCGCCTACGTGCTGCTGGAGAGCCGCGGCATCATCGAAAGCCGGCCGCAGTCCGGCTACTTCGTGCGCGCGCGGGCGGGCGAGCCGGTGGCCGCGCTGCGCCCGTCGCGGCCCAGCGCCAAGCCTTCGGCGGTGGATGTCAGCGCGCTGGTGCTGTCGACGCTGCGCTCGATCCGTTCGGACGAGGCCGTGCCGCTGGGTTCTCCCTATCCGGATCCTTCGCTGTTCCCGTGGCAGCGCATCAACCAGTACGCCAACAATATCGCGCGCCGCTATGCCAAGTGGACCATGCTGGACGACCTGCCGCCCGGCAGCCCCGAGCTGATCCGGCAGATCTCGCGCCGCTATCTCGAGAACGGCTACGCCATCGACCCGAACGAGGTCATCGTCACCATCGGCGCGACCGAGGCGATCAACCTGTGCCTGCAGGCGGTGGCCAGGCCCGGCGATACCATCGCGGTGGAGTCACCGACCTACTACGCCATGCTCCATGCCATCGAACGGCTGGGCATGCGCGCCATCGAGGTGGCGACCGATCCCGCCGATGGCATCGACATCGATGCGCTGGCGCGGCTGATCGATGAAAAGGGCGTGGCCGCCTGCATGGTGATGCCCAACTTCCAGAACCCGCTCGGCTTCCAGATGCCGGACCAGAACAAGCGCGCGCTGGTGACGATGCTGACCGCGAAGGACATACCGGTCATCGAGAACGACGTCTACGGCGAACTTTATTACGGCGAGGCCCATCCCAGTTCATTGAAGGCCTATGACGAGGCCGGCATCGTGTTGCATTGCTCCTCGTTCTCCAAGACCCTGACCAATGCCTACCGCATCGGCTGGGCGCTGCCGGGGCGCTACCGCGAGGCGGTGGAACGGCTCAAGTTCCTCAATACGCTGACCACGCCGGCGATTCCGCAACTGGCGATCGCCGAGTTCCTGAAGAACGACGGCTACGATTTCCACCTGCGGCGCGTGCGCAAGGCCTATGCGCAGCAGGCCAGCATCATGGCGGCCACGGTGCGCCGGTTCTTCCCGGATGGCACCACCACCTCGCAACCGGCGGGGGGCTACGTGCTGTGGGTGCAGCTGCCCGCGGGCATCGACGCGATGGAGATGTACCACGCCGCGCTGGAGCACCGCATCACCGTGGCGCCGGGGCATATGTTTGCGCCGGGCGCCACCTATCGGCACTGCATCCGGCTGAATTACAGCGGGGAATGGTCGCCCGGCATCGAATCCGCCGTGCAGACGCTGGGCAAGATCGCGCAGCACCTGCTGGCGCGCAGCCGCGAGCAAAGTGAGGATGAACGCTAGCATGCAGGACGCCGACATCGATCCCGCCATCGTTGCGGTGCTCCAGGTGCTGTGCCAGGCCGGCCGCGACGGCGGCGGCCCCTGGTCGCTTGCCCGGATCGCCAAGCGTTCCGGCCTGCCGATGAGCGTGCTGCGGCGCGTGCTGACGCAGCTGCAGGCGGCCGGACTGGCCGACATGTCGATCGACGAAGCGGGTCGCGGCCATGCGAGCCTGACCCCGGCCGGCGCCGAGCTCGCCGCACAGGTTTTCCCCGAAGCCTGACATCGTGCCGGCTCCGGGGCCGCGGCTCAGCCGCCCACCAGCGACATGCGTACCGTGGGATATTGCCGTTTGCCGCTGGCAAACCTTTCCGCGCGTATTCCGGCGCGCAGCTCCGAATAACGGTCGCCGCGCGCCTGCCATGCCTGCCGGATCGCCTGCGCCAGGTCTTGCTCCGGGCACGCGGCGCCCAGATGCTGGCGCAGGTCGACCGACCGGGTGGCAAACAGGCACAGGTGCAGCCGGCCATCGACCGACACGCGGGCGCGGGTGCAATCGCCGCAGAACGGCTGCGACACGCTGGAGATAAAGCCCAGCTTCAGGCTGCCATCGGCCAGCAAGAAATTGCTGGCGGTCTCGCCAGCGCGCCTGGCGAGCGGCAGCAGCGCATGCGCGCGCTCGATCGCAGCGCGCAATTCCTCCGACGGCACTACGCGCGCTTGCGACCAGCCGCTGGGACCTTCCACGTCCATATACTCGATAAAGCGCAGCGTGACGCCGCTGCCGCGAAAGTGTTCGACCAGCGGCAGCACCTGGCCGTCATTGGTGCCGCGCTCGACCACGCAGTTGACCTTGACCGGGGCCAGGCCGGCGGCGCGGGCTGCGTCGATGCCCTCCAGCACGCGGCTAACCGGAACTTCCACATCGTTCATGGCGCGGAAGATGCCGTCATCCAGGCTGTCGAGGCTGACCGTGACCCGGTCCAGCCCCGCGTCGCGCAGTGCGCGGGCCTTGCGCGCCAGCAGGCTGCCGTTGGTGGTCATCGCCACAGCCACCGGCTTCCCCTCGCGCGTGCGCATCGCGGCAATCCGTTCGACCAGTGACTCGATGCCCTTGCGCAGCAGCGGCTCGCCGCCGGTCAGGCGCACCTTCTCGACGCCCAGGCCGACAAAGGCGCGCACGATGCGCAGCAGTTCGTCATCGGATAGGCGTTGCGCGGGCGTGAGGAACGGATAGTCGCGCCCGAAGCGCGACTTGGGCATGCAGTAGGTGCAGCGGAAATTGCACTGGTCGATCACCGACAGGCGCAGGTCGCGCAGCGGGCGACCAAGCTGGTCGAGCACGGCGGGCGTGACGGGGCCCGGCACGGCGGCGGGATGGCCGGACGTGGCCGGCAAGGCTTGCACAGGCGCTGCTTGCATGGGGAGTCTCCATAAGCGTATGCGGTCCATCGTAGGTGCCGGCGACCGCGCAGCAGGCGTACAAAGGGGCCGGCGTGCAAGCAGAACAGTTGCGGCCCGAGCGCTGCGGCGTCAGGGGTGCGGCTCGCGGATGCGTACCGTGGCGGTCTGGCCGGCAATCAGCTGGACGCCTTCCGGGACCGGATCGAGCGCGATGCGCACCGGTATCCGCTGCGCCAGCCGCACCCAGTTGAAGGTCGGGTTGACGCTCGGCAGCAGGTTCGGGCCGAGTGCGCGGTCCTGGTCCTCGATGCCGGGCGCGATGCTCTGCACCTGTCCGTGCAGCGGCGCGCGCTGCCCCATGACATGCACTTCGGCGGCGCTGCCGATCCGGATGGCGGGCAGCTTGGTCTCCTCGAAATAGCCCTCGACGTATTGCGAGCCGCTTGCCACCATCGACAGGGCCGGCTTGCCGCGGGTGGCGAAGTCGCCGGCGCGCGGCAGGCGGTCACTGACCTGGCCGTCGACCGGGCTGGTGACGCGGCAACGCGCCAGGTCCAGCGCGGCGACGTCGACCGCGGCCCGAGCCTGGTCGAGGCGCGCCTGTGCGGCGGCTACGGCGGCCGCGTTGCGGAGCCGCCGCGCCAGCGCCAGCGCCGCGCGTGCCGACGCAGCCTCGGCCTGCGCCTGCTCCAGGCGCAGGCGGAAGCGCTCCGGATCCACCTCGAACAGCACCTGGCCGCGTTGCACCCGCGCGTTGTCGCTGATCAGCACGGCCGTGACGGGACCCGAGACATCGGGCGCGACCTGGATCACCGCGGCGCGCACGTGGCCGTCGCGGGTCCATGGCGCCGCGGTGTAGTACTGCCAGAGGTGCCAGGCGGTCATCGCCGCGGCGGCCACCGCGGCCAGGGTCACAGCAACCGGGACGAGCAGCGAGAGCTTGCGAATCATGATGGGGCCTGCCAGACGAGCGCGACGATGGCGCCCAATACGAGGATGTACAGCGAGAGGTTGAACAAGGACCGGTGCCACACGATGCGGTAGAAGGCGACCCGGACCAGCACGGCACGCAGTGCGGCGGTGACCGCGAACGCGGCCAGCATCCACACCACGGTGGCGGGCACGAACACGCCATACAGGTCGAACTCAGTGGCGTGCATGGCGTCTTTCCTGGTCATGGGGATAGAGAGCAAGGCGCAGCGTGGCGAGCGCCGTCAGGGTGGAGCGGGAGCTGCCGTGCGCGGACGTGGCCAGCGCCGCGAAGGCCGCGTCGATCTGCGCAGCCAGCGCCGGCGCGGGCGGGATGGCATGGCCGGCACGCGCGCAGTGGCGGTAGTGCCGCGCGACCCCGGCAAGCACGCGGGCGACTGCGCGATCCGTGGCGCGCCGCAGCGCCAGCACGGCAACTTCGACCAGGAAGTCGGCCAGCGCATTGGCCGCCTGCTCATGGCTGGCATGGTTGCGGCGCGTCAGCGGCGGCCACTGGCGCAGCAGGCGGTCGAGCAGGCGGCCGCGCAGCCGCGCGCTATTGACCGGCGCGCGCGGATGGGCGGCCAGCGCGATCTCGTTCCAGTTGGCGCGCGCCAGCCGGTATGCCACCAGCTGCTGGCCAAACGGCTGCATCAGCACCGCCCACAGCGCGGCGAACACCAGTGCCGCCAGGCTTGCCAGGCTGCCGTTGAAAATGCCGGCAAAACTCGCCGTTCCCAGGTTCTGCGGCCCCGGGAACGACGCCGCGGTCACGGCCAGCAGCACGCCGAACAACGCGAAGCGCGGCTGCGTGGTCATCGCGCCGATCACCAGGTAAGGCCCGAACAGCAGCGCGGCGAGCGAGCCGAAGTCATGGGCCAGCTGCAGCACCACGAACTGGTAGTACCAGGACAGCAGCGCGCAGGCCACGCTCCACGCGATCACGCGGCCAGCCACCAGTCGCGGCTCGGGCGTGCAGGCGATGAAGCAGCTGGCCAGCGCCGCCAGGCCGACCGGCACGGCGCCGTCCACCCAGCCGGATGTCATCCACAGCAGGCCGGCCACCAGCGTCGCCGAGCCCGCCGTGGCGGCGCGGAACAATAGCTGCGCGTGGTCATGATGGCGCGCCTGGCCGGCCGGCTCCACGCGGTAACGCAGCGCCGCGGGCTCGCTGCCGCGCTGGCGCAGGCTGGCCTGCAGCAGGCGGCAGTCCTGCCAGAGGTCGCCCAGTTCATCGAGGTAGTCGAAGGTCGCCGCGACCAGCCGCGCGTGCCAGTCGGCGGGCGCGGTCGGCGCCGTGCCCGCCGGGTACCACGACGGCGGCGGGCGCGACGCGCCGGCCGCACCGGCGATCCAGTTAAGCATGGCGCGCAGGCGCTGCGCGACGTGCTCCGGCATGCCGGCGCGATGCCGGCGCAACGCGTCCGCGGCATCGGCCAGCGCCAGCACCAGTGGCAGCAGCGCGGTCATGCGCTGGTGCAGCGCGCGTGCGCGCCGCAGCATCTGCGCGTTGCCGGATTCATAGGCGAGCTGGGCCATCTGGGTTTCCAGCGCGAGGATATCGGCGGCGAGCGTGCTGAAGCTGTCGTGGCGTTGCCCCGCGCTGGCGCCGCCGGCCAGCATGTCGACGCTCCAGCGCGAGGCGTGCTCCATCCATGCCGCCGCGCGCGCGGCCAGCGCCGGCGCGGTGCGCGATGGGAACACCACCGCGCTGACCACGCTGGCGCAGACGATGCCGATCACGATCTCCTCGATCCGCGTCAGCGCGACGTCGAACACCGTGCCGGGGTGGGTCACGGTCGGCAGCGCCACGATCGGCAGCGTATAGGCGGCCAGCAGGCAAATGTAGTTGCGCGGTGCCGGCTCCAGCAAGGACAGGTAGAGCAGGGTGCCGGTCCAGCAGGCGATTGCCGCCATCAGCAGCACGGGCTGGTCAACCAGACAGGGCACCAGCGCCACCGCGCCGATGGCCCCCAGCAGCGTGCCGATGACGCGGTAGGCGCCCTTGGCATGCGTCGCGCCGGCGAGCGGGCTGGACACCAGGTAGACCGTCGCCATGGCCCAGTAGGGCCGCGGCAGGCCCAGCGCCAGCGCCGTGCCGAGCGCCAGCATCGCCGCGCCGAACACCTTGAGGGAATGCAGCCAGGGCGCAAGATCGGGAGCGCCCGCCCACGCCGCGGCGAGCGCGCCGGCCATCCCGGCAGGGCGTGGCCGTGGCGTGACGGGAGAAAGCGGGCGGGAAGCGGACATGGCGTCAGTGCGCGAGGCCCGCGGCGCGCATCAGCAGCTTCATCAGGCTGGCGCAGGCGAACACCGTGCCGACCCCGGCCAGCCACAGCGCCAGCAGCCAGCCGAGTCGGGCCGCCAGCGGTGCGCTCGGCGTCTTATGCGGAGTCCTGGCCATCAGTGGTACCCCTCGCCGCGCCGGACCTTGCCGCGGAACACGTAGTACGACCACGAGGTGTAGGCCAGGATGATCGGCACGATGAAGAGCGTGCCGACCAGCGCGAAGCCCTGGCTTTGCGGCGGCGACGAGGCGTCGAAGATCGAGACCGACGGCGGGATGATGTTGGGCCAGATGCTGATGGCCAGCCCGGTATAGCCCATGAAGACCATCAGCAGCGCATACAGGAACGGCGACACATTGGGCTGCCGGCGCAGCGACCGGTAGATGCCCCAGGCCGAGCCCAGCACCAGCAGCGGCACCGGCAGGAAGAACAGCAGGTTGGGCAGCGCGAACCAGCGCTGCGCGATCTCCGGGTGGGTCAGCGGCGTCCAGATACTGACCGCGCCCACCATCGCCAGCATCACGCCGGTCAGTACGTTGGTCACGCGCAGCATGGTCCACTGCAGCCGCCCTTCGGTCTTCATGATGAGCCAGGTGACGCCGAGGAACGCGTAAGTGATCACCACGCCAACGCCACAGAACAGCGGGAACGGCGCCAGCCAGTCGAGCGCGCCGCCGCTGAAGGTGGTGCCGTCCATGGCGATGCCGTCGATATAGGCGCCCAGCGTCACGCCCTGGAAGAAGGCAGCGACCACCGAGCCCCAGGTGAACGCGGCGTCCCAGTACGGGCGGCTGCGGTCGCTGGCCTTGAAGCGGAATTCGAAGGCGACGCCGCGGAAGATCAGCCCCAGCAGCATGAACACCAGCGGCAGGTAGAAGGCGCTGAGCAGCACCGAATACGCCAGCGGGAAGGCGCCCAGCAGCGCCGCGCCGCCCAGCACCAGCCAGGTTTCGTTGCCGTCCCACACCGGCGCGACCGTATTCATCATCACGTCGCGGTCATGGCGGTCGCCGACGAAGGGGAAGAGGATGCCGATGCCGAGGTCGAATCCGTCCATGATGACGTACATCATCACGCCGAAGAAGATCAGCGCAGCCCAGATAACGGGAAGGTTGATACCCATGTCGATCACCTGTTCAGGATTCGCGGCGGCCGTGCGGGGCCATCGCGTTGGGAGTGGAAGCGGTGGCGAGGGCGGCGGGAACGACGCTGCCGGGGCCGTAGGACGGCCGGTCGTCCGGATGGGGGTGCGGGTGGTGCGTATCCGGCGCCGGGCCGGCGCTGGCCAGCCTGAGCATGTAGCGGATGCCCACGCCGAAGCAGACGAAATAGACCACCACGAACAGCGCCAGCGACAGCGCCACCGGCCCCGCCTGATGCGCGGACACGGCATCGTGGGTGCGCAGCAGTCCATAGACCACCCATGGCTGGCGCCCGATCTCCGTGGTCATCCAGCCCGCCAGCAATGCGATCAGGCCGGTGGGCCCCATCGCCACCGCCAGACGCAGGAACGCGCGCGAGCGGTACACCGCGCCATTGCGGCGCAGGATCCAGCCGAGCAAGCCGAACAGGATCATCGCCACGCCCAGGCCCACCATGGCGCGGAAGGTGAAGAACACCACGGTGGCGTTGGGACGGTCCGCTTTCGGGAAGTCCTTGAGCCCGCGGATCTGGCCGTCCAGGCTGTGTGTCAGGATCAGGCTGCCCAGGCGCGGGATCTCGATGGCGTAGCGGGTTTCCTCGCGCTCCATGTCGGGAATGCCGAAGACGATCAGCGGGAAGCCGCCCTTGTCGCCGCTGGGCGCGGTATTCCAGTGCCCCTCCATCGCCGCGATCTTGGCGGGCTGGTGCGCCAGCGTGTTCAGCCCATGCGCGTCGCCCACCACCGCTTGCAGCGGCGCGGCCACCAGCACCATCCACAGCGCCATCGACAGCATCTTGCGCGCGGCGGGAACGGCGCGGCCATGCAGCAGCTGCCAGGCCGACGCCGCCGCCACGAACAGCGCCGTGGACAGCAGCGCCGCAATCACCATGTGCGCGAGGCGGTAAGGGAACGACGGGTTGAAGATCACCTCGAGCCAGTCGGTCGGCACCACCTTGCCGGCGACGACGACGTAGCCGGCCGGCGTATGCATCCAGCTGTTGGAGGCCAGGATCCAGGTCGACGAGATCAGCGTGCCCAGCGCCACCATCACGGTCGCGAAGAAGTGCAGACCCGGCCCGACGCGGTTCCAGCCAAACAGCATCACGCCGAGGAAGCCGGCTTCCAGGAAGAACGCCGTCAGCACTTCGTAGGTCAGCAACGGGCCGGTGATGCTGCCGGCGAACTGCGAGAAGCCGGACCAGTTGGTGCCGAACTCATAAGCCATGACCAGGCCGGAAACGACGCCCATGCCGAAGTTCAGCGCGAAGATCTTGATCCAGAACTGGTACAGGGTCCGGTACACCGGGTCTTTGGTGTAGAGCCAGCGCGCCTCCAGGAAGGCCAGGAAACACGCCAGCCCGATGGTGATGGCGGGAAACAGGATATGAAAGGAAACCGTGAATCCGAACTGGATCCGGGCAAGGTCCAGCGCTGTGAGTCCGTGCATCGATGTGCTCTCCGTGGGGTTGCCGCCGGCACGACTGCATGTCGCGCGACACTACGGACAAGGGTAGGGATGACGGCGTGGCTGGCAGGGATACAGTTTTCGCGGATCTGTTCAAGCTCAGTTGTCGAGGCTGAGACTTGATGGCCCACGAATCCCGACTGTTTTTCTCCCCTTTCCCGCTTGCGGGAGAGGGGCGGGGGTGAGGGCCGGCGCTGGCAATAGCAAGGGCATGTGCTTCGTGGCAGCGCCCGGGCCCCACCCC
>NZ_JBYOJO010000018.1:0-155129 GCF_057798955.1 Cupriavidus sp. 207A1 | reverse complement strand
GAACGGTTCTGTTATGCAACGGCGTAAACATTGACCGCCAACCGGCGTGGATGGTCGCTTTGGGAGAGCTGCGACCCGGCCATCGTAAAGATTGAGGATCGTGGGGGCCCAGGCTAGGACCGAGGATCGATGCGCGGTTCGCGCTGCGGTGATGCTATTTTGCGCCGCTCGCGAGCTCATTTGGGCGTGAATGCTCGGCAATTTCAGGTAGCGTTCTCAGAAGCCCTATAAATCACATTTTCCAATGGCAGAATGCTGCAGTTCCCCCGCGCGAACGGAGTCGCCCGTGTCTGCCATGCCTAAAGGAATCGCCCCGTCGTCCCCTCGCGAACTAGTTGAACGCGCTATCGGCCACTGGATGAAGCAGTTGGAGACCTACCCCGGGTGGTCCGACTGGCGCAAGGGGCGCTTGGCGCGAACTCTCTACGACGACGACTTCCCGCTGCCAAAGGACGACATCCATCCAGAGGAATTCGCTTTCGCTCCGGAGATCGAGCAACAGCGCGACCTGGTTGTCCAGTACCTGGGCATCGAGCAAGCCCTTCAAGCCCTAAGGGACTGTGAGTACTATTTCCGCCGGTTTCCCTTTCATGGCCTGCCCGTGAGCAAGCACGAACATCTCACGTACATGTGCGAGATGTACTTCAATCGGTTCTACGAACTCAAGGAGCGGATCAAGAGATACCTCAATTCGATGAAGAAGGCTGAACCACATCACCGAATCGATATCGGACAGTTCCTCAAGTTGTTCGAGAGGGATTTTGACCAGGAGCTTCGCGAGCGGAACCAGGTGCATCACCACCGCCGCTTCGAGGATCTCGCCATTGACCGCGTCTACCTCGCCTACGTCATGTCCGATCGAAGCAGCGACTGGAAGGAGGAGTCCGAGCGTTTTTATCGCAAGGCCACCAACGAATGGGCACAGCGGGTTCGAAGGCGAGCAGCCCAAGCAGAGAAGTACGTCGATGCCGTTGCCCAGACGACGTTGGACGGCTGCACCTTTCTCAAGGCCGCGACACCGAACGCTGATGTCGCCGCAACCGCTAATTCCGCCTAGGCTTTCCGGTTCAAGGGATCCAGCGGACGATCCAGATCATCGATACTGAGTCCGCGCTGCAGGCATTGATTGGCAATGCGTTGCCAGCGCTGTAGCCACAGCGCTTCAAGGTTTTCATACCAGCGTATCTTTGCGCGCAGGCTCTCCACCGTTTGATCGAGATAGGCAAGCTCGTCGCGACGCGTGCGTGATCTGGATTTTCGGCCGCTGTCGGCCAGCGCACGCTTGGCCTCCTGGTATGCGTGCACGATCTCCGGATGACGGCTCAGCGCCTGGCGGGTGTATCCGGAGAACGCTTCGACACGCTCCCAGGTCAGTCGCGTACCCAATTCCCTGCCCTGCCAGCGCTCAAGCTCGGCGATGATGCCCGCCTTCTTACTCTCATTTATCTTTGCGCTTGCCCGGATGCTTTTCGGCACTTCCATACTCCTCTACGTATCGCACCAGATCAGCTTGATGGAAGCCTATCGTTGCAAGCTGCTCCGTCAGCTGTCCATATCGAGTCTCAAGATGCCGGTACCAATCCGAGTGCATCAAGGATAGCGACCTCGCACGTGCCGTCACTGCATGCAGGCTGATGTATGCCACCGCAGCCTGTCTTTTCAGTTCATGCGCTCTGGCCGCTTCGCCCTTGATCCACAGATATTCCTCGCATTTCGCCGTGCATTGCAGATGGCGCTCGCAGGGGGACATCTGGAAGTCGTGGACGCATAAGCCCGGCCCTACATCGTGGACTGCCTGGATGCGTGCAGTCAGGAATGTCTTTGCCACTTCAAGCGGCAGGGCTTTGGCAACCTCAACAATGCCTCCCGCCAACTTGTCTTCCAGAACCTCCTTAACCACCTGCGCCGCGCGTTGGGCAGTCGTCAGATGTTGATAGGCTCTCGTGTCCGCCTCATGCTTTCGCCCAAACCATTTCGTTTGCACGAGATCCGGCGCTCCACCTTCGTCCAGCAGATGGTTAAGGAAGTGCCGGAGTCCATGCGATCGCAAACGCAGTACCAGGCCGTCTTCACCCGCAAGCCCATATCGCTCGAACGCCGACCGAATGGCGGGCCGTCCGGTCAGGAAGTCCGTTACGTTCTGGTCCGATACGGGTCGAGCGGCATACTTAAGCGTTGTCCGCGTCCCGCGATGGAACTGATTCGCGTAAGCCACGCACAACGCTTCGTGAAGCTTGAGCCCTTGACCGGCAGGCCCCGGGATCATCGGCCCAAACCAATGGTCTTTGGCGATGCCACACAGCAAAGCTTCCCGATCAACACGTAGCCCCCGGTTTTCTATCTCGAATGGAATTTCCCTACTCCTAAGGAACTGCGCAATATTTCGACTCTCCAACCCAAGTGCAGTTTGTATGTCACACGTGTAGAGCCTCTCGGGAAGGGAGCGTAGTAACAGCAGCGACCCGCGGCGACTGGCTTTCAGGGCGACCTGCCGCGGCCCAGCCGTTGCTTTCTGCAGTTCCGCCAGCGCAGCCTCCACCAATTCCACCGTCTCGGATAGCAATGGCTTCGTATGCCATTCGACCATCACGTCGTCAGCTCGACCTTTCAGCCTTGCATAGCGCAAGTTCCGACTACCGTCCTTCGCAATGGAGATCGGATTCACCGGCAGCGTCAGCATCTCGCCAACTCTGAGGCCAGTGCATGCCATGATCGTGGCGATCAGAACCAGCATGCGGTCGCCGGTGCCCGCATCATCCGTGGGTTCGGCTTGCGGGATCTTCTGGTAAAGCCATCCAAGCGCCCGGATCGCTTCCTCTTTTGGCAGCCTGTCCGATACCTCTGTCGAGCGGTCTCCAATCCTGTCCGGCGTCAGTGATCGGGGCCGCGCTTTTCGCCTGCACCGCCAGTCCAGCCTCACGCGGCTGAGACGATATCGGTCCAGCATATCGGCGAACTCTTCCATGTGACCAAGGACCTTGTACGCGGATGTCTCCAGTTCTCTTTGGATAACCATGGCCGCCGCCCGGTCCAGGTCATCCTTGCGCAGTTCGCCGAGTTGATGCCCAGTCCTTCGGATTGCCTCACACACGTAGCGTGTAGCCCGGATGAACACGCTGTGGCTGCTCACAGACTGGCCTCGCTTCTGATGCCGGACGCATACAAGAGCCTTGACGAGATCCGCGAAGGCCTCTGGCAGCGGCTCGCCCACACCCTTGGCCGTTCGCCTATGCTGGGTGAATGGCAGTCGCAGTCCCCCGGCGTTGGCCTTGTATCCTCGCGTGCGATGTTCATAGGCAGCCGAGACATCCCAGACCGGTGCATCCCACTCGACATCACCGAACGGCATCAACGCTTTCGCCTTGCCGATCAGCTGCATTCCATTCTCGATCCAGTCATCTCCTGCGGGTGCTTCCAGGCGGCCGACGGCCGCCATCGTCTTACGCCTTCCCGCCGTTCCGTTTACCATGGTGGGCCACCAGTTGTACAACCTCCGCTACTGCGTAGATCACCTCATCCATCTGGACTGACAGGCGCATGCCGAGCCGACCACGACGCTCATCCCTCCCTTTGAGCAGCGCATCCAGTACGGCCTGATGGTCGGCTTCCAGGTACGGCTGGAACTTGGGACAGACGTAGCAAGAGAATGGTGGGTCCAGCAGGCAGCGAGGTGACTGGCCACATGCGCCGATCTCAACCGGCTCCACAGCGTCTACGTCACCGACGAAGCGGACCCTTTTTTCCTGGCAAACGTCCCTCGCCGCTTCGGAGTCCACTCCGATGGGCATCCCTTTGAACAGCTTCATGAGGGGGCCTAGCCGTAGTGCAGCGGCGCGGTTCAGAATGCGGGTCAGACGGGCTCCCTTCAAAGCGTAGTAGACCCGCACATGTTGCGTATCGGAATGGTCCAACATCGTGGCGAGCATGGTCTTGGATGCGCCGAGCTCCACCATCGTCGTGGCAAACGTGTACCGCAAGCGGCGTGAACTCAAGCGGAGCTGCCGTCCGGTGCGCGGCGATTGGATTGCCATTCGTGTAGCGAACCCCCGTATGAGTCTCAGGAATTCCTTTCCTGTCATGTGGTACGCATACTCCTCGACACCAGTACCGACCCGCCATTCGTCCACACTATCGCGCATAAACAGCGGACGCGGATACCCTTCACAATCGATACTCCCGTTGGCCACTAGCAGGTCATGTATCAACGGCAGCAGATCGTTGCTCACCCGCTCTTGCACGAACTGCTGGCGCACACCGATCCCCCATTTCTTGATGCGGGGAATGGACAGTCTCCACTGTGGCGGCACGTCGAACCCGGCCAACTGATTTGACAGATCCTCCTCTCTGAGGAGGCAATAGTTCGATGGATTCCGACCATATGCCAAGCTCAATGCAATCGCGGCACGCTGCATCACGTGCGAGCGCTCTTGGGAGCGATCACCCACCAATGCGGCACGCAGAACAGCCACCTCCGTGTCCCAGAGCGGTCCGCGCTCCTCGTCTTCCAACTCCACCGCAAGTAGAGACGAGCGTGCGGGTATGGAAACCTCATCTAGTTCAAGCGCGAACTGTTCATCGAACCCCAGGCTCGCAAGCATTGTTGCTGACCAACGATACCAGCTGCGCAGAAGGTAGAACTCGTCCATCGCCTTCCTGGTCCGTAGTGCGCAAACAGCTGCCTCGACATGCCGGCACAACGCATCCTTCAGATCTTCCGTCTGTTCCTCCGACGCCAAGGCTCGCCATTGCTCCAACAGCAATAGCCCCTGCGTACCAATGCCTGATGATCTTCCTCTCAGGGCCCCTAGCACTTTGGTCAACGCATTCATGACGCTCCGGCTCGCTTGTTGCGTCATTAGCATCGATGCCCATCGACGCAACGCGTAGCCCACTACGGCGCTTCCGTCCGACTGCCTCTCCCAGTGAAACGCGACGTTGTTGGTAGGCACATTGAACTTCCAGTACGTTCCACTCATCTCCATACGACGACCATCTCGGTCGATGACGTAGCTCGGCAACGGTGGAAGGTTGTTCTTTCGCAGCAACGACATGATTGCGCGATTGATCTCGGCGTTCGTCATTCGATATCCGACGTCGATGCATTAAAGACCGTGGACTGGTATTCAAGGCTGAGCTCACAGGACTCCCGCCGGATCGCATGCCAGACGTACGGCCGGATAGACTCTGACGAGCGCCAACCGAAGAAGTACATCATGTGTTTCTCGACGCGCTCCTCGTCCAGCCCGTTGCGCAACGCTTCCGCACGGAAGTTCGTTGCGCACGTGCTACGCAGGCAGTGCGGATGCAAATCGCGGAATTCGGCGTGTGCTGCGCCAACTTGGGTGAGCAATCCGTTGACGCGCGCCAGGCTCATCGGCATCCCATTCCGGCCCAGGAACAGGAACGGACTTTTGTCTGAACCCGGTATGGCTCGACGGGTACGACAGATATAGGCGTTCAACAGTCCAGCTAACGCCCGATCGCAAGGCAACTGTCGCGACTCCGTCTTCACCTGGGGTTCATTGCGACGAGGATCCCTAGCGTCGTCGGGCGAGCGCTCAACCCTGATCTCCGGAATGGCGCCCGATAGGACGCAGTCAGCAACGCGCAGTTTGAGGAGTTCGCCCCGCCTGATACCCAACAGCAGCAACACCAGGACGATGAGGTAATTGCGGTCCTGATAGGGGACCTTCCAGGGATTTTCGTCGTTGCCGGGACGGCAGATGCTCAGCAGACGGTTCACACGCTCCTCGGACAGCGGGGAGGCATGATGCACTGGCGCGGCGCGCCTTGGCCCGGCCGTGGCAATCGTGTGCTGCATCGTCGCCAGTCGTTGTCTGATATCAGTCAGTTCCCGGCTACCGATCGGCAGACGCCCCATGGCGCCTTCCACATGCCAACGAATGAACTGCATGACGACTTGAAGACGCTGCGCTACGGTGGTCGGAGCCACGACCAGCCGGCGTACCGCCCCTCGTGACTTGAAGTCGCGTCTTAGCCAGGGGTAAAGTTGGCTGGCAATTTCGTCCGGTGAGAGTCCCTCGCCGGTAATCAGTCTGGCCTGTAGCGGAATGCCATGCTGGACCGCCCACTGCCACAGCAACCCGATGACCTGCAGTGATTTTGACAGACTGTTGGCCGACAGCCGTGAACGCAGTCGCTGAATCGCATACTCGTTGATCCAGCCGATAGGTTGCCGGTCTGCGTCCAGCAGGATCGGCAGGCGCTCGCCGTCCGGATGCCGGACCGTCACCACATGAAATTGGGCATGCATTGGCGCTCCTTCGGCCGACGCGTCCCAATTACCGTAGACAATGTTTACGACTTTTCCATGTCACGAAGCGGTGATCGCAGCCCCAGAAGCAAAAAACCGGCTCTCGCCGGCGTTTCCCCCCACGGAAGCTTCACCTGTCAGCTCCAGATAGCGACCAGCTCGGCAATTTTGGTTGCGACCACCGCCATCGTGTCTTCGGACGTGTCAAGTCCGCTTCGCGAAGCAAGCATGGGGCTAACATCGCGGAGCGCAGTGTACGTAGTGCCATGCACGATGGGCACGAGACGGTTACCCTGCAGAAGAGTCGAAAGCTCTTTGTCGGCGACGCCCTCTTTCGGAAGGCGTGCCAACAATGCGGGGGTCACCAGGACGAGTCCAATTTTCGAGGCCGCCAAGCCTTTATCGATGGCTCGCATCATCGGTACGCCCAGACCTAGATCCTTCTCGCTGAACCAGACCTTGACCCCAGCCGCCTCGAGCAAATCGTGCAGCTCCTTGGCCGCGCCCTGCCTGTCATCCCAAGCGTGGCAGAGGAAGCAATCCCGAAGGTCCGGCTTCGCCGCCGCTTCTTTTTCAACAGCCTCGCGAATCGGAGTGAGGGACGCCACCTGAGCGGGCGTGTACGAAACGGACGAACCGGCACGCGACCAGCGCGGCCTTGAACTGCCGCCTCCGCTGGACCTGCCACCGCTGCTGTAGCTGCTCCCGCCACCAGAAGCGTAGGACGAGCCATAGCCACTGCCGTACCCGCCTCCATAGCTGCTGCGGTACCCGCCATAGCGGGAACTACATGCCGGACAGGCTGCTGCCGCGGCCGCCGAGTGGTGCCCTCGAACTGGTGCTGTGCATCGTGCCATTGCTGTGCAATCTCCCTTGTGGTGATGGCGATGTCTCTAATGATAAGCGCAGTAATGGAAGCGATCGCTGTCACAGCCCCAGCTGCACCTGAACAACAGCAGAGTGTCGTTATCCAAGTATCAGCAGTGGTGAGCACTAGCTCACGTTCTTCCCTCGTTGGAGGTTGAAGATCCCGCCTGAGATCTTAGCTTCTGGGCGCCGAAGTTGACACTTTCGCTTCCTGACGAAAATCTCATGCCCTTCCGCAAAACCACCTTCTGATCTTTCCAACGCACCACCGCCCATAAAGTACTGATCAAAAAGAAAAACCCCGCGCGAACACGGGGCTAATCTTTACAAGTATTACTTACTCAAGGTTAGAACGGAATATCGTCGTCCATATCCTCGAAGCCGTTCGAGGCCGGTTGCTGCGGACGGCGCGCCGCGCCGCCCTGCTGGCCACCGCCGCCCTGGGCACCACGGCCGCCGCCATAGCCGCCGCCCGACGATTCGCGGCTATAACCGCTACCGCCGCCGCCGCCACCGCCGTAGCCGCCTTCATCGCCGCCACCGCCGCCACCGCCCTGGCGCGAACCCAGCATCTGCATCTGGTCGGCAACGATCTCGGTGGAGTACTTGTCCTGGCCGGACTGGTCCTGCCACTTGCGGGTGCGGATGCGGCCTTCGATATAGACCGACGAGCCCTTGCGCAGGTACTGGGCGGCAATCTCGGCCAGCTTGCCGAACATCGCCACGCGGTGCCATTCGGTGGCTTCCTTCATCTCGCCGGACTGCTTGTCCTTGTAGCGGTCGGTGGTCGCCAGGCGCAGGTTGGTGACGGCGTCGCCGCTGGGCATGTAGCGCGTTTCGGGGTCTGCGCCGAGGTTGCCGACGAGAATGACTTTGTTGACCGATGCCATGTAAATGTTCTCCAAAAGCCACGCGCGGTGTTGAAAAGCGTGGCAATACGATGACGGTGAAAGCGGGTTGTAGTTTGACGCGATCGTGCCGCGACGTAAACGAACACGCGACGTAAACGAACATCGCGCCCCCGCCAGAATGCCGGGTGGCGCGATGATGCTAGGCCTCTTTCCGGCCCAAATGCTTTACGAAATGATGCGAAACCAGGCGCCGGATCAGGCCGCGGCGGCCGGTGCGGCTTCCTGCCCGCGCGCCGGCGGCGCCTTCATGCTCCAGGCGATTATAAGCCACAGCAACAGCACCGCCGCGCAGCCCACGAACACGGCACTGCGGCCCTCGTGCTTGAGCAGCCAGCCGCCGGCGGCACCGCCCAGGAACAGGCCCAGGGCCTGCGTGGTGTTGTAGACGCCGAGCGCCGCGCCGCGCGCGGCCGCGGCGTAGCGCGACACCAGCGACGGCTGCATTGCCTCCAGCACATTGAAGGCGACGAAGAACAGCAGCAAGACCCCGACGATCGCCCACAGCCCGTGCACCGCGGCAAACAGCAGCTGCACCGCGGTCATCAGCGCGACCGCGCCCAGCAGCACCGGGCGCACGCGGCCGTAGCGCTCGGCCGCCATCATCGGCCCCAGCATCAGCACGAATGACACCAGCACGACGGGCAGGTAGACCTTCCAGTGCTGGTCCAGCGGCATGCCGGCATCGGCCAGCATCGCCGGCACCACCATGAACATCGCCACCTGCGACGCGTGCAGCGCCAGCACGCCGACATTGAGCCGAGCCAGGTCGCCGTTGAGCAGCACCTTTCGGAAAGGCAGCCGCACCGGGTGCGGCGGCGGCGGGGTCGGCACCAGGAACACGGTCACGCCGATGGCGACCAGCCCCAGCACCGACATCAGCCCGAAGATGCCGGACATGCCGATGCTGTGCAGCAGCGGCGAGGCAATCACCAGCGACAGCGCGAAGGTCAGCCCGATGCTGCCGCCCACCATCGCCATGGCCTTGGTGCGATGGCGCTCGCGGGTCAGGTCGGCGATGCAGGCGGTGATGGCGGCCGAGATCGCGCCCATGCCCTGCAGCGCGCGCCCGGCGATGATGCCGGAGAGCGTGTCGGAAAACGCGGCGACCAGGCCGCCGGCGATAAACAGCAGCAGGCCGCCCACCATCACCGGCTTGCGCCCGACGCGGTCGGACAGCCAGCCCAGCGGGATGTGCAGGAAGGCCTGCATCAGGCCGTAGATGCCCATCGCCAGGCCCACGCGCTGGGCGTCCTGCCCGTCGGGCAGCGTCCGGGCGTATTCGGCAAAGACCGGCAGGATCAGGAACAGGCCCAGCATGCGCAACGCGAAGATGCTGGCCAGCGATACCGCGGCGCGCAGTTCGGCGCGCGTCATGCGTTCGCGCGCGGGAGCCTGGGATGCGTCGGCGGCACCCGTTTCCGGGGAAGTTTCCGTGGAAGAAGAAGGGATCGACGGCATTGCGATCGTGGGATCGTGTGGGATTCGGGGTCGGGCTGGTTGCCGTTGGGCGGCAATGGTCGGGTCCGCTGGTGGCCGGACAACCCCGGAAACCGAAGTTGGGTATATTAACAGGTTTGCTCCTTCGCGCTTCCCGGGTCACCTGGCCATGCCGGCTGCCCCCGAGAGGTGCGCCCGGGCGCGCATTCCGGCCGGGGCGGCCCGCCTGGCGACGACTTTTCGGCATATGGAAGAAATCAAGATCCGTGGGGCGCGTACCCACAACCTGAAGAACATCAATCTCGACCTGCCGCGCAACCGGCTGATCGTGATTACGGGGCTGTCCGGCTCGGGCAAGTCCTCGCTCGCCTTCGACACGCTCTATGCCGAGGGCCAGCGCCGCTACGTGGAATCGCTCTCCGCCTACGCGCGCCAGTTCCTGCAGCTGATGGAGAAGCCCGATGTCGACCTGATCGAAGGGCTGTCGCCGGCGATCTCGATCGAGCAGAAGGCCACCAGCCACAACCCGCGCTCGACCGTCGGCACCGTCACCGAGATCCATGACTACCTGCGCCTGCTGTACGCGCGCGCCGGCACCCCTTACTGCCCCGACCACAACCTGCCGCTGCAGGCGCAAAGCGTGTCGCAGATGGTCGATGCGGCGCTGGCGCTGCCGGAAGACACCAAGCTGATGATCCTGGCGCCGGTGGTGGTGGACCGCAAGGGCGAGCACTCGGACCTGTTCGACAGCATGCAGGCGCAGGGCTTCGTGCGCTTCCGCATCCGCTCGGGCGGCGGCACCGCGCACGAGGCGCAGGCCAGGGTTTATGAAGTCGACCAGCTGCCCAAGCTGAAGAAGACCGAGAAGCACAGCATCGACGTGGTGGTCGACCGCGTGAAGGTCCGCGCCGACATCAAGCAGCGCCTGGCCGAATCGTTCGAGACCGCGCTGCGGCTGGCCGACGGCCGCGCGCTGGCGCTGGAGATGGACAGCGGCAAGGAGCACACCTTCAGCTCGCGCTTTGCCTGCCCGATCTGCTCGTATTCGCTGCAGGAGCTGGAGCCGCGGCTGTTCTCGTTCAACAACCCGATGGGCGCGTGCCCGAGCTGCGACGGGCTGGGGCAGATCACGTTCTTCGACCCGAAGCGGGTGGTGGCGTTTCCCAACCTGTCGCTGGCGTCGGGCGCGATCAAGGGCTGGGACCGCCGCAACCAGTTCTACTTCCAGATGCTGCAAAGCCTGGCGGCGTACTACGACTTCGATACCGACACCGCGTTCGAGGACCTGCCCGAAACGGTGCAGCAGGTGGTGCTGCACGGCTCGGGCGAGCAGGAAATCCCGTTCACCTATATCAACGAGCGCGGCCGCGCCACGGTGCGCGAGCATGTGTTCGAAGGGATCATTCCCAACCTGGAACGTCGCTACCGCGAGACCGATTCCGTCGCCGTGCGCGAGGAACTGGCCAAGTACCAGAACAACCAGCCCTGCCCGGCCTGCCACGGCACCCGGCTGCGCACCGAGGCGCGCCACGTCAAGCTGGGCGAGAACGAGCAGGCACGCGCGATCTTCGAGATCAACGGCTGGCCGCTGCGCGATGCGCTGACCTATTTCCTGACGCTGGACATGCACGGCGCCAAGCGCGAGATCGCCGACAAGATCGTCAAGGAGATCACCGCGCGGCTGAACTTCCTTAATAACGTGGGGCTGGACTACCTGTCGCTGGAGCGCAGCGCCGACACGCTGTCTGGCGGCGAGGCGCAGCGCATCCGGCTGGCGTCGCAGATCGGCTCGGGCCTGACCGGCGTGATGTACGTGCTGGACGAGCCCTCGATCGGCCTGCACCAGCGCGACAACGACCGCCTGATCGGCACGCTCAAGCACCTGCGCGACATCGGCAACTCGGTGCTGGTGGTCGAGCATGACGAGGACATGATCCGCGCCTGCGACTACGTGGTCGATATCGGTCCCGGCGCCGGCGTGCACGGCGGCATGATCGTGGCCGAGGGCACGCCGCGGCAGATCGAGGCGTCGCCGGCCTCGCTGACCGGGCAATACCTGTCCGGCCAGCGGCGCATCGAAGTGCCGAAGCAGCGCACCGCGCCCGACGACGAGCGGCTGCTGCGCATCGTCAACGCCAGCGGCAACAACCTGCGCAACGTCACCGCCGAAGTGCCGGTTGGCCTGCTGACCTGCATCACCGGCGTGTCCGGCTCGGGCAAGTCGACGCTGATCAACGACACCCTGTACCACGCGGTGGCGCGCCACCTGTACGGCTCGACGCCGGAGCCGGCGCAGCACGACCGCATCGAGGGGCTGGAGCATTTCGACAAGGTCATCAACGTCGACCAGAGCCCGATCGGCCGCACGCCGCGTTCCAACCCGGCTACCTACACCGGCCTGTTCACGCCCATCCGCGAGCTGTTCGCCGGCGTGCCCTCGGCCAAGGAGCGCGGCTACGATCCGGGCCGCTTCTCGTTCAACGTCAAGGGCGGGCGCTGCGAGTCCTGCCAGGGCGACGGCGTGCTCAAGGTCGAGATGCACTTCCTGCCCGACGTGTACGTGCCCTGCGACGTCTGCCACGGCAAGCGCTACAACCGCGAAACGCTGGAGGTGCTGTACAAGGGCAAGAACATCTCCGAGGTGCTCGACCTGACCGTCGAGCAGGCGCACGAATTCTTCAGCGCGGTGCCGGTGGTGCGGCGCAAGCTGCAGACGCTGCTGGACGTGGGCCTGGGCTACATCCGGCTGGGACAGTCGGCGACCACGCTGTCCGGCGGCGAGGCGCAGCGCGTGAAACTGTCGCTGGAGCTGTCCAAGCGCGACACCGGGCGCACGCTCTATATCCTGGACGAGCCCACCACGGGCCTGCACTTCCATGACATCGAGCTGCTGCTCAAGGTCATCCACAAGCTGCGCGACCAGGGCAATACCGTCGTCATCATCGAGCACAACCTCGACGTCATCAAGACCGCCGACTGGCTGATCGACATGGGGCCAGAAGGCGGCGCCGGCGGCGGCCAGGTGATTGCGCGCGGCACGCCGGAGGTGGTGGCGAAGAGCAAGGCGAGCTTTACGGGGAAGTATCTGGCGCCGCTGCTCAAGCGCGCGTGACACGCGGACTGTCCGCCGGACCGCGGCTCAATCCAGCCCGCCAGCCGGCAACACCCGCGTGCGCCGCGCCGCGCCGCCCTGCGGCAACTCGATCACCACGCCGCCACCGCTGTCGGCACCGTGCCCGCTCAGCGCGGTGATCACCACCTGGTGCGTGACCATCAGGTAAGGCCCGCCGCGCGGGTCGAGACCGTCGATCAGCCGCGACAGCTGCGCGACCTGCGCGTCGCGGCGCTGCGCATCGGCGCCGAAGAATGAATTGAGCAGCGGCTGCACCTGCACCGGTCCCAGCCCGATCAGCCGCGCCGTGTCCTGGCAACGGCACCAGGCGCTGCTCCACACCTGCGTCGGCCGGAACCCGGCTGCCTTCCAGCTCGCGCCCAGCCGCGCCGCCTGCTCGCGGCCGCGCGCGTCGAGGTTGCGCTGGGTGGCGCAATCGGCCAGCCGGAAGCCGGGCGGATCGCCGACGCCCGGCGCGCTGGCATGGCGCAATACCACCACGACATTCGGGTGCCGCAGTTCGGTCAGCGCGACCTCGCGCTGTGATGCCGGAGCGACCTGTGCGGCGGCAAGCGTCGGGACGATGGCAAGCACCGCAAGCCATCTGCAAATTGCGGGCATGGGCGGCTCCGGTGGTGGGCGAACCCCTCCGGTATAGCAGGCGCCGGCTTGCTTTCGCTACCTCGCGCCCTACCATGGAGCGGACGGCGACACGCATCGCCACAGGAGCCACGCCATGGAACTGACGGTCGTACCGGTCACCAAGCCGGAAGCCACCAACTTCATCTTCGGCCAGTCGCATTTCATCAAGACCGTGGAAGACCTGCACGAAGCGCTGGTCGGCGCGGTGCCCGGCATCCGCTTCGGGCTGGCCTTCTGCGAGGCCTCGGGCAAGCGGCTGGTGCGCTGGTCGGGCACTGACGAGCACCTGATCGACATGGCCTGCGAGAACGCGCGCGCCATCGGCGCGGGGCACAGCTTCCTGATTTTCCTGGGCGACGGCTTCTTCCCGGTGAACGTGCTGGGCGCGGTGCGCGCGGTGCCGGAGGTATGCCGGATCTACTGCGCGAGCGCGAACCCGACGCAGGTGATCGTCGCGCAGACCGATGCCGGGCGCGGCGTGGTGGGGGTGATCGACGGCGCCTCGCCGCTGGGGATCGAGACCGAGGCGGATGTGGCCGAGCGCAAGGCGCTGCTGCGCAAGTTCGGCTACAAGCTGTAGCCGTGCCGCTCAGTGCTGCGCCGCCTGCACGCTCGTGACCGGCGCCACATCGTCTTCCTTCATCCGGCTGCGGTTGAGCACGCCAGCCTGCTCCAGCACCGGATAGGCGGTCGCGCAGAACAGCGAATTCAGCCGCTTCAGCTCGCTGATCACGTCCAGGTGCAGCGAGCTGGTCTCGATGCTTTCCGCGGTCTGCACCGCCACGCGCTGCAGATGGGTGCGTGCGTACTTGCGCTCAAGTTCGCGGAAGTTGGCCTTCTCCGCCATCAGCGCCTGCGCGCTCTTGAGGTCGCCGTTGAGAAAGACCGACAAACCCAGCCGCAGGTTGGCGACCAGGCGCGCGTGCATCTCGGCGATCTCCTGCATGCCGGCCTCGGAGAACATCAGGTTGTGGGCGATCTTCTTGTCCTTGGTATCGAGCAGGATGCGCTCGATGATATCGCCGGCATGCTCCAGGTTGATCGTCAGCGAGATGATCTCGGTCCAGCGCTGGCCGTCGCGCTCGTCCAGCGCTTCCAGGCTGATGCGGGTCAGGTAGAGCTTGATCGCGGTGTAGAGGTCGTCGACCTCGTTGTCGATGCGGCAGGTGGCCGTGGCCAGCTTGGCGTCGTTGGTGCGCATCACGCGCAGCATGTTGTCGAGCATCTGCTCGACGCGGTCACCGATGCGCAGCACTTCGCGCGCGGCATTGGACAGCGCCAGCGTGGGCGTCGATAGTGCGGCGGTATCGAGATGGCGCGGCGTGACCTGGCTGTCGCCGGTATTGCGCCCGGGCAGCACCTTTTCGCACAGGCGCGCCAGCGGCGCGGTGGCGCCGAGCAGCAGGACCGCCAGCGCAACGTTGAACAGCAGGTGGAAATTGACGATCAGCCGTTGCGGCTCATGGTCGACCAGCGCCAGCAGTTCCTCGGCCTGGCCCAGCAGCGGCAGCGCGATCAGGCAGCCCAGCAGGCGCGACAGCAGGTTGCCCAGCGTCACGCGCTTGCCCGGCTGGTTGTTGCCCGAGGTAGTCAGCAGCGCCGACACGCCCGAGCCCAGGTTGGCACCCAGCACCAGCGCCAGCGCCACGTGGATCGACACCACCCCGGCGGAGGCCAGCGCGCCGCAGAACAGCACCACGGCCAGGCTGGAATAGCACAGGATGGTCAGGAACGCGCCGACCAGCATGTCGAGGCCCGCATCGCCGGTCAGCGAGGCGAACAGCACCTTGACGCCGGCGGCCTGCACCACCGGCCGGGTCGCGATCGAGATCAGCTCCAGCGCCAGCGTGATCAGGCCCAGGCCGATCAGCACGCGGCCGACGTGGCCGGGCTTGCTGCCCTTCCAGGTCAGGTGGCAGATCACGCCGACGAAGATCAGCAGCGGCGACAGCCACGACAGGTCCAGCGAGAACACCTGCACCATCAGCGCGGTGCCGACGTTGGCGCCCAGCATGATCGCCAGCGCCGGCGCCACGGCGATCAGGCCCTGGCCGACGAAGGAACTGACGATGACCGCGGTGGCGTTGCTGCTCTGGACCAGCCCGGTGACACCCAGGCCGGCAAGGAAGGCGGTGAAGCGGTTGGAGACGCTGGTCGACAGCACATGGCGCAAGTTGGCGCCGTAGACGCGCAGGATGCCGACCTTGACGATGTTGGTGCCCCAGACGAGCAGGGCCACGCCCGATAACAGGTGAAGGAGAACGCCCATGTTGCGCCTTTGCGTGACCGGTGCCGAATACTGAATGGAGGCTCCGCCCGGTCATCGTGTCGTTGTCAAGGGCTCATTATGCGCCCGGCCCCCGGCACCGGCAACGGCATGGGGCCGCGCTGCGGGGCGCGGGCAACATGGCAACGCCGCCATCGGCCGACGCGACGATGCGGCGGCGCAGCGTGCGGCCCGCCAGCGACGCGGCTCAGGGCAGCGCGACCTTGATCCCCAGCCCGACGAAGATGGCCCCGGCAGCGCGGTCCAGCCAGCGCCCGGTCGCCGGCCGCCGGCGCAGCCAGGCGCCCAGCCAGCCCGCGCACAGCCCGAACAGCGAGAACACCACCGCGGTCTGCACCATGAAGACCACGCCCAGCAGCAGGAACTGCAGCCCGGGGTGCGCGGCATCGGCGCGCACGAACTGCGGCAGGAACACCAGGAAGAACAGCGTCACCTTGGGGTTCAGCATGTTGCCCAGCACGCTCTGGCGGAATACGCGCGCCAGCGGCACCGCATCGACAGTGCCGCCCTGCGCCAGACCGCCCTGCGCGCGCAGCGCCTGGATGCCGATCCAGATCAGGTAGGCCGCTCCGGCGTACTTGATCAGCTGGAAGGCCAGCGGCGAGGAACGCAGCACCGCGGCCAGCCCCACCGCCGCGATCACGGTATGGAACAGGCAGCCGACCGAAAAGCCCAGCGCCGCCACCAGTCCCGCGCGCCGCCCCTGCGCCATGCCGCGTGCCAGCACCTGCAGGTTGTCCGGCCCGGGGGCCACGGTCACGGCGATGGAGGTCAGCAAAAACAGCAGCAGGTCAGGCATGGACACTCCTTGCGTGGGTCTTTAGTTGCGCGCGCATCGCTCAGTGGCCCTCGAACTTGCACACGGTGAACAGCGGCAGCCCGGCACCGTGCAGCAGTTTCGATCCGCCCAGCTCGGGCAGGTCGACGATGGCGGCGCCCTCGACCACGGTCGCGCCCAGGCGCTCGAGCAGCTTGCGCCCGGCCATCATGGTGCCGCCGGTGGCGATCAGGTCGTCGACCAGCAGCACGCGGTCGCCGGCCTTGCAGGCGTCGGCGTGGATCTCGACCGTGGCGCTGCCGTACTCAAGCTCGTATTCCTCGGCCACGGTCTGGAACGGCAGCTTGCCCTTCTTGCGGATCGGCACGAAGCCGAGGTTCAGCTCGTACGCGACGATCGCGCCCAGGATAAAGCCGCGCGCATCGATGCCCGCGACCAGGTCCAGTTGCGCATCCATATAGCGGTGCACGAACACGTCGATCAGCACGCGCAGGGTCTTGGGATCCTGCAGCAGCGGCGTGATGTCGCGGAACATCACGCCGGGCTGGGGCCAGTCCGGAACGGTACGGATGCGCTCGCGCAGGTAGCCGGTGACGTCGCCGAGGTCGGGGGACTGGATGATGGAATCTGCCATAGGGATCAGGGGATGGGCGCGCGGCGCGCCAGTCAGAAAGCGGCGGCGGCAACCTGCGGACGCGCGGTAACCCGCCGTGGTAACCCATTACCACCCGCGCCACCGGGGCGCCCAGCACAATGGCCCTGCCGGCCGGACCGGCTGCCCGAGCCGGCTTGCCGCGTCCGGCACCCGCCGGACACCCGTAACCATACAGGAGACCACGATGGCAAAAAAGATTCTGATGCTGGTGGGCGACTACGCCGAAGACTACGAAACCATGGTGCCGTTCCAGGCGCTGCAGATGGTGGGCCACAGCGTCGATGCCGTGTGTCCCGACAAGCGCGCGGGCGACGCGTGCGCCACCGCGATCCACGATTTCGAGGGCGACCAGACCTACAGCGAGAAGCGCGGCCACAACTTCACCCTCAACGCCAGCTTTGCCGAGATCGACCCGGCCAGCTACGACGCGCTGGTCATCCCGGGCGGGCGCGCCCCCGAATACCTGCGCCTGAACGCGCGCGTGCTGGAGATCGTGCGGCACTTCGCCCAGGCCGGCAAGCCGATTGCCGCGGTGTGCCACGGCGCCCAGCTGCTGGCGGCCGCGGGCGTGCTGGAAGGCAAGACCTGCTCGGCCTACCCGGCCTGCGCGCCAGAGGTGAAGCTGGCCGGCGGCACCTATGCCGAGATCCCGGTCGACCAGGCCCACACCGACGGCAACCTCGTCACCGCCCCGGCCTGGCCGGCGCATCCGGCCTGGCTGGCGCAGTTTCTTGCGGTGCTGGGCACGCGGATCGTACATTAGTGCTTTCCGCACGCGGCGCCGCCACGCGCGATGCATGGCTTGCCGACCCGGCAGGCCATGCACGGCCTGCCGGCCGCGCCGCCCGCCCGCCAGGGAGCCCTCGATGTGTGAAATCTTTATCCGCGCCAATCCGGCGTCTTACCAGAGCCAGTCGCGCTCGCTGCGCCTGCACGGCGCGGCCACCAGCATCCGGCTGGAAAGCCTGTTCTGGGAAGTGCTGGAAGAACTGGCGCAGCGCGACGGCATGACCGTCAACCAGCTGATCACGCGCCTGCACGACGAACTCACCGAACACCGTGGCAGCGAGGCCGTGGCGGGCAACTTCTCATCCTTCCTGCGGGTGTGCTGCCTGCGCTACCTGATGCTGCAGGGCGAAGGCCGCATCCCGGCCGATCGCGACGTGCCGATCCGCTCGCTGGATCCGCGCGCCGTGCTGGACAACCTGCCGGAGTCCTGGGTCGAGCCGCGCCCGCACTAAGGCTTGCTGCGGCGCCAGATCCGGCGCTCAGCCGTTCAGGATGCGCGTCTCGGCGGCCTCCAGCGCCTCGGGCGGGCCGCGCAGCACGACGATATCGCCGGGCTCCAGCACGGTCTCGGGCTGCGGGTCGAAGGCGCGGATGCCGCGCCGGCGCACCGCGGTCACCTCGACCCCGATGCGCTCCAGCCCCAGCACGCCCAGGCGCCTGCCCACCGCGGTGGATTGCGGGCCGAGCGACACCGAATGCAGCCGCACGGAGTCGCGCTCGACCATGTCCTCTTCGTCGTCGCGCCCGTGGAAATAGCCGCGCAGCAGGCTGTAGCGCGCGTCGCGCGCCTGCTGCACGCCGCGCACCACGCGCCGCATCGGCACGCCCAGCAGCACCAGCGCGTGCGAGGCCAGCATCAGGCTGCCTTCGATGATTTCGGGCACCACCTCGGTGGCGCCGGCCTTTTGCAGCGTGTCGAGCTCAGAATCGTCGACCGTGCGCACGATCACCGGCAGCGCCGGCGCCAGCTCCTGCACATGGTGCAGCACCTTCAGCGCCGACGGCGTGTTGGCATAGGTCACGATCAGCGCCGCGGCGCGGTGCAGGCCCGCCGCGATCAGCGCCTCGCGCCGGCCGGCGTCGCCGTAGACCACGGTATCGCCCGCGGCGGCGGCCTCGCGCACCCGGTCGGGGTCCAGGTCAAGCGCCACGTAGTTGATACCCTCGCGCTCCAGCATGTGCGCCAGGTTCTGGCCGCTGCGGCCGAAGCCGCAGATGATGGCGTGCTTCTCGGTCTGCAGGCTCTGCGCGGCGATGCGGGTCATGTTGAGCGACTGCATCAGCCATTCGTTGGCGGCAAAGCGCAGCACGATGGCGTCGCTGTACTGGATCAGGAAGGGCGCGGCCAGCATCGACAGCAGCATCGACGCCAGGATCACCTGGATCAGCACCGGGTCGACCAGGTTCAGGCCGTCGATCTGGTTCAGCAGCACGAAGCCGAACTCACCCGCCTGCGCCAGCCCCAGCCCGGTGCGGATGGCCACCCCCTGGCGCGAGCCGAAGACCCGCGCCAGCACCGCGATCAGCACCAGCTTGAACAGCACCGGCACCACCAGCAGCGCCAGCACCAGCCATACGTGGTCCAGCACCACGCGGATATTGAGCAGCATGCCGATGGTGACGAAGAACAGGCCCAGCAGCACGTCGCGGAACGGCTTGATGTCTTCTTCCACCTGGTGGCGGTAGGGCGTCTCGGAGATCAGCATGCCCGCCATGAAGGCGCCCAGCGCCATCGACAGGCCCAGCCGCTCGGTCAACGCCGCCATGCCCAGCGTCACCAGCAGCAGGTTCAGCATGAACAGTTCCTGCGAACGGCGCGCCGCCACCACATGGAACCAGCGGCTCATCAGGCGCTGGCCCAGGAAGAAGATCGTGCCCAGCGCCACCACGATCTTGAGCGTGGCCAGTCCGAGCGCCATCACCAGGTCGCCCGGGTCGCGCGACAGCGCCGGAATCACGATCAGCAGCGGCACCACCGCCAGGTCCTGGAACAACAGGATGCTGATGATGTTGCGCCCGTGCTCGCTTTCCAGCTCCATGCGCTCGGACAGCATCTTGGACACGATCGCGGTGGACGACATCGCCAGGGCCCCGCCCAGCGCCACCGAGGCCTGCCACGACAACGGGAACAGCCAGTTGAAGGCCCAGCTGGCCGGCACCACCGCCAGCATCGACAGCACCACCTGCGAGCCGCCCAGGCCGAATACCAGCCGCTTCATCGCGCGCAGCTTGGCCAGGCTGAATTCCAGCCCGATCGAGAACATCAGGAAGACCACGCCGAATTCGGCCAGGTACTTGGTCTGCGCGGTATCGCTGGCCAGCCCCAGCGCATGCGGCCCGATCAGGATGCCGACGGCCAGGTATCCCAGCATCGGCGGCAGCTGCAGCATGCGGAACGCGACCACGCCGAACACGGCGGCGGCCAGCAGCACCAAGGTCAGTTCCAGCGGAGAATGCATCAGGCGGTCAGGGTGACCGGCGAGGCGCGCGGCCGACCCGGCACGGGCACCCTGCCGGCGGAAATACGGCGAGCACGGGCGAGCACGACGCGCGCCAGGGGTCGGCTCAGGTGCGGTCGCATTCGTTGGTATACTTCGTCGCCATGATAGCCAATTTCGATGCGGATCGAGCACTCAGGCTCGCCCGCGACACGCTCCAGACTGAAGCCGATGCGGTTTCCGCACTTTCCGGCCGCCTGAACGGCGACTTTGCCCGTGCCGTGCAGCTGATCCTGCTATGCACCGGGCGCGTGGTCGTTTCCGGGATCGGCAAGTCCGGCCATATCGGCCGCAAGGTCGCGGCCACGCTGGCCTCGACCGGCACCCCCGCGTTCTTCGTGCATCCGGCCGAAGCCAGCCACGGCGACCTCGGCATGGTCACGCGCGACGACGTGCTGATCGCCTTCTCCAATTCCGGCGAGACCGGCGAGCTGCTGTCGATCATCCCGATCGTCAAGCGCATCGGCGCGCGCCTGATCTCGGTCACCGGCAACCCGGACTCCAACCTCGCCAAGCTGGCCGACGTCCATCTGGACGCTGCGGTCGAGAAGGAAGCCTGCCCGCTGAACCTGGCGCCGACCGCCAGCACCACCGCCGCGCTGGCGCTGGGCGACGCGCTCGCGGTGGCGGTGCTGGATGCGCGCGGCTTCGGCGAGGAAGACTTCGCCCGCTCGCACCCCGGCGGGGCGCTCGGGCGCAAGCTGCTGACCCACGTGCGCGACGTGATGCGCACCGGCAACGCCGTGCCCGAGGTGCGCGAAAGCACGCCGCTGGCCCAGGCGCTGATGGAAATCACGCGCAAGGGCATGGCCATGACCGCGGTGGTCGATCCCGACGGACGCGCCATCGGCGTGTTCACCGACGGCGACCTGCGCCGCCTGCTGGAAACCCCGCGCGACTGGAAGACCGTGCCGATCGGCGAGGTCATGCACCGCAACCCGCACGTGGTCAACCAGGACCAGCTGGCGGTGGAAGCCGTGCAGGTGATGGAAGCCAACCGCATCAACCAGCTGCTGGTGGTGGACGACGACGGGCGCCTGACCGGCGCGCTGCATATCCACGACCTGACCCGCGCCAAGGTCATCTGAGCCGGCGCGCCACCGACGGCACCAGCAGCACAACGCCAAGGACACCATGCAGGCACTCCTCGCCTCCCTCAGCGGCATCGTCATGCGGCTGCTGCCGCTGCTGCTGATGGCCATCGTGGCGGGCAGCACGTTCTGGCTGGTCCAGATCAACTCCCCCAAGGAAGACCAGGCCGCGCAGACCACCAAGAAGCACGAGCCGGACTACTTCATGGACCGCTTCTCGGCCACCGAGCTGGCGCCCGACGGTAGTACCAAGATCCGCTTCACCGGCGAGCGCATGGTCCATTTCGAGGACGACCAGACCTACGAGGTCACGCGCCCCGCGATGCGCGCCTACGAGCCGGACCGCCCGCCGGTGACCGCGCGCGCCGACATCGGCCGCATGAACGCCGAAGGCACGGTGATCGACCTGTACGGCAATGGCCACGTGCTGCGCCAGCAGGGCAAGGACCCGTCCAAGGATCCGCAGCTGACCGCGGCGTCGAGTTATTTCCAGCTGCTGGTCAATGACGACATCGTCAAGACCGACAAGCCGGTCAAGCTGACGCGCGGGCCCTCGGTCATGACCGCCAACGGACTGATCTTCAACAACGTCACCCGCGAAGTACAATTGCTCGGCAATGTACGCGGCACCATCATCACCGGGCCGTCCCCGGGCCGTGCGCCAGGATCCTGAGTCCCGGTCCGGCGCAGCCGTGCATGCGGTGCCGGCCGGCACCGCCCTGCAGCGCACGCGCCAAAGTCCGCGCAAACCGCACCACCACGCATCCAGACGCCCTCAAGCAACCCTGCCAACATGACCGCTTCCCTGACGACATCGTCCCGTCGACGCACCGCCCCGGCCCTGCTCGCGCTGGCCCTGGCCTTCGGCCTGCTGGCCCAGCCTGCCCTAGCCGAGCGCGCGGACCGCGACAAGCCGATGGTGCTGGAGGCGGACAACGCCAGCTATGACGACGTCAAGCAGATCTATACGCTGACCGGCAACGTGGTGCTGACCAAGGGCACCATGATCCTGAAGTCCGACGCCGCCGAGCTGCGCACCGACCCCGAGGGCTACCAGTTCGCCGTGGCCACCTCGAAGCCGGGCAGGCAGGCCTATATCCGCCAGAAGCGCGAGGGTGTCGACGAATACATCGACGGCTGGGGCGACCGCATCGAGTACGACGGCAAGCAGGAATTCTCAAAGCTGATCGGCAATGCCCGCATGGCGCGGCTGCAGGGCGCCAAGCTGGTCGACGAGATCCGCGGCGCGGTGCTGACCTACGACAGCCGCAAGGAACTCTATACCGCGGCGGGCGGCGGCAGCGGCGATGCCGCGGCGGCCAACCCGTCCGGCCGCGTGCGCGCGGTGCTGTCGCCGCGCCAGGACCAGAAGTCCGGCACCGCAGGCGGCTCGCCGCTGGACCTGAAGTCGGCGCCCGCGCCCGCCAACAAACCCTGACCGTACCCATGACCGATACCGCCACCATTGCCGACAAGCCTGTCGTCGAAGCCAACTCCGTCCTGCCCGGCGGCAGCACGCTGGTCGTGCGCCACCTGAAGAAGCGCTATGGCTCGCGCACGGTGGTCAAGGACGTCTCGCTCGACGTCAAGAGCGGCGAGGTGGTCGGGCTGCTCGGCCCCAACGGCGCGGGCAAGACCACGTCGTTCTACATGATCGTCGGCCTGGTGGCACTGGACGAAGGCGATATCGTGCTCGACGGCGACCACATCAGCGGCCTGCCGATCCACGAGCGCGCGCGCATGGGGCTGTCGTACCTGCCGCAGGAAGCCTCGGTGTTCCGCAAGCTCAACGTCGAGGAGAACATCCGCGCGGTGCTGGAGCTGCAGCTGGACAAGGGCAAGCCGCTGGCCAAGGCCGAGATCGAGCGCCGCCTCGATGCCCTGCTCGACGACCTGCAGATCGCGCACCTGCGCAACAACCCGGCGCTGTCGCTGTCCGGCGGCGAGCGCCGCCGCGTGGAAATCGCGCGCGCGCTGGCGTCGTCGCCGCGCTTCATCCTGCTCGACGAACCCTTCGCCGGCGTGGACCCGATCGCCGTGGGCGAGATCCAGCGCATCGTCAGCTTCCTCAAGGCGCGCAATATCGGCGTGCTGATCACCGACCACAACGTGCGCGAGACGCTCGGCATCTGCGACCACGCCTACATCATCAGCGAAGGCACGGTGCTGGCCGCGGGCCAGCCCGAAGACATCATCGCCAATGACGCCGTGCGGCGCGTCTACCTGGGCGAGAACTTCCGCATGTGACAAGACGGCTGCCCGGCACGGGCAGCCATGGCTGCGCGGCGGGAGAGTCAGCGGCGATCACGGCGCATAAGCGATAGCAATTTCCGTTCCAACATCGGAAAGATGCGCATAAAATAGGTCGCATGAAACCGTCGCTACAGCTCCGCCTCTCCCAGCACCTGGCACTGACCCCGCAGCTGCAACAGTCGATCCGGCTGCTGCAGCTTTCCACGCTGGAACTGCAGCAGGAAGTCGAACAGGCGCTGACGGAAAACCCGCTGCTCGAGCGGGAGAACGACTGGATCGAAAGCCCGCTGCGCGTGGCGGCCGATGGCTCGGTCAACGTACAGAGCGCGCCCGCGCCCGCCCCCGCCGAGCCCCAGGGCAATGGCGACGCCCGCGCCGAAGGCGCCGCCGATGACAGCTACGGCGACAACAGCAGCGGCGACGACTACGGCAACAGCGACTGGAGCCTGGACGACTTCGCCCGCCGGCCGCAAGGCGACGAGGACGAAAAGACGCCGATGCAGCTGCGCGATGCCGAGCCCACGCTGCGCGAATACCTGATGGAGCAACTCACACCGCTGAAGATCTCGGCGCGCGACAAGGGGCTCGCCATCTTCCTGATCGAATCGCTCGACGACGACGGCTACCTGAGCGCCTCGCTCGAAGAGATCTGCGCGGAGCTGCCCGAAGAGCTGGAGTTCGACCCCGACGAAGTCCACGCCATCCTGACGCTGCTGCAGAGCTTCGATCCGGCCGGCGTCGGCGCACGCAATGCCGCCGAATGCCTGGCGCTGCAATTGCGCCGCCTGACCCACCCGCAGCGCGAACTGGCGCTGACCATCGTCACCCATCATCTGGAACTGCTTGCGGTACGCGACTACACGCGGCTGAAGAAGGCGCTGCAGGTCGACGAAGTCGCGCTGAAGGCCGCGCACGACCTGATCCGCTCGCTGGCCCCCTACCCCGGCCACGCGTACAGCCGGCCGGAGGCGGATTTCGTCGTGCCGGACGTATTCGTGCGCAAAAGCGGCAGCGGCTGGATCGCGCAGCTCAATCCGGATGTGATGCCGAGGCTGCGCATCAACGACATGTACGCGCAGATCCTGCGCGGCGCCAAGGGCGAGACCGGCACCGCGGGGCTGCAGCAAAAGCTGCAGGAGGCGCGCTGGCTGATCAAGAACATCCAGCAAAGGTTCGACACGATCCTGCGTGTCTCGCAAGCCATTGTCGAGCGTCAAAAGAACTTTTTCACCCACGGTGAAATCGCCATGCGCCCCTTGGTTTTGCGGGAGATTGCCGATACACTGGGTTTACACGAGTCAACCATCTCCCGGGTGACGACCAATAAATACATGGCCACGCCGATGGGTACTTTCGAACTGAAGTACTTCTTCGGCAGCCACGTGTCCACCGAAACCGGTGGCGCGGCTTCATCAACGGCCATCCGCGCCTTGATCAAGCAACTGATAGGAGCCGAAGACCCGAGGAATCCCCTTTCCGACAGTCGCATCGCCGAACTGCTGGGTGAGCAAGGCTTCGTTGTCGCACGCCGCACCGTTGCCAAATATCGCGAAGCCCTGAAGATCCCCGCAGTGAATCTCCGCAAGTCTTTGTAGCCGAGCCCACCGCCTGCCTGGTGAGGCTCTTTCAGAAGGAGAAGCGCTATGAACTTCAAGATCAGTGGACACCACCTGGACATCACGCCCCCTCTGCGTGAGTACGTGGAAACGAAGCTGGAGCGAATCGTCAGGCATTTCGATCAAGTCATTGGCGTTAGCGTGCTGCTCTCTGTCGACAATCACAAGGAAAAGGACCGGCGTCAGTACGCGGAAATCAATCTGCATCTAAAGGGCAAGGACATCTTTGTCGAGGCGCATCACGAAGACCTGTATGCGGCGATCGACGCACTCGTCGACAAGCTGGACCGTCAGGTGATTCGCTACAAGGATCGCGTGCAAGGCCACGACCGCGAAGCGGTCAAGTACCAGATGGCCGCAGCGCAAATGCAGCAATAAACCCGTGCCCGGCAGCCCCGCAGAGGGCTGCTGAACCAGGATTCCACAGGCAAGCCGCGCCGAAGCGCGGCTTTTTTGCGCCCTGGCACAGTGCCGGCTGTGGCAGCGGAGCAAACCTTGCCACGCAGGGAAGCCCGAAATGTTCGCAAGCGCAGCGCCAAGGTGTATGCTGCGCCATACAAAGAGAGAGAACTCGTGGCCGCGCCTGCTCGCGCTGCACCGCACAATGCAAGGGTAGCCGCTGCTCTATAATGGGCCGGACGTCTCCTCCGCCGGCGGCGGTCAGGGAGCCAGCCGCTGCCCGGCGGAACGATCCGCCCGCTAACTGAAATCCTGCGCATCGCCCATGAATCGTTTGGCCAAATTGCTGCCACCCGGCAACATCACCCTCGACGTCAGCGTCACCAGCAAGAAGCGTGTGTTCGAGCAGGCCGGGCTCCTCTTCGAGAACAACCATGGCGTGGCGCGCGCCATCGTCACCGACAACCTGTTCGCGCGCGAGTCGCTGGGTTCGACCGGACTGGGCGCCGGCGTGGCGATTCCGCACGGGCGCATCAAGGGCCTGAAGCAGCCCCTTGCCGCCTTCATGCGCCTGGCCGAGCCGATTCCGTTCGAATCGCCGGACGGCAAGCCGGTGTCGCTGCTGATCTTCCTGCTGGTGCCGGAACAGGCCACACAGCAGCACCTGGAAATTTTGTCCGAGATCGCGCAACTGCTGTCGGATCGCGACATGCGCGAGGGCCTGGCGACCCTGCCCACGCCCGATGCCGTGCACGAACTGCTGATCGCATGGCATCCCTGATCCACTGACTCCCCCGGAGCGGGCCGGCACCAGACCGGGCAAGCGCCACGCGCTTCGAACACCGCCTTACCAGCCATACCGCATGGAACTCACCGGCGTCACCTCCCAGTCCATCTTCGACGACAACGCAGCCGACCTCAAACTCTCGTGGGTCGCCGGCCTGGAGGGCGCGGACCGCGCCTTTGACGTGGAATTCGCCCGCGAAGCGACCTCCGCCGCAGACCTGGTGGGCCACCTCAACCTGATCCACCCGAACCGGATCCAGGTCCTCGGCAAGCCCGAAATCACGTACTACCAGCGGCTCGACGACGAGACCCGCAAGCGCCAGATGGGCGAACTGATCCTGCTGGAGCCGCCGTTCCTGGTGATCGCCGACGGCATGGAGCCGCCGCCGGACCTGGAACTGCGCTGCACGCGCTCGTCGACGCCGCTGTTCACCACGCCGGTGTCGTCCGCCGCGGTGATCGACCACCTGCGCCTGTACCTGTCGCGCATCTCGGCGCCGCGCGTGACCATGCACGGGGTGTTCCTCGACATCCTCGGCATGGGCGTGCTGATCATGGGCGAATCGGGCCTCGGCAAGAGCGAACTGGGCCTGGAACTGATCTCGCGCGGCCACGGGCTGGTGGCCGACGACGCCGTCGATTTCGTCCGGCTGGGGCCGGATTTCATCGAAGGCCGCTGCCCCCCGCTGCTGCAGAACCTGCTGGAAGTGCGCGGCCTGGGGCTGCTCGACATCAAGACCATCTTCGGCGAGACCGCGGTGCGGCGGAAGATGAAGATCAAGCTGGTGGTGCAGCTGGTGCGGCGCAACGACGGCGAATTCGAGCGGCTGCCGCTGGATTCGCAGTACCTGGACGTGCTCGGGCTTCCCATCCACATGGTCAAGATCCAGGTGGCGGCCGGTCGCAACCTTGCCGTGCTGGTCGAGGCCGCCGTGCGCAACACCATCCTGCGCCTGCGCGGCATCGACACGCTGCGCGACTTCATGGACCGCCAGCGCGCCGCGATGCAGGCCGATGCGGTCTCGCGCGGCCAGGGCCGGCTGCTGTAAGCCACCGTCCGCCGCGGTTTTCAATTGCTTACAACGGCGTGGCAAGCGCTCGTCAACGTTTCTCAGGCATGCTCCGTTTTGTGCTGTAATGGGCATCACGCCCGTTGCGGAAGCTGCAACGCCGACCCCGGCGCGCGGCGATAAGGTTGTCCACCCCCGAGGAGAGCAAGCATGAAGACCCTGATTGCAGTGTGCGCGTTAGTGACCCCGCTGTTCGCAGCCAGCGCCTTTGCGCAGACCGCCACGCCGGCCACCCCTGCTACGCCGGCCAAGCCGTCGGCCGCGGCCCCGGCCCCGGCAACGCCTGCCGTGCCGGCCACGCCTGCCACCCCGGCCAATCCGGACAAGCCCGCGGCCAACACCCAGCAGGACAAGATGAAGGCTTGCAATGCGCAGGCCTCCGGCAAGAAGGGCGACGAACGCAAGGCGTTCATGAAGGAATGCCTGTCGAAGTCCGGCGCGCCCAAGACCCAGCAGGACAAGATGGCTGCCTGCAGCAAGTCTGGCAAGGGCAAGAAGGGCGATGAATACAAGGCCTACATGAAGGAATGCCTGTCGAAGGCAGCCTGAGCGCCACCACCGGCGAAATGGCGACCCAAATGGCGAACCGGGCGGTTCGCCATTTTTTCTGCTGTCAAACTGCTGTCATGACGCAGCCGGCACCTGATGCTATGCTTCAGTTGCTATGCGCATCATCCTCATCACCGGCATATCCGGTTCCGGCAAATCCGTCGCACTGAACGTCCTCGAAGATGCAGGCTACTACTGCGTGGACAACCTGCCGGCGCAGTTCATCCCTGAACTGACCCGCTACCTCGACAGCCAGGGCTACACGCACCTGGGCGTGGCTACCGACATCCGCAGCCGCGAGTCGCTCGACCAGTTGCCCGACACCGTGCGCGCGCTGGCCGCCGAGCACCAGGTCGAGGTCATTTTCCTGACCGCCAGCACCGACGCCCTGGTGCAGCGCTACTCCGAGACGCGGCGCCGCCATCCGCTGTCGGCACGCACCGACGGCGTGGCCGGTGGCGGCGGCGCGTTCAACGACACGGCGCTGATGGAAGCGATCGAGATGGAGCGCGCGCTGCTGAGCCCGCTTGCCGAGGCCGCGCACCGCATCGACACCAGCAATGTGCGCACCAATACGCTGCGCAGCTGGATCAAGGAGCTGATCCGCGACGACAGCCAGCGCCTGACGCTGCTGTTCGAGTCGTTCGGCTTCAAGCACGGCGTGCCCAGCGATGCCGATATGGTGTTCGACGTGCGCTCGCTGCCGAACCCGTACTACGACCTGGCGCTGCGGCCGCTGACGGGCCGCGACACGCCGGTAATCGACTTCCTGCAGGCGCAGCCGATGGTGCTGGCGATGGCCGAGGATATCCGCGCCTACGTGGAAAAGTGGCTGCCAAGCTTCATCGCCGACAACCGCAGCTACCTGACCGTGGCGATCGGCTGCACCGGCGGACAGCATCGCTCGGTCTATATTGCCGAAAGGCTCGCCAACTATTTCCGGGCACATGGTAATGTGCTGGTCAGACACCGAGAGCTCGCACCGGCGGGCTGACGCACGCGGCATGGCACCCCGGGCTGCACGGGGCATCTGAGCGCGGCGTTGGCCTGGCGGCCCAATGCTGCGCGACCCCAAGCCTGCACCGCATGTCCTCGACCGACCTCTACCGTCCCGCAGGGTCCGAAGACCCGCCACGGACGCTCGAAAACCTGCCGCTGTTTCCCCTGCACACCGTGCTGTTTCCCGGTGGACGGCTACCGTTGCGCGTGTTCGAGGCGCGCTATGTCGACATGGTGCGCAACTGCCTGCGCGACAGCGCGCCGTTCGGCGTCTGCCTGATCGCCAGCGGCGAGGAAGTGGCCCGGCCCAACCAGCCCACCGTGCCCGAACTGGTCGGCTGCCTCGCGGAAATCGTCGACTGCAACATGGAGCAGCTGGGCGTGCTGCTGATCCGCACGCGCGGCCGCGAGCGCTTCCATATCATCAGCCACGAAACCCGCGACGACGGCCTGCTGGTGGCGCGCGCCGACGTGCTCCCGCCCGACATCATCGACTGCAAGCTGGAACTGCTGGGCGAATGCCTGGACGCGCTGCGCCGCATCGTCACGCGGCTGCACGCCGAGCAGCCCGACCGCATGCCCTTCGACGAGCCCTACCTGTGGGACGACCCGAGCTGGGTCGCCAACCGGCTGTGCGAGCTGCTGCCGGTGCCGCTGAAGGCCAAGCAGATGCTGATGGCCTTGCCCGACGCGGGCATGCGCATCGAGATCGTGCACCGCTACATGCGGCAGAACCACATGCTGTAGGCGGTCTCTCCTCCCGCGCCCACTCCCGCTTCAGAACAAGCCCACCCGCGCCTGGTCCTCAAGCAGCCGGCGCACCGGCGCGGGCGTGCCCAGCGCATCGAGATCGTCGAGCGACAGCCAGCGCTGCCCGGCCGGCGTCGCGCTGTCCTGCCGCAGCACGTTCGCCTCCACATTCAGGTCGACCCGGATGGCGCGGATCAGCAGGCGGAAGTGCGTGAACACATGGGTCAGCTCGCCGGCCAGCACGGCGCGCGCGGGGGTGCCGAAAGCGCGCGCGTAGTCGAGCGCGCGGGCCTCGGCGTCTTCCGCGTCGAAGGGCACGGTGTCGACCGGCATCTCCGGCAGGCTCCACAGGCCGCCCCAGATGCCGCTGTCCGGACGCAGGCGCAGCAGCACTTCACGCTCGCGCCGCACCAGCAGCATCACCGTGCTGCGCTCGGGGATCGCCACGCGCGGCTTGGGCGCGGGCAGCACGCCGGTCAGGCCGTCGCGGCGCGCGACGCAATCTGCGGACAGCGGGCACGCTGCGGCATCGGCCAGGCAGGCGGGCTTGCCGCGCGAGCACACCGTCGCGCCAAGGTCCATCAGCCCCTGCGTATAGGCCACCATGTCGTCGGCCTGGCGTGGGCCAGGCGCAGGCAAGGCCAACTCGGCCAGTTGCCACATGCGCGTTTCCACCACGCGCTCGCCCGGATGGCCATGGATGCCGAAGCAGCGCGCGAACACGCGCTTGACGTTGCCGTCCAGGATCGGCGAACGCACGCCCGCGCTGAACGCGGCAATGGCCGCCGCGGTGGAACGGCCGATGCCCGGCAACGTGACCAGCACCGCGGGGTCGGTGGGGAAGCACCCGCCATGCTCGCCGACCACTTGCATGGCGCAGCGGTGCAGGTTGCGCGCGCGCGAGTAATAGCCCAGCCCGGCCCACAGCGCCATGACCTGGTCGGCAGGCGCCGCCGCCAGGTCCTGCACCGTGGGCAACTGCGCGACGAAACGCTGGAAGTACTCGATCACCGCGCTGACCTGGGTCTGCTGCAGCATGATCTCGGACAGCCAGATCCGGTACGGGTCGCGGGTGTTCTGCCACGGCAGGTCGTGCCGGCCGTGCCGGCGCTGCCAGTCGACCACGCGCGCGCCGAAGTCAAGGGGCACACGGAGGTCATCAGGCAGGGCTGGTGCGGTACGGGGGGCTGGTTTGCGGGGCATCGGTGTGGCAACTGCGTGGCGAGCGGACATGGGCATCGGCGCGCCAAAGAAAAAGGCGCCGCAAGGCGCGGCGCCACATGATATACCGGTCGGCAAGAGCTGCCCGGCTACGCTACCGCAAGGCTGGCACTGTCCGCATCCGCCGCCGGCCGCATCAGCCGCTGGGCAAACGCCTCGATGCGCCCGCTGCGTTCATCCAGCCCGTTCAGCACTTCCTCCAGCTGCGCGATGCGGCTTTCCAGCGTGTCGGTGGCTTCATGGATGCGCTCGATCGAATCGACACGCCGGCGCAGCTGCTTCTGGTGTTCGCGCACCTGGGCTTCCAGCGGCGTCATCACCGACTTGAGCCAGACCTCGATGTCGCGGTTGAGGCCGCGGAAATTCTCCAGCACGCGGCTGGCCATGGTGTTGAAAGCGCTTTGCACCAGCTGCGGGCGCGAGCGCGTCAGCATGCTGATCGTGCCGAAATGCGCCTGCACCAGCCGCAGCGTCTCCTGCAGCTCGGTCAGGTAGCGTTCGGCGGTGAACTGCATCGGCGCGGGCAGCGTGAAGCCGTGCTCGGCATTGAAGCGCCGGTACATGCTTTCGATCAACTGGTGCAGCTGGCCGATCTTGTTGTCGGCATCGCTCACCAGCCCGCTCAGCTGCGCGAACAATGCGTCCATGTCCTCGCGCAGGCCGCGCGAAAAGAAGCGCTCCTTCATATGCTCGCGCGCGCTGCGCATGGTGCGGCGCACGTCGCGCAATTGCAGGCTCTTGATGATGTCGGCGCTGTGGCGGCCGAAGACCAGGCGCAGCGCCTGGAACTTGCTGATGCTCTGCTCGAACTCGTCCTTCTCGCCCTGCACCCGCATCAGCATGTGCTTGACCATCGCATGGTTCTTGCCGCGCAGTCCGCGCAGCTCGAACAACTGCTCGACGATATCGCGGCGGCGGCTCTGCAGCAGCTGCTGCGCGGCGCGCGCCATGTCCTGCACCAGCCGGTAGACCTGGTCAGAGACGATCTCGCGCCGGCGCGGAATCAGCTGGTCCGACAGCACGTGCTCGAACTCCGGCAGGCCGCTGCGCGCGAGCAGGGTGTCGTCGCGCGTGACCTTGGCCACCAGCCCCTTCTGCGCCGACACCGGATACACGCGCGACTGCTCGATGCCCAGCACCTGCGCGGTGGTCGACACCTGCCGCGCGATTTCCTGCGCGATTTCGCCGGGCTGGCGCAGCGGATCCCACAGGCCGTCGATCTTGTTGAGCACCGCCAGGCAGCCGCGCCGGTGCCCGGCGCCGACATGGCTGCGCCACAGCTCGAGGTCGCTCTTGGTCACGCCCGCGTCGGCGGCCAGCACGAACACCACCACGTGCGCATCCGGGATCAGCCGCAGCGTCAGTTCGGGTTCGGTGCCGATCGCGTTCAGGCCCGGCGTGTCGAGGATCACCAGGCCCTGGCGCAGCAGCGGATGCGGAAAATTGATGACGGCGTGGCGCCAGCGCGAGATCTCGACCATGCCCTCGGCATCGACCGCATAGGCGGCATCGGGGTCGTTCTCGTGGTACAGCCCCAGCGCCTCGGCCTGCTCGGGCGGCACGCGCATGGTCTGCACCACATGCTGGAACGCCTCCAGCATGCCCTCGGGCGACGACGGGTCCAGCGGCACCGAATGCCAGTGCGATGCCGAAGTGCCGGCCTCGATGAAGTCGGCGGTGGAGGCGTCCTGCAGGCGCGTCTCGATCGGCAGCAGGCGGATGCTGGGCGGCTCGGCTTCGTCGTAGCGCAGCTCGGTCGGGCACATGGTGGTGCGCCCCGCCGACGACGGCAGGATGCGGCGCCCGTAGTCGGCAAAGAAGATGGCGTTGATCAGCTCGCTCTTGCCGCGCGAGAACTCGGCGATGAAGGCGACCTTGAGGCGGTCGCTGCGCAGCACGCTCTGGATGCGCTGCACGCGGTCGTCGGCCTGTGCATCGTACAGGTCGTGCTGCTGCAGCCAGGACTGGAATTCGGCCAGTGACTGGAGGACCCCGGTTCTCCAGGCGCCGTATTGTTCGAATTGGTGGGCGAGCGTTGTCATGGAGCTGTTGGGCTGACTTGGTTTTGCCTCGGGGCCCGCCACCCTGCGCGGCATGCCCGTGTTCACGCAATGCCGGTCCGCCCCCTGCCGTACATGCGCGGCCGACCATTTTGTAACTTTTTATGACTGCGCACACGATACAGGTTTCCACGGCGCTTTTGTGGAATTCGCGTCCCTTGGATGGCAGTCGCCCCGCCAGTGTTGCGCCGACCCATCGACCCGCGGCAGCGGGCGGTCCCTGAAGCACTCCGGATGCTGGTCAGTGCTGGCAGTTGGTGCAATAGAAGGTGGAACGCTGGCCCTGGACGATCTGGCGCACCGGTTTGGCGCACACCTTGCATGGCAGGCCGGCGCGGTCGTAGACAAAGCAATCGAGCTGGAAGTAGCCGCTGGCACCGTCGCTGCCGACAAAGTCGCGCAGCGTGCTGCCGCCGCGCTCGATCGCCTGCGCCAGGGTGTCCCGCACCGCCTGCGCCAGCCGGTCGCAACGCGCGCGGCTCAGGCGCCCGGCCGGGGTGGTCGGGTGGATGCCGGCACGGAACAGGCTTTCGGACGCGTAGATGTTGCCCACCCCGACCACGATCGCACCGGACAGCAGCACGGTCTTGATCGCGGCACTGCGGCAGCGCGTATGGCGGTGCAGCCAGGCGCCATCGAAGGCGGGATCGAACGGCTCGATGCCGAGGGTGCTCAGCAACGGATGCGACGGCAGTTCGGCCTCCGGCAGCGTGGTCCAGAGGATGGCGCCGAAGCGGCGCGGATCACGGAAGCGCAGCACGATGGTACCCGGCTGCTGTCCTGGCGTTGCCGCCGACGCTGCGCCGGGCCCCGCGTCGAGCACCAGGTCGAAGTGGTCGTGCACGCCCGGCGGCGGTGCCTCGGGCAACACCCTCAGCGTGCCCGTCATGCCCAGGTGCACCAACAGCCAGCCATCCGGCTGCGCCGCGTCGGCGCTGACGCATTCGAGCAGCAGATACTTGCCGCGGCGCTCGATGCGGCGCACCAGGCGCTGGGCCAGGCAGGTTTCGAGTTCAGGGTCGACCGGCCAGCGCAGGCCGCGGTGGCGCACCGTGACCGCGGCGATGCGCCGCCCCACCACATGCGGCAGCAAGCCGCGCCGGGTCACCTCGACCTCGGGCAATTCAGGCATCGAACCTCTCCGTTGGTTACCGCTCAAAACTCCTGCAGCGCCTGGCGGCGCCGGCCTGCGGCGCCAAGCAGCGCATTGTAGCGGCAGGCTACAATGCCCTTATCAATGCGCAATCTCCCATCCTTCGCCAGCGTGCGCCGGAGCACTCAATACATGTCGGACCTGATGCCGGACCTGATGCCGGACTCCTCGTTGCAAGCCACCGCGGGCGGCGGCCTGACCACATCGACGGGCGCCGGCTCGCGCACGGCGCGCCGTGCCGGCACCCTGGCCCGCTGGTGGCAGGCGCCGCGGCGCCATGTGCGCGCCCTGGCCGCCGGCGCGCTGCTGGCAGCGGCGGCGGGCGCCAGCCACGCCGCGCCGCCGGTCGGCGCCGGTTCGCTGCCCATGCTGCAGCTGGCCGCGGCGGACACCCCGGCGGCCAAACCCGCGCGGCCGGCACTGCCGTCGCTGGAGCTGACCGACGATATCGTCTATATGGTGCTGGCCGCCGAGATTTCCATCCAGCGCGGCCTGGTCGGCCCGGCCTATCGCACCTACCTGGAACTGGCGCGCCAGACCCGCGACCCGCGCTTCGCCCAGCGTGCCACCGAGATCGCCTTCAACGCGCGCATCCCGCAGCAGGCGCTTGACGCCGCGCGCCTGTGGAAAGAGATTTCTCCCTCCTCGCCGGCGGCCGGCCAGGTGCTGTCGACCCTGCTGGTACTCAACGGCCGCTGGGACGATGCCCGCCCGCTGCTGCAGCAGCAACTGGCTGCGGTCCCGGCCAGCCAGCGCGGCGATGCCATCCTGCAGCTGCAGCAGCAGTTGTCGCGCACCAGCGATCCGGCCGGCGCGGCCACGCTGCTGCAGGACCTGACCCGCAACGAAACCAAGCTGCCCGAGACCCAGCTGGCGCTGGCGCGCGCGCGCGAAGTCGCCGGCGACGAGCCGGGCGCGCTGGCCGCGCTCGACCAGGCCTTGCGGCTGCGGCCCGGCTATGAAGCGGCCGCGCTGATGTCGGCCGAACTGCGCGCCGAGAAGCAGCCCGACGAAGCCGTGGCGGTGCTCAAGCGCTTCCTGGAAAAGTCGCCCGAATCGGTCAACGGCCATATCACGCTGGCGCGGCTGTACCTGCTGAAGAACGACATGCCGGCGGCCCGCCAGGAATTCGAGACGCTGCGCAAGGTGGCTCCCGCCGACCCGCGCGTGCCGCTGGCGCTGGGCCTGACCAGCCTGCAGGCGAAGAACTACGGCGAGGCCGAGCAGTACCTGCAGGAATACCTGCAGCTGGTCGAAAAGCAGCCCAGCGCCAATCCCGACATTGCCTACCAGTACCTGGCGCAGATCGCCGAGGAGCGCAAGGACTACGCCGGCGCGATCCGCTGGCTCGACCGCATCGAGGACATCCGCCTGGCACCGGCGGCCACCGCCAAGCGCGCCCAGTTGCTGGCGCGCATGGGCAAGCTCGACGACGCCCAGGCGCTGTTCGGCGAGATGCTCACCGACGCCGAGGACATCCCCGACCCCGGCCAGCGCTCGCAGCGCGTGACCGCCATTCGCCAGGCCGAAGTAGCCACGCTGATGGAGAGCAAGGCCTACGACCGCGCCCGCAAGGTGCTGAACGACCGCATCGCGGCGGAGCCCGACAACGCCGACTGGATCTATGAGCTGGCCATGCTCGACGAGCGCCAGAAGCGCTACGCCAGCATGGAAACCGGGCTGCGCCGCGTGATTGCGCTGCAGCCGCAGCAGAAGCAGGGCTACAACGCCCTCGGCTATTCGCTGGCGGACCGCAACGAGCGCCTGCCCGAGGCACTCAAGCTGCTGGAGCGTGCCTCAGAGCTGGGTCCGGACGATCCGTACATCATGGACAGCCTGGCCTGGGTCAAATTCCGCATGGGCGACCTGCAGCCCGCGGCCGCACTGCTGCGCAACGCCTATGCCAAGGCCCCCGAGGCTGAAATCGGCGCGCACCTCGGCGAGGTGCTGTGGCAGCTCGGCGAACACGATGAGGCGCGCAAGACCTGGACCGAGGCCGTGCGCATCGATCCCGAGAACGAGACCCTGATCGATACGCTGCGCCGCTACAAATTCAACCTGCAGCCGTCCAAGTAAGCCCGCGCGCCGCGGCCGGCAGCCCGGCCGGCGGCGCCGGTTTCCCGTCAGCCGGCGGCCGCCGTGCCGCCGTCCTCACGACCATGCCCATGAACCGATCCCGACGCCTGGCGCTGCTTTGCCTTGGCGCGCCCCTGCTGCTGCAGGCATGCGCCAGCGTGGCGCCGTCGCGCAACTTCGATGTCGACCAGGACGCCGCCAGCCGGCAGTACACCGGCCGCTTTTCCGCCAGCTACGTGCGCTACGGGCGCGACGAGGGCGTGCAGGGCAGCTTCCGCTGGGAGGAGCAGGGCCGCAACGTGCGGCTCGACCTGGTCTCGCCGCTGGGCCAGACCCTGGCCGTGGTCACCGCCACGCCGTCGGGCGCCACGCTCGACCTGCCCAACCAGCCGCCGCGCAACGCGCCCGAAGTCGATACCCTGATGGAGGAAGCGCTGGGCTTCGCGCTGCCGGTGGCCGGCTTGCGCGACTGGCTGCACGGGCGTCCCACCCAGGGCACGCCGGCGCGCGCCACGCGCGACGAGCAGGGCCGGCTGGCGACGCTGGCGCAGAACGGCTGGACCGTGCGCTACGTCGCCTGGCAGGAGACGCCCGACACAGGCGCTGCCGCAACGCAGGTGCCACGCCGTATCGACCTGGCGCGCGACGCCGGCAGCAATCCGCTGTCGGTACGTCTGGTCATCGATCAGCAGACGCCATAACTGCCCCCATCACCGCACCATGCCAAGCAGCCATCCCCTGCCTCCACCCGAACTGCGCAACTGCCCCGCGCCGGCCAAGCTCAACCTGTTCCTGCACGTGACCGGCCGCCGCGCCGACGGCTACCACACGCTGCAGACCGTGTTCCAGCTGGTCGACTGGTGCGACACGCTGCATTTCCGCCGTCGCGACGACGGCGTGGTCACGCGCGTCACCGAGGTGCCCGGCGTACCGGCCGAGACCGACCTGGTGGTGCGGGCCGCGCGCGCGCTGAAGGCCGCCAGCGGCACCAGCTTCGGCGCCGACATCGCCATCGACAAGGTGCTGCCGATGGGCGGCGGCATCGGCGGCGGTTCTTCCGACGCCGCCACCACGCTGCTGGCGCTGAACCACCTGTGGGGCCTGGGGTTGACGCGCGCCGAGCTGATGCGGATCGGGCTGACGCTGGGCGCCGACGTGCCGGTATTCGTGCTCGGGCAGAACGCCTTTGCGCAGGGCATCGGCGAGGAGCTCACGCCGGTCGAGCTGCCCGACAGCTGGTTCGTGATCATCCACCCGAAGCAGCACGTGCCGACCGCTGAAATTTTTTCGGACGAGTGCTTGACAAGGGATACACCGATCTCCATAATTGCGGTCTTCGCTGCTCGCACAAACAAATTCGATTTCGGTCGCAACGACCTGGAACCGATAGCAACAGCGAAGTTCGGCGAAGTCGCCCGAGCCCTGGCATGGCTGAAGCAACACAATCAGCATGCCCGGATGACCGGTTCCGGAGCCTGCGTGTTTGCGCGTTTTCCCGACGCAAAAACAGCGCAGCAGGTTTTGGAAAGGGTGCCTCCCGAATGGGATGGCAGGTGTGTGAGAAGTCTGGCACAGCACCCGCTCGCGACGTTCGCATAGCAAGTTATCGTTCGGCGCGGTACGGCAGTTTGGTACCACGAAGAACGGCCCGGTTGTGTAGGGGAGTCGCCAAGTTGGTCAAGGCACCGGATTTTGATTCCGGCATTCGAAGGTTCGAATCCTTCTTCCCCTGCCATTACTTCCTATAGTGTCCTAACGGAACACGATATCCCCAAGTCACCGGCTTCGCCGGTGACACCAAGCTCCCCCAGCAGCAAGACAGGTGCCCCGAATGAGCAGCGAAGGCTTGATGGTATTTACCGGCAACGCCAACCCCAAACTCGCGGAGGCTGTCGTACAGCACCTCGGCATTCCGCTGGGCAAGGCTCAGGTTGGCCGTTTCTCCGACGGAGAAGTCCAGGTCGAAATCCAGGAAAACGTTCGCGGCAAGCACGTCATCGTGCTGCAGTCCACCTGCGCGCCGACCAACGACAACCTGATGGAACTGATGGTGATGGTCGATGCGCTCAAGCGCGCCTCGGCCCGCAGCATCACCGCCGCCATGCCCTACTTCGGCTATGCCCGCCAGGATCGCCGCCCGCGTTCGGCGCGCGTGGCGATTTCGGCCAAGGTGGTTGCCAACATGCTGGAAGTCGCCGGGGTCGAGCGCGTGCTGACGATGGACCTGCACGCCGACCAGATTCAGGGCTTCTTCGATATCCCGGTCGACAACATCTACGCTTCGCCGGTACTGCTGGGCGACCTGCGCGAGAAGAACTACGGCGACCTGCTGGTGGTCTCGCCGGACGTCGGCGGCGTGGTCCGTGCCCGCGCGCTGGCCAAGGAACTGAACTGCGACCTGGCCATCATCGACAAGCGCCGTCCCAAGGCCAACGTGGCCGAGGTGATGAACATCATCGGTGAAGTCGAAGGCCGCAACTGCGTCATCATGGACGACATGATCGACACCGGCGGCACGCTGTGCAAGGCCGCCCAGGTGCTGAAGGAGCGCGGCGCGCTGAAGGTCTTCGCCTACTGCACGCACCCCGTGCTGTCGGGCGGCGCGGCGGCCCGCATCGCGGATTCGGCGCTGGACGAAGTGGTGGTGTGCGACACCATCCCGCTGTCCGAAGAAGCCGCCAAGTGCGCCAAGATCCGCCAGCTCTCGACCGCCCCGCTGCTGGCCGAGACCTTCACCCGCATCGTCAAGGGCGACTCGATCATGTCGCTGTTTGCGGGTTCCTGATAGAATCTAAGGCTTTACTGCGTTGATCATCGTTGTCTGGTGATCAACGTGACTTGATCGGCGCATAATTTTGCCTTTGCGCCGCAACGAGGCTGTCTGGTCGCGGACAGCCTTCTTACTTTTTGGAGTCATCATGAAAGTTGTCGCTTTCGAGCGTAGCGTACAGGGAACGGGTGCGAGCCGCCGCCTGCGCAATTCGGGCAAGACCCCCGGCATCATCTACGGCGGCGCTGCCGAGCCGAAGATGATCGAACTGGATCACAACGCCCTGTGGCACGCCCTGAAGAAGGAAGCGTTCCACTCGTCGATCCTGGACCTGGAAGTCGCGGGCAAGTCGGAAAAGGCGCTGCTGCGCGCATTCCAGATGCACCCGTTCAAGCCGCTGGTGCTGCACGTCGATTTCCAGCGCGTGTCGGCCAACGACAAGATCCACGTCAAGGTGCCGCTGCACTTCATGAACCAGGAAACCGCTCCTGGCGTGAAGCTGGGCCACGGCCTGGTCAACCACATCGTCAATGACCTGGAAGTGTCGTGCCTGCCGGCCGACCTGCCCGAGTTCATCGAAGTGGACGTCGGCGCGATGGAGCTGGGCCAGACCCTGCACCTGTCCGACCTGAAGCTGCCGAAGGGCGTGACCGTGATCACCCACGGTGACGACAACCCGGCCATCGCCAGCATCTCGCAACCGGCTGGTGCCGTGTCGGAAGCTGCCGAAGGCGGCGAAGCCGCTGGCGAAACCCCGGCTGCCTAAGCTGCCGCAGCGGTGGCGGCCCGCGGGCCGCGCCACGCAGAAACCGCCGCTCCTGCGGCGGTTTTTTTTCGCCCGGCAGCTGACTGCCGGTTTTTCGGTATCCTTGGCGCCTGTGGCGCAGTCGCGCGCCAACGACACAGTCAAACGCATGATCAAGCTTATCGTCGGCCTCGGCAATCCCGGTGCGGAGTACGAGGCCACCCGACACAACGCCGGCTTCTGGCTGGTGGACCAGCTGGCCCGCATGGGCGGCGCCACGCTGCGCGTGGAAGGCCGCTTCCATGGGCTGGCCGCGCGCGCACGGCTCTGGGACCAGGAGATCTGGCTGCTCAAGCCGTCGACCTTCATGAACCGCTCCGGCCTGGCGGTGGTGTCGCTGGCGCGCTTCTACAAGATCCTGCCCGGCGAGATCGTGGTCGTGCATGACGAGATGGACCTGCCCGCAGGCGCCGCCAAGCTCAAGCGCGGCGGCGGCGCCGGCGGCCACAACGGCCTGAAGGACATCTCGGCCCACCTGGGCACGCAGGACTACTGGCGCCTGCGCCTGGGCGTGGGCCATCCGCGCAATGGCCCCGGCGGTGCCGGCGCGGGCCGCGAGGACGTGGTCAACTTCGTGCTCAAGCCCCCGCGGCGCGAGGAGCAGGAAGCCATCGATGCCGCCATCGACCGCTGCATCGAGCCGCTCGGCCTGATGGCCCGCGGCGATGCCGAGCGCGCCATGGCGCAGCTGCATACCGCGCGCTGAGCGCCGCACGCAGCCAGCATATTTCTGCGACAGCAGCATGAAAACGGGCCGCATCCGCGGCCCGCCGTCGTTTGGCCGCACCGGTCTGCAGTTGCAGACATAGTGTCATCAAAGTGCCATGGGCACCACCTAAATTGCGGGGTTTCCAATCGCGTCGGTATCGCATGGTTGCCGATGCGCATGACATCCCACAGGAGGAAAGCCCATGTCGTACCTGACCGACGAAGCGCGCGCCGCAAGCCGCGCCGCCAAGCCCGACGTTGACGTGCCCGGCCAGATGCTCGAGGACATCGTCGCCGCCAACCCGGCCCGCCGCCGGGTGCTGCGCGGCGGCCTGGGCCTGTCGCTGGTGTCGGCATTCGGCAGCGGCCTGCTGGCCGCCTGCGGCGGCGATGACGATCCTGCGCCGGCTCCGGCGCCCGCACCGGCCCCTGCCCCGGCACCCGCTCCGGCCCCGGCGCCGGCCACGCCGAGCTACGAGGTCACCTTCGAGCCGATCGCCAAGTCCACCGCCGACACCGTGGTGGTGCCGAGCGGCTACAGCGTCGACGTTTTGTTCTCCGCCGGCGACCCGGTCGAAGCCGGTGCCACCGGCTATGCCGGCGCCTTCCAGTCGTCGGCCGAGACCGAGCGCCAGGCTGGCGGCAACCACGACGGCATGCACTTCTTCACGCTGCCGGGCGTGGATCCGCAGAAGGGCGGCCTGCTGGCAATCAACCACGAACTGCCGGACTACAACATCCTGTTCCCGACCGCCTACGATGCCGCTACCGCAAGCCCGGAGCAGAAGCGCATCGCGCTGTCGGCGGTCGGCATTTCGGTGATCGAAGTGGAGCTGGCCGCCAGCGGCAAGTGGCAGGTCAAGCGCGACTCGATCTACAACAAGCGCTACACCGGCAACACGCTGTACCGCGTCGGCGGCCCGGCCGCACCGGTGATCGGCGCCACCGTGGTCGGCATGCTCAACAACTGCTCGAGCGGCCACACCCCGTGGGGCACCTACCTGACCTGCGAAGAAAGCACCGACAACTACATCGACCCGATCCAGGCCGACAACGGCTACGGCTGGGTGGTGGAGATCGACCCGTACGGCACGCTGGGCGCGCCGGCCAAGCGCACCGCGATGGGCCGCTTCGACCACGAGAACGTCGCCTACATCACCGATGCCAGCAACAACGTGGCCTTCTACATGGGCGACGACGGCACCCCGGGCTGCATCTACAAGTTCGTGCCGAGCAAGGCCTTCGACCCGAACAACCGCGCCGCCAACGCCAACCTGCTGGACACCGGCACGCTGTACGTGGCGAAGTTCAACGCCGACGGCAGCGGCCAGTGGATCGAACTGTCGCAGGGCAAGAACGGCCTCACCGTCGGTGCCTCGGACCCGGGCAACTGGACCCAGTCGGCGGTGTCGCCGGCACCGACCACGGTCGACTTCGCCACCCAGGCAGACGTGCTGATCAACACCAAGTCGGCCGCGCGCGTGGCCGGCGGCACGCTGATGGACCGCCCCGAGTGGATCACCGCCGCGCCGGACAACACGCTGTACTGCACGCTGACCAACAACAGCGGCCGCCAGCAGACCGACGCCGCCAACCCGCGCAAGAACAACCTGCACGGCCATATCGTCAAGTGGAATGAAGCCGGCAATTCGCCGCTGGCCACGACCTTCACCTGGAGCATCCTGCTGCAGGCCGGCGACCCGTCGCTGGCCACGGACAACCTGAAGGGCAACATCAACGGCGATACGTTCTCGAGCCCGGACGGCCTGCGCGTCGATCCCAAGGGCCGCCTGTGGGTGCAGACCGATTCGAGCACCAGCGCCACCTACACCGGCACCTTCGGCAACAACAGCATGTACTACATCTCGCCGACGGGCCAGTCGAAGCGCTTCCTGGCGGGCCCGACCGGTTGCGAGATCACCGGCATCGCCTACACGCCGGACCTGACCACCTGCTTCATCAACATCCAGCACCCGACCGGCAAGTGGCCGGATGCGGCCAAGCCGCCGCGCTCGTCCACCATCGTGGTGCGTCGTGCCGACGGCAAGCCGATCGGTGCCTGACCGCGCAGTGCCGTAGGCAGTAACCGTAGTAATTGGGGAAAGGTTAAGCCCCCGTCACCTTGCGGTGCCGGGGGCTTTTTTTGCGCGGCGCAAGCCGGGATGGCGAGGCCGGGCCAGGGTGATCCGGTATCAGGCCGCGTGCCGGGCCGCCGTCAGCAGGCGGTACCGCTGCATCAGGACCTCATGGGTCTCCACGCGGTTCGGATCCTTGGGAATGCACGCGACCGGGCAGACCTGCTGGCATTGCGGCTCGTCGAAGTGGCCGACGCACTCGGTGCACTTGTTGGGGTCGATTTCATAGATCTCGGGCCCCATCGAAATGGCTTCGTTCGGGCACTCGGGTTCACAAACGTCGCAGTTGATGCAGTCGTCGGTGATCATCAGCGCCATGGTGTTTCCTTCCTGCGGACACGCCCGCGCCCGACTGGCCGCGGTCTGACGTGTCTGAAGCCATATTTTATTCCGGTTTCGCGATTTTCTCTTGCAGCCAGCGTTCCACCGACGGGAACACGAACTTGCTGACATCGCCGCCCAGCACCGCGATCTCGCGCACGAAGGTGCCGGAGATGAACTGGTACTGGTCCGACGGGGTCAGGAACATGGTCTCCACGTCGGGCAGCAGGTAGCGGTTCATGCCCGCCATCTGGAACTCGTACTCGAAGTCGGACACCGCGCGCAGGCCGCGCACGATCACGCGCGCATTGTTCTTGCGCACGAAATCCTTGAGCAGTCCGGAAAAGCCCTCGACCCGCACGTTCGGATAATGCCCGAGCACTTCGCGGGCAATGCTGATGCGCTCTTCGAGCGAAAAGAACGGGCGCTTGTTGGGGCTGTGCGCCACGCCGACCACCAGTTCGTCGAAGATATTCGACGCACGGCGGACCAGATCCTCGTGTCCCCGGGTCATTGGATCGAAGGTGCCGGGATAGACCGCGCTGACCATACTTCCTCCTTGATCTGCCCGCTGCCGGCCGTGGAAGGGCCGCCTCTTGCGCCGGCCGGGCCGGCGTGGGTGCTGCGTCGCGAGCGTTGTGACAGCGGCGTAGTGTAACCCTAAATGCCCCGCTTGGAAGTCGCCGCAGGCACCGTTTTGCGGCAGTGCACCCAAGAATCGGTTTCGCAATCGGGAAGGGGCCCTTCCCCTTTCCGAAACCGCGGCGCCAGGCAGCGGCCCGCGGGCCTGGCGCATCAGGCGGCGCCGTGGCCCGGCACGTGGTGCTGCAGCAGGTGGAAATGCACCGCTCCGGCGCGCGCGTGCCGCACGATCTCGAGCGATGCCGGCACCGGTGCATCGGCGCCGGTCAGCGGGTGGTCGGTCTCGACATAGACCGCCCCGCCCGGCCGCGACAGCCGCGCCGCGTGCGCCAGCGACGGGCCGATCCAGTCCTCGGCGAAGGGCGGGTCCAGGAACACCACGTCGAAGCTGGCATCCGGCAGCTGCGCGGCAATGGCGAAGGCGTCGCCTTGCAGCACGCGCACCTGCCCGGCATCCAGCCGCGTCACGTTGTCTCGCAATTGCCTGGCCACGCGCGCATTGGACTCGACCAGCGTCACCACGGCCGCGCCACGCGAGGCGGCCTCGAAACCGAGCGCGCCGGAGCCGGCGAACAGATCCAGGCATTCCATGCCGGACAGGTCCTGGCCCAGCCAGTTGAAGAGCGTTTCGCGCACGCGGTCGGGCGTGGGCCGCAGGCCCTGGGCGTCAGGCACGGGCAGCAGCGTACGCTTCCAGCGTCCGCCGATGATGCGGACCTGTGCGGGTGCCTGGCGCGGCACGGGAGAGACGGGAGATCGCCCGCGAGGCGCGGGCGAGGGCAATCGGGAACGCGAATTCATGCCGTGATTGTAGAGCCTGCGGCAGGCTCCGCCGCAGGCGATGCCGCCGTCACCGCCGACATCATCGCTGACATCACTGCCGCGAAGCCGTGGGCGCGCTGCCCACCGGGCCGCCGACGATCACCGTCGCCATGTTGTCCGGGTGCACGTGGCGCTGGAACGCCGCCCTGACCTGTTCGCGCGTGACCTTGCCGATCTGCGCGGTCCAGGTATCGAGGTAATCGAGCGGCAGCCCGTACCAGCCGATATTGGCGACGTTGGTCAGCAGCTTGCGGTTGTTGTCGATGCGCAGCGGAAAGCCGTTGATCAGGTTGTCCTTGGCCGCGCGCAGCTCCTTTTCGCTCGGGCCTTCGGCGACAAAGCGCGTCAGCACCTGGCGCACCAGCGCCAGCGCCTCGTCGGTCTGGGCCTTCTTGGTCTGCAGGCTGATGCCGAACGGCCCCGGCTGCTTGGACGGTGCGAAGTAGCTGTCCACGCCGTAGGTCAGGCCGCGCTTCTCGCGCACTTCGTCGGTCAGGCGCGAGCTGAAGCCACCGCCGCCCAGCACGTAGTTGCCCACCAGCAGCGCGAAATAGTCGGGGTCGCCGCGCGCGATCGCCGGCTGGCCCAGCGCCACGCTGGACTGCTGCGCCGGGTGCGGCAGGCGCTGCTCGCTGGGCGCGATCTTCAGTTTCACCTGCGGCAGCGCCGGTGCGGCGCGGCCGGGCGGCAGCCCGCGCGTCAACTGCTCGGCGATGGCCTCGGCCTGCTTGCGGTCGACCGCGCCGATCAGTGTCACCACCGCGCGCTGCGCGCCGTAGTTGTCGCGCCAGAAACCGACGATGTCGTCGCGCGTGATCGACGCCACGCTCTCGGGGGTCGCGGCGACGCCGTAGGGATGGTCGGGATACATGGCCCGGGCCAGCGCCTTGTCGGCGATCACGCCCGGCTTGGTGTCGGCTTCGCGGATGGCGGTGATCAGGCGCTGCTTCTCGCGACCGACCACGGCATCCGGGTAGGTCGGCGCCTTGATCAGCTGCGCGGCCAGCGCGACCGACTGGTCCAGTTCCGGCTGCGCGGTCAGGGTGCGCAGCCCGATGCCGCCGCGGTCGCCGCCGGCCGCGCCGCCGAAGGCGGCCCCGGTATCGGCAAAGGCATCGGCGATCCTGGCCTCGTCGCGCGCCGGCTGGCCGTCCTGCGCGGCCGCGCCCTTGTCCAGCAGGGCCGCGGTCAGCGTGGCCAGCCCGGCCTTGCCCTGCGGGTCATAGCGGCTGCCGGCGTCGAAGTCGATATTGATATCGAGCATCGGGATTGACGGGCTGTGCACGAGGAATACCCGGGCGCCGGTGGATGCGGTCCAGTGTTCGATCGGGATCGCTGCCTGCGCCAGTTGCGCGGCCAGCAGCACCACGGCGCCCAATGCGGCGCCGGCCAGTTTGCGCAGCGGACGCGGCGCGGAAGTGACGGACTGGGTCATCGCCTTGTTCTCAGTGGCGCAGGCCCGAAGGGGCCTGCGACTTGGGCTTGTTCGGATCGATCGGCTGCGGCACCAGGGTGGCCACGGTCAGGTTGTCGTCGTTGAAGTACTTGGCGGCGACGGCTTGCACCTGCGCCGGCGTGACGGCCTTGATCTTGTCGAGCATGCGATCGATCTGGCGCCAGGAGATCTCCGAGATCTCGGACACGCCGATCTCCATGCCCTGCCCGAATACCGAATCGCGCTTGTAGATCTGGCCGGCCACCACCTGCGCCTTGACGCGCTTGAGCTCCTCCGGCGACACGCCCTCGCGGGCGATGCGCTGGATCTCCGCGCGCAACGCGCGCTCGATCTCGTCGGTGTTGTGGCCCGCCGCCGGCGTGCCGTCGAGCACGAACAGCGACTCGCCGCGGTTGATGCTGTCGTAGCCGACATTGACGTCGTCGGCCAGGCGCTGCTCGCGCACCAGTTCGCGGGTCAGGCGCGCGTTGTCGTAGCCGTTGAGCACGGCCGCCAGCACCTCGAGCGCATAGGGGTCGACGTCTTTCTCGACGTCGCGCAGGCGCGGCACCTTGTAGGCCATCACCATGTACTGGTTCTCGGCGGGTGCCTTGACCCAGATGCGCTTGATGCCCTTCTGCGCCGGCTCTTCCTGGTCCTTGCGCACCGGCAGCGCGCGTGGCTTGAGCTTGCCGTAGTAGCGCTCGGCCAGCGCCCTCACTTCCTCGGCCTTGACGTCGCCCGTGACGATCACCGTGGCGTTGTTGGGCACATACCAGTGGCGATACCAGTCCTTGACGTCGTCCACGCGCATGTTGACCAGGTCGTCCATCCAGCCGATCACCGGGTGCCGGTAGGCGGCCGCGGTGTAGACCGTCGCCAGCAGCTGCTCATAGACCGTACCGCGCGCGGAGTCGTCGGTGCGCAGGCGGCGTTCTTCCATCACCACCTTCATCTCGCGCTCGAACTCGTCCTTGGTGATGACGAGGTTGGCCATGCGGTCGGCTTCCAGCTCCATCATCTTCGGCAGGTACTGCTTGCCGATCTGCTGGTAGTACATGGTGAAGTCGCGGTTGGTCATGGCGTTCTCGCGCCCGCCCAGGGCCGCCACCTGCTTCGAGAACTCGCCCACGCCGACCTTGGGCGTGCCCTTGAACATCATGTGTTCCAGCATGTGGGCCACGCCAGTGGTGCCACTGACCTCGTCGATGCCGCCCACGCGGTACCAGACCTGGTGTGCCACGGTCGGGGCGCGGTGGTCTTCCTTGACGATCAGCCGCAGCCCGTTGGACAGGCGGTACTCGGTCGTGCCGTGGGCGGTGGCGCCGGCGGGCGCGGTCTGCGCCGCCGGCATCGGCGAGGCCACCACGCCCTGCGCCGCCGCGGGCAGCGACCACGGCAGCAGCGCCAGCAGCAGCGTGGGAATGACACGCCGCGCCAGTCGCGCGGCGGGGGTGGATGGCGCCTGCAAGGGCGGTGCGTGGCGTTGGCTGCGCGTTTGGGCGGTGGCGTTGCTGCCCGGTACGCCCGTTGCGGTCATGACAGCGCAATGGTTCATGCGACCCCGTCTGCTAAAATTTTGCCGATCGATTCGCGTGCGCGACGCTGCGCGCGAATCTGCCATGTAGTGAACTCATGTAGCGAACTATACGCAATCGCCGGCGGGGACCACAACGGTTTCTCCCCTGCCATCGCGAAGCCTGCGTAACCCATTGATTAATCACCGGTTGCCTGCGGCAGTGGCTGCCGCCAGGGTTTCGGCCCCGGTATTGACCCCGTTCCCCAATGTTTAGTTTCTGGAAGAAGCGCAAGGCCGAGCCGGCGCCCGTCGAGGCGCCAGTGGAGGCCGCCGTCGAGGCGCCCGCGCCAGCCCCGGCCCCCGCGCCGGAGGTCCCCGCACCCGCCCCGGCACCGTCCCCGACACCAACGCCAACGCCCACGCCCACGCCCACGCCAGCCCCCGCGACCGTGCCGGTTCCCGTGCCCGTCCCGGTGCCGGCACAAGTGCCTCCGCCCGCGCCGGCGCCGGTGGCTGCCGAGGCGCTGGAACTGGTGCCGCCGCCCGCCCCCAGCGCAGAAGCCAGGCAGGGCTGGATGCAGCGCCTGCGCACCGGCCTGTCCAAGACCAGCCGCAACCTCGGCACGCTGTTCGTCGGCGTCAAGGTCGACGAGGACCTGTTCGAGGAACTGGAAACCGCGCTGCTGATGGCCGACGCCGGCGTCGAGGCCACCGAATACCTGCTGGGCGAACTGCGCAAGCGCGTCAGGTCCGAACGCATCGAAACCGCCGAGGGCGTCAAGGCGGCGCTGCGCGAGCTGCTGACGCAGCTGCTGCGCCCGCTCGAAAAGACCATGGCGCTGGGCCGCGAGCAGCCGCTGGTGATGATGATCGCGGGCGTCAACGGCGCCGGCAAGACCACCAGCATCGGCAAGCTGTGCAAGCACTTCCAGCGCTATGACCAGAAGGTGCTGCTGGCCGCCGGCGACACCTTCCGCGCCGCCGCGCGCGAGCAGCTGGCGATCTGGGGCGAACGCAACAACGTCACCGTGGTGGCGCAGGAAAGCGGCGATCCCGCGGCGGTGATCTTCGACGCCGTGAACGCCGCCAAGGCGCGCGGCATCGATATCGTCATGGCCGACACCGCCGGGCGCCTGCCGACGCAGCTGCACCTGATGGAAGAGCTGAAGAAGGTCAAGCGCGTGATCAGCAAGGCCATGCCCAGCGCCCCGCACGAGGTGCTGCTGGTGATCGACGCCAATACCGGACAGAACGCCCTGCAGCAAACCCGCGCCTTCGACGACGCGCTCGGGCTCACCGGCCTGATCGTGACCAAGCTCGACGGCACCGCCAAGGGCGGCATCCTGGCGGCGATCGCGCGCCAGCGCCCGGTGCCGGTCTATTTCATCGGCGTGGGCGAGAAGGTGGAAGACCTGCAGCCGTTCAAGGCGGAGGAGTTCGCCGAGGCGCTGCTGGGTTAAATCCCGACGTCCTCCAAGACAAAACACCCCGGCAGTGCCGGGGTGTTTGCGCTTTGCCGGGGTGCAATACTATTCCGCGTCAGGTTGCGACTTCGGCTCCGCCTTCTGGAACGCCGGCAGCGCCATGCACGCTTCATAGATCTTCGCGATCGCCGGATAGCGCGCCACGTCGATATTGAAGCGTTGAGCGTTGAACACCTGCGGCACCAGGCACAGGTCGGCCAGCGTGGGCGTGTCGCCGAAGCAGAAGCGCCCGGCCTTGCCGCTGCGCTCGAGGTTGGCTTGCAGCGAGGCGAAGCCCAGCTCGATCCAGTGGCGGTACCAGGCGTCCTTGACCTCGTCGGCCACGCCCACCGTGTGCTTCAGGTACTTCAGCACGCGCAGGTTGTTCAGCGGATGGATCTCGCAGGCGATCTCCTGCGCCAGGCCACGCACATAGGCGCGGTCCAGCGCCGTGCCGGGCAGCAGCTTCGGCTCGGGATGGACCTCGTCGAGGTACTCGACGATGGCCAGCGATTGCTGCAGCACGTGCTCGCCGTCGGCCAGCGCCGGTACCAGCCCGTCGGGGTTCACCGCGCGGAACTCCGGCTTGAGCTGCTGGCCGCCTTCCTTGAGCAGGTGCACCGGCACGTAGTCATAGGACAGGCCCTTGAGTTCCAGCGCGATACGCACGCGGAACGAGGCCGAACTGCGGAAATAGCTGTAAAGCTTGAGCATCGGTCAGACTACCTTGATGGTGAGATCGCCCACGCCGCCGACGTGGCACTGCATGACATCGCCCTTGACCACCGGGCCCACGCCCTCGGGCGTGCCGCTGAAGATCAGGTCGCCGGGCTGAAGCTCGAACAGCTTCGACAGGTACGACACCATCTCCGGCACCGACCAGATCAGGTCCGACAGGTCGCCGCGCTGCTTTTCGACGCCGTTGACCGACAGCGTGACCTCGCCCTTTTGCGGATGGCCGATGGCCGAGACCGGCACGATCGGGCCGATCGGCGCAGAACGGTCGAAGGCCTTGCCGGTCTCCCACGGGCGGCCGGTCTTCTTCGATTCGTTCTGCAGGTCGCGGCGCGTCATGTCCAGGCCCACGGCATAGCCGAACACGTGGCCGGCGGCCTGCTCGACCGGGATGTCGCGGCCGCCCTTGCCGATCGCCACCACCAGCTCCACTTCATAGTGGCAGTTGCTGGTGCCCGGCGGATAAGGGAACGCGCCCTCGGTGCCGTCGGCGACATAGCTGACGGCATCGGACGGCTTGCAGAAGAAGAACGGCGGCTCGCGGTCCGGGTCCGAACCCATTTCCCGGGCATGGGCGGCATAGTTGCGGCCGACGCAGTACACGCGCCGGACCGGAAAGCTGGCGTGGCTGCCGCGCACAGGCACGCCAACGGGCGCGGGCGGGGCGAACACGAATTCGGTCATGCATCTCTCCAGATAGGTCAGATCGGTGCTGCGACGGGGCCCGGTGCCGGGCGCAGCAGGCCAACAGGATACACCGCGCGCTGTGCCCTGCGTACGGCCGCATACAATGGATCCAGGCACGCTTGCAAACGCCGCCGCACCGGACTGGCGCACCATCCGAGGCCCCCCGGCGCGAATCTTGCATGGCGCACTGCAACAGAGCCAGCCATGACAAGACGCCATCCGCCCCCCTCGCCCACGCCAGCGAACCCGGCCACCCCCGCCGCCGGCCGGGTGCTGCGTATCCTGCTCGTGCGCGACCCGCTCGACGCCGATCCCCTGAACGTCGAGACCATCCGCAGCGGGCTGGTGAACGCTGGCTTCACCGAGATCCAGGTAGTCGACGCGGACCTGCGGCTGCCCGACGTGATCAACGCCAGCCAGCCTGACATGCTGATCATCGCGTCCGAGTCCGCGGCGCGCGACACCATCGAGCACGTGTGCGTCTCGACCCAGCATGCCCCGCGCCCGATCGTGCTGTTCACCGACAATGACGACAGCCAGCGCATCAAGGCCGCACTCAGCGCGGGCATTACCGCCTATATCGTCGACGGCCTGCGCGCGGAGCGCGTCAAGACCGTGCTCGACGTCGCCTATGCACGCTTCGAGCTGGACCAGCAGTTGCGCGCCGAACTCGACGCCACGCGGCTGAAGCTGGCCGAGCGCAAGGTGGTGGAGCGCGCCAAGGGCCTGCTGATGCAGGCGCGCGGGCTGAGCGAGGAAGACGCCTACAAGCGCCTGCGCAGCATGGCGATGGAACGCGGGCTGAAGCTTGTGGATGCCGCGCAGCGCGTGATCGACGTCATGGGCTGAGCCCTGCCATCGCCGTCGCGGTGCAACGCCGCACGCGGCTGGTGCGCTGCACCCTCCTGGCGCCGCCCTCCTTCCCGCCTCGCCGGTCCATCTCCGCCAGAGTGCGGCGGCTGTGTCCGGACCGCGTCACGTACGCACCGACCTCGCCCATTTCGCCCCGCTCCGGCACCACGTTCCCCGAAATGCTGCACCGCATGATGCTGGCATACGGCTTGCGTCATGCTGGTATCGGCCAACGGCGGCCGATCGACAATTCAGGCGGACATGGCCAACGCGGGCCGCGTCACGCCACGGACAACGGCGTCCCCGCAGCGCACCGGTCTTCTGGCGAAGCCGGCGGCGGCAGGGGACGCTTTTTTTCTTGGAGCCAAGCAATGCCCACTCGCCTCAGCCATGCCAGGCCGCTGCACGCAGCCGTCCAGAACGCCGACGCCGCTGCCGACGCGGTACCGGCCAGCAGCGGCCGGCGCCGTGCGCTGGCCACCATCGCCGGCGCCAGCGTGATGACGCTGGTCGATCCGCTGGTGCGCGCCGGCGCCTGGGCGGCGGGCTCCGACGCGCCGGAGAAGACCGAGGTGCGCATCGGCTTTATTCCGCTGACGGACTGCGCCTCGGTGGTCATGGCGGCCACGCTCGGGCTCGACAAGAAATACGGCATCAAGATCACGCCGACCAAGGAAGCCTCCTGGGCGGGCGTGCGCGACAAGCTGGTCAATGGCGAGCTGGACGCCGCCCACGTGCTCTACGGCCTGGTCTATGGCGTCCAGCTCGGGATCGGCGGGCCGAAAAAGGACATGGCCGTGCTGATGAGCCTGAACCACAACGGCCAGGCCATCACGCTGTCGTCCAAGCTGGCCGAGAAGGGTGTGCGGGACGGCGCCAGCCTGAAAGCGCTGATGGCAAAGGAAAAGCGCGACTACACCTTCGCCCAGACCTTCCCGACCGGCACGCACGCGATGTGGCTGTACTACTGGCTGGCGGCCAACGGCATCAACCCGATGCAGGACGCCAAGGCCATCACGGTGCCGCCGCCGCAGATGGTGGCCAACATGCGCGTGGGCAATATGGATGGTTTCTGCGTGGGCGAGCCGTGGGGCGCGCGCGCGATCGCCGACAAGATCGGCTTTACCGCCGAGACCACGCAGGCGATCTGGAAGAACCATCCGGAAAAGACCCTGGGCACCACCGCGGAGTTCGTGCAGAAGCATCCAAACACGGCGCGCGCGATGGTGGCGGCGGTACTCGAGGCCTCCAAGTTCATCGATGCATCGGCCTCCAACCGCCGCAAGACCGCCGAGACCATCGCCGCCAAGTCCTACGTCAACACCGACATGGACATCATCCTCGACCGCATGCTGGGCCGCTACACCAACGGGCTGGGCAAGACCTGGGACGACCCCGACGCGATGAAGTTCTACCAGGACGGCAATGCGAACTTCCCGTTCCTGTCCGACGGCATGTGGTTCCTGACGCAGCACAAGCGCTGGGGCCTGCTCAAGGCCCACCCGGATTACCTCGCCGTGGCCAGGCAGGTCAACCGCATCGACATCTACAAGCAGGCCGCCACTGCCGCGCAGGTGCCGCTGCCCAAGAGCGACATGCGCAGCTCGAAGCTGATCGACGGCGTGGTCTGGGACGGCAAGGACCCGAAAGCCTACGCCGACGGTTTCAAGATCAAGGCCGCCGGCACGCCCGCCGCCTGATCCGCTGTGCCCCTGACCAAAGGAGCCCGACATGAATGCCATTGCCTCCACCACGCCCGATGCCGCAGCCGACCCCGACACCAAGGAACGGACACGCCGGCGCGAACAGGAAATCTCCGCGCAGGCCCGGCGCGCGGCACGCCGCGAGACCGCTGCCGCGCTGGTGCTCAAGGCGGTGCCGCCGCTGCTGGGCTTCGCCCTGTTCGTACTGGCCTGGCACGGCATCGCCAGCATGATCCCGGCCATCCCCACGCCGGGCGCGACATGGAACGCCGCGGTGCCGCTCTTTGCCGACCCGTTCTACCGCAACGGTCCCAATGACCAGGGCATCGGCTGGAACGTGCTGGCGTCGCTGGCGCGCGTGGCAGCAGGCTTCGGCCTGGCCGCGCTGGTCGGCATCCCGGCCGGCTTCCTGATCGGGCGCTTCGCCTTCCTGAACGCCATGACCGCGCCGGTGATCAGCCTGCTGCGGCCGGTTTCGCCGCTGGCATGGCTGCCGATCGGGCTGCTGCTGTTCAAGGCGGCCAATCCGGCCGCGATCTGGGCGATCTTCATCTGCTCGATCTGGCCGATGGTGATCAACACCGCGGTGGGTGTCACGCGCGTGCCGCAGGACTACCTGAACGTGGCGCGCGTGCTCGACCTGTCGGAATGGAAGGTGTTCACGCGGGTGCTGCTGCCCGCGGTGCTGCCCTACATGCTGACCGGCGTGCGGCTGTCGATCGGCACCGCGTGGCTGGTGATCGTCGCGGCCGAGATGCTCACCGGAGGCACCGGCATCGGCTTCTGGCTGTGGGACGAATGGAACAACCTGAAGGTCGAGCACATCGTGATCGCGATCTTCGTGATCGGCATCATCGGGCTGCTGCTGGAGCACGCGCTGCTGGCGCTGGCCCGGCGCTTCAGCTACGGCACCAACTGATACGCGGGGAGAATCGCCATGGACAAGTTCGTCAGCATCGAAAACGTCGGCCAGACCTTCAAGACCCGCAAGGGACCGTTCGTCGCCCTGCGCGATATCAACCTGCATATCGCCGAGGGCGAGTTCATCACGCTGATCGGCCATTCCGGCTGCGGCAAGTCCACGCTGCTGAACCTGGTCGCGGGACTGGCCACGCCCACCGCGGGCGCGCTGATCTGCGCCGGGCGCGAGATCGCCGGGCCGGGGCCGGAGCGCGCGGTGGTGTTCCAGAACCATTCGCTGCTGCCGTGGCTGACGTGCTTCGAGAACGTCTACCTGGGCGTGGAGCGCGTCTTCGCCACCAGCGAGAGCAAGCCGCAGCTCAAGGCGCGTACGCACGACACGCTGGCGCTGGTGGGCCTGACGCACGCCGAGAACAAGTATCCGCACGAGATCTCCGGCGGCATGAAGCAGCGCGTGGGCATTGCCCGCGCGCTGGCGATGGCGCCCAAGGTGCTGCTGATGGACGAGCCCTTCGGCGCGCTAGATGCGCTCACGCGTGCGCACCTGCAGGACGAGCTGATCAAGATCGTGGCAGGCACCCGCAGCACGGTGGTGATGGTGACGCACGATGTCGACGAGGCCGTGCTGCTGGCGGACCGCATCGTGATGATGACCAACGGCCCGGCGGCCACCATCGGCGAAATCCTCAAGGTGGACCTGCCGCGCCCGCGCGACCGCGTGGCGCTGGCGGACGATCCGGCCTACCACCGCTGCCGCACCGCGGTGCTGGACTTCCTCTACCGCAAGCAGCGCAATCCGGCGCTGCTGCAAGCGGCGTAGCGGCGCGGTGGCGTGCCCGGCGGCCATGGGCGAGGCCGCCGCGCTCCGCTATCATGAACCCAGAACACACTACCCCCACGCCACCATGACCACGACCGCCGCCCCATTTCCCGCCGCCCGCTTTATCAAGGAGATCGGCCGCGGCGTCAACGGCGCGCGCGCGCTGCCGCGCGAGGACGCGCAGGCCCTGTTCGACGCCATGCTGGCGGGCCGCGTGTCCGACCTGGAGCTGGGCGCCATCCTGATGGCTTATCGCATCAAGGGCGAGGCCCCGCACGAGCTGGCCGGCATGCTGGAGGCCGCGCATGCGCACTGCGAGCCGCTGCCGGCGCCGCCGGACCGGCAGGTGGTGGTGATCCCCAGCTACAACGGCGCGCGCAAGCAGCCCAACCTGGTGCCGCTGCTGGCGCTGTTGCTGGCCCGCGAAGGCGTCCCCGTGCTGGTGCACGGCACGCGCGAGTTCGAGGGGCGCGTGACCAGCATGGCGCTGTTCGAGGCCCTGGGCGTGCCCCTGTGCGCGAGCACCGCCGAAGCCGCGGCCAGGCTGCGCGATGGGGACGGCAATGGCCCGCTGGCGGTGCTGCCGGTGGATGTGCTGTCGCCCGGGCTGTCGCGGCTGCTGGAGCGGCGCACCGTGATCGGCCTGCGCAATTCGTCGCATACGGTGGCCAAGATGCTGCAGCCGGTGGGCGAGCACTCGCCCGCCGAAGGCCTGCGGCTGTACAGCTACACGCACCCTGAATACCGCGAGACGCTGACCGACTACTTCTCCCACGAACCCGCCAACGTGCTGCTGGCGCGCGGCACCGAGGGCGAGGTGGTGGCCGATGCCCGGCGCACCGGCCGCATCGACTGGCTGCATGAAGGCCATCAGCACACACTGGTGGGCCAGGCCGGCGGCTCGATCGGCGATGTGCCGGAGCTTCCGCCGGGCAGCGATGCCGGCCTGACCGTGGCCTGGATCCGGCGCGTGCTGGACGGCGCGGTGCCGGTGCCGGCGCCGATCACCATCCAGATCGAGGCTATCCGCGAATGCCTGCGCCAGGGCACCCGCGTGACCTGGGCCAGTCCGGTCTGAGCCAGCCCCGGCACAACCGTCAGGGCTTGCGCGGGGGCAGCGGAATGCGCTCGGTCTCGCCGGGCACGCGCGGGAACTGGTCGTCCTCCCAGCGCTGGGCCGCGGCCTCGATCGCCACCTTGCTGCTGGCAACGAAGTTCCAGTAGATAAAGCGGTGCCCGTCGGTCGGGTCCCCGCCGAGCAGCATCACGCGCGACGGCGCCGTGGCCGTCAGCGTGGCCGGCTGGCCCGGCGTGAGCACCACCATGTGCTCGGCCGGCAGCGGCTCGCCGTCGAGCGCGACCGCGCCGTCGACCGGATAGATGCCGCGCTCGGCGTGGTCGGCGGGAATCTCCACGCTGGCGCCCGCGTCCAGCTCGATCGCCACGTACAGCGTGCGGCTGAAGACCTGGACCGGCGAGGTCTGGCCGAACGCATCGCCGGCAATCACCACCATGCGCAGGCCGGGCCGCTCGATGCGCGGCAGCGTCGCGGCGGGATGGTGGAAAAACGACGGTTCGGCGCCCTCGTGCTGCCGCGGCAGCGCCACCCAGGTCTGGATGCCGTGCAGGCGTGCGCCCTCTGGCCGCACGTGCTCGGGCGATCGCTCCGAATGCACGATGCCGTGGCCGGCGGTCATCCAGTTGACGTCGCCAGGGCGGATCGCCTGGTCGCTGCCAAGGCTGTCGCGATGGATGATCTCGCCCTCGAACAGGTAGGTGACCGTGGCCAGGCCGATATGGGGATGCGGACGCACATCGGCGCCCTGGCCCGGTGGCAGCTGCACCGGTCCCATATGGTCGAAGAAGATAAACGGCCCGACGGTCTGGGTTGCCGCGGCCGGCAGCAGCCGGCGCACGGTGAAATCGCCCAGGTCGCGCACATGCGGCTTGAGCAAGTGTTCGATAACAGACATAACTCCTCCGATCCGATAAGAGAGGCTCGCAAGCATGCCAGTGCGCTGCCCGCCGGTCGAGTGTAGTCGCTGGTGGAACAGAGCATTGCGACGGCCGGCAGAACCCCGTTGCCACCCCGGGCTCTAACTACCAGTGCGCGGCGGCAGCGGTATCGTTGCCGTCTCATTTCGATCCACCTGACTATCTGAACAGACAGATCGATACCTGGGAACTATCGGAGCCACCGGCACTCCAATTAGCACTCACCCGGCCAGAGTGCTAAGATGCGTTGCAGTGCCGCCGATTCCCCCAAGGGGCCGCGGCGCACCGGCAACCAAACCGCCGGACGCGAAAGGAGCCATTGAGTGAACGCAGTCTTGTCTGCCGACCAAACCCTGACGAACAACCGTCTGCCGACGGTGCCCCGGAACACGGGCAGCTTTGCGCGGACCTTTCCGGCGACCGTGGGCAACCTCGACAGCTACATCCAGGCTGTCCACCGCATTCCGCTGCTGACCGCGGAGGAAGAGCAACGCCTGGCGCGCGAGCTGCGCGACCACGATTCCGTCGATGCGGCCCGCCGCCTGGTGATGTCGCACCTGCGGCTGGTGGTGTCGATCGCCCGCCAGTACCTCGGTTACGGCCTGCCCCATGCCGACCTGATCCAGGAAGGCAATATCGGCCTGATGAAGGCGGTGAAGCGTTTCGATCCGGACCAGGGTGTGCGCCTGGTGTCGTACGCGATGCACTGGATCAAGGCCGAAATCCATGAATACGTGCTGAAGAACTGGCGCATGGTCAAGGTGGCCACCACCAAGGCCCAGCGCAAGCTGTTCTTCAACCTGCGCAGCCACAAGCAGGGCGGGCACACCTTCACGCCGGAACAGGTCGAGGCCGTGGCGCGCGAGCTGAACGTCAAGCCCGAAGAAGTGATGGAGATGGAAACCCGCCTGTCGGGCGGCGATCTGGCGCTTGAAGGCCAGGTCGACGACGGCGAAGAGGAATTCGCCCCCATCGCCTACCTGGCTGACAATCACAATGAGCCGACGCGCGTGATGGAAGCCAAGCGCCACGACCGCATGCAGGTCGAGGGGCTCGAAGAAGCGCTGGGCAAGCTCGACGAGCGTAGCCGCCGCATCATCGAGGCGCGCTGGCTCAACGTCGAGGACGACGGCTCCGGCGGCGCCACGCTGCATGAGCTGGCCGACGAGTTCGGCGTATCGGCCGAGCGCATCCGCCAGATCGAGGCGGCGGCGATGAAGAAGATGAAGGGCGCGCTGCAGGCATTCGCCTGATCCCCAGCCGCAACCATGCAAAAGGCCGGTCCCTGGACCGGCCTTTTTTGTTGCCCGCGAAGCGTTGGTGCGACGTTATGCCGCACCCGTGCGCCCCGCTTGCGTCAGGACATCAGCTGCTTCAGGTCGTGCGCGATGGGCTCCGGACCCTGGCCATGGCGGATGAACAGCCGCAGCTTGCCCTGCGGGTCGAACACATAGCTGCCGGCCGAGTGATCCACGGTGTAGTTGTTGGGTGAGCTGCCCGGCACCTTGGCGTAGAACACCTTGAAGTCCTTGGCCAGCTTCTGCAGCGCGGCCTCGTCGGCCGGGCGCAGCCCGACGAAGCGGGGATCGAAGGCGGGCACGTACTGCGCCAGCAGCGCCTGCGTATCGCGCTCCGGATCCACCGTGACGAACAGCACCTGCACGCGGTCCGCGTCCGGTCCCAGCTGCTCCATCACCGCCTTCAGTTCGGCCATGGTGGTGGGGCAGACATCCGGGCAGTGGGTGTAGCCGAAGAACATCACCACGGCCTTGCCCTTGTAGTCCGCCAGGGTGCGCACCTTGCCGGTATGGTCGGTCAGCGAAAAGTCCTTGCCGAAGTCTGCGGCGCCGGTGATATCGACATTGCGGAACGAGGCCTTCTGCTGTCCGCAGGCGGCTACGGCCAGGGCCAGCGCGGCCAGCAGGGAAAAGCGGCGGAAGGCGGCGAACAGGCCGGAAACGGGGCTGAGGCGTGGCATGCGGGGGACCGGTCAGGAATGAGAAGGAGACAGCATGCAGTATCGCCGATCATGCTGCCGCGCTCGCGCCGGCGCGGCAAGATGCCGCAGCCGGGACACGCGAAAAGAGCAGGTCAGACCTGCGGCACGAACTTGAAGTAGTGGTCGACCAGCAGCGCCGCGAACAGCAGCGACAGGTACAGGATCGAGAAGCGGAAGGTGCGCTGCGCCAGTTCGTCCGAATAGTTCCGGTACAGCTTCCAGGCATAGGCGAGGAAGCCCGCCCCAAGCGCCAGCGCGGCCGCCAGGTAGATGTAGCCGCTCATGCCGTAGACAAAGGGCAGCAGCGTCGCCGCGATCATGATCAGCGTGTACAGCAGGATATGCAGCAGCGTGTAGCGCTCGCCGTGCGTCACCGGCAGCATCGGCAGCCCGGACTTGGCGTAGTCGGCGCGGCGGTACAGCGCCAGCGCCCAGAAGTGCGGCGGGGTCCAGGTGAAGATGATCAGCACCAGGAACCAGGCCTCGGCCGGCACCTCGCCCGCCACCGCGGCCCAGCCCAGCGCCGGCGGCATCGCCCCGGACAGGCCGCCGATGACGATGTTCTGCGGCGTGGCCGGCTTGAGCAGGATGGTGTAGACCACCGCATAACCCAGGAAGGTGGCAAAGGTCAGCCACATGGTCAGGTCGTTGGCGTAGACGTGCAGCAGCCACATGCCCGCGCCGCCCAGGATGGCGGAGAACACCAGCGTCTGCCGCGTGGTGATCTCGCCGGTGGCGGACGGGCGCCAGGCGGTGCGGCGCATCAGTGCATCGATCTTCTGCTCGACCAGGCAATTGATGGCGAAGGCCGCGCCGGCCAGCAGCCAGATGCCGGCGGCGCCGCCGATCAGCACCGACCAAGGCACCATGCCGGGCGTGGCGAGGAACATGCCGATGATGGCGCAGAACACGGCCAGCTGCGTCACGCGCGGCTTGGTCAGGGCGGCATATTGCCGGGCCAGGTGCCGTATGCGGCTCAACTTGCCCAGGGAATGGGGATGGGTAGCGGTAACCACGGAAGGGGTCTTGTCTTTCATGTGGCGCGGGCGGCAGTCGGCACGGCAGCGGGGGCGCCGGCGGCCCGGGTCGTCAGCCCGATATTGTAGTGGAGACGGACCAGCAGCAGCAGCAGCACCGCGGCGCCGCCGTTATGCGCGACCGCCGCCACCAGCGGCCAGTCGAACACGATATTCGACATCCCGGTGGCCAGTTGCAGCACCAGCGTCGCCAGCAGCCAGCCGGCGGCGCGGCTGAGCCCTTCGTGCCGGCGCGCACGCAGGGCGAACCATGCCAGGTAGCCCAGCACGATCACGGCAAAGCCGCGATGCACCCAGTGGATCGCCACCAGCGCCGCGTGCGGGATGTAGTCGCCGTCCGCGGTCATGCCCAGCTGGCGCCACAGCGTAAAGCCATGGCGGAAGTCCATCTCCGGCACCAGCTGGCCATTGCACAGCGGGAAGTCGGTGCAGGCCAGCACCGCGTAATTGGTGCTGACCCAGCCGCCCAGGAAGATCTGGATCACCAGCAGCAGCAGGCCGATGCGCACCGGCCAGCGCAGGCGCGCCGCCTGCGGCGCGACCGGGTGCGGCGGGTCGTTGCGCGAGCCCAGCTGGATCAGCACCGCCAGCAGCGCCATGCCGAGCATCAGGTGCGTGACGACGATGATGGGCTGCAGCTTCAGGGTCACGGTGAAGGCGCCGAAGGCGCCCTGCACGCACACCAGCAGCAGCACCCCGGTGGCGAACCACGGCGACTGCTTCAGTTCGCGCCGCTTGACCCACGCCAGCACCATCAGCGTGATGATCAGCACGCCGACGGCCATGGCGAAGTAGCGGTGGATCATCTCGATCCATGCCTTGGCCAGCGTCACCGGTCCGCTGGGCATGGCGGTCTCGGCCGCGCGGATCGGCTCCATGGCGGCATGCGGGTTGGAATGCCCGTAGCAGCCCGGCCAGTCCGGGCAACCCAGCCCGGAGTCGGTCAGCCGCGTGAAGCTGCCGAACATGATCAGGTCCAGCGTCAGGAACGCCGTGATCCAGGCAAGCTTGCGGTACTTGTTGCGGTCACCCTTCACCATCACGTAGGACAGCGGAAACAGCGCGATCAGGACGCCGATAATGGCCAGTTGCAGCAGCATGCCGTCCCCTCAGCCGATGCGCGAGACCTTGAGCAGCTTCTTCAGGTCGCCGCTCATTTTCTTGGGATCCGGGTCCTGCGGGAAGCGCATCATCAGGTTGCCCAGCGGGTCGACCAGGAACAGCGTGTCCTCGGCGCGCTTGCCCGGCTCGGCCGGCAACCACTGCTGCGCGGCCTGGCGGTCGATACGCAGGAAGCGCACGCCCGCGTAGGGCTCGTTGTAGGCAGAGACCAGGCGTTCGTCGATCTTGCCGTCGTCGGTCACCAGCCACACCGGCACGATGCGCAGGCGGTCCTGCCCCTGCCCGGCGCGGATCTGGCGGATGGTGAACAGCTTCTTCGCGCAGGCCTCGTCGCAGGCCGACGGATCGGCGCTGACCAGCAGCCACTTGCCGCGGAACTGCTCCAGCGGCACGGCCTGGCCCTGCTCGTCGGTGACGCGCACCGGCGGCATCGGCCGCTGCGGGTCGACCAGCGCGCCGTAGTTGGTGGCGCCGCCGCGCGGCTTGATCACGTAGTAGGTAAAGTACGAGGCAATCACCGGCGACGCGCATACCAGCAGCAGCATCAGCATCTGCAGGCGGCCACGGCGCGTGCGCGCGTCGATGCGGGGGTCGCGCGGCGAAGCCGCGGCGGCCGGAGCGGAGTCTTGCTGTGCCATGGAGTACGTCTGTCCTTTGTTCGGCAAGCCCATGCACCGGTACGCGGCGCAAGGGCGGTCAATTCATTCGATCAGGGTGCGGCCAGCCGCCGTGCGCGGCGCCAGCCCAGCACAACCACCAGCACCACCGTCAGCGCGGCCAGCCCGAACCACTGGAAGGCATAGCCATAGTGGCGCTCGGCGCCGACGTCGGCTGGCAGCCAGTCGCGCGCCAGGCCGTCGCCGCTATCGCTGCGCTGCTCGATCACCAGCGGGTGCAGGGCCAGCCCGGTTTCGGCGGCATACGGCGCGATCTCGAGGTTCTGGCGGATCCGGCTGCCGGCCGCCTCCTGGCCCAGGCTATAGACCCGCGGCACACCGGCCAGTGCCGTGCCGGTGATGGTCACCTCGCCCTCGGGCGTCGGGAACGGCGCGATCCGGGTGCGGTCCTGTGCATCGCGCGGCAGCCAGCCGCGCAGCACCAGCACCGCGCGTTGAGCGCCGGCCTCATCGGGCGCCGCGCCGATCACCAGCGGCGTCACCACCAGGAAGCCGGCGCGGCTGTCGCCGCTGCGGCCGCCGGTGCCGTGGGGGCGATTATCCAGCAATACGGTGCGCGATGCGTCGAAGCGACCGGTCACGCGCACCACGCGATCGGTCACAACTTGTGACAGCGGCGCCGTGCCGAGCATGACGGGCGGCTGCGCGCCGAGCGCCTGCAGCCGCGCGGCGCGAGCTTCCTTCTCATGCGCGCGATCGAGCTGCCAGTGGCCCAGCGCGCAGGTCACCGCGATCACGACCATTGCGGCGGCCAGCGGCAAGGGGCTGGCGAAGCGGCGCCAGCTCATCGCCGCGGCGGCACTGCGCAGCGGGTGCCGGTGCGATAATGGCCCTGTGCGCCGCACGTCGCGCCGCGCCTGCCCCCAATCCGCCCCGCCATGCGCTTTGTCATCATCATCGCCTTCATCCTGATCATCGCCAGCCTGGCCTCGGCCCTGTTCTTCATGATGCGCGACCGCGGCAAGACGCCCAACATGATGCGCTCGCTGATGCTGCGCGTGGGCTTCTCGGTGGCGCTGTTCCTGTTCATCCTGTTCTCGAGCTGGATGGGCTGGATCCACAGCACTGGCATCCGCATGGCGCCTTGAACGGGCGCGCCGCGCCGGCTCCGACCGCAGCCCGCAAAAGACAAACGCCGCAGGCTGGCCAGGCCCCTGCGGCGTTTCTCTTTTGCGTTGGCGCCGGCGGCCCCGGTCAGTCCCGGGGCCCGCCGGCCGGTACGGCAGCCGGATTTACAGCCAGTACACCACGATGTAGAGGAACAGCCACACCACGTCAACGAAGTGCCAGTACCAGGCCGCGCCTTCGAAGGCGAAGTGGTGCTCGGGGGTGAAGTGGCCCTTCAGCACGCGGATCAGCACCACCGCCAGCATGATCGCGCCCATGGTCACATGGAAACCGTGGAAGCCAGTCAGCAGGAAGAAGGTCGAGCCGTAGATGCCCGAGCTCAGCTTCAGGTTCAGGTCCGAGTAGGCGTGCATGTACTCGTACACCTGGAAGCCCATGAAGATCGCGCCCAGCAGGATGGTCAGCGACAGGCCCTGGATCAGCTGGCTGCGCTTGCCGGCCAGCAGCGCGTGGTGCGCCCACGTCAGCGTCACGCCCGACATCAGCAGCAGCGCGGTGTTGATGGTCGGAATCGGCCACGGGCCCATGGTCTGGAAGTTTTCCACCACGCCGGCCGGGCCGGTGTTGGGCCATACCGCGGCAAAGTCGGGCCACAGGATCTTGTTGTTCAGGTCGCCGAGCCACGGCATGGCGATGGCGCGGGCATAGAACAGCGCGCCGAAGAACGCGGCGAAGAACATCACCTCGGAGAAGATGAACCAGCCCATCGACCAGCGGAACGACAGGTCGATGTTCTTGCCGTACATGCCGCCTTCGGACTCGCTGATGGCGTCGCCAAACCAGCTCTTGAGCACGAACAGGAACCACAGCAGGCCGAAGCCGCACAGGTACGGCGCCCAGGGCTGCCCGTTTACCCAACCGGCGGCGCCGGCGCCCGTCATCAGCAGGCCGAAGCTTGCGGTGATGGGGTGGCGCGACGGGCCCGGTACGAAGTAGTACGGAGCGTTTGCGCGATTCGCACTCATTCTTTTATCTCCAGCTCAGAGTCTTTGATTCAGTATTCGTTGTCCCCGCCTTGGCACTGCAGGCCAACCGCCTCCTCTGGTTGGCCCCGCCGCCGCGGTTGCTTTGTTCTGCGACTGCTTTTGTTGTCTACCCTTCCTGCCCTGCTACGCCGCCGCCTGGCTGACCACCATGCGCACGATCACGACCAGGACCGCGATGAACACCGCCGCCGCGATCAGCCCGGCGATCACCACATGCACCGGGTTCAGCCGGGCCATGTCGCGTTCGTGCTCCGCGCCCTTGCGCAAGCCGATGAACGACCACAGCACCGCGCGCATGGTCTGCGCAAACGACAGCTTGCGCTTGACCGCGTCCTTCATCTCATCCATCGCCCGTCCTCCGCTTGACCGGCCCCGGCCGCTCGCTTCAGATGCCCTTGCCGGCCGGTGCGGGCTGCGGCGCCAGCTGGCCTTCGGGCGCCTGCGCCACCGGCGCGCCCACCTCGAAGAAGGTGTACGACAGCGTAATGCTCTTCACATCCTTGGGCAGCGCGGGATCGATCACGAACACCACCGGCATCTCGCGCGCCTCGTTCGCCTTGAGCGTCTGCTGCTTGAAGCAGAAGCACTCCAGCTTCATGAAATACTGGGTCGCCTGCTTGGGCGCGTAGCTCGGGATGGCCTGCGCCGAGATATCGCGCGGCTGCCCGTTGGCCACCTCGTAGACGATCGTCGCCATCTCGCCGGGATGCACTTCCATGCTGTTCTTCACCGGCCGGAAGGCGAAGGGCCCGCGCGCGTTGGAGTCGAACTCCACCGTGATGGTGCGGCTCTTGTCGATCTGCGTGTTTTTCACCGTGCCATGCAGTTCGCGCGTGGTGATCACGTTGAGGCCGGTGATTTCACAGATCTTCTTGTACAGCGGCACCAGCGCGTAGCCAAAGCCGAACATCACGGCAACGATCACGACCAGCCGCAGCATCATGCCGCGGTTGAACCGCTTGTCCGCTTCCTTGTCCGCTTCCCTTCGCGACTGCTGCTCGATGCTCATCTCGCTACCCTGCCGCCTCAGCCAAGGAATTTCATCTTGGCGAAGAACCCCAGAAAGAAAACCACCACGATCGACAACAGGATCAGGCCAAGGCGCCGGTTGGCGGCCTTGTGGTCCGGGCGTGACGGGCTTTTGTCTGGAGACTGCATAACGGTCTTGATACCTGCCGGCGCGGAGGGACGAACGCAGCCGCCCCTCCGCGGCCTGGTTACGCGGGTACCGCCTTAGCGGACCTGCGGGGGAACTTCAAAGGTGTGGAACGGCGCCGGCGACGGCACGGTCCACTCGAGGCCCTCGGCGCCATCCCAGGGCTTGTCCGAGGCCTGCTGGCCGCCGCGGTACGACGGCAGCACCACGAAGAAGAAGAAATACACCTGCATCAGGCCGAAGCCGAGCGCACCGATCGACGCGATCGCGTTGAAGTCGGCGAACTGGGTTGGGTAGTCGGCATAGCGGCGCGGCATGCCGGCCAGGCCCAGGAAGTGCATCGGGAAGAAGGTCACGTTGAAGAAGATCAGCGAACCCCAGAAGTGGATCTGGCCGCGAGCCTCGTTGTACATGAACCCGCTCCACTTCGGACCCCAGTAGTAGAAGCCCGCGAACAGCGCGAACAGCGAGCCGGCCACCAGCACATAGTGGAAGTGCGCGACGATGAAGTAGGTGTCCTGCAGCTGGATGTCGATCGGGGCCACGGCCGGCATCAGGCCGGTGAAGCCGCCGATGGTGAACACGAAGATAAAGCCGATCGCGAACAGCATCGGGGTCTCGAAGGTCATCGAGCCGCGCCACATGGTGGCGATCCAGTTGAAGATCTTCACGGCCGTCGGCACCGCGATCAGCATGGTCGCGTACATGAAGAACAGCTGGCCGGTCACCGGCATGCCGGTGGTGAACATGTGGTGCGCCCACACGATGAACGACAGGATGGCGATCGACGCGGTGGCATACACCATCGAGCTGTAGCCGAACAGTCGCTTGCGCGCGAACGCCGGCACCACGTGCGAGATGATCCCGAATGCCGGCAGGATCATGATGTAGACCTCGGGGTGGCCGAAGAACCAGAAGATATGCTGGTACATCACCGGGTCGCCGCCGCCGGCGGCCGAGAAGAAGCTGGTGCCGAAGTGGCGATCGGTCAGCACCATGGTGATGGCGCCGGCCAGCACCGGCATCACGGCGATCAGCAGGTAGGCGGTGATCAGCCAGGTCCAGCAGAACATCGGCATCTTCATCAGCGTCATGCCGGGGGCGCGCATGTTGAGGATGGTCACGATGATGTTGATCGAGCCCATGATCGACGACGCGCCCATGATGTGCATGGCGAAGATGGCCATGTCCATGCCCGGGCCCATCTGCACCGACAGCGGCGCGTACAGGGTCCAGCCCGCGGCGGTGGCGCCGCCCGGCACGAAGAACGAGCCGGCCAGCAGCAGCGCGGCCGGCGGCATCAGCCAGAAGCTGAAGTTGTTCATGCGCGCGAACGCCATGTCGGAGGCGCCGATCTGCAGCGGGATCATCCAGTTGGCGAAGCCGACGAAGGCCGGCATGATCGCGCCGAACACCATCACCAGGCCGTGCATGGTGGTGAACTGGTTGAACAGCTCGGGGCGGAAGAACTGCAGGCCGGGCTCGAACAGTTCCAGGCGGATCAGCAGTGCCAGCACGCCGCCCGACAGCAGCATGATGAACGAGAACAGCAGGTACAGCGTACCGATGTCCTTGTGGTTGGTGGCGAACAGCCAGCGGCGCCAGCCATGCGGGTGATCGTGCGCGTGGTCGTCATGCGCGTGATCGTGCGGATGGGCGAGTGCGTCCGGGGTAGCAGTACTCATCGCAAATGCTCCTCTAATCCTGTTCTGTCTTCAGCGGGTCAGCCCGCGACGCGGTTGCCCGCGAGGCTGGCCTGCTTGTCAGCCTGAGCGGCCGGCTTGGCCTCGGCCTTCGGCGCTTCGCCGCCGGCCGCGCCGCCGCCTTCGGGGAACTTGCCCGCGCGGGCGCCCACGAATTCGCTCGGCTGGATCACTTCACCCGTCTTGTTGCCCCAGGCGTTGCGCGTATAGGTCATGACCGTGGCCAGCTCGGTGTCCGACAGCTGCTTCCACGACGGCATGCCGCCCTTGCCTTCCAGCAGCATGTGCATCTGGCCGGCCTTCGGGCCGGTCACGATCTTGGAGCCGTCCAGCGCCGGGAACGCGCCGCCGCCCTTGCCGTTGGGCTGGTGGCAGACCGCGCAGTTGGCCGCGTAGATCTTCTCGCCGCGCACCTTGGCTTCGTCCAGGGTCCAGGTCTTGTTGGGATCGTCGGCCTTGGCCGCCAGCTCCTTCTTCTTGCCGTCGACCCACTTGGTGTAGTCGGCGTCGGAGACCACGCGCACCACGATCGGCATGAAGGCGTGTTCCTTGCCGCACAGCTCGGCGCACTGGCCGCGGTACACGCCGATCTTCTCGGCCTTGAACCAGGTGTCGCGCACGAAGCCCGGGATCGCATCCTGCTTGACGCCGAAGGCCGGGATCATCCAGGCGTGGATCACGTCGTTGGCGGTGGTGACGATGCGGATCTTCTTGTTGACCGGCACGACCAGCTCGTTGTCCACCTCCATCAGGTAGGTGTTCGACTTGGCCTGCTCGTTGTTGATCTGCTCGCGCGGAGTGGTCAGGGTCGAGACGAAGGAGATGCCCTCGCCTTCGCCCTTCAGGTAGTCATAGCCCCACTTCCACTGGTAGCCGGTGGCCTTGATGGTGACGTCGGAGTTGGTGGTGTCCTTCATCGCGACCACGGTCTTGGTGGCCGGCAGGGCCATCGCGATCACGATCAGGAACGGGACGATGGTCCACACCACCTCGACGGTGATGCTCTCGTGGAAGGAGGCGGGCTTGGCGCCCTTGGCCTTGCGGTGCGTGAAGATGGAATAAAACATCACCGCGAACACCGCGATGAAGATCACCGTGCAGATGATCAGCATCATCCAGTTCAGCCAGTGAATCTGTTCGGCGATCTTGGTAACCGGCTCGGTCAGGTTGAGCTGGCGCACGGCGGGGCCGCCCGGCATGTCGCTGACCGCGGATGCCGCCTGGCTGGCAAGCAGGGACGCGCCGGCCAGACAAACTGCGGATGCCTTCTTCCACATTTTCATTTGTTATCTACCCAATTTACAGATTCAAATCTGTCCCCGCCGCCGCTTGTGCCGCCTCTCAGAGGCGGCGCAAGGCCGCTGCGAGCTCCTGCGCGAACTTGCGTCGCCGGTACGGGTCCACGTAACACCCCACCTGTACCGCACGCCTGCCCGAGCGCAGTGTCACCAGCGCGCGGAACGATTCACCCAGTTCGATCCGCACCCAGCACGGATTGAATTCCTGGCGCGTCACCCGTCCGGCGCTGGCTGTCTCCACGACCAGCGTGCCGTCGGTGATGCTGACGCGCTCATAGTCTGTCGCATGGCGCGCATACACAAGCAGGGCGATGCCCAGCCCGATCAGCTCGATGCTGGCAAAGGGCAGCACGAGCCACGACCCTTGCCAGGCGAAAAACAACGCGATGGCAAGCGAAACCGTGAGGATCGAGAGGTAAAACCAGCCGACCTGGCGTGGACTCAGCGAGCAGTTCCGCTTCATCAGCCAGTCGTGGGGCGAGGAGGAAGGTCCGTCGAGATTTCCGCCGGAGTCACCACCTGCCGTCTGGAATGCGATACCCAAGTCTTGCATCGCCAACCACTCTGCATCGGATGCACACCCGGGACGATGGCGTCCGGACCGCACAGTGCGTGCAAACCAGGACGTTCTTGTGCCAGGGGACCACTGCGACAAACTGGCGCATTATAGGGCGCTTCCCATACACGGACAAGGGCGCACCTTGACCGCCAGGCTTGCGCGCCGCCCGATTCTGTGCATGGACCAAAATGCTGCCATCGCCCCGCCCGCCGCGCCGGCTCTATGTTTGCGGCAATCCGCCACCGGCGCAAGTTAACTCAGTTTTAACCTGCGCGACGCGGTTTTGCACGGCCGATCTGGTCCAGCGGCACCACCGCGCGGCCCTCGCCGTCGCGCGCCTGCGCGCCGCGCGGCGCCAGCTTCCAGGCATGGCCGTAGACGATCTCGAAACTCAGCGGGATCACGCCCTCGGCGTTGCGCCGCCGCTCCAGCGCCTGCGTCAGCGCCTGGTACCAGCCGCGGCCGCGCAGGCCCTGCGGCGGCGCCCCGGCCGGCGCGCGCAGGCCGCCGAAGGCCTGCACCTCGCGCAGCAGCGTGGCGGGCGACTCGTAGGTCACGGTCAGGGTCTCCATGTCCATCACCGGGGTCGACCAGCCGCTGTGCACCAGCATGTCGCCGATGTCGTGCATGTCGACAAAGCGCAACGTATGGGGCACGTCGTCGACCTCGGCGAAGGCCGCGCGCAGCTCCTTCAGGGAGTCGGGGCCGAACAGCGAGAACAGCACCAGCCCCTCGTCGCGCGCCACCCGGTGCCACTCCGGGAACACGCGGTGCGGCTCCGGATGCCAGTGCAGGGCCAGGTTGGACCACAGCAGGTCGAAGCTCGCGGGCGCAAAAGGCAGTGTGGCAAGATCGCCCTGGACCAGGTCGAACAGCGGCCGCTTGCCCAGCATGCGGCCGATCCAGCCGGGCCGGCGCTGCGGATCGCGCTGGCCGGCCTCGGCCAGCATCGCGCCGGAGATGTCCAGGCCGGCGATCTGCGCATCCGGAAAGCGTGCGCGCAGCCCGGCCAGGCCCTGGCCGTGGCCGCAGCCGATATCGAGCGCACGCTGCGGCGCCAGGCGGATCACCTCCATGCGCTCCTGCATGCGGCGCCCGATCTCGCCCAGCAGGAAATCGAGCTGGCCGAAGCCGCGGCTGCGCCGGTCGAAGGCGAGCCGGGTCAGGCGCGCGGGCGGCAGGAAGGCATCGGGAGAATCGGCGGCATGCAGGGACACGGGCAGACAGGGCAGCAAGGAAAACAGGAACCGGCGCGCGGGCGGGCTCTGCCCAAGGCGCCGGACGAACAAGGCCGCCGCGCCCGATGGGCCGCGACCGGAGGGCAAGTATACGCGCGCGCCGCGCAGGCTGCCGGCGCTGCCGGCCGCGCCTGGTCCAGTGCGCGCGAACAGTTGTTGCCGAGCGCCTGCGCGCTGTGCGGGACGGTGCAGCGGCAGGTGGTGTGCGCGCCCTGCGCCGCCGACCTGCTGCGCCCGGTGCGGCGCTGCCCGGTGTGCGCGCTGGCGCTGGGGCGGCATTTCCACTGCCCGGCCTGCGGCGCCTCGCCGCGCGCCTTCGACCATGCCCATACGCTGGGCGACTACGCCTCGCCGCAGGACCAGCTGGTGCTGGCGCTCAAGTTCGGCCACGCCCTGCCGCTGGCGGCGTGGCTCGCCGCCAGGCTGGCGGAGGGCTTGCCCGGGGCCTGGGCCGCGGCCCGGCATGCCGCACCCGACCTGATCGTGCCGGTGCCGCTGTCGCCGCAACGGCTGGCCGCGCGCGGCTTCAACCAGGCCTGGGAAATCGCGCGGCCGCTGGCGCGCCGCCTGGGCCTGCGCGCCGACCCGGTGCTGCTGCAACGCCAGCGCGACACCGGCAGCCAGCGCGCGCTGGACCTCGCCGCGCGGCAGGTGAACCTGCGCGGTGCGTTCGCGCCCACGCGCGCCACGCGGCTCGACGGCCTGCACGTGGCGCTGGTGGACGATGTGATGACTTCCGGCGCGACCCTGCACGAGGCCGCCGCCGCGCTCAAGGCGCGGGGCGCGGCCCGGGTCAGCGTGATCGTCGCGCTGCGCACGCCATAGCGGGCGGGATGACAGGGGCACAGGCGCGCGGTAAGCTGCGCACCGTTCTGACGAAGGGCGCCCCAGCGCCCGCCATCGCCCGCATCATGTTCAACGTCGTCCTGGTCGAACCGGAAATCCCGCCCAACACTGGCAATGTGATCCGCCTGTGTGCCAACACCGGCGCGCAGCTGCATCTGGTCAAACCCCTGGGATTTCCGCTGGAAGACGCACGCATGCGCCGCGCGGGACTGGATTACCACGAGTACGCCACCATGCGCGTGCACGACAGCTGGGATGCGCTGATGGCCAGCGAACAACCCGACCCGACGCGCATGTTCGCCCTGACCACGCGCGGCTCCACCCCGTTCGGCCAGGTGGCGTTCCGGCCGGGCGACTGGTTCGTGTTCGGCTCCGAGACGCGCGGACTGTCGCCCGAGCGCCGCGAGTGGTTCCCGCCCGCGCAGCGCATCCGGCTGCCGATGCGGCCGGACAACCGCAGCCTGAATCTGTCCAATACGGTTGCCGTGGTGGTGTTCGAAGCCTGGCGGCAGAACGGCTTCGCGGGCGGCAGCTGAAGCTGCCGCGGCGGCTTACTCCGGCTGCACGCCGGCTGCGCGGATTACCTTGTCCCAGCGCGCCTTCTCGCTCGCCATGGTCTGCCGCAGCGATGCCGGCGCGGTGCCGGCCGGCACGAAATACTGCGCGCGCATCTTGTCGCGCACGTCGGCGCTACCGATGATTGCCACCAGTTCGCGATAGAGCCGGTCGATCACCGCCTGCGGCGTGCCCGCGGGCGCCAGCACGGCCTGCCACGAAATCGCCTCGAAGCCGGGGTAGCCGGATTCCGCCACCGTAGGCACCGAGGGCAGCACCGCGGTGCGCCCCGTGGTGGTCACCGCCAGCACGCGCAGCTTGCCGGCGCTAACCTGCGGCATTGCGATCGCCGGCACCATGAAGGCCGCCTGCACCTGCCCGCCGACCATCGCCGTGGTGACCTGCGGGAAGCCGGGATACGGCACGTGCTGCAGGTCGACGCCCGCCATCGCTTTCAGCTGCTCCATCGCGAGGTGCGAGGCGCTGCCGTTGCCGGGCGAGCCATAATTCAGCTCACCCGCCCGGGACCGCGCCAGCGCGACGAACTCGCGCAGGTTGTGCACCGGCAGCCTTGCATCGACCACCAGCACATTGGGCGAGGTCGCCACCAGCGTGACCGGCGCCAGCTGGCGGAACGGGTCGTAGTTGAGGTTGCGCGACAGCGTGGGCGCGGTCACGAGCGGACCGTTGATGGTGAACAGCAGCGTGTAGCCGTCCGGCGCGGCGCGCGCGACCATGCCGGTGCCGATGTTGCCGCCGGCGCCCGGGCGGTTTTCCACCACCACCGGCTGGCCCAGCGCGGCGGCCAGCTTTTCGGTCAGGATGCGCGCGATCAGGTCGGGCGACGAGCCCGGCGGGAACGGCACCACCATGCGCAGCGGCCGCGCCGGCCAGGGTTGGGCGAAAGCGCTGCCGGAGGCCCCGGCGGCGCAGGCGGCAGCGAGCGCGATCAGCGCCTGGCGTCGTGTTGACATGCGATGCAGAAGCTCAGGAATCAGTGGATACGCGGCCTGTCATTCGTCGCGCGCGTCGCGTTGCAGCAGCTGCGCCACCGCGTCGGCGGCGCTGAGCCCGTCGAACAGCACCGCGCAGACGGCGCGCGCGATCGGCATCTCGATGCCGTGCGTGGCGGCCAGCTCGGCCACCGCCTGGGCACAGCGCACACCTTCGGCAACGTGCCCCAGCCCGGCCAGGATCTGCTCCAGGCTCTGCCCCGCCGCCAGTTGCTGGCCCACCTTGCGGTTGCGCGACAGGTCGCCGGTGGCGGTCAGGATCAGGTCGCCCACGCCGGCCAGGCCCATGAAGGTCTCGACCCGGCCGCCCAGCGCCAGCCCCAGTCGCGTCATCTCGGCCAGCCCGCGCGTGACCAGCGCGGCGCGCGCGTTCAGCCCCAGGCCCAGCCCGTCGCTGGCGCCGGTGGCAATCGCCAGCACGTTCTTGACTGCCCCGCCGACTTCCACGCCGGTCAGGTCGTCGCTGCCATAAATACGCATGGCGTGATGGTGGAAAGCCGCCTGCGCGCGGTCCGCCAGCGAGGGCTCGGTGCCGGCCACGGTCAGCGCGCACGGCAGCCCCAGCGCCACCTCGCGGGCGAAGCTGGGGCCGGTCAGCACGCCATAGGCAAAGCCCTCGGTGCGCCCGACGGCATCGAGCTCGGCCCGCACCATCTGGTGCGGCAGCAGGTGGGTGCCGGCCTCGAAGCCCTTGCACAGCCACAGCATCGACACCGGCTTCGCGCTGCGCGCGGCCAGCCGGCGCGTCATCTCGCGCAGGCCCGCCACCGGCGTCGCCACCACCACGATGCCGTCCGCATCGTCGGCGGCGTGCGCCACCGCCTGCTCGAAATCCGCCTGCACCGCCAGCCGTTCGGACAGTGTCACGCCGGGCAGGTAGGCAGCATTCTCGCGCGTGGCCGCGAGCGCCGCGAGCTGCGCCGGGTCGCGTCCCCACAACACCACGTCATTGGTGGCCGCGGCATGGCTGGCGAGGGCGGTGCCCCACGCCCCGGCACCCAGGAAGGTCAGTTTCATGGCAGCTCGAACAGTAGTTGGCGCAAGCGCTTTGTCCGCTTGCGCCAACGATGGTAGCCCAAAGGCAAAACGGGGCCGCAGCCCCGTTTCAGTGGATGGCGCAGAACGCCGGGATCAGTGGCGAGCCTGGCTGCCGTCGGGCATGACGATGCCGCTGTTGCCGCCTTCGGCACCACCCTGCGCCTCTTCCATGGCGGCCTGCAGCCGTTGCTCGTACAGCGCCTGGAAGTTGATTTCCGACAGGTGGATGGCCTGGAAGCCGGCGCGCGTGATCACGTCGGCGATATTGCCGCGCAGGTACGGGTAGAGGATGGTGGGGCAGGCAATGCCCAGCAGCGGGTCCAGCTGCTCGACCGGCACGTTGCGGATATCGAAGATACCGGCCTGGTGCGCCTCAACCAGGAAGGCAACCTTGTCCTGCACCTTGGTCGTCACGGTGCCGGTCACCACCACTTCGAAGATGCCTTCCTGCAGCTGCGAAGCGCCGACGTTGACCTGCACTTCGACCGACGGGGCTTCCGATTCCAGGAAGATGGCCGGCGAATTGGGCTGCTCCAGCGACATGTCCTTCAGGTAGACGCGCTGGATGTTGAAGAAAGGTTGATCGTCCTGCTGGGTGTTTTGCTGGTCGCTCATGAAAGGCTTCCGGGAGGATGGGCTGGATGCGTGTCGGGGTACGGCGACGGCAACGCCTGCATCGTGCAGGGCCGGCCGGTGCCCGGTTGGAAAACGCATATGGTACATGACGCGAGTGGCGAATTCACCCGCGCCGGAGGGGATGGCGGGACCAGCCCGCGCGAAATCAGACGATTCTGCGCAGGGGCCGTCCCAATGCGCTGCCTCAGGCGGCCAGCAGCGGCACCAGGCCGCCCTGGCGGTCGAGCGCCGAGAGGTCGTCGAAGCCGCCCACGTGGGTGTCGTCGATGTAGATCTGCGGCACGGTGCGGCGGCCGGTGCGACTCATCATCTCTTCACGCTTGCCCGGTTCGCGGTCGATCAGGATCTTCTCGATCGTTTCCACGCCGCGGGACTTGAGCAGGCGTTCAGCCATGACGCAATACGGGCACACCACGGTGCTGTACATGACGACGCGGGCCATGTGGGTTCTCCTTGAATGGCAGTGGGCGCGCCCTGGCCTGGCCGGGAAACGCCGTGACGGTTACGACGGGTTACCGCGCTTACTTCACCAGCGGCAGGCCGGCCTGCTGCCAGGCGGCAATGCCGCCCTCGAGCGCGTAGATCTCACTGTAACCGGCTTCCTTCAGCGCTGCCTGGGCCTTGCCCGAGCGCTGGCCGGTCTGGCATACCACGATGATGGGGGCAGCCTTGTCCTTTGCAAGCCCGGCCGCGCGCGAGGGCAGGTCGGCCAGCGGCGCGCTCTTGGCCTGCGGCAGGTGGCCCTTGGCGTACTCCGCGGGCTCGCGGATGTCGACCACGACCGCGCCACGCTTGTTGATCATCTGGGTCGCGGTGGCCGTATTGACCGACTTGCCGCTCGCGCTGCGCGAGATCGCGGGCCAGGCCAGCAGGCCGCCCGACACCACGGCGAGGGCGATCAGGGCGAGGTTGTTGTAGTCGGCGAAGAAATTCACGTTGGCTTTCCGGTAGGTTGGGTCGGCGGCATTATAAAATACGCGGTTTGGCGTCCAGGCCCTGCCGTTGCACGGCCATCCGCCATTGTCGCCTGTCCGAGACATGGGATGTTTACCGAATCCCGTCCTGGCCCTTCTTACGGCCCCTCCAGGTGACGGCGCGGACGCATGCAGGTTACCTACTCTCTGGAAGCAGCAGCATGTACAAGCTTGTCCTCATCCGCCACGGCGAATCCACGTGGAACCTCGAAAACCGCTTCACCGGCTGGGTCGATGTCGACCTGACCGAAACCGGCGCCGCCCAGGCGCGCCAGGCCGGCAAACTCCTCAAGGAGGCTGGCATGGGCTTCGACGTGGCCTACACCTCGGTGCTCAAGCGCGCCATCCGCACGCTGTGGCACGTGCAGGATGAAATGGACCTGATGTGGATTCCGGTGCGCAACGAATGGCGCCTGAACGAGCGCCACTACGGCGCGCTGGCCGGCCTGAACAAGGCCGAGACCGCGGCCAAGTTCGGCGACGAACAGGTGCTGGTCTGGCGCCGCAGCTACGACACGCCGCCGCCGGCGCTGGAGCCGACCGATCCGCGCGCCTCGTACGACGATCCCCGCTACGCCAATGTGCCGCGCAACGAAATCCCGCTGACCGAGTGCCTGAAGGACACCGTGGCCCGCGTGATGCCGTTGTGGAACGAATCCATCGCCCCCGACATCCAATCCGGCAAGCGCGTGGTCATTGCCGCCCATGGCAACAGCATCCGCGCGCTGGTGAAATACCTGGACCAGATTTCGGATGACGACATCGTCGGCCTCAATATCCCCAACGGCACCCCCCTCGTCTACGAGCTGGACGCCGACCTGCGCCCCCTGCGCCATTATTACCTGGGTGACCAGGAAGCCATCGCCGCGTCGCTCGCGGCCGTGGCCAGCCAGGGCAAGGCGCGCTGAGATCCGCCCGGGCGGCCGCGCACGGATGTGCGGCCGCCCACCCTGAGCCGGGACGGGACAGGTCCATTTCTCCACTCGCACTTATACTGTCGGACAAACCGCCCGGCGCCGGGCGGCCGCAGCCGGCATAATCCCCATACCGTACACCCGTACTTCGCGTACAAGTTCAGGCAGCCCTCATGCGCAAGACGCTCAAGAACATCAGCCTAGTTTCTGTCGGCCTCGTCGCCGGCGTGCTCGCCACGCTGCAGATTTCGGCGACCGCGCAGAATTCATCGGGGCCCCTGCCGCTGGACCAGTTGCGGCTGATGGCCGATATCTTCGGGCAGATCAAGCGCGAGTATGTGGAGCCGGTCGATGACAAGAAGCTGCTGACCGAAGCCATCAAGGGCATGGTCGCCAGCCTCGACCCGCATTCGTCCTACCTCGACGAGAAGGATTTCAAGGAGCTGCAGGAAGGCACGCGCGGGCGCTTTGCCGGCCTGGGCATCGAGATCTCGCAGGAAGAAGGGCTGGTCAAGGTGATCAACCCGATCGAGGACACGCCCGCCTTCCGCGCCGGCATCCAGCCCGGCGACCTGATCACCCGTATCGACGACAAGCCCGTGCGCGGCCTGCCGCTGGAGCAGGCGGTCAAGCGCATGCGCGGCGAGCCCGGCACCAAGGTCACGCTGACGATCTATCGCAAGAGCGAGGAACGCACCTTCCCGGTCTCGATCACACGCGCCGAGATCCGCGTGCAGTCGGTCAAGGCCAAGATGCTGGACAACAATATCGGCTGGATCCGCCTGACCAGCTTCCAGGAACGCACCATCTCCGACCTGTCCCGCAAGCTGACCGAGCTGGCGCAGAAGAACCCCAACATGAAGGGCCTGGTGCTGGACCTGCGCAACAACGGCGGCGGCGTGCTGCAGGGCGCGGTCGGCGTGGCCGCGGCGTTCCTGCCGGAAGATGCCACGGTGGTGTCGACCAACGGCCAGGTGCCCGATGCCAAGCGCGTGTACAAGGCTACGTACAACAACTACCGCCTGTCGTCGCTGGAAGATGATCCGCTCAAGGACCTGCCCGCGCTGTACAAGAAGATCCCGATGGTGGTGCTGACCAACGCCTACTCGGCCTCGGCGTCCGAGATCGTGGCCGGCGCGCTGCAGGACCACCACCGCGCGCAGATCATGGGCAAGACCACCTTTGGCAAGGGCTCGGTGCAGACCGTGCGCCCGCTCACCAACGACACCGGCATCAAGCTGACCATTGCGTACTACTACACGCCGAGCGGCAAGTCGATCCAGGCCAAGGGCATCCGCCCGGATATCCCGGTCGATCAGAACCCGGAAGGCGATCCGGACGACGCGCTGATCACGCGCGAGATCGATACCGAGCGCCACCTGCACAACAAGCAGGAATCGGAAGAACCGGAAATGACCGAGCGCGAGCAGCGCCGCGTCGAGGAACTGCGCCGCCTGGAAGAAGAGAACGCCAAGAAGACCCCGGAAGAGCGCGAGAAAGAGCGCCGCAAGAAGCCGGTGGAATTCGGCTCGGCCGACGACTTCATGCTGCAGCAGGCCATCGCCCAGCTCAACGGCCAGCCGGTCAAGCGCTCCAAGTCCAAGCTCGAAACGAACCCGCCCGCCGACAACGGCAAGGCGGCGAAGCCTTCGGGCAAGAGCGGCGCCAGGGGCGCCAGCGCACCGGCCGCCAAGCCGGCGGCACCGGCCCCCGGCAAGCAGCCGCCGGCCAGCGCGCCGATCGGCGAGCCGCTGGGCACGCCGACCGGCAAGGCACCGTAAACTCCAGACGCCTTTCATTGAGGCTGCCGGCATGAGCGACGCGATTCACGCAGGCCCGCAGGACGACCCGTCCGACGGCCTCGACGACGAACAACTGCTGCGCTATTCGCGCCACATCCTGCTCGACGAGCTGGGCATCGAAGGCCAGCGGCGCCTGCTGGCCGGCCACGCGGTGGTGATCGGCGCCGGCGGCCTCGGCGCCGCCGCCCTGCCATTCCTGGCCTCGGCCGGCGTCGGCCGCATCACCGTGGTCGACAACGACGAGGTCGACCTGACCAACCTGCAGCGTCAGATTATCCACACCACCGCCAACGTGGGCCGGCCCAAGGTCGACTCCGCCCGCGAAGGCATGCTGCGCATCAACCCTGGCCTGGACATCGTCACCGTGCCGGCGCGCGTGGGCGATGCCGAACTGGACCAGCTGGTGGCGTCGGCCAGCGTGGTGCTGGACTGCTGCGACAACTTCGCCACGCGCCAGGCCGTCAACCGCGCCTGCGTGCGCCACAAGGTGCCGCTGGTCTCCGGCGCCGCGCTGCGCTTCGACGGCCAGATCAGCGTATTCGACCGCCGCCAGCCCGACGCGCCCTGCTACGCCTGCCTGTTCCCGCCGGCCGAACCCGCGCCGGAAGTCGCCTGCGCCACCATGGGTGTGTTCGCGCCACTGGTCGGCATGGTCGGCACCGTGCAGGCAGCCGAGGCCCTCAAGCTGCTTGCCAATGTGGGCGACAGCCTCGCCGGCCGGCTGCTGATGGTCAATGCGCTGTCGATGGAATGGACCACCATGCGGCTGGCGCGCACGCCGGATTGCCCGGTGTGCGGCGGGCACTGAGCCCGGCGGGCTGATCCACACCCCGATGAGTGGCGGTGCCGGTCTTGCCGGCCAGCCGCACTCGCTTGCAGCCCCGGATCTCCCTATTCCCCTTGCCGCGCCGTGTGCGCCAGCAGCCAGTCCGTCACGGCATCGCGGTCGCCGCGGAAGACGATGCGCGCCTCGCGCTGGGCGCGCTGGAAGTCATACATGGGGTCGTAGTAATCGCGCAGCAGCACTTCGATCCAGCCGCGATGCAGCGCTACCTCGCCGGATTCGGCCTGGCACGCCAGCGCCTGGTCCAGCAGCGCCGACAGCTTGCCGTAGCGCGCGCCGCCCAGCCGCGGCGCGATCGCGGCCATGGCTTCGCGCAGGCGCGTGGCGTAGGCGCCGAAGCCTTCGGCGCTGCCCTTCGTGTCGATGAATTCCGCCGCCAGCCCCTGCACGTAGTCGCGCAGCACGCGTTCGACGCGGGCGTCGAACGGCGCTTCCAGCCATACCAGCGGACTGGCCTGCATGCGCTGCGACAGCGCCTGCGGCACGTCGCGGCTGCCGATGAAGCGGCCTTCGTCTTCCACCACCAGCGCGCGCCAGCCGGCGTCGAGATGACGCAGCACGTCGATGGCCAGGGCGTTCTCGAAGTCGATCTGCGGCGGCTGCGGCAGCGCGCGGCGGCCGAAGGCGGAGCCGCGGTGGCGCGCATGGCCTTCCAGGTCGATCGACGCGGGCACGTCGGCCAGCACGTCGGTCTTGCCGCTGCCGGTCAGCCCGCCCACCACGAACCACGGCTGCGCTGCCGCCGCGGTATCGATGGTTTCGATCAGGAAGCCGCGCATGGCCTTGTAGCCGCCGGTCACGCGCGGATAGTCGACACCTGCCTCGCGCAGCCACTGCTGCACCAGCTGCGAGCGCAGCCCGCCGCGGAAGCAATACAGGTAGCCGTCCGGATGGGCGCGCGCAAACTCCGCCCAGGCGGCGATGCGCGCCGCCTTGCGCTGACCGGCCACCAGTTGGTGGCCGAGTTCGATCGCTGCCTGCTGGCCCTTCTGCGCATAGCACAGGCCGACCTCGTGGCGCTCGGCATCGTCCATCAGCGGCAGGTTGACCGCGCCGGGGAAGGCCCCGCGCGCGAACTCCAGCGGCGCGCGCACGTCCAGCATGGCGACGCCACTGAGGAACAGTTTGCGGAAGTCGGCGGTATCTGGACGCATCAACGGGCGCATCAGCGGATCTCTACGGCCAGCGCGGCGCGGGCCACCATCTCGCCGATCGGGGCGAGCGAAAGCCCCAGGCGCTGGCATTCGGCCAGGAACGCGGCTTCGCCGGCAGGCTCGACCGCGACCAGCAGGCCGCCGCTGGTCTGGGGATCGCACAGCAGCGCGCGTTGCGCCTCGGTAAGCGGCGCGATGCGGTGGCCGTAGCTGTCGAAGTTGCGCTGGGTGCCGCCCGGCACGCAGCCCTGGCCGATGTAGTCGGCCACGTCATCCAGCACCGGCACCGCGGCATAGTCTATGCGCGCGGTCAGGCCGCTGCCCTCGGCCATTTCAACCAGGTGGCCCAGCAAGCCGAAACCGGTGACGTCGGTCATCGCGCGCACGCCGGGCAAGCGCCCGAAGGCGGCGCCGGGCTTGTTGAGCACGCACATCCAGTCGCGCGCCAGATGGCGGTTGTCGGCGCGCAGCAGCCCCTTCTTTTCCGCCGTGGTCAGCACGCCGATGCCGAGCGGCTTGGTCAGGTAGAGCCGGCAGCCGGGCGTGGCGGTGTCGTTGCGCTTCATGTGCGCGCGCTCGACCAGCCCCGTCACCGCCAGGCCGAAGATGGGCTCGGGCGCGTCGATCGAATGACCGCCCGCCAGCGGAATGCCGGCGTCGTCGCAGGCGCGGCGCCCGCCCGCCACCACTTCGCGCGCCACCTCGGGCGGCAGCACGTTGACCGGCCAGCCCAGGATGGCGATGGCCATCAGCGGGTCGCCGCCCATGGCGTAGATGTCGCTGATCGCATTGGTCGCGGCGATGCGGCCGAAGTCGAACGGATCGTCGACGATGGGCATGAAGAAATCGGTGGTCGAAACCACGCCGCGCTGCCCGTCGGCGCCATCCAGCGCATACACCGCCGCATCATCGCGCGAGGCATTGCCGACCCACAGGCGCGGGTCCAGGTGCTGCGCGCCGCTGCCGGCCAGGATCACGTCGAGCACCTTGGGGGAAATCTTGCAGCCGCAGCCGGCACCGTGGCTGTACTGCGTCAGGCGGATGGGACTGGTCATGGGCGTGGGCTCCGCGCGGCGCGCCGGCGGGTCAGGAGCCTTGGCCCCGCCGGCAACGCCTGGATGAAGAGAGGAATTGGAATGAGAAGGGTTACTGCCTGCAGGCGAGCAACCAGGCGGCACCGATCGGCGCCGCGCGCTGGGGCGGGCCGCCCCGTCGGAGCGGCCGCGCCGAAGACGGCGGCTTATTGCTCGCCCGGCTCCATCTGCGACTGCAGGTAATTCTGCAGCCCGACCTTGTCGATCAGGTCCAGCTGCGTTTCCAGGTATTCGATATGTTCCTCGGTATCGGTGAGGATATCGACCAGAATTTCGCGGCTGACGTAATCGCCGACCGATTCGCAATAGGCGATGCCTTCCTTGACGGTGGTGTGCGCGGTCTGTTCCAGCTTCAGGTCGCACTTGAGCATCTCGGGCGTGTCTTCGCCGAGCAGCAGCTTGTGCAGGTCCTGCAGGTTGGGCAGGCCGTCCAGCATCAGGATGCGGTCGATCAGGCGGTCGGCGTGCTTCATCTCGCCGATCGATTCCTTGTACTCCACGTCGCCGAGCTTCTTCAGGCCCCAGTGGCGATACATGCGGGCGTGCAGGAAATACTGGTTGATCGCGGTCAGCTCGTTCTTGAGCTGGGCGTTCAGATGCTGGATGACCTTCTTGTCACCTTTCATTGGCGGCTCCTGTTGCATCGGGCCCGCGCAGAAATACGAAACGGCGCCAATGGCGCCGTGCAGTCAGAAAAAAGGAATGCGCAAAAACGCGCCGTGAACTGAACTTTCAGTTCATGGGCGCGTTCAGGCCACCAGCGCCTTGCGCTGGTCGTTCGCGACTGCCGGGTCCCGAGTGTCCATTATGGTACATGGGCCCGAAGCGGAACAGGAAGAAATCTCCACAACCTGGATGCTGGCGAGGGTCGCCACCGTGACATTGCGTACCGCGGCCACGCCTTCCTGCAACACCTGCTGCGCGCACTCGCGGCAACGGCCGCAGCACGTGCCGACGCCGAGCGTTTCAGCCAGTTCGTCGAGGGTTTCGACGCCCAGGTGCGCAGCACCGTGAATCTCACGATCGGTGATCTGGTTGCAGATGCAGACGTACACAAGTCCCTCCGTTGGGGCGCGGGACACCGGCATGTCCCTGCGAATGAACGTCAGAATATCAGAGATCAATAATGATAACAATTCCCATTAAGCCACATCACGGAAGGTCGGGAAGACGTCACTGGACGCAAAAAGAAGGCGGCTGGCGCGGCACTTTTCTGCTTAAGGAAGTGCCGCGCCAGCCGCCTTTTTGCCTCAGAAAACCCTGACGCCGTCAGGGTCGTGCGATCTGCCGCAGCACCGCGGCCTGTTCCTCGGGGTCGTAGGCCTGCAGCAGCTGGTCGACCAGCGGTTCCAGCCGTTCGCAATTGGCGTGCAGGATTTCCTGCTTGACCCGCAGCAACTGGGCGGGGTGCATGGAGAATTCGCGCAGTCCCATGCCCAGCAGCAGCCGCGTCATCGACGGGTCGCCCGCCATCTCGCCGCACACCGCCACCGGCACGCCGGCGCGATTGGCTTCGCGGATGGTGCGCGCCACCAGCTGCAGCACCGCCGGATGCAGCGGGTCGAACAGGTGCGCCACGGCGTTGTCGGCGCGGTCGATCGCCAGCGTGTACTGGATCAGGTCGTTGGTGCCGATGGACAGGAAATCCATCTTGCGCAGGAACAGCGGCAGCAGCAGCACCGCTGCCGGGATCTCGATCATGGCCCCGACCTTCAGGCCGGGGTCATACGGTTCGCCGCGCTCGTCCAGCTGGCGCTTGGCCTTGGCGATCAGCGCCAGGGTCTGGTCGATCTCGCTGGCATGCGCCAGCATCGGCACCAGCAGCCGCACCGGGCCGAAGGCCGACGCGCGCAGCAGCGCGCGCAGCTGGGTCAGGAACATGCCTGGCTCCGACAGCGACCAGCGGATCGCGCGCAGCCCCAGCGCCGGGTTCAGCGCGGTCTCGAAGTCATCGGCGCGGCCGTCCCCGCGGGCGTCGAGCGGCTTGTCGGCGCCGATATCGATGGTGCGGATGGTCACCGGCAGCTCGTCGCGCCGGTTCATGAACAGGAACTCGGAGCGGAACAGGCCGACGCCGACCGCGCCGGCGGCCAGCGCGGCGCCGGCATCCTCTGCCATCTCGATATTGGCCAGCAGCTCGATCTCGATCCCGTCCAGCGTCACCGCCGGCGTATGCCGAAGGCGCTGCAGGCGCTTCTTCTCCAGCACGCGCTCGCTCTGCCGGTGGCGGTATTCCTCGAGGATGATGGCGGTGGGGTCGACGATCACCAGGCCGGCGTCGCCGTCGATGATGATCCAGTCATCCTGGCGGATCAGCTCGCTCGCGCTCTGCACACCGACCGCGGCCGGGATGTCCAGGCTGCGCGCGACGATGGCGGTATGCGAGGTGCGCCCGCCCAGGTCGGTGACAAAGCCGTGGAACACGGTGTGGCGGAACTGCAGCATGTCGGCGGGCGCGATATCGTGGGCCACCACGATCACGCCCGGCGCGGGCTCGCCGTCGGCGGCCAGCGCGGGCACCGGCGCCGGCACCAGCACCGGCGCGCCGGCCAGCGCCTTCAGGATGCGCTCCACCACCTGCTGGATGTCGGCCTTGCGCTCGCGCAGGTATTCGTCCTCGATCTCGTCGAACTGGCGCATCAGCTCTTCGAGGCGCGTGGTCAGGGCCCACTCGGCGTTGTAGCGCCGGCCCCGGATCAGCGCCTCGGGCTCGCGCGCCAGCGCCTCGTCGTCGAGGATCATCGCGTGCACGTCGAGGAAGGCGCCCATTTCTTCGGGCGCGTCGCGCGGCAGGTCGCGCTTGAGCGCGGCCAGTTCGGCCCGCACCGCGGCGCGCGCGGCGCGCAGCCGTTCCACCTCGGCGTCGAGCTGCTCTTCATCGACCAGGTAGTGCGACACGTCCAGCGCCGCGGGCGCAAGCAGGTGCGCGCGGCCGATGGCGACGCCGCGCGAGACCGGGATGCCGTGCAAGGCGAAAGGCATGTACCGCTCCGTCAGGAACGTTTATCAATTCGGGTCAAGGCCGCCGGCCTCACTCCCCTTCACCAAAGCGGTTGGCGATCAGTGCCAGCAGCGCGTCCATCGCCTCCTGCTCGTCGGGACCCTCCGTCTCGATCGTGATGGTCGAGCCGATCCCGGCGGCCAGCATCATCACGCCCATGATGCTCTTGGCATCGACCTGGCGTCCGTTGCGGGACATCTTGACCTGGCTGACGAAGTTGCCGGCGAGCTGGGTCAGTTTGGCGGACGCGCGTGCGTGCAGTCCGAGTTTATTGATGATGGTGGTGTCCCTCTGCAGCATATTTGTCGGGATGATTGGCGGTTTGATTCTGGACGGTGGTGGTGCCGACCTGCAGCACGCCCTGCGAGCCGCCGGCCAGCGCCTTGGTGGCGAGCTGGTCCAGCTTTTCGGCCCGGTAGCAGATGGCACGGACCAGCATGGGAAGGTTGACGCCGGCCAGCACGCGCACGCGGCCAGGCTCAGCCAGGCGCGCGGCGATATTGGCGGGGGTGGCGCCGAAGATGTCGGTCAGGACCAGCGCGCCGTTGTCTTCGCAGATGGCTTCCAGCCGGCGCCTGGCCTCGGCCAGCACGGCGGCGGGATCGGCATCGGGAAGGACGTCGATGGCTTCCAGCCGCTGCGGCTGGCCACAGTAGACGTGGGCGGCGCAATCGCGCAAGGCTGATGCCAGCGGGGTGTGCGCGATGATCAGGATGCCTGCCATGATGGTGAATCCGTTGGATTGCCCCGATTGTAGCAGGCGCCCCCCGGCGCTCCCGCTGCCCGCCCGGACCGCTGGCGCCTAGCTGCCGGCAGCGTCGACGGCGTGCTCGAGCGCGTCGATGAACATCGCCGCGACATGGAAGCCGGTCTGCTGCGTGATCTCCTGGAAACAGGTCGGGCTCGTCACATTGACCTCGGTCAGGTAGTCGCCGATGACATCCAGACCAACCAGCAGCAGGCCCTGCTCCCACAGCCCCGGCGCCAGCGCCTCGGCGATCTCGCGGTCGCGCCGGCTCAGCTCCTGGGCGCGGCCGGTGCCGCCCGCGGCGAGGTTGCCGCGCACTTCGCCGGCCATCGGCACGCGCGCCAGCGAATACGGCACCGGCACGCCGCCGATCAGCAGCACGCGCTTGTCGCCGTCCTTGATCGCCGGGATATAGCGCTGCACCATCAGCGAGCGGGCGCCGTCCTGGCCCAGCGTCTCGACGATCGCGGCCAGGTTCATGCCGTCGGCGCCGACCCGGAACACGCCCATGCCGCCCATGCCGTCGAGCGGCTTGACGATGATGTCGCGATGCTCGGCGTGGAAATCGCGGATGCGCGCCAGGTCGCGCGTGACCAGCGTCGGCGTGATGAATTCCGGATACTGGGCAATCGCCAGCTTCTCGGAATGGTCGCGGATCGCCCGCGGCTTGTTGAACACGCGCGCGCCCTGCCCCTCGGCCAGCTCCAGCAGCCAGGTGCTGGTCACGTATTCCATGTCGAAGGGCGGGTCCTTGCGCATCAGCACCGCGTCGAAGGCCGACAGCGGCTCGAGCGCGCTGTTGCCCTCGCGGTACCAGGCGCCATGTTCCGCGCCATCCTCGCCAGTCAGGTGCAGCCGCGTGGCCACGGTCTCGACCGTGCGCCCGGACAGCGCCAGCTGCGGCTGCAGGCACCAGTACAGCTCGTGGCCGCGCGCGGCGGCCTCGGCCATCATGGCGTAGGTGGAGTCCTTGTAGGTCTTGAAGGTCTCCAGCGGATCGGTGATGAAGAGGATGCGCATGGTGGCGTTCAGATGATCGGGTTGGGGTCGGTCTTCTCGAGCTCCAGCGACGCCGCCAGCAAGGCCAGCCGCGCCACCACGCCATACATGTAGAAGCGGTTCGGCACCGCCGCGCCAGGCTTGGCGTGGCTGTCCGGGATGCCGTTGGGCGCGAACGCCAGCGGCACGAAATGCATGCCCGGCGCGTTGAGGTTCTCGTCGTTGCCGCGCCCGGTGTGCACGCGGTAGAAGCCGCCCACCACGTAGCGGTCGATCATGTACACCACCGGCTCGGCCACCGCCTCGTTGACCTTCTCGAAGGTGTGCACGCCCTCCTGGATGATGACGTCGCTGACCTCCAGGCCCTCCTTGACCACGCTCATCTTGTTGCGCTCCTTCCGGTTCAGGCCCTTGATCTCGGACGGGTCGCGCACGGTCATGATGCCCATGCCATAGGTGCCGGCATCGGCCTTGACCACCACGTACGGCGTTTCCTTGATGCCGTACTCGCGGTACTTCTTGGCGATCTTCTTCAGCACGCCTTCGACCGCGTCGGCCAGCTCTTCCTCGCCCACGCGCTCGTGGAAATTCACGCCGGTGGTACGGGCGAAGTACGGGTTGACCATCCACGGGTCGATGTCGATCAGCTTGGCGAACTTCTTCGCCACTTCGTCATAGGCGGAAAAGTGGCTGCTCTTGCGACGCGTGGACCAGCCGGCGTGCAGCGGCGGCAGCAGGTACTGCTCGTTGATGTTTTCCAGGATCGGCGGAATGCCGGCCGACAAGTCGTTGTTGAGCAGGATCGAACAGGGGTCGAAGTCCTTCAGCCCCAGCCGGCGGCCCTTGGTGCCCAGGCGCGCCAGCGGCTCGACCACCAGGGTCTGGCCGTCGGGCAGCTCGATTGGGGTCGGTTCGGTGATTTCCTCGGAAAGCGAGCCCAGGCGCACGTTCAGCCCGGCCTGGCGCATGATCAGCGACAGCCGCGCCACGTTCTGAAGGTAGAACATATTGCGGGTGTGGCGTTCCGGAATCAGCAACAGGTTCTTGGCATCCGGGCAGATCTTTTCGATCGCCGCCATCGCGGCCTGCACCGCCAGCGGCAGCATCTCGGGGGCCAGGTTATTGAAGCCGCCGGGGAACAGGTTGGTATCGACCGGCGCCAGCTTGAAGCCGGCGTTGCGCAGATCGACCGAGCAATAGAAGGGGGGCGTATGCTCCTGCCATTCCAGCCTGAACCAGCGCTCGATGGACGGGGTCGCGTCCAGGATCTTCTTTTCCAGTTCGAGCAGCGGACCGTTCAGCGCGGTGATGAGATGCGGGACCATATCCATCCTATAGATCGTCTTAATCGTTCGCCCCGATTGTAGAGGAACGGCCAACCGGGCGCTGGCACACCCTTTATAAGGATATGCAGCGCCTGGCATAAGGGATAACCATATGGGGATGGGCGGCGCGAAATAAAGAGGGCCGCGCCGGCGTGGCGTGCGGGCAAAAAAAAAGCGCGGCGATGCCGCGCTTTTAAATGGCCTGACAGATACGGGGAGCGTTCTGCAGGTGGAGGAAACTGCCTCAATGGCAATGTATGTGCGCCGCACATTAAAGACAATTGAAGCTTTTTAAGATCGGAGTTAAGCACTTTGCGAAAAGCCCGCGCGCGGCGCGCGGGATTGCCGGCTGGCCCGCGCCAGCACTGGCTTCGCGGGTGTCGCTGGCAATCCGGGCAGGCGTCGCGACGGGCTTGTCCGCGTCGCCATGCGTGATCGCCGCAGGCAAAATGTCTGCAACCCCGGTCAACGCAACAAAGAAAAAAGCCCGGCACGCGGCCGGGCAAAACTCCTGAGAGCAGATTCCCAATCAGCCCTCCAGCACAACACCTTTGCGATCAGCCTTCGTACGCGGTCTCGCCGTGCGAGGTGATATCCAGGCCTTCGCGCTCTTCGTCTTCCGGCACGCGCAGCCCGATCAGCATGTCCACCAGCTTGTAGGCGACGAAGGCCACCACGCCGGACCACACCACGGTGGTGAGCACGCCTTCGAACTGCACCCACAGCTGGCCAGCGATCGAATAGTCGTCGGCCACCTTGTTGGCGACGTAGTCGTAGATGCCGGTGCCGCCCAGGCTGGGCGCGGCGAACACGCCGGTCAGCAGCGCGCCGACGATGCCGCCCACGCCGTGCACGCCGAACACGTCCAGCGAGTCGTCCATGCCCAGCATGCGCTTCAGTCCGGTCACGCCCCACAGGCACAGCAGGCCGGCCACCAGGCCCATCACGATCGAGCCCATCGGGCCGACGAAGCCCGCGGCCGGGGTGATCGCCACCAGGCCGGCGACCGCACCCGAGGCGCCGCCCAGCATCGACGGCTTGCCCTTGCCGATCCACTCGCCGAAGGTCCACGACAGCACCGCGGCGCAGGTCGCCAGCAGCGTGTTGACGAAGGCCAGCGCGGCCGAGCCGTTGGCTTCAAGCGCCGAGCCGGCGTTGAAGCCGAACCAGCCGAACCACAGCAGCGAGGCACCCACCATGGTGAAGGTCAGGCTGTGCGGACGGATCGCCTCGCGGCCGAAGCCGATGCGCTTGCCGAACATGAAGGCACCCACCAGCCCGGCCACCGCGGCATTGATGTGCACCACGGTGCCGCCGGCAAAGTCCAGCGCGCCCTTCTGGAACAGCCAGCCGGCCTTGGCCGTTGCGGCGGTGCCGGCGGCGGCGTCGGTGTAGGCGTCAGGGCCCGGCCAGAACCACACCATGTGGGCGATCGGCAGGTAGGCGAAGGTGAACCACAGCACCACGAACACCAGCACCGCCGAGAAGCGCGCGCGCTCGGCGAAGGCGCCGATGATCAGGCCGCAGGTGATGCAGGCGAAGGCACACTGGAAGGCAAAGTAGCCCAGTTCCGGCAGCACCACGCCCTTGCTGAAAGTGGCGGCCACGGCGTCGACCGTCAGCCCCTTCATGAACAGCCGGTCCGTGCCGCCGAAGAACGCATTGCCCTCGGTGAAGGCAAAGCTGTAGCCGTAGATGGCCCACAGCAGCGACACCAGCGAGAAGATCACCAGGCACTGCATCAGCACCGACAACATGTTCTTGGAACGCACCAGGCCGCCATAGAACAGCGCCAGGCCAGGCAGCGTCATCAGGATCACGAACGCGGTCGAGACCAGCAGCCAGGCAGTGTCGCCCTTGTTGGGCACGGGCGCAGCCGGCGCAGCGGCGGCTTCCGCCGGCGCGGCCGCGGCGGGCGCTGCTGCAGGGGCGGCGGCGGGCGCCGCAGCCGGGGCTGCCGCAGCCGCTGCAGCGGCCGGCGCGGAAGTGGCGGCGGCCGAGGCCTCGGCTGCCGGCTTGTCCTGCGCGGCGGCCGGGCTCGACATGCCGACGCCGGCGGTGCCGACGGCCAGCGCCATCGCGCCCGCCGCCAGGAATCGCTTGATCCAGGTTTTCATGGGATTCACCTTTGTCTCTATGCTGTCTTGGGTCACAGGGCATCGCCGCCGGTCTCGCCGGTGCGGATGCGGATGACCTGCTCGATCGGGGTCACGAAGATCTTGCCGTCGCCGATCTTGCCGGTGCGGGCCGATTTCTCGACCGCCTCGATGGCGCGCTCGACCACGTCGTCTGGTACCGCCACCTCGATCTTCACCTTGGGCAGGAAGTCGACGATGTATTCGGCGCCGCGGTACAGCTCGGTATGGCCCTTCTGGCGGCCAAAGCCTTTCACTTCGGTCACGGTGATGCCGGACACGCCCACGTCCGACAGCGCTTCGCGCACCTCGTCGAGCTTGAACGGCTTGATGACTGCGATGATGAGTTTCATCAGGATTCTCCTGGGAGCGGACCGGCATCAGCCCGCCCGGGCTGCGTCAGAGTTAGAAAGTCTTGGTGATCGAGGCCCACGCCGCGGCCTTGCCCAGGTAGCGGCCGCGGTTGGCGCTGGTGTAGGCCACTTCCTTGGCGTTGGTGTCGACATAGGCGACCGCCAGCGCAAAGCCCTTGCCCAGGTCCTTGGTCAGGCCGATCTTCCAGTCGGTGTACGAGGCATCGCTGTTGTGCTTCACGCCCTGGTAGCCGACGTGCGCGTTCAGCGTCAGGTCCCAGAAGTTCAGCGGCACGTTGGCACTCAGGTCGACGTAGTAGCTGTTCTTGCTGTCGGCCCAGCCGAACAGGTTGGTGACCGAGTGCGAGTACTTCAGCATGACCGGGCCCCAGCCGATCCCCGCATACAGTTCGGTGGTGTACGGGCGCGGATTGTTGTAGCCGCCCGGGTAGTAGTACTCGAGCACGCCCAGGTCATAGGCGAATTCGGTGCCGGCCACCTTGAAGGTGTTCTTGAAGCCGCCGTAGAAGTCCATTTCCACGGGCGCCGAGACCGCAGGGTTGGCGTCTTCCAGCCAGCTGATGCTGGAGTTCCAGTTGCCCAGGTAGAAGCCGCTTTCGTGCGCGTAGTCGAAACCGCCCTGAATGGCCGGTCGCAGATTGGTCTGGCTGATGCCGCGATAGCGGTAATCCGTGACCAGCGACACGTTGGCCGTGAACGTATGCGGCGAGGCCGGCGCGGCAGCCGCGGCCGCGGCGTCGGTGCTCTGCGCCAGGGCGCCGCCGGCGGCACTGGCCAGGACCATCGCGCTGACTGCAAGGGCCAACTTCTTCATGGGATTTTTCTCCTTTTCCTGATGGCTCGGATTTCGTTTATTTGGATTCCGGTAAAGCTTTGAGGCAGCTCGCCCTCACTACTGCAACTGCCGTGCCACCCCATGAAAAGCGGCGGTCCGTGCGCTGCGACGCGTGGCGGACCGGAGCCCGGGCAGCCTGGAAACCGCCGCGCAGCAACGCCAGATCGGGTTAAAAGGTGTGAACGGCGCGGCGCCGATGCTTTCGCCGGCGTGCCGCTGGGGCGATAATCGAGGTCTGACGGTGGCTGCATATGGCCCGCGCGCGCAGGAACCGCCCGCATTCAGGGCGCCCAATTCCTGTGCGAAAGCGCGCCATACGCCAGATGCCCACCCGGATTGGCACCACTCAGGTGCGCAAAGGAGAAACCATGAAACCGACCGACCTCTTCAACGACCTGCAGAACAAGGTCAGCGAGGCGCTGCGCAATTCGCCGGCAAGGGATATCGAGAAAAACGTGCGCAGCATGATGACCCAGGGCTTTGCCCGGCTGGACCTGGTCACGCGCGAGGAATTCGACGTCCAGTCGCAGGTGCTGGCGCGCACCCGCGCCCGCCTGGAGGAACTGGAAAGCCGCGTGGCCGAGCTGGAGCGCCGCGCCGGCATCCCGCCCGGCGCCGGCTCGGTGGACTCGACCGGGGGCGCGTGAGCCCGCCGGTTCCGCCGCCATCCCGCCTGTATGAAGGCCGCCAGTGCTGGCGGCCTTTTTCGTTAACAGTTCCGTGCGGTTCGACGCCATGAGCCTTGCCGTCCTACGCAGCCGGGCCCTGACCGGCATCGCCGCGCCGCCGGTGCGGGTCGAGACCCACCTCGCCAACGGCCTGCCCGCCTTCACCATCGTCGGCCTGGCCGACACCGGGGTGCGCGAAAGCCGCGAGCGCGTGCGCGCCGCCATCCTCAACAGCGGCTACGAGTTTCCCAACCGTCGCATCACCGTCAACCTGGCGCCGGCCGACCTGCCCAAGGAGTCCGGCCGCTTCGACCTGGCCATCGCGCTGGGCATCCTGGCCGCCAGCGGCCAGATCCCGGCCGACGCGCTGGACACGCACGAATTTGCCGCCGAGCTGTCGCTGTCGGGCGAACTGCGCCCGGTGCGCGGCGCGCTGGCCATGGCGATGGGGCTGGCGCGCGACAACGCCGCCCGCGCCGGCTCGGGCGAGGCGCCGCGCGCCTTCCTGGTCGCCGCCGGCAACGGCGCCGAAGCCGCGCTGATCGAAGACCTGGCGGTGCACGCCGCCACCACGCTGCGCCAGGCGTGCGACCACCTCGGCCCGCTGGCCGAGGCGCGGCTGCCGCGCGCCATGCCGCCCCTGCTGCCCCCCGCCGCGGAGCGCGGCGCCGACATGCGCGACGTGCGCGGCCAGGCGCAGGCGCGCCGGGCCATGGAGGTGGCGGCCGCCGGCCAGCATTCGGTGCTGCTGGTGGGCCCGCCTGGCACCGGCAAGTCGATGCTGGCCCAGCGCCTGCCCGGCCTGCTGCCGCCAATGTCGCTGCAGCAGGCGCTGGAAGCCGCCGCCGTGATGAGCCTGACGCCAGGCGGCTTCCGCGCCGAGGCATGGGGGCTGCGCCCGTGCCGGGCCCCGCACCACACCGCGTCGGGCCCGGCCATGGTCGGCGGCGGCGGCAATCCGCGCCCGGGCGAAATCTCGCTCGCGCACCACGGCGTGCTGTTCCTCGACGAGCTGCCCGAGTTCGACCGCCGCGTGCTGGAAGTCCTGCGCGAGCCGCTGGAATCCGGCCGCATCACCATCGCGCGCGCCAACGGCCACGCCGACTTCCCCGCCTGCTTCCAGTTCGTGGCGGCGATGAACCCCTGTCCGTGCGGCTACCTCGGCCACCCCGACCGCCCGTGCCGCTGCACGCCCGACCAGGTGCGGCGCTACCAGTCGCGCATCTCCGGCCCGATGCTTGACCGCATCGACCTGCAGGTCGAGGTGCCCGCGCAGGACCAGGGCGAAATGCTCGACGGCCCGCCCGGCGAAGCCAGCGCCGTGGTGCGCGCGCGCGTGCTGGCCGCGCGCGAGCGGCAACTGGCGCGGCAGGGCAAGCCCAACAATGAGCTGGGCGGGCGCGAGATCGAGCAGCACTGCGCCATGGACCCGCAGGCGCAAGCCTTGCTGCGCGGCGCGATGACACGGCTGGCGTGGTCGGCGCGCTCGTACTTCCGCGTGCTGAAGGTGGCGCGCACCATTGCCGACCTGGCCGGCGCCGACCTGCTGAATGCGGCGCACGTGGGCGAGGCGATCCAGTACCGGCGCGCGCTGCGCATGGCTGGCTAGGGCGATTCGCCGGCAGCGGGGGCATGGCCGTCAGAACTTGTGGCGGATGCCCGTGACGAACACCAGCTGCCCGCCGTTGCTGGAGGGCGCGAACAGGTAGATGTCCGCCCTGGCCGACCGCGCGCGCTGGTAGACGCCATAGACATAGACGTCCGTGCGCCGCGACAGCGCATAGTCGAGGCTGAGCTGGCCCATGTGCCATCTGGGCCGGGCTTCCGTGCCGGTGTAGTGGCCGTCGGTGAAGACATAGGCTGCGCCCAGTTCCAGCGCCGGCGTCAGGCGGTAGCCGAAATTGACGTCGTAGTTGTTCAGCCGCATGGCGGTGCCGTCCTGGTAGCGGTACCGGGCCGTCGTGACCATCGCATTGACGCGGGCCGCACCAACGCTGTAACCCGCCGCGACGCCGCCCACGCGTTGCCGTGCCACGCCGGCCGCCGGCGTCAGCGGGCTGCTGTGGAACAGCACGAAGGGCGCGCCGGCATAGTCGTCGGTCACCGCGCCGGCGGCGTTGTTGCTGGCGAGCAGGCCCGGGTGGTCCAGCTGCATGTAGGCCGCGGCCAGCTTCAGCGGGCCGCTCGCGTAGCTGGTGCCGAGGCTGAATGAACGGTTGTTGGCCGACTGGCCGGTATCGGACAAGGCATAGGTCGCTTGCGCGCGCAGGCCGCCCCACGACGGCGAGATGTACTTGACCGCGTTGTTGTGGCGGAAACTGCCGAACACATTGTCGTTGTCCCCCACATGCGTCGCCAGCCCGCCCGCCGCCACCGGCGCCGACATCGCGCCGAGCGTGTCGAACACGGCATCGTACTGGCGCCCGAACGTGACCGTGCCGTAGCGGTCATGGCTGAGGCCGACATAGGCCTGGCGGCCGAACAGCCGTCCCCCCTGCTGGGACTTGCCGTCGTCAAGGCCAAAGCCGCTTTCCAGCACGAAGATGCCGCGGGCCCCGGCGCCCAGGTCTTCGGTGCCGCGCAGCCCCCAACGGTTGTTCTGCATGGTCCCGGGCACCATCCTGGTGGCGGCGTGGCCGCCTTCGTTGTTGACGTAGGCCACGCCAACGGACAACAAGCCGTACAGCGTGACCCCCTCCTGCGCGTAGGCCGAACCCGCCAGGCCCAGCGCGCCGGCGCACAGCCGCGCCAGCTTTCGTTTTCCACTGCTTGTCATGCCATGTCTCCTGTAGTTTTTATGCGCACGGAACCCCCCACTGCTTGCCGCTTCCGGCAACGCAGGCATGAGCGCGCCCCGTGCCCGGCGCGCGGGCACTTCCCCCTTTTTCCCTTCCCTGATATGCCGGCGCCGCGGCAGCGGCGCCCGGCGCGTGGGCTAGCAGCCGACGCGCTGCGGCATGCCCGTGGCGGTCACATGAACAGCTGGACCGAAGGCAACGCCGCGTCGCAGTTCAGCAGGTCGACCCGCTTCTGGCGGATCTTCAGCCGGCCGTCCTGCTGCGACAGCGTGTGCTCGGCCGTGCAGGCGTAGACCTGCTGCATCTCCCCGGCGGTCTCCACATAGATGTAGCGGGTACGCGTCAGGTAGGTGTTTTCGTGGTGCGCCATGGCGACGATCTCGGGACACTGCAGCACGTGCAGGCAGCGCGGCTCCGGCTGCAGCGAGAACGCGCGCGGGTTGCGCATGCGCTCGATGCGCAGCTGCAGCAGCAGCCGGTCTTCATACATCAGCGAGGCGTGGTCGATGCCGTCCTGCTGGCCGGGCACCAGCGGAATCCAGTAGTGCCCGTCATCGGCGAACAGCGCCAGCCATTGGTCGAAGCGCTTCTCGTCGATCAGCCTGGCTTCCTCATAGACCAGCGCGACCAGGTCATCCCGGCCCGGCGGCATGGCTTGCTGGGTTGCATTCATGTTGCGTCTCCCGTGTTGAAATCCGGCGCCATGTAGCGGATCCATGCGCGGAACTGGTTGCGCATCGAGATCTCGCTGGTGCCATTGGCAGTGGTGTCGTGCTGGCCGAGTTCATTCGCGTCGAAGTTGCGGTGCAGGCTGACCCACTCATTGCCATCGGCGCGCAGGCCCTGCTGCATCGCCCGGTAGGCGTGCAGGTCGTCATGGCCGACCACCGACATCGGCGAGTTGATCAGCCGCGTGTACATCAGCGTGCGCCGCAGCAGCGTGTCCGGCGCCCCCTTGGGCCGGAAGGTCCACGACTCGACCACGGTCTGGTCCGCCGCCAGCGGGCGCACCACGCGGATCGCCTGGATCGCGCCCTTGAGGGTCAGGCTGGGGTAGAGCACGGTGTTGTGCCGCACCGTAGCCAGGATCTGCGCCGCGCGCTCGGCGCCATACGCCTGCGCCATGCGCGCCTCGTACTCGGGCAGCCCCACATAGCCGGCATGCAGCGACACCGCGCCGACGCCGGTATAGCTGTGGCCGTTGGCCAGCACCCTGACCCCCATCTCGTCCGAGAAGGCATAGCCCGAGGTGAACGGCACCAGCTGCTCGATCGCCATCGGCTTGGGCGCGTCCTCGGGCTGGTCCGCCCACAGCTCCTTGGCCGTGCCCGCCGATGACTCGTGCGCCACCATCGGATGCATGGTGTCGTTCAGGTTCTCGACGAACATCTTCCAGTTGCAGTCGTGGCGATAGCGCAGCACGCCGCCGGCGATTTCCAGCTCGCCGTCGGGAGAACGCTCGACCATGTTGTCGATCGAGGATAACGTCGCGCCAAAATAATCGCGGAAGCCCGGCCCCTCATCGGACAGCCGCACGAAGACAAAGCCGCGGTAGTTCTCGACGTGGCGCAGCGCGCCCATGCCCTGGCCGGCGGGACAGGCCTCCAGCCCGGTGCCCGCATAGCCCTGCCGCAGCGGGATCGACAACAGCGCGCCGTCGGTCTTGTAGGTCCATGCGTGGTAGGGGCAGCGGAAGAAGCGGCCGGTGTTGCCGCTCGGTTGCGACACCAGCCTGGCGCCCTTGTGCGCGCAGCGGTTGCGCAGCACCTTCACGGTGCCGTCGGGCTGGCGCACCATCACCACCGGCTGTCCCGCGATATCGGCCGTGATGTAGTCGCCGGCCGCCGGCACCTGGCTGTCGTGCCCCACGTACACCCACGCCCGCGCCCACAGCCGCTCCATCTCCAGCGCGAACACTTCCTGGTCCAGGTACACGTCGCGGTGCACCTGCCGGTCTTGCACCAGGCTGCGCAAGGCCTCGGCATTGTCCCGGTATCTGCTCATTGGTCTTTCCTCCCGTTCATGCATCGAGCACCAGCCGTCCGCTGCTGGCGCGCGACACGCAGATCTGCATGACGTCGCCAGCGCAGCGCTGCGCCTCGGACAGGCAGTAGTCGCGGTGGTCGATGTCGCCGGCCAGCACCGGCACCTGGCACACGCCGCACTCGCCGCGCTTGCAGTCGTAGAGCGGGTCGAGCCCGGCCGCGAGCATCGCGTCGAGAATCGTCTGCCCGGCAGGCACCGCCAGCACCCGCCCGGACTGGCGCAGCTCGACCTCGAAGGCGCGGTCCGCGGCGCCGGGCGCCGGTGCGGAGAACAGCTCGAAATGGATATCGTCGCGCGACCAGCCGCGCGCCGAAGCCAGCGCCAGCACCGCGTCGATCATGCCGGCGGGGCCGCAGGCATAGATCGGCTGGGTCGGCGCCAGGCCGTCCAGCAGCGCGGCGAGATCCAGCGCCGGCATCGGCTCCTGGTCGGCATATAGCGACAGGTTGCCCTCCGCCAGCGCCATCAGTTCATCGACCAGTGCCAGCTGGTCCGGATGGCGCGCGCTGTAGTGGACGCGGTAGCGGCGCCCGGCGGCCGTCAGCGCTGCGGCCATCGATACGATCGGCGTCACGCCGATGCCGCCGGCGATCAGTACCGCGTCCTCGGCGCGCTCATCGAGCGCGAACGCGTTGACCGGTGCGCTGGTGACCAGCCGGCTGCCGGCCTTCACCTGCGTGTGCATCCACAGCGAACCGCCCTGCCCGCCGTCGTCGCGGCGCACCGCGATGCGATAGACGGATGGTGCGGCCGTGGCCCCGGCACGCCCGTCGCCGTTGACCAGCGAGTAATGGCGCCAGGCCGCCGTGCCGCCGGGCGCCACCTGCACGCGCAGGTGCGCGCCCGCGGCAAAGCCCGGCAAGGCCTTGCCGGCGGGGTCGCGCAAGCGGAACTCGGTGATCGCGTCGGTCAATGCGATCACGTCTTCCACCACCAGTTCCAGGGTCTTGTGGTCGGGGCTCATGCGTGGCCTCCGCCTTGCGCCAGGGCATCCCCGGCGTGCATCAGCGCGGCCCACGCGCGAAACTGGTTGCGCATCAGCAACTCGCTGGTGCCGCTTACATCCTGTATCGGCTGCAAGCGCTCGTCGTCGCGATACTCGCGATGCAGGCTGACCCACGGGTTGCCCTGCGCGGCCAGCGAGGCCTGGATGCCCTCGAAGATATGCACGTCGTCATGCGCCACCACCGACATCGGCGAGAAGGTCAGGCGGTTGTACGTCAGCGTTTGCCGCAGCAGTTCCGGCGGCGCGCCCTTGGGCGCCAGCCCCCAGATCTCCACCAGCGTGCGGTCCACCGCCAGCGGCCGGATCACGCGCAAGGTTTGCGGCGAGCCCTTGAACGCCAGCGACGGGAACAGCACCACGTTCTGCGGCGCAAAGCCCAGCACGTGCTGCGCCCGCTGGTCGCCGTGGACCTGCGCCAGCGCCTGCCGGTAGGCCTCGGGCACGGCGTAGGCGGAATGAATGCTGGCCTGGGTGCCGAGCACGCTGTGGCCATGCGGAAATACGCGCGCGCCGGTGCTGGCGAAGAAGGCGTAGCCCGAGCCGAATGGCAGCAGCTGGTCCAGCGCCATCGAGGCCGGCGCATCGGCGGGCCGGGCGCCGTGGATGGCGCTGGCGGTGGCCGACACCGATTCGTGCGTCGACACCGGATGCACGGAGTCATTGATGTTCTCCAGGTACATCTTCCAGTTGCAGCGCACCACGCTGCGCAGGCAGCCGCCGGCAACCTGCAGCGCACCCTCCGGCGAGCGGTCGGCGAGGTCGTCCAGCGCGGGCAGCACGGCGCCGAAGTAGTCGTCGAACCCCGGGCCGTGTTCGGACAGGCAGGCAAAGACAAAGCCGCGGTACACCGCCACCCGCGGCGCCACCAGCCCCGCGCCCGACTCGCAGGCGTGCAGGCGCGTGTGCTCGTAGCCTTGCTTCAGCGGCACGGCGAGCGGCGTGCCGTCGGTGCGGTAGGACCAGGCATGGTAGGGGCAGCGGAAGAACTTGCCGGTATTGCCCCGGACCTGGCACACCAGCCGCGCGCCCTTGTGAGCGCAGCGGTTCATCAGCACGCGCACGCTGCCGTCGACATGGCGCACCATGATCAGCGGCTGGCCGGCGATATCCGTGGTGTAGTAATCGCCCGCATCGGGCACCTGGCTTTCGTGGCCAACGTAGTTCCAGCTGCGCAGGAACAGGCGCTCGCGTTCGAGCTGGAACAGCGCCTCGCTCAGGTAGACGTCGCGATGCACGCGGTCTTCCTCCACCAGCGCGGCAATCGCGCCGGCTTCGTTGCGGTAGTCGGTCATGGTGAGACTCCTTGCGCGGCCGGCCGGGCCACGAAGCGGCATGGTTCATGCCCGCCCATGGCGGCGCATGCGGTTTCCTCGACTTGCACCGGGCAGGCCAGCACGGTCTCGGCGATGGTGCGGAACATGCCGGCAATCGGCGCGCACACGGGCTGCGCGGCGGGGCCGTAGCCGGCGGCGAACGGGCTGTTGGCAACGGCGAGGACCAGCCCGTTGCCGCGCCGTGCCAGGTCCCAGCAGCCCCATCCGAGCGCCGGCGAGGTGCGGCGGATCAGGTCGAGCAGCGCCTCGCCGGCGTCCGGCCCCAGGCCGGCAACGTAGGCCAGGATGCTGCGCCGCCCGTGCACCGCCGCGGACTCGGCGAATGCAGCCAGCACGCACGCGCGGGTCGCGTCATCGAGCAGGCGCAGCGTTCCCATCAGCACGTCGGGGCGCATCAGCAGATAGCGGCGGTCCTGGTCGCGCACCTCGCCGCGCTGCGCGTCGAACTGCAGGCGCTGCGCCAGCGGCGTTTCCAGGCGGGCGGCAACGGTGGTCATGGCAGGCTCCATCGGCTCAGGCCCGGTCCACGCCACGCGCCTCGCGCGGCAGCGTTTCCGGCGTGAACAGCAGCGCGATCACGGTGACCAGCCCCAGCAGGATCAGGTAGATCGCCACCGGCGTGCCGGAGTGGTATCTGGCCAGCAGCGCGGTCGCGATCATCGGCGCGATGCCGCCGCCGATCACCGAGGACAGTTCGCGTCCGATGCCCATGCCCGAATAGCGCACCTCGGTCCTGAACAGCTCCGCCATATAGCTCGGCTGCACGCCCACCATCGCGGCCAGCACCACCGAGTCGGCCAGCACATAGGCCAGCAGCACCAGCGACGGCTCGCGGGTATCGATCAGCCAGAAGAACGGGAACGCCACCAACATCAGCCCGATGGCGCCCGCCATATAGACCGTGCGCCGGCCGAGCCGGTCCGACAGGTGCCCGTAGCACAGCGCCGTGACCGTGACGAGCATCATCGAGATGGTCAGCCCCTCGAGCATCACGTGGTTGGGGATGCCGCGATAGGCGCCGTACGCCAGCGAGAACGCGAAGAAGATATAGGACGCGCCGCCTTCGGCCATGCGCAGCCCCACCACCATCAGGATCTGCTTCGGCTGCTGGCGCAGCACTTCCACCACCGGCATGCGCACGTCGTGTCCGCTGCGCCTGGCCGCGACGAACTCCGCGCTCTCCGGAATCCGGCTGCGGATGTAGTAGCCCGCCACCACCAGCACCATGCTGGCCAGGAAGGGCACGCGCCAGCCCCACGCCATGAAGTCGTCGGCAGGCAGCTTCTGCACCGCCCAGAACGCCGCCGCCGACAGCACGAAGCCGATGGTTGCGCCGCTGGGGCTCCACGCCGACAGGAAGCCGCGCCGCGCGGGTGGTGCGTTCTCGCTGATGATCAGGATGCTGCCGCTCCATTCGCCGCCGGCCGCCAGGCCCTGCAGGAAGCGCAGCGACACCAGCAGCACCGGCGCCCAGATGCCGATCTGCTGGTAAGTGGGCAACAGGCCCATCGCGGTGGTGGCCACGCCCATCACCACCAGCGTCAGCACCAGCACCAGCTTGCGCCCGTAGCGGTCGCCCAGGTGGCCGCAGATCACGCCGCCCAGCGGGCGCGCGACAAAGCCCACGGCAAAGCCGCCGAATGCCGCCAGCGTGCCGACCAGCGGATCGGTGCCGAGCGGAAAGAACAGCTTGCCAAAGATCAGCGCCGCGGCCGTTCCATAAAGAAAAAAGTCATACCACTCGAGCGCCTGCCCGACGATCGACGTGATGATGGTCCTGCGCAGCGTGGCCTGCTGCGTGCCGGCCGCCGCGGGCATGCCGGTGGTGATGCTTGCCTCTTCCATGCTCATGCTGTCTCCCCCTTGTCCTTTCTGGAATTTGGTCAGGTGTTGCCTGTGGTGGTTGCGTGGTCTTGCGGCATGGCGGCGCCCCGCCAGGTGCGCGCGCTGCCGTCGGTGCCGGGTGACGGAATTCCCATCGGGAATGGCCAGTCGGAGCCGAACAACAGGTGCGATGCGCCAAACACCTCCGCGGCCAGCCGCAATCCGGCCGGGTGGTGTGCAATGCAATCGGCGTAGAACCGCCTTGCCGCCTGCAATGGCGGTTCGATCCCGGCAGGCACCCCGGGCCGGCCGGTGTCGAAGCCGCGCTGCAGCCGCCCGCATGCCGCGGGGAACAGGCCGCCGGCATGCGCCAGGCAAAAACGGATGCGCGGGTACTGCCGCGGCACATCGGCCAGCACCAGTTGGGTGGCCGCCAGCGCGGTTTCGTAGGGGTTGCCGAGCAGGTTGTCCAGGTAGGCGCGCGCCAGCCGGCCATCGCCGCAGCGGCCCGGGTGCAGGAAAACGAAGGCGCCGCGCCGGTCCAGCAGCTCCCATAGCGGCCGATGCGCGGGATCGCCGTAGTCGAGCGCCGGGTTGCCGCCGGCCGCCAGCGCAAACCCCGCGCACGGTGCCCCGTCATAGCTGTCGGCAAGCGCATGCGCGAGCGCGGCATGCTCGATCGGCAGGTGCAGCAGCGCGCCGAGCCGCTCGCGATGGCGCGAGGCCATCACCATCAGCCCATCGTTCAGGTAGCGCGCCCACTCACGCGCCGCCGGCGCGTCCAGCTGCTGGCGGTACAGCGGCGGCGGCACCGACACCAGCGCGCGCTGCACGCCCTGCGCTGCCATCCAGGCCAGCAGGCGCCCGGGGTGGTACAGGTCTGGCTGCCGGAGCGGCTGGCCGTCGATCACCAGCACGCCGTCGGCCTCGCGCCACCAGACGCCGTCGAGCCGCCGCAGTGCCGCGGTGTCCACCGGCACCAGGTGTGCATGCACGTCCAGTGCGATCGCGGACGCGGCGCCGGCCTCGGATTGGATCGGTTCCATGGCTTAGCGCGGCTCGAGGTTGGCATTCATCTCGCCGCCCCAGAATTCCGGCGACCATTCCGGCCCCCAGATATAGGGCAGCACCGACCAGTCGCGGCTGACCCAGCGCTCGCTGATCTTGTCCATGTCGGCGTAGTACTCGACCCAGCTGCCCCATGGATCGCGCACATACTGGAACAGGTTCGACGCCAGCGCATGGCGCCCCGGGCCGAAGCTGTCCCGGTAGCCGGCCTCGCGCATGCGCCACGCGCCCAGGCCGATATCGTCGATGCCGCCGACCTGGAAGCTGGCATGCTGGAAGCCGCGGTGCGTGCTGTGGACCAGGCCGAAGCAGTGATGGTCGATCACCCCCTCGCCGGCGGCGAGGAAGCTGACCTTGCCGACCGCGCGGTCGGCCACGCGCAGGCCCAGCACGTCGCACAGGAAGCGCTCGGCCTCGGCCAGCTGCGGCGTGAAGATCAGCACGTGGCCAAGCTTGCGCGGCGGCCGCGGCGCCTCCAGCGCCTGCCAGGCGGCAACGTCGACGCGCGCGGCCCAGCCGGCATCGCCCGGGCCGCCTTCGCGGCGGCGCGTCGAGGCCGGAAGCTGCGGGCACAGGTGGATCCATGTGCCCCACGGGTCCTGGAACCACAAGCCGTCGCGGCCGCCGCCCGGCGGCGGCTGGTCCCGCACCGCGAGGCCGGCGCGGCCCAGCCGGTCGGCAAAGGCGTCGCGTTGCAGCGGGTCGAAATAGAACGACAGGTGATGCAGGCGCTTGGCGCTGCCCGGCACCAGCACCAGCTCGTCGTTGCTGCGGCCCGGCGAGCGCAGGCGCAGCGCGCCCGACGGCTGGTCCGGCCCGGGCTGCGCCGCGACTTCGAGGCCGAAGGTTTCATAGAAAGTCCTGGCGGCGGCCAGGTCGGGCACTTCCAGGCCGAAGCCGTTCAGGCCCAGCACTTTGGGTCCGGCGATCATTGGGGGCTCCCTTGCGGCGCGGGCGCGCCGACGATGGCTGCATACAGGTCTTCGGCGCGCCGCGGCGCGATCGGCACGATCGCGGCAACGTGGTCGTCGGGACGGATCAGCACCAGCGTGCCGTCGGGCACGCCCAGGCGTTCGCGCAACTGGTTGCCGACGTCGAGCAGCGCGCGCTCGCGCAGCCCGGAATCGAGCGGCGCATCCCAGCGCGACACCACGAAATGCCGCAGCGCCGGCGAGGTGTTGTGCGGGATCTCGGGCTGGCGGCGCACGTCGGCGAAATACAGCGCGAGGAAGTTGCCGTCGACCAGGTCATGGAGCCGCAGCGGCCGTCCCGCCGGGCCGTGCAGCAGGAAATCCGGAATGCGCTCGCCCACGCGCAGCGGTGGCGGCTCGGCTTCGGCGCGGATCATCGACCAGTCGCCGCTGCCGTCGATGTCCAGGCGCACGCCCAGCAGCGTGCGGGTGCAGGCATTGCCCCAGTCCTGCAGCGCCGTGGGCGCATTGGCGCCGCCTTGCATGGCCATGTGGTGGCGCGCGGCCTCGGCCATCTCGCCGGCGCCTTCGGTCGCCACCGGGCGCTGCTCGCGCTCGTAGCCGTCGAGCAGGCTGCTGTCGGCCCAGCCGCGCAGCACCCACGCCAGCCGCCATGGCAGGCTGATGGCATCGAGCACGCCGGTATTCAGCCCGAGCGCCCACATCGGCGTGATCAGGTGCGCGGCATCGCCCATCAGGAACACGCGCTCGCGCCGCCACTGGCGCGCGATGCGGTGATGCACGCGGTAGGTCACGCGGCCGAGCAGCTCCACCTTGTCGACCTTGCCGATAAAGCGCAGCACCTTGGCGCGCAGTTCCTCGTCGCCGGGCTCGTCGGCATCCTTGGCCAGCGGATACAGGAAGCGCCAGCAATGCGGCTGCCGCACCAGGATCATCCACTCCTGCGCATCCGAGAAATACGCCAGGTACGGATAGTCGCGCGGGTTGGCCACGTCGAGGTCGAGCTTCAGGTCGACCAGCATGTAGCGCACATCGAGCGACATGCCGTCGACCGGCACGCCGCATTGCGCGCGCACGGTGCTGCGGCCGCCGTCGCACGCCAGCAGGTAGCTGCCCTCGACGCTGCGCGGACCTGCCGGCGTATCCAGCTGGACCACCACGCCGTCCGGGCCGGAACTGAATGACTCGAGGCGGTGCTGCATATGCAGGCTGCCCTGCGGCACACGCTCCACCGCCGCGCGCAGGATCGGCTCTAGGTGGTGCTGCGGCAGGTTGACCACGAACGGATAGCGGGTTTCGTCGCGCAGCACCGCGGTGCGCACCGACTGGCGCGCCAGGTTGGCTTCGCGCTCGATCTCGCCGATCTCTTCGACGCGCAGCGCGCGCGCCAGCACGTCGTCGGCCACGCCATAGCGGCGGAACGCTTCCAGCGTGCGCGTCAGCAGCGTGCCGGCCTTGGTGTCCAGCGACAGGCTGCCGTCCTCCTCGAAGATCTGGAACGGAATGCCGTAGTACGCCAGGCCGAGCGCGGTGGTCAGCCCGACCGGCCCCGCGCCCACGATCAATACGGGCTTCATGCCGGGGGTCATGGGGTGTCCTTGGTGGCGGCAGCGGGCGCGCTGGCGGGATAGGCATGGTCGCGGCTCAGCAGCGACGCGGTCATGGTGGCGGCATCCGACAGCAGGAACATCAGCGGGCCCACCACGTCTTCGGCCCGGCCCACGCCCAGGGTGTTGGCCCAGTGCGCGTCGTCGCTGCCGGCGTTGGCGTTGCGGTACTGCGCCGTGTCGATCACGCCCGGCGCGATCAGGTTCACGCGCACGCGGTGCTGCGCCACCTCCTTGGCGGCGCTCCTGACGAAGGCCCCCAGCGCGGCCTTGCTCGAGGCATAGGCCGCGGCCTGCGGCCAGCCGCTGTGAGCCAGTCCCGACGAGAACGCCACCACGCTGCCGCGCCGGCGCCGGATCATGCCCGGCACCACGGCCTGGTAGCACCACACCACGCCGTCCAGGTTGATCGCCAGTGCCTGCTGCCACGCCTGCGGCTCGGTCGCGTGGACCTCCCGGCGCGGCTGCACCGCGGCGGCGCACACCAGCCCGTCGATGCGGCCATGCTCGGCCTCGATCGACTGCATCGCCCGCATCACCGCGTCGCGGTCGCTGACATCGAGCCGGCAGAAGCGCAGCCGCGGCTCGCCAGCCAGCAATTGCGCGGCGGCGTGCTCGTCGACATCGCACACCACCACGGTGGCGCCGGCCTGCGCGCAGCGGCGTGCCAGCTCGGCGCCGATGCCGTTGGCGCCGCCGGTGATCACGATCACATCGCCGGCCGCATCAAAGATTGCCTGCATGGGCGCCTCCCGTGTCGTTGCCGGCCATCGCGGGGACGCTCGACTGGTGGTACAGGTCGGTGTCGACCAGCCGGTTCACCAGCTGGCCCAGTCCGGTACCGCGCACGGTGACGGTGTCGCCAGCGCGCAGGAACACCTGCGGCTCGCGCGCATTGCCGACGCCCGCCGGGGTGCCGGTGATGACCAGGTCGCCGGCCTGCAGGGTCATGCCGAAGGACAGCTCGGCAATCAGCTCCGGGATCGGGAAGGCCATCTGCGCCACCGACGCGTCCTGCATCAGCTCGCCATTGACCAGGCACTGCAGCCGTACCGACTCGGGGTCGAGCTCGTCGGCGGTGACCAGGAACGGGCCCAACGGCATGGTGCCGTCGATGCTCTTGCCCTTGAGCCACTGGCCGCCATGGCGCCGCTGCAGGTCGCGCTGCGAGACGTCGTTGGCCAGGCAATAGCCCCACACATGCCGCATCGCGCTGTCGGCGCGAATGCTGCGTCCGTCGGTGCCGATCACCAGCGCCAGCTCGGCCTCGTAGTCCCATTTGGCCGAGATGCGCGCATCGAAGGCGATATCGTCGCGCGGCCCGATCACGGTGTCGGGGCTCTTGGTGAAGAACGTCGGCGCCTGCGGGCGCGGCACGTCCTGGCCCTCGCGCTTGCCCTTGCCTTCGTCGAAGTGGTCCCAGTAGTTCCAGCCGACGCAGAGCACGTCGCGCCGCAACCGCTGCAGCGGCGGCAGCAGCCGCAGGCGGTCCAGCGCCAGGCGCGGCAGCTTGCCGGCACGCTGCGCCGCGGCCACCGCCTGCAGCGCGGCGTCGCCGCCCGCGATCACGTCGCGCAGGTCGCCCAGCGCCAGCGGCAGCAGCGCGACTTCCTCGCCCTCGACCACGCCGATGCGGGCCTGGCCGTCGCAGGTAAAACTTGCGAATCGCATGATTGAGTTCCGGTACGGATAAGGGTGGGCTCAGGCGTCCGGCAGGACGGCCACGGCGCTGATCTCGATCAGGTAGTCCGGCGACACCAGCTTGCTGACTTCGACCATGGTCGAAGCCGGCAGCGGCGCGCGGAAGTATTCGCGCCGGACCTTGTGGATGCGGTCGAAGTTCTCGATGTTGCGCACATAGACGTCGACGCGGCAGATGTCGTCGAGCGTGCCGCCGGCGGCTTCGGCCGCGGCCTTCAGGTTTTCGCAGACCTGCCGCGTCTGCGCCTCGATGTCGCCGATGCCGGCGATGCTGCCGTCGGGCCGGCGCGCGGTCATGCCCGAAATGAACACCAGCCGGCCGCGTGCCTCGATGGCTGTCGCTTGCGAGAAGTGGCCGTTGGGCTGGCGCAGGGCGTCGGAATGGATCTGGGTCTTCATGGTTGTGAATCGGTAAGGTTGGCAATGGATGACGGAACCGGCGCCGCAAGTGCGCGCGCCACGCTGACGATTTCGGCCAGCACCACCCGTTCGATGCTGCAGCGGCTGCCCTGCCGGCAGCGCGTGGCCCAGCCCAGTTCGCCGGGGCTATAGACGCGCTCGACCCCGGGCGCGTGGTCTGAGCCGCGTACCGCGGCGGCGGCGGCGCTGGCATTGCGCGCGAACGCGGCCGGGTCGCGGAAATGCGCCACGTCGAGTGCAAGGAAGAAGTGCGCGCAGTTGTACGGAACGGCGCTGTCGCCATAGAGCGGGCGCACCGCCGCACCGGTGCCGCCGCCGGACAAGCCGCCGCACAGCAGGTCGACCATGAAGGCCAGGCCGAAGCCCTTCGCGCCCGCGGCCGGCAGCAGCATGCCGCTCAGCGCGGCCACGGCGTCGGTGGTGGGATTGCCCTGCGCATCGGTGGCCCAGCCCGGCGGCAGCTCGAGCCCCCGGGTCGCCGCCAGCCGGATCTTGCCCATCGCGCTCGCGCTCATGGCCATGTCGAGCTCGATCGGAATCGGGTCTGCGCCCGGCAGCGCGATCGCCAGCGGGTTGTTGCCGACCACGCTCTGCGCGCCGCCCGGAGCGGGCATCAGCGGGCGCGTATTCGACATCACGATGCCGACGCAGCCGTCCCGGGCGAGCGCGCGCGCATACAGTCCTGCCGCGCCGAAGTGGAAGGCGTTGCGCACCGCCACGGCACCGATGCCGTGCGCCCGCGCCCGGTCGCGCGCCAGCGCCACCGCCTGCAAGGCCGACAGCTGCCCGAGCATGTTGGCAGCGTCCAGCACCACGCAGCCACCCCGGTCGCTAACCACGGCGGCGTGCGCGGCCGGCGTCACCGAACCGCTGCGCAACCGCTGCACATACATGGGCACCAGCATCACGCCGTGCGACGGAATCCCTTCGAGGTCGGCGTCGACCAGCGCATCGGCCACGCGCACCGCGTCCGCATCGGCCACGCCAAGCCGCGCGAAGATGGCACTCACGGCCGCGCTGAGCGCGCCCGCGTCGACTTCGCAGTGCGTGCGATGGCGATGCGCGTCGCCGCCGGTGAAGTCAGTGGGCATCGCGTTCATCGGTGTACCAGCTCGGTTTCTGCGGATAGTGCGGACCGTCGTAGATCTCGACCACGATGGTGTCCTCATGCGCCAGCGTGGGGCCGTGGACGTTGCCCTTCGGATTCCAGTAGAAGCATCCGGGCGTCAGCACCACCTGGGTTGCGGTGTATTCGTAGCGGCCCTGCAGGCAGAACATGAACTGGTTCGACGCGTGCGAATGGGGCTCGGGGATCGACACCCCCTTATCGAAGCGGATCAGCGCAATCGAAGCGCCGGTTGCCTCGTCGCGCCACAGCATCTTTTCGTAGAGGCCGGGCAGGGACTTGGGACGCCAGGGCATGTCGGCGCTTTGCAGCAGCACCTCCTCGAGCGGTGGAATGCCCGGCAGCGCCGGTTGAGGACAGGACGGGTTCATCGTGTTATCTCCGATCGTTCTGGTTGTATTGCGTGGCAGGCGCCGGTGACGGCGCTTACAAGGCCAGCGACGCGGCCAGGCTGCCGCCGCCGCAGACAAAGAGGTTCTGGCCGGTGATCCAGCTGCTGGCCGGGTCGGCGAAAAACAGCGCGGCGTGGGCCACGTCTTCGGGCAGGCCCAGGCGCCGCGCCGGCAGCGAGGCGGCCAGCGCGCGGGCGCGCTCGCCGTCCTCGGGAAAATCGCTGATCAGCATGCCGGTGACGGTCGGGCCGGGGGACACGGTATTGACCGTGATGCCCCACGGCCCCAGCTCCAGCGCCCAGGTGCGCGTCATTGCCGCCAGCGCCGCCTTGCTGGCGCCGTAGGCCGTGCGTCCGGCCAGGCCGACGATGGCGCGCGAGGCCACGTTGACGATGCGGCCGAAGTGCCGCGCCTGCATCCGCGGCAGGCATGCCTGCGCCAGTTGCATGGCACAGCGCGCATGCAGGTTCATCATCAGGTCGAATTCGGCATTGCCGACGTCGGCCAGCGCGGTGTTGCGCACCACGCCGGCGTTGTTGACGAGGATGTCGATGCGGGGCTCGTGCGCAACCGCGGCCACCAGCGCCGCAACGCCGTCGGACGTGGACAGGTCGGTCACGACACTGGTCAGCAACGGGTGCGCCGTCTCCGCCGGCGCGAGGCCCGCCGCGATCACGCGGGCCCCCTGTTTCAGCAGTGCATGGCTGATTGCCAGCCCGATGCCGGCGTTGCCGCCGGTCACCAGCGCGGTGCGCCCCGCAAAACGCAAACCTTGTTGGGTGCGCGGGCTCATGCGTGGTCTCCGTCCTGGTCCATGGGGAGGCAGCGGGCGCGCAGCACGCCATCGGGATGTGCATGGTCTCGGTCCAGCCATACCGTCACGCGCGTGCCGGCGGCCAGCATGGTGTCGGCGAGCGCGAACAGCGTCACGCCGGCATCCAGCCGCACCGCGGCCACGTGCACCGGCAGCCGGTCCGCGAAGCGCGGCTCGAGCGTGTAGTGCAGCACCGCCACCGACAGCACCACGCCGGCGCCGCCGTCGGGCAAGTGTTCGATATCGCCGTGCAGGCACCGCGGGCAGTACCTCTGCGGCGGATAGAAGCGGTGGCCGCAGGCCGCGCAATGCGGCAGCGCCAGGCCGTTGGACGGCGTCGCCGCGGCCAGCGCCTGCCAGGCCGGAGAATGGGCACTCATGCCAGGACTCCTTCGATGATCGCGGCGCCGGTCGCCAGGCAGCGGTCGTACACGGCCATGCCATAGCCGCTGGCAAGCCCGAGCCGTGCGCCCGGCACCTGGTTGGCGCCGGCCTGCCCGGTGACCTGGCGCAGCACCTCGACCAGACCCAGGTAGCCGCCGGCCGCGCCGGCCTGGCCGCAGCCGAGCTGCCCGCCGCTGGTGTTGTGCGGAAAATCGCCGCGAAAGCCCAGGTCATGCGCCTGTATAAAAGCCGCGGCGGTGCCAGGCTGGCAAAAGCCGAGCCCTTCCAGCTGCAGGAACACCACGGCGGGGTAATCGTCATAGGTGGCCAGCACGTCGATGTCTTGCGGCGTCGCGCCGGCCTGCCGGTACAGCCGCGCCTGCTCGAGCGCCCAGCCGCCGCGCAGGATGGCGTCGTCGTCGGCATAGGCGTTGTGGCGCTCCACCACCGCGCGCAGGTGCGCGTGCGCCAGGCCCAGACGGCGTGCCCTGCCGCGCGGCATCACCAGGAAACCTTCGGCGCCCGCGCACGGCATCACCAGGTCGAGCTTGTGCAAGGGCTCTGCGATCGGCCGCGCGTGCAGGTAGTCGTCCAGCGTGATCGCGGTGCCCAGCAGGGCATGCGGTACGGCGCTGGCGTTCTGGCGCTGGCTCACGCACAGGCGGCCGAAGTCTGCGCGGGTGGCGCCGGTGGCATCCATGTAGCGCCGCGTCAGATGCGCGAACGGCATGCCTGGCCCTGCCGCGCCGTACGGGTGGATGGCGTCGATGGCCGCCCACGAGAAGCGGCTCGCCAGCCCGGCAAAGCCGCCTTGCGGATTGGCGTCGGCACCGATGCAGGCGACCACGTCGGCGTCGCCGGCCTGCACCGCGCGCGCGGCGCGGCGCAGCGCGATCACGCCGCTGGCGCCGCCGAACGGCACCGATTGCGCGGCTGCACGCGCTCACGGCCGGGATGGATGCCGACGACAGCAGCGCGGCAACACGCGTGCTGCGCCATCTGCTCGCCGAAATCGACGATCAGGCCGCGGGCGGCACCTGAGGCAGGACGGCGCGGGCGCTGTGCCTCAGGCCTCTTCCGACCACTGCACGCCCTCGCGCGCCATGAACGCCGACGATGCCGCCGGCCCCCAGGTGCCGGCGGTATAGGGGCGCGGGCCCTCGTCCTGCGCGCGCCAGGCCTCCAGGATCGGATCGACCCAGGTCCATGCGGCCTGCAGTTCGTCGCGCCGCACGAACAGCGCCAGCCGGCCGCGGATGACGTCGAGCAGCAGGCGCTCGTAGGCTTCTGCGCGGCGCGTGGTGAAGGCCGAGTCGAGGTTCAGCGCCAGGCTCAGCGGCTTGAGCTTCATGCCCTCGCCCGGCTGCTTCACCATCAGCGTCAGCCGCACCGATTCTTCCGGCTGCAGCCGGATCACCATGCGGTTGGGCTGCAGCGTGCTGCCCGGGTCGAAGATGGAGTGCGGCACCTCGGCGAAGTGGATCACCACCTCGGTCACGCGCTCCTGCATGCGCTTGCCGGTGCGCAGGTAGAACGGCACCTGGTTCCAGCGCCAGGTGCCAAGCTCGGCCCGCATCGCGACAAAGGTCTCGGTGCGGCTGTCGGGCGGAATCCCGTCTTCCTGCAAGTAGCCGCGCACCAGCTCGCCGCCGATGGCACCCGCGGTGTACTGGCCGCGCACGGTATTGCGGCGCACGTCCTCGGGCGACATCGGCCGCAGCGAGCGCAGCACCTTGAGCTTTTCATCGCGCACCGCGTCGGAGTTGAGCGACGCGGGCGGCTCCATCGCCAGGATGCTGACCAGCTGCAGCAGGTGGTTCTGCACCATGTCGCGCATGGCCCCGGCCTCGTCGTAGAAGCCGCCGCGCGTGCCCACGCCCACGGTCTCGGCCACGGTGATCTGCACGCTGCGCACGAACGGCGTGCGCCACAGCGGCTCGAAGATCGAATTGCCGAAGCGCAGCGCCATCAGGTTCTGCACCGTCTCCTTGCCCAGGTAGTGGTCGATGCGGTAGGTGCGGTCCTCGCTGAAATAGCGGCTGACCACCTCGCCGATGTCGATCGCTGACGCCAGGTCCACGCCCAGCGGCTTTTCCAGCACCAGCCGGGTGTCGTCGGCAATCAGTCCGTGGCTGGCGAGGTTGTCGCAGGTGGCGGCGAACAGCCCGGGGGGCATCGCCATGTAGTAGATCCGCAGCGCATCGTTGCGCAGTTGCGCGGCCAGCGCCGGGTAGTCCGCCGCCTGCGCGGCGTCGAGATGGACGAAATCCAGCCGCTGCAGGAAGGCCTGCCATTTGGCGGCCTCGATATAGCGCGCATCGACAAACGGTTGTGCGCTTTCGTCGGCAAAATTGACAAAGGCCTCGCGGTCCCAGCGGTGCCGGCCCACGCCGAGGATGCGGGTGCCGTCGGGCAGGTTGCCGTCGCGGTGGCACATGTAGAGCGAGGGCAGCAGCTTGCGCGCCGACAGGTCGCCGGCGCCGCCGAAGATGACGAGGTCGAGCGGCCGGGCGTCGGCCGTGCCGAAGGCGGAGACGGTGCGGGAGGTTGGCATGACGGGCTCCTTGCGTGCCGATGGGGCGGATGAGGTTGGCCGGGGGCGGGGCAAGCCGGCATTGTTTGCGTTGTTCGTGCAGTCTGCCGGACCAGCATGTCTCGGTCACGTTGCGCGGCTATTGCGGCTGGCCGGCCGGCACAGCGGCAAACGCCATCGGACCATCCGCATCATCCGTGCCATCGAACGCGGCAGCGCAAGCGGACGGAGCACCGGAGTCCTGCCCGGTCAGCGTAACGATGAACGATTCACGCCAAAACGGGGATACCGGTTCGAGCCACTTCGACCAAGATGCATTGAACTGGTATTCAACGACGGTGCTGCGGCAGTATCACAGGCAGGCGTGGGACGAAAGTTCGGTGGCCCACAAAAAAGCGCAAACCGCAAAGGGTTCCGTAGCCAAGTGCCCTGCCGCAATGCCGTCCGGGCATGCCCGGGCTATGCAGTACCAATTGACGGATACCGTGCGCATGGCATGGGCGTCACCCCCTGCACTCCACTCCCCCGCAGGGCGATTAAATGTCCTAAAGTGGTATCACCGACATCAGGCCCTGGTACCCATGAGGAGTCGCATGGATCAAAGGCTGCAGGCGCTGCGGCCCGACGAGGCCGACGCCACGCCGATCTACCTGCAGGTAGCGCGCAAGCTCACCGCGGCCATCCAGGCGGGGCAATGGCGGGCGGGGGATGCGCTGCCGTCGGAACGCACGCTGGTCGATTCGCTGGGGATTTCGCGTGTCACCGCGCGGCACGCGCTGCAGGTGCTGGCCGAGGAAGGCACCATTACGCGCAACCGCGGCGCGGGCACCTTCATCGCCCCGCGCGCCGAGCCCAGGCCGGCGCGGCTGGACAACTTCAGCGAGCTGGCGCGCCGGCGCGGCATGACGCCGGCGAGCGAGCTGGTGGGGTTCGAGCGCCGCCGCGCCACCGCGCAGGAAAGCGCGGAACTGGCCCTGGCCGAGGGCGACGAGATCGTCCGGCTGACGCGGCTGCGCAAGGCCGATGGACAGATCTACTGGATGGACGTGACCACGCTGGCGCTGGCCGTGGTGCCCGATGCCAGCGCCATCGGCGAATCGCTCTACGCCTTCCTGGAGCGGATCGGCAAGCCGGTGCTGCGCGTCACCGAGACGCTGCGCGCGGTGGTCGCCACGGCGGAACTGGCCGCGCGCCTGGGGATCGAGCCGGGCGAGCCGCTGCTGCATATCCGCCGCACTGGCTACACCCATGGCGACAAGCCGGTCGAGCTGACCGACGCGTACTGCCTGAACGACTTCTACGAACTGAAGCAGTAGCGCCCGGCGGCGCCGGCCACTGGTGGTTCCACCGGCGGCGGGGGCGGGTCGTCCTCGGGCGACAGCGGCACATCGGGCGGCACGCCCGGCGGCGCGGGCTCTTCCACCGGGGGCACGGTATGGCGCGGCTGCAGGCGCGCACCGGCGATCGGGTTCAGCGAGGCAGGCATGCGGGGACTCCGTGGCGGGCTTACTTCCTCATTGAAGCAAACCCCGCGAGCGCGCGCCAGTGCGGATGCCGCGCCGCTCAGGCGTGCTGGCGGCGCACGAAGAACAGCGCCGCGCCCACCGCCATCAGCACGCTGCCGAAAAACCGGTTCTGCCACAGCACCGCGCGGGCATTGCGGAACAGCCCCTGCATGCGCGACGCCAGCAGCGCGTAGCCATGCATCACCACCAGGTCGACGCAGCACATGGTGGCCGCCAGGATCGCCAGCTGCAGCGCCAGCGGCCGGTTCGGGTCGATGAACTGCGGCAGCACCGCGACCATGAAGATGATGCCCTTGGGGTTGGTCACGTTGGTCAGCAAGCCCGTCGCAAAACGGCGGCGCCGGCTCATCACGGCCACGCGCACCGGGCCGCCGTCCTGCGCCGCATCCGCTTCCACGCGGGCACGCCATTGCTGGATGCCGAGATAGATCAGGTACAGCGCGCCGATGGTCTTGACCACCATGAAGGCCTGCTCGGAGGCCAGCAGCAGCGCGCCCAGCCCGCCGCCGGCCACCAGCAGCACGATCACCAGCCCGGCTTGCAGGCCGAAGATGGTGGTGGTGGTCCGGCGCAGCCCGTATGACAGGCCATGGCTCATCGACAGCACCGCACCCGACCCCGGCGACACCGCGATCACCCAGCACGCGGCGAAATAGGCCAACCAGACTTCCCAACGCATTTCAACTCTCCTATGACTGCAACATGCGGGGCGGCGCATCGCCCCCCCGGCACCTGTGATTCGCTGCGGCGCGGCGGCGCCTCAGAGCGGGTGGAACCCGCCCAGGAACTGCTCCACCTGCTCGGCCTGGCGCGCGTCGCGCGCGGCCTCGCCGGATTCCAGCACCACCGCCTGGAAGGCGCGCGTGCCCACCGCCACCAGCCGCGCGCTGAGCCGGCGCGGCGACTGGTCCTGCGGCGACACGCCGCTGGCCTGCAGCTCCAGCCCGGCCAGCGGGCGGCCCGGCCGGTCCGCGCTCATGATGGTGACCGGCCGCGTGCGCGGCTCGCCCGACAGCGTGCCCAGGTTGGCCAGCAGGCCGGCCTGCATCGCCGCCAGGGCCTCGCGCCGCAGCGCTTCATCGTCGGCGGGCAGGGTCACCACGCCGACGGCGAAGAGCGTGTCGTCGACGCGTGCGGCCTCCATCGTCATCGGCAGCTTGCGCCCGGCAATGGTCACGTCGCGCGCGGCGCTGGTGGGCTTGCCGGGATAGAGCGCGGCGTAGCCGCCCTCGCCCGACTGGATGGTGCGCCAGTCATAGCGCGGCGAACAGGCGCACAGGGCCAGCGCGAGCAGCGCGGCACAGCATGTGAGGGACCAGCGGGGCGCGGCAGCAGGGCTCGGCGGGGGCGGCACGGGACGCATGGAAAACGGGACGGAAGCACAGGCTCGGGACGGCGCGCGCGGGCGCGGTCGCCGGCGCGCGGAAACCGGTATTATCCCGGAAGCGGCGCGCCAGTGCTTGCCGCGCCGCCTGTCCCACCTGTGCCGCCCCGCGAACCGCCATGCCTGCCTCCCGCCTCGCCCTAACTGCTGCCGCCAGCACCCGTCTGCACTGGCTGGCCGCGGGCGTGTTGCTGGCGGCGATGGCCGGCGTGTCCGCCGCGGGCCCGGCGCACCTGCCGCCGGCCACGGACCTCGCCGCCCACGGCGCCGACGCCGCGCGCCGCGGCGAGCCGCTGGTGGTGCTGGTGTCGATGCCGGGCTGCGGCTATTGCGACGCGGTGCGCCGCAACTACCTGGGCCCGCAGGCCACCGCGGGCGAAATCGCCGTGCGCGAGCTCGACATGACCGCCGACACCCCGCTGCGTGATGCCGACGGCAGCCAGACCACCGCGCGCGCCTGGGCCCGCGCGCACCAGGTCCGGGTGGCGCCGACGGTGCTGTTCCTGGACCGCCAGGGCCGCGCCGCCGCCAACCCGCTGCGCGGCATGCAGCCCGACTTCTACGGCGCCTACCTGGAACAGGCGCTGGCGCAGGCGCGCGCCGCCGTCGCCGCGCGCAAGTGACGGAAGGGTTCCAGCGCATCACCGCAAGGCGGTACCGCGCAGCGCGCGAACGCCTGCCGCATTAGAATGTCCCACTGCTGATCGGCCCCGCCCGGTCCTCCCTGCACCAACGAAGCGGCTTCAGCCGGATTCCCATGACCACTACCCCCGCCTCCAAGACCTCCCGCAAGCCCTGGTCCATCGTCGCCGCCGTGGTGGTGCTGGCGCTGCTGGGCTGGTTCGGCTACCGCGCGCTGTCGCCGTCCGGTACCGCGCCGGCCGCCACCTTCACGCTGCTGTCCGGCGAAAAGGTCAGCACCGCCGACCTCAAGGGCAAGGTCTACCTGGTCAACTTCTGGGCCACCAGCTGCGCCACCTGCATCAAGGAGATGCCGGACATGGTCAAGACCTACGAGCAGTTCAAGGGCAAGGGCCTGGAATTCGTCGCGGTGGCGATGAACTACGACCCGCCCATGTACGTGATGAACTTCGCCAAGACGCGCGGGCTGCCGTTCAAGGTGGCGATGGACAGCGACGGCAGCGCGGCCAAGGCCTTTGGCAATGTGGGCCTGACGCCTACCACCTTCGTGATCGACAAGGAAGGCCGCATCCTGAAGCGCTATGTCGGCGAGCCCGAATGGGAAGCGCTGCACAAGCTGCTCGACGGCGCGCTGGCAAAGTCTGCGTAACTCAGCGCTGCGAACACACGACAAAAGGTGCTCATCGAGCACCTTTTTTTGTTTTCGGGACCGATCCCGCGCGCGGCGGGTTGCGCCGGCGGGCTGTATGGATATACAGTTGGCGCCAGTTTTCTCATCGCGTGTCCTGCCCGCCCCAACCCGTGACCCTGGACCTTGCCCCCGCGGCTGAATCAGCCGAAGCCGCCACCCCTGACGCCGAAGCGCTCCCCGCCTACCTGTCCCGGCTCAATCCGGAGCAGCGCGCCGCGGTCGAGCACGGCAGCGACGCGCCGCTGCTGATCATCGCCGGCGCCGGCTCGGGCAAGACCAATACGCTGGCGCACCGGGTCGCGCACCTGGTGCTGGCCGGCGCCGATCCGCGCCGCATCCTGCTGCTGACGTTCTCGCGCCGCGCCGCGGCGGAGATGGGGCGGCGCGTCGAGCGCATCGTCGACCAGGCGCTGGGCACCAGCACCGGCGCCGGGCGCGCGGCGCTGCAGTGGTCCGGCACCTTCCACGCCATCGGCGCGCGGCTGCTGCGCGAATACGCCGAGACCCTGGGCCTGTCGCCCGCCTTCACCATCAGCGACCGCGGCGACTCCGCCGACCTGATGCACGTGGTGCGCCACGACCTGGGCCTGTCCGAGACCGCCAGCCGCTTCCCGAAGAAGGAAACCTGCCTGGCGATCTACTCGCGCGTGGTCAACACCCAGGCGCCGCTGGAAGACGTGCTCAGGCAGCAGTTCCCGCGCTACGCGATGTGGGCCGATGCGCTGCGCACGCTGTTCGCCGGCTATGTCGAGGCCAAGCAGAAGCAGCACGTGCTCGACTACGACGACCTGCTGCTGTACTGGGCACAGGCCATGGCCGAGCCCACCATCGCGCAGGACATGGGGGCGCGCTTCGACCATGTCCTGGTCGACGAATACCAGGACACCAACGCCCTGCAGGCGTCGATCCTGCTGACGCTGCGGCCCGACGGCCGCGGCCTGACCGTGGTCGGCGACGACGCGCAGTCGATCTACGCCTTCCGCGGCGCCACCGTGCGCAATATCCTGGATTTCCCGTCGCAGTTCACGCCGGCCGCGCAGCAGGTCACGCTGTCGCAGAACTACCGCTCGACGCAGCCGATCCTGCAGGCCGCCAACGCCGTGATCGGGCTGGCGGCCGAGCGCTATACCAAGGACCTGTGGTCCGAGCGCCAGTCGGCCGAGAAGCCCGGCGTGATCGTGGTCAACGATGAGGCCGACCAGGCCCGCTACGTGGTCGAGCAGGTGCTGGCGCGGCGCGAGGCCGGCCTGGCGCTGATGGCACAGGCGGTGCTGTTCCGCGCCGCCGACCACAGCGCGCAGGTTGAGATCGAGCTGGCGCGGCGCAATATCCCGTTCGTGAAATTCGGCGGGCTCAAGTTCCTGGAATCGACCCACGTCAAGGATGTGCTGGCGGTGGTGCGCTGGCTCGAGAACCCGCGCGACCGCATGGCGGGGTTCCGCACGCTGCAGCTGCTGCCCGGCATCGGCCCCAAGACCGCGGCACGCGTGCTCGATGCCATGGCGCTGGCGACCGAGCCGCTGTTCTCGCTGCAGGAATTCGAGCCGCCGCCGGCCGCCGCGCCGGCGTGGGCCGACCTGCTTGCGCTGGCGCGCGCGCTGATGGCACCGACCTCGCCGTGGCCGTCCGAATTCGAACAGGTGCTGGCCTGGTACACGCCGCACCTCGAACGCCTGCACGACGATGCCCCCGCGCGCCAGGCCGACCTGCAGCAACTGGAGCGTATCGCCGCCACCTATGGCGCGCGCGAGCGCTTCCTGACCGAGCTGACGCTGGACCCGCCCAGCGCCTCCAGCGATGAATCCGGCGTGCCTTCGCGCGACGAGGATTACCTGATCCTGTCGACCATCCATTCGGCCAAGGGCCAGGAGTGGAAGGCGGTCTATGTGCTCAATGCCGTCGACGGCTGCATGCCGAGCGACCTGGCCACCGGCACCACCGAAGAGATCGAGGAGGAGCGGCGACTGCTCTATGTGGCGATGACGCGGGCCAGGGACCACCTCGATGTCATCGTGCCGCAGCGGTTCTACGTGCACCAGCAGGTGGGCTTCGGCGACCGGCATGTGTATGCGTCGCGCACGCGGTTCTTGCCTAATCGCGTGATGCCCAACTTCCACAGCCGGGCCTGGCCACCGCCGCCGATGCCGGGCGAGGCGCCGGCAAAGCCGGCGCTGGCGCCGGTGGACCTGGCCAGCCGGATGCGCAATATGTGGCGCTGAGCCGCCCCGCTACCCCGGCGCCAGCGCGATGTGCTTGTATTCGACGAAGTCGTCGATCGCGGCCACGCCGTTGAGCCGGCCCAGCCCCGACTGCTTGTAGCCGCCCTCCTCGAATTCGTCGTAGACCGAGGCCCAGTCGTTGATCCACACGGTGCCCGCCTCGAGCGCGCGCCCCATGCGCAGCGCGCGGTCGACGTCGCGCGTCCACACGCTGGCAGCCAGCCCGTACTCGCTGTGGTTGGCCAGTGCCACCGCCTCGGCCTCGGTGTCGAAGACCTGCAGCGTCAGCACCGGGCCGAAGACCTCCTTCTGCACGATTTCCATGCCCGGGTCGTCCACCTCAAGCAGCGTCGGGCGGTAGAACGCGCCGCGCGCAAGCGGGCCTTCGCTGACCGGCCCGCCGCGCACGAGCACGCGCGCGCCGTCGGCAATCGCCGCTTCCACCATACCGTTCACGCGCTCCACGTTGGCCTTGTCGATCAGCGGCCCCATCTGGCTGGCCGCCTCGGCGGCCGGGCCGACGCGTACCGCGGCCAGCCGTTCGGCCAGCCGCTGGCGCAGCGCGTCCGCCACGCCACGCTGCACCAGCAGGCGCGAGCCGGTCATGCAGAACTGCCCGGCGAATACCGTGAGCGCCTTCTCCAGCACCGGCAGCGCCGCGTCGAGGCTGGCATCGTCGAACACGATCATCGGGGTCTTGCCGCCCAGCTCGAGCCCGAAGCGCTTCAGGTGGCGCGCGCCAGCTGCGCTGATGGCGCGGCCCGTGGCCGAGCTGCCGGTGAAGCTGATCACCGGCACGTGCGGCGACTCCACCAGCGCGCGCGAGCCTTCCGCGCCCGACTCGCTGAACAGGTTGACCACGCCGCGCGGCAATGACGGCGCGCGCGCCATGATGCGCGCCACCAGCGCATTGGTCAGCGCCGTCTGGCCCGGCATCTTGATCACCGCGGTGCAGCCCGCCGCCAGTGCCGGCGCCAGCGAGCGCACCATCAGCACCACCGGCGAATTCCACGGCACGATGATGCCGGCCACGCCCATCGGCTCGCGCAGCACCAATGACAGCCGCCCCGGGCGCGGCTCGGCGGCGCGGCCGTATTCAGTGACCGTGAGCCCGGCGTAGTAGCGCAGCTTGGCCGGCACCATGCCGACCTCGAAGGCGGCCTCGGCGCGCACCTTGCCGTTCTCGGCGCAGAGCATGTCGACCAGCGTGTCGGCATCGCGCTCGAAGGCATCGGCCAGTTCGTTGAGCACCCTGGCGCGCAAGGCGCGGTCGTGCCGCCACGCGGTCGCCTGCAGCGCGCGGCAGGCGGCGCCGATGGCCTGTTCCGCCTCGGACCGGCCGGCGTCGGCGTAGCGGCCGATAACGGCCGAGGTAGCGGGATCGATGCTGTCGCGGTACAGGCCGGAGTGCACCCATTCGCCGTCGATCCAGTTCAGGGCTGCTGGCATGGTGTTCATGTCGTTCCTTTCCGGTTCAGGCAAAGCGGCTGGCGATGCGCTCGGCCGCGGCGATGGTGGTGATGTTGGTCGCCACTGAAGGCACATCGGGGAAGATCGAGGCATCGACCACGCGCAGGCCCTGTACGCCGCGCACATTGCCCTCCAGGTCGACCACCGCCCGCGGATCGCCGGCCAGGCCCATCGGCGCGGTCGAGGTGGGATGGTGGTAGGTGTCGAGCGTGGCACCCACCGCTTGCAGCACGGCCTCGTCGCTGGTGGCCTGCGGGCCGGGGTTCAGCTCGGCATGGATCAGGTCCGCCAGCGGCGCGGTGCGGCCCAGGCTGCGCGCCAGCCTGATGCCTTCCAGCAGGCGCTCGCGGTCCTGCTGCATCGACAGGAAGTTCAGGTCGATCTTTGGCGCCACCGCCGGATCGCGGCTGGCCAGCCACAGGCGGCCGCGCGACTGCGGGCGCGTCAGCGCCACCGCCAGCACGAAGCCCACGCCGGTCGGGCTCTGGTCGTGCGGGAACAGGTGGGTGGCGGTGATATGGAGGTCCAGCTCGCCAGCCGTGGCGACGGTGCTGCGGGTCCACACCTTGGCGCCGATCGCCGGCGACTGCGCGCCTACGCGGTCCGGCCGGGCCGCATAGGCGTTGTAGAAGAACGGGTGGTCCACCAGGTTGCGCCCCACCGGCGCGTCCTTCACCACCGGGATGCCGAGTTCGCGCAGGTGGTCGAACGGACCCACGCCCGAGCGCAGCAGGATGGCGGCACTGCCGTAGCTGCCGGCCGACAGGATGACCTCGCCGGCATGGATCTGCTCGCCATTGGCGAGTTGCACGCCGATCGCGCGACGGCCGGCGAACAGCACCTTGTCGACCAGCACGTCGGCGCGGATGGCCAGGTTCGGGCGCGCCCGCACCTCGTCGGTCAGGTAGGCCATGCCGGTGTTCACGCGCACATGGTCGACCACGTTCATCGGATACGGGCCGACGCCGTGCGCATCGGCGTCGTCGAAGTCGGCAATCGCGCGGAAGCCGTTGGCCAGCGCCGCATCGATAAAGGCGCGCTGCATCGGCGTGACGTCGGCACGGGTCAGCTGGCGCACCGGCAGCGGGCCGCTGCGGCCGTGCAGCGCGTCGCTGCCGCCGGTGCGGTGCTCCAGCTTGCGGAAGAAGGGCAGCATCTCGTCGTAGCTCCAGCCTTCCAGGTTCCAGCGCCGGAAGTCCTCCGGGCGCGCACGCAGCGCCACCGCGCCGTTGACCGCCGAGCTGCCGCCCAGCACCTTGCCGCGCACCGCGCCGATCGGATGGCCGATGTAGCCGGGCTCGGACTTGTAGCCCCAGTCGAACGCGGCCGGCGCCACGCTGTCGCTGCTGGCGATGGCTTCGGGATAGCCTTGCGGCGCATAGCTGTGCCCGGCTTCGAGCAGCAGCACCTTGCGCTGGCGGTTCTCGCTCAGCCGCCGTGCCATGACCGCGCCAGCCGAGCCGCCGCCGACCACGATCACGTCGGCGGCGCGGGCCGGCCCGGCAGTGCGCGGCTGGTCGGAACTGGCGGCCTGGGCGAGGCGGCCGAACGAGCCGCCGCAGGTGACGGCCGCTGCGGCCAGCGTCAGGCTATGGCCGAAGAACTTGCGCAGGGAAGGCTTGGGCTTGCGATGCTTGGGGCGGGTCATAGTGTCTGTGCGTTTCAGAGTTGGGGCGATGCCCCGGTGCACACAGACTAGTCAGCCCGCGCCGTCCGCAAAAGACGGCCGTTACAGAATCCGGAGTTCGTGTTTTACGAACTTAGTCCCGCGCTCGCCAGCTGGTCGGCAATGGCCAGCTCCCACAGCGGCGGCTGGCCGATCTGCGCGGCCAGGAAATCCGCCAGCGCATGGATCTTGGGCGAGGCCCGGTGCGAGCGCCGGTAGACCGCGGAAATCTGCCCGCCGGAGGGCTGGTAGCCGGGCAGCACGATGCAGAGTTCGCCGGCAGCGATGGCTTGCGCGGCGAGGAAGGCCGGCAGGATGGCCAGGCCCAGCCCGGCGCAGGCGGCCGCCAGCAGGTGATGGCCGCTGTCGGTGCGCAGGCGGCCGCGGATGCGGAACGACTGCAGCTCGCCCTGCACCGGCAACTGCCACATGCCGTGCGGCTCGCGGTTGGAATAGAGCAGGCCCTCGTGGTGGCGCAGGTCGGTCGGGTGCGCGGGCGTGCCGTGCGCGGCCAGGTAGCCGGGGCTGGCGCAGATCAGGTGCAGGTTGGGCGCGATCGGGCGCGCCACCAGCGAGGAATCGGGCAGCTGGCCCATGCGGATGGCCACGTCGAAGTTGCCGTCGTGCAGGTTGACGTAGCGGTCGTCGGACTCCACATCCAGGCGCAGTTCAGGGTAGCGCAGCGAAAACGCCGACAGCATCGGGCCCAGGTATTGCATGCTGAAGGCCATCGGCGCCGCCAGCCGCAGCGAGCCGCGCAGGCTGGTGTTGGCGGCCAGCACGGCGTCCTCGGCCTCGCCCACCTCGGCCAGGATGCGCACGCAATATTCGTGGAAGACCTGCCCCGCTTCGGTAGCCGCGGCACCGCGCCCGCGTTGCAGCAGCACGGCGCCGAGCCGTTGCTCCAGCAGCTGCACCCGCTGGCTGATCACCGACTTGGTCGTGCCCAGCCGCCGTGCCGCCTCGGTAATGCTGCCTGCATCGACCACGGCCACGAAGGCATGCATTTCAGAGAGTTTGTTCATGACTCGCGCCTGCCCGTCCGTGAATGCGTGGCCTGACTGGCCTACGCCACCTTTTCCAGCAGCAACCCCTTCAGGTACTCCCCTTCCGGGAACGCCGCCAGCATCGGGTGATCCGTGCCGGCGGACAGACGCCGCAGGATGCGCGCATCCGCCCGAGCATCGGTCACCGCGCCCGCCACGATCTTCTGGAACAGCTCCATGCTGATCGCTCCCGAGCATGAGTAGGTGAACAGCAGCCCGCCCGGGCGCAGCAGCTGCGTGCCGACCAGGTTGATCTCCTTGTAGGCGCGCGCGGCACGATCGATATGCTGCGCCGACGGCGCGAACTTGGGCGGGTCCAGCACGATCAGGTCGAACTGGCGGCCCTCGGCGCGGAATTCGCGCAGCGTCTTGAACACGTCGGCGTCGAGCCAGGTCGCGCGCTCCGGATCAAACCCGTTCAGCGTCACGTTGCCCGCGGCGATCTTCAGCGCCTCGCCCGACGAATCGATCGACGTCACCGCTTTCGCCCCGCCACGCAACGCCGCCAGCGAGAAGCCGCCGGTATAGCAAAAGCAGTTGAGCACCTCGCGCCCTTCGGCGAGGTCGCCGACCAGCTTGCGGTTGTCGCGCTGGTCGACATAGAAGCCGGTCTTGTGGCCGTTGCGCACATCGACGTAATAGCGCACGCCGTGCTCGGTCACGGACAGTGCCGGATCGGGCTCGGCGCCGGCCAGCACGCCGGTGACCAGCTCCAGCCCCTCGCGCTGGCGCACGGCGGCGTCGGAACGCTCATAGACATTGGGGCAGCCGGTCTCCTTGACCAGCGCCTGCACGATCGCGCTCTTCCAGTGCTCGACGCCGGCGGAATTGAACTGGCACACCAGCTGGCCCGTGGCGCCGCTGCCGTAGTAGTCGACGATCAGGCCGGGCAGGCGGTCCGATTCGCCGAAGATCAGCCGTACCGCGTCGCTGTCCCGCACCCACTGGCGCCGGTAGGCGATGGCCGCCGCCACGCGGCGCTTGAACAGCGCGTGGTCGACCGGCTCGTTCTCGTCGAAGGTCCACACCCGCGCGCGGATCTGCGATTCGGGGCTGTAGGCGGCCTTGGCCAGGAAGCGGCCGTCGGCGGCGCGCACGATCACGGTGGCGCCCGGCTCGCAGCGGCCTTCGGTGGTGGCAATGCCGGTGGCATAGATCCACGGGTGGCGGCGCAGCAGGGATTTTTCCTTGCCGGGTTTCAGGGTGATGGTGTTCATGTTGGTATGGGAAGGGAGCGTGCCGCGGCCCGTTGCGCTTCACACGCTGCGGGAGTGGCTCCCCTCTCCCGCTAGCGGGAGAGGGGTTGGGGGTGAGGGCGCGAGTGTCGAACGAAGTGACGGTCGTCGGTATGCGAGGGCCTGCCCTCACCCCCGGCCCCTCTCCCGCAGGCGGGAGAGGGGAGCAAACAGAGCGGGAGGGAAAGTCTTCTACTGCCTTACAGCACCACCTTCACCATCGGATGCGCAGTCAGCGCCCGGTACAGGTCATCCAGCTGCTCGCGGCTGGTGACCCATACCGTCACGGTCAGGCCCAGGTAGTTGCCCTTGCTCGACGGGCGCATTTCCATCTTGCCGGCGTGGAAGTCCGGATCGAACTCCTGCACCAGCGCGACGATGGCTTCGGCGAAGCCGTCCTGCATCGCGCCCATCACCTTGATCGGGAAATGGCTCGGGTATTCGATCAGCGACTGCTCCGGCGGAATATCGCCGGGCTTGTTGCCGCTGCCTTGGTTGTCGGTCGTCATCTCGGATTCTCCGGCGCGAGGCCGGCGCGCCGCGTGGCGCTCCGGCTCGCGCGCATTCAGGTCACTTGCGCTTGAACCACAGGCGGATGGTGTCCCACAGGCGGCCGAAGAAGCCGGCCTCGGGCACCTCTTCCAGCGCCACCACCGGGAATTCGGCCACCTTGTTGGTGCCGTCCATCAGCTTGACCATGCCCACCTGCTGGCCCGCCGAGATCGGCGCGATCAGCAGTTCCTGGCGCTCCAGCACCGGCTTGAGGCGCCCGCCGGTGCCCTTGGGCACGGTGACGAAGGTCTCGTTCTGCACGCCGATCTTGACCGTGCCGCTCTTGCCCTTGTAGATGTCCGGCGTGGCCAGCACCTGGCCCTTGTCGTACAGGCGCAGCGTGTCGAAGAACTGGAAGCCGTAGTTGAGGATCTTCAGGCTTTCCTGGGTGCGCACCTGTTCGGTGGTGGTGCCGATCACGATCGAGATCAGGCGGCGCGAGCCGTCCGGCACGTTGGCCAGCGGCCGCTTGGCCGACGAGATCAGGCAGTAGCCGGCCGACTTGGTGTGGCCGGTCTTGACGCCGTCGACGGTCGAGTCGATGTACAGCAGGCGGTTGCGGTTGGGCTGCCTGATCTTGTTATAGGTGAACTCCTTCTGCGAGTACATGCTGTAGTACTCGGGGAAGTCCTTGATCAGGCGCGTGGTCAGTGTCGCCAGGTCGACCGCGGTGGTGTAGTGGTTGGGGTCGGGGATGCCGTCGGTATTGGTGAAGTGGGTGTTCTTCATGCCCATGCGCTGGGCCTCGCGGTTCATCATCGCGACGAAGCCCTCTTCCGAGCCGCCGACGGCCTCGGCCAGCGCCAGCGCGGCGTCGTTGCCCGACTGCACGATCAGGCCCAGCAGCAGGTCCTGCACCGTGACCGGCTTGTTGGGCTCGATGAACATGCGCGACTCGTCGCTTTTCACCTTGAGCACCAGGTTGGTCGGCACCACCGCCTGGTCCAGCGTCAGGCGCTTTTCCTTGAGGGCCTCGAACGCCAGGTAGGCGGTCATCAGCTTGGTCAGCGAAGCCGGCTCGATGCGCGCATCGGCATTCTGCGAGGCCAGGGCCTGGCCGCTGGTGACGTCATACAGCATCCACGACTTGGCTGCGACCTGGGGCATCGGCACGCCCTGCGCCAGCACGGCGGCGGGCGCGGTGGCCAGCACGATGGCGGCGGCGATGGCGGCGGGAGCAAAGGCGGACGAAAGGCGTGTCGTGGCTCTATTCAGCATGTTTCTGTTTTCCGACAGTAAGAAGGTGGCGCGGGAAGTTCCGGGACGGCGGCGTGCCGGCCTTACCGGTCCCACGCATTGACGACGAGCTGCTTGATCAGGTGCAGCTTGCGGTGAAAGAAATGGTCGGCGCCGGGGATCACGATCACCGGCAGTTCCTGCGGGCGGGCCCAGTCGAACACGCTGGCCAGCGGCACGGTGTCGTCCTGTTCGCCATGGATCACGATGGTGTCGGCCGGCACCTGCGCGACTTCCCAGCGGCTGGCGGCGGTGCCCACCAGCACCAGGCGCTGCACCGGGGTGCCGGCCTCGGCCAGGCGGCGCGCCACGTGAGTGCTGACAAAGCTGCCGAACGAGAACCCGCCCAGCGCCAGCGGCAGCGTCGCGGCCTGCGCCGACCACGCGGTCTGCTGGCGCATCCAGGCCGCCACGGCGAGCAGGTCGTCCTGTTCGCCGATGCCGTTGTCATGCTCGCCGGCGGTTGCGCCGACGCCGCGGAAGTTGGGGCGCACGGTGGCATAGCCCAGCTGCACGAAGGCGCGCGCCAGCGTCTGCGCAACCTTGTTGTCCTTGGTGCCGCCGAACAGCGGATGCGGGTGCGCCACCAGCGCCAGGCCTCGGGGCTCGCCTTGCGGCAGGTCCACCGACACATCGATCGCGCCGACGGGGCCGGCGATGGAAAGTACCTGGGTATGCGCGTTCATAGGGCGGTCTGGAGCGATCAGGAGGCCAGCTGGCTCAGGTGGGAAACTCAGGCGGGAAATCCCGGGGCAAAAATGAAAAAACCGTCCGGCGTGCGGGCGGCGGGGTCTGGCATCGGCGCTGCGGCATCGGCAGCGCCGCGGACTTCGTTCTCGTTCAGCGGTCCACCATCAGCCGCTCGACCGGCTTGCCCTTGAGCAGGTGGCTGTCGATGATTTCATCGATGTCATGCTCGTCGACATAGGTGTACCAGATGGCCTCGGGGTAGACCACCAGCACCGGGCCGAGTTCACAGCGGTTCAGGCAGCCCGCCTTGTTGATGCGCACGCGGCCTTCGCCGCCGGCGATGCCCAGTTCCTTGCAGCGCTTCTTGGCGTATTCCTGCATGGCCTTGGCGTTGTAGTTGGCGCAGCAGTTCTCGCCGGCCTCGCGCTGGTTCAGGCAGAAAAAGACGTGGTGCTGGTAGTAGCTGCGCATGCGTACGTGTGAAGACGGCCCCGGACGGCGGCACGGCCCGGACGGCATTGAACGGAAGCTCGGAATTATACGGCGTTGCGAGCGCCGGGCCGCGATATGCGGCAGCTTTGCGCGCACCGCCATGCACCCCGGGCCCTGCCAGGTGGCGCCTCGCGCACCCTGTGCCCGCCCGCTATTCCGGATTGCCGGATCCGCGCCGTCCGGGATTCCGGAATCCCGGAGGCCCCGCCCTCGCCCGCCGCCGCCCTTTCCTTGTGAATCAACCAGTTAGCAATACCGGTTGGACTGGCATGCCGGTTGCGAATTCCCGCCCCTGAACGCGCCGCAAGCGTGACGGCGCGCGCCCGTGCGGACCCGCCCGGGTACGGTCAACACCGAGGACGACATCATGAGGAAACCCTTCTACAAGATCCTGTACGTGCAGGTCCTGTTCGCCATCTGCATCGGCATCCTGCTTGGCCACTTCTGGCCCGACACCGGCGTCGCCATGAAGCCGCTGGGCGATGGCTTCATCAAGCTGATCAAGATGATCATCGGCCCGATCATCTTCTGTACCGTGGTGACCGGCATCGCCGGCATGAGCGACATGAAGAAGGTCGGCCGCGTCGGCGGCAAGGCGCTGCTGTACTTCGAGGTGGTGTCGACCTTCGCGCTGCTGATCGGGCTGGGCGCCGCGCACCTGCTCAAGCCGGGCGTGGGCTTCAACATCGATCCGGCCACGCTCGACACCAAGGCCATCGCACAGTACGTGTCGAAGGCGCACGGCCAGAGCACGGTCGAGTTCCTGATGCACATCATCCCCGACACCGTGTTCAGCGCCTTCGCCAACGGCGACATCCTGCAGATCCTGCTGGTGTCGCTGTTCTTCGGCGCCGCGCTGGCGGTGCTGGGCGAACGCGCCCGCATCGTGGTGCAACTGATCGAGCAGGTCTCGAAGGTGTTCTTCCACATCGTCCACGTGATCACCAAGGTGGCCCCGATCGGCGCCTTCGGCGCGATGGCGTTCACCATCGGCAAGTACGGCCTGGGCTCGCTGGTGCCGCTGCTCAAGCTGATCGGCACCTTCTACTTCACCGCCATCGTGTTCGTGCTGGTGGTGCTGGGCACGATCGCGCGCATGACGGGCTTCAGCATCGTGCGCTTTATCTCGTACATCAAGGAAGAGCTGCTGATCGTGCTGGGCACCAGCTCGTCCGAAGCCGCGCTGCCGCACATGATGGAAAAGCTGGAGAAGCTGGGCTGCTCCAAGTCGGTGGTGGGCCTGGTGGTGCCGACCGGCTACTCGTTCAACCTGGACGGCACCAACATCTACATGACCATGGCGGTGATCTTCATCGCCCAGGCCACCGGCATCGAGCTGACGCTGATGCAGCAGCTGACCATCCTGGCGGTGGCGATGATCACCTCCAAGGGCGCCAGCGGCGTGACCGGTTCGGGCTTCATTACGCTGGCGGCGACGCTGGCGGTGGTGCCGACCATTCCGGTGGCGGGCATGGTGCTGATCCTGGGCATCGACCGCTTCATGAGCGAGTGCCGCGCGCTGACCAACATCATCGGCAACGGCGTGGCCACGGTGGTGGTGTCGGCGTGGGAACGCGAGCTGGACCGCAAGCGCCTGGCGCGCGTGCTGCAGCACGGTGCCGGCGACGATGCCGATACGCTTGGCGAAGCCGGCCAGCGCGCCGCCTGAAACGGTCGCGCCCGCGCGCGCGGCTGCCCCCGCCGCGCGCCTGCGGGTATCATCGGCGCGACACCCCTCGCGCGCGCCGATGCCACACTCCGACGACTTTCTCGCCGTGCATGACCCCGCCGCCACCCGCCCGGTGCACGCGCCGGAGACCGGCAGCGGGCGCTGGTGGGGCTTTGCCGTCGCCCTTGCCGCCGGCCTGCTGCTGCTGTGCGCGCTGACCTGGCTGGTCTCGGTCCAGCGCGGCCTGGCCAGCCTGCAGCAAGGCACCGCGACGCGCGCCGACCGCTACGCCGCCACGCTCGAAAGCACGCTCGACCGCTACGAGTTCCTGCCCGCGCTGGTGTCGCTGCATCCGTTCGTGCGCGAACTGCTCGCCGCCCCCGACGACGCGCAGCGCGTCGCCGCCGCCAACCAGTACCTGGCCGAGGTCAACCGGCGCGCGCATGCGTCGGCCACCTATGTGATCGCCGCCAACGGCATTGCGCTGGCGGCCAGCAACCACGGCCAGCCCGGTAGCTTTGTCGGCACCGACTACCGCTTCCGCCCCTACTTCCAGACCGCCGCGGGCGGCAGGATGGGGCGCTTCTATGCCATCGGCATCACCAGCGAAGAGCCCGGCTACTACCTCGCGCAGCCGATCGAAGCCGGCGGCAAGGTCATCGGCGTGACCGTGGTCAAGCTCAACCTGGAGTGGTTCCAGCGTGCCGGCAGCGGCGCCGAGCCGCTGATGGTCAGCGACGACCACGGCGTGATCTTCCTGTCGTCGGTGTCGGCGTGGCAATACCGCACGCTGCGCCCGCTGCCGCCGGCGCTGCGCGCGGAGATGGAGCGGACCCGCCAGTACCACGGCCGCGCGGTGACGCCGCTGCCGCTGGAGCCGCTGGCGTCGCCGCTCACGCGCTGGCTGGCCGACACCACGCTGGCGCACGGCGCGCGCCTGGTGCGCGTGCGCGATGAGGCCGCGGCCGGCCGCACCACCTTCGCGCCGGACGGCGCCGGGCGCGCCGACCGCTATCTGGCGCTGAACCGCACCGTGGGCCCGGCCGGCTGGACCATGCAGGTGATGGCGCCGCTGGAGCCGGTGCTGGCCAACGCGCGCAACGCCACCGTGGCCGCGGCGCTGGGCTATGCCTGCATCTGCCTGCTGCTGGTCAACTGGCGCCAGCGCCGCCAGCGCGCGCGCGACATGCAATACAGCCGCCGTTTGCTGGAGGCTGCCTACGACGAGCTGGAGCGCCGCGTCGAGGCCCGCACCGCCGACCTGATGGCGATCAACGAAAAGCTGGAAGACGAAGTGGCCGAGCGCACCCGCGCCGAAAGCGAGCTGCGCGCGGCCCAGGACGAGCTGGTGCAGGCCAGCAAGCTGGCCGCGCTGGGACAGATGGCGGCCGGCATCACGCATGAGCTGAACCAGCCGCTGGCGGCGCTGCGCACGTTCTCGGACAACACCCGCGTGCTGCTTGAGCGCGGCCAGCTGGCCGCGGCCGAGGGCAACCTGACGGCGATTGCCGACCTGACCGAGCGCATGGGCAAGATCACCGGCCAGCTCAAGCTGTTTGCCGGCAAGGCCCGCCCGGTGCGCCGCCCGGTGGCGCTGCGCGCGGCCGTCGAGCACGTGCTGGCGCTGCTGGCGCCGCGGCTGGGCGCGGTCACGGTCAGCGTCGCCGGGCTGGATGCGGTGCCAGGCCTCGCCGTGCGCGCCGACGAGCTGAAGCTGGAACAGGTGCTGCTGAACCTGCTCGGCAACGCGCTCGATGCGATCGCCGCGGCCGCGCCGGCCGCTCCGGCACACGGCCGCATCGACCTGGAAGTGCAGGCCGGCGAGCACGCCGTCACCATCGTCGTGCGCGACAACGGCACCGGCATCGCGCCGGAAGCGCTGCCGCGCCTGTTCGAACCCTTTTTCACCACCAAGGAAACCGGCCAGGGGCTGGGCCTCGGGCTGGCGATCTCGTCGTCGATCGTGCGCGAGTTCGGCGGCCAGCTCAGCGTCGCCAATGTCCCCGGCGGCGGCGCGCAGTTCACGCTGGTGCTGGCGCGCGCGCCGGCCGTCGATCCGGCGCCATCGGTTTCCGCGTCCTGATGAGTATTGCCATGCAAGATGGTCTGCGTGTCCTGTTTGTCGAAGACGAGCCGCTGGTGCGGCAGGCCACCGCGCAAAGCCTGGAACTGGCCGGCTTCCGGGTGCTGGCGCTGCCCTCGGCCGAGGCCGCGATCCCGCACCTGCACGGCGCCTTTGCCGGCGTGGTGGTGACCGACGTGCGCCTGCCCGGCGCCAGCGGGCTGGACCTGCTGCAGCACTGCCGCAACGCCGCGCCCGGCGTGCCGGTGATCCTGGTGACCGGCCACGGCGACATCACCATGGCGGTGCAGGCCATGCGCGAGGGCGCCTATGACTTCATCGAAAAGCCCTTCGGCGCCGACCGCCTTACCGACACCGTGCGCCGCGCGCTGGAACGGCGCGCACTGGAGCTGGAAAACCAGGCGCTGCGCCGCGAACTGGCGGGGCCCGCCGCCGGCACGCGCATCATCGGCCGCTCGCCGGCGATCGAGCAGGTGCGCGCGCTGGTGGCCAATGTCGCGCCCACCGACGTGCCGGTGATGATCAACGGCGAGACCGGCACCGGCAAGGAACTGGTGGCGCGCAGCCTGCACGCGCTGTCCGGGCGCGCCGAGGGGCCCTTTATCGCACTGAACTGCGGCGCGGTGCCCGAGGCCATCTTCGAGAGCGAGATGTTCGGCCACGAGGCCGGCGCCTTCACCGGTGCCGGCAAGCGCCGCATCGGCAAGCTCGAGCATGCCTCGGGCGGCACGCTCTTCCTCGACGAGATCGAAAGCATGCCGCTGGCGCTGCAGGTCAAGCTGCTGCGCGTGCTGCAGGAGGGCTCGCTGGAGCGGCTGGGCTCGAACGCCTCGGTGCAGATCGATGTGCGCATCGTCGCCGCGGCCAAGGGCGACATGGACGCGCTGGTGGCGCAGGGCACGTTCCGCGAAGACCTGTATTACCGGCTCAATGTCGTCACCATCGCGCTGCCGCCGCTGCGCGAGCGGCGCGAGGACATCGTGCCGCTGTTCGAGCATTTCTCGCTGGTGTCGGCGGTGCGCTACCAGCGGCCCGCGCCGCTGCTGTCCGAGGCGCAACGCCAGGCGCTGGCCCAGCGGCCGTGGCCGGGCAACGTGCGCGAGCTGCGCAATGCCGCCGACCGCATGGTGCTGGGCGTGCCCGAGGGCGGCCAGGCCGGCGCGCAGGCGGCGGGCCCCGACGAAACCGCGCCGCTGCGCGAGCGCATGGAGCACTTCGAGCGCGCCGTGATCGCCGACGCGCTGGCGCGCACCGGCGGCGCGGTCAGCCAGGCGGCGGACCTGCTGCAGGTGGGCAAGGCCACGCTCTACGACAAGATCAAGCGCTACGGGCTGTGATGTCATGCGCGGTTCATGTCGCTGCCACGGCGCCGTCACATTGGCGGCCTATGCTTCGTGTGCGGCTGCGGCATTGGCAGGTGCCCGCCGTGTGTATCAGTCTTCGTGGTAATTGATGGCCCCGCGCATGCGGGGCGTTTTTTTGCGCGAATGGATCGGATCTGGCGCCGCCGCGCCGCTTCACACCCGCCACACATTGCCCTCACCCCGGCTGGCCAGACTGGAGCCCTTCGCTCTCCGGACAACGCCATGCCCTCCTTCGACTACGACCTCGTCATCGCCGGCGCCAGCTTTGCCGGTGCCGCCTGCGCCCTGGCCGCCGCGCGCGCCGGCCTGCGCGTGCTGGTGCTGGAACGCAAGACCGATCCGGGCGACAAGCTCCACACCACCGGCATCCTGGTCAAGGAAGCCATCGAACAGACCTGGCTGGGCCAGGCGCCGGCCGACTGCGTGCATCGCGTCGAGCAGGTGCGGCTGTACTCGCCGCGGCTGCGCAGCCTCGACCTGCGCGCGCCTGGCTACTACTTCCACACCACCGACACGCCGCGCCTGATGCGCTGGCTGGCAGCGGAGCTGGTGCGCCACCGGGTCGAGCTGCGGCTGGGCCAGGCCTTCATCGGCGCGGTGCCGCGCCACGGCGGCTGGCATGTCACGGGTGCGGGGCATACGCGTTATCTGGTCGGCGCCGATGGCGCGCAGTCGCGCGTGGCGCAATGCGCCGGGCTGGGGCGCGTGCACAGCTTTCTGTACGGCGTGGAATATGAATTCCCCGGACTGGCCTTGCCCGAGCCGAACGCGCTGCACTGTTTCATCACGCGCCGCTTCGCGCCCGGCTATATCGGCTGGATCGCGCAGAACCCCACTGGCGTGCAGGCCGGGCTGGCGCTGCGCTACCTGCCGCGGCGCGGCCGCGCGCCGGACCTGGACGGGCTGCTGGCGCACGTGCGCGAACGCGCCGGCCTGCCGCAGCTGACGCGGCCGGCGGCGACGCGCGCCGGGCTGATCCCGTGCGGTGGGCCGGTGTGGCCGCTGGCTCGCGACGGCGCGATCCTGACCGGCGATGCCGCGGGCATCGTGTCGCCACTCACCGCGGGCGGCATCCACCATGCCTTTGCCCACGGCGAAGCGGTCGGCGACGCAGTGGCCGCGCACCTGCTGCGCGGCGGCCCGGCGCCGGAAGCCGTGGCCAGCGCCAGCGCGCCGCGCTTTCGCGCCAAGCGCGCGCTGCGCTGGATATTCGAGCGCTTCCAGTGCGACTGGCCATTCGACCTGATGCTGTATTCGCCGCCGCTGCGCCGGGCCGCCGAGCAGATCTATTTCCACCAGCGCGGCGCGGAAGCGGCACCTCCCGCGGCGCCGGCGCGCGCGGCGGCCCGCGGCTGAGCGGCTAGAATGCCGGGCATGGAACAACCGCGCATCCTGGTGGTGGAAGACGAGCAGGCCATCGCCGACACCATCCTCTATGCCCTGCGCACCGACGGCATGCTGGCCGAGCACTGCACGCTGGGCGGCGACGCGCTGGCTTGCCTGCGCGCCGCGCGGGCCGACCTGGTGATCCTGGACGTGGGGCTGCCGGACCTGAGCGGCTTCGAGGTCTGCCGCACGCTGCGCACCTTCAGCGACGCGCCGGTGATCTTCCTGACCGCCCGCCATGAAGAGATCGACCGCATCGTCGGGCTGGAGATCGGCGCCGACGACTACGTGGTCAAGCCGTTCTCGCCGCGCGAGCTGGCCGCGCGCGTGCGCGCCATCCTGCGCCGGGCCCGCGCCGCCGCGCCGCCGGCAACGCCTGGCGCGGCGGCCGGCTTCACGCACGACCCGGACGGCGCCCGCCTGGCCTACCACGGCCACTGGCTGGCGCTGACGCGCTACGAGTACCTGCTGCTGGCCTGGCTGGTGGCGCATCCGGGCCGCATCTACTCGCGCGCGCAGCTGATGGACGGGGTCTGGGCCGGCGCGCTCGACACCAGCGACCGCACCGTCGACACCCATGTCAAGACCCTGCGCGCCAAGCTGCGGGAGGCGTCCCCCGACGGCGCCGAGCGCATCCGCACCCATCGCGGCATGGGCTATTCGCTGGAGCCCTGAGCGCGCGCCATGCATATCGGCCTGCGCATCTTCTTCGGCTTTTTCCTGATCGTGGGCCTGGCCACGGTGCTGACGCTGCGCGTGTTCGTGCAGGAGGTCAAGCCCGGGGTGCGCCAGGCCATGGAAGACACGCTGATCGATACCGCGCACGTGCTGGCCGCGCTGGCCGCCGACGACCTCAAGGCCGGCCGCATCGCCGATGGCGCTTTCGCCCGGCATATGGCGGCGCTGCGCGAGGTGCCGGTCAATGCCGAGGTCTCGGGGCTGCACAAGGACAGCATTGGCTACCGCGTCTACGTGACCGATGCCGGCGGCATCGTGCGCTTCGATTCCACCGGCACCGACGTGGGCCGCGATTATTCGCGCTGGAACGACGTCTACCTGACGCTGCGCGGCAAGTACGGCGCGCGCAGCACGCGCGCCGACCCCGCCGACGAGGCCAGCACCGTGATGCACGTGGCGGCGCCGGTGCGCGATGGCGAGCGCATCATCGGCGTGCTGACCGTGGCCAAGCCCAATGCGGCGATGGCACCGTTTATCGCGCGCAGCCAGCGCAAGATCCTGCTCTACGGCGGCCTGCTGATCGGCACCGCCTGCGTGATCGGGCTGGCCTGCACACTGTGGCTGGTGCATGGCCTGAGCCGCCTGCGCGGCTACGCGCGCGCGGTGGCGGCCGGCGAGCGCGCCGAGATGCCGCTGCGCGGCGCGGGCGAGCTGGCCGAACTGGGGCGCGCGGTGCAGGGCATGCGCGAGCGGCTGGAAGACAAGCAGTATGTCGAGCACTACATCCACACCCTGACCCACGAGATGAAGAGCCCGCTGGCGGCCATCGGCGGCGCGGCGGAACTGCTGCAGGAAGAGATGCCGGCGGCCGACCGCCAGCGCTTCGTCGCCAATATCCGCACCCAGTCCGGACGGCTGGAAACCATGATCCGCAAGCTGCTGGCGCTGGCCGAGGTGGAACAACGGCAACGGCTGGAAACCCGCGAGCCAGTGCGATTGGGCGAGCTGCTGGCCCAGCTGTGCGCAGAACTGGAACCGCGCGCGCGGCAGCGCGGCGTGGTGCTGCGGCTGGAGCCGGCGCCAAACCCCGATGTGGTGGCGGGCGACCCGTTCCTGCTGCGCCAGGCCATCGCCAACCTGCTCGACAACGCCATCGACTTCGCGCCCCGGGACAGCGCCATCGCGGTAGCGCTGGAACGGCGCGGCGCGCAGCTGGCGATCACCGTGGCCGACCACGGCCCCGGCGTTCCGGACTATGCCCTGCCGCGCGTGTTCGAGCGCTTCTACTCGCTGCCGCGCCCGCAAGGGGCCGACAAGGGCACTGGCCTGGGCCTGTGCTTTGCGCGCGAGGTGGCGGCGCTGCATCACGGCAGCGTGATGCTGGCCAACCGGGCGGGCGGCGGGGCGCTGGCCGAGCTGACCCTGCCCGTGTACTGATCCGCCCGCCATGGCGCGCAGGATCGGCATAGACTTGGGCTTCTAGCGACGCAGCCCATAAACTCCCTATAATCGAACGACCGTTCATTTAGGGCACGACCAGCGTGCCCGCCAGTGGTTCAGGAGACACCATGCCCGCCGCCAAGCAACTGCCCCAGGTCTTGCAGAACCTGGCCCTGCCCGTGATTGCCTCGCCCATGTTCATCGTCAGCTATCCCGAGTTGGTGCTGGCGCAGTGCAAGGCCGGCATCGTCGGTTCGTTCCCCGCGCTCAATGCGCGTCCGGCGGAGCTGCTCGACGAGTGGCTGACGCAGATCGAGCAGGAACTGGCCGCGTTCAAGGCCGCCAACCCCGGCGCGCCGGTCGGTCCGGTGGCGGTCAACCAGATCGTCCACAGCTCCAACGCGCGCCTGGAGCATGACATCAAGGTCTGCGTCGAGCACAAGGTGCCGATCTTCATTACCTCGCTGCGCGCGCCGCCCAAGGAGCTGATCGACGCGGTGCACAGCTACGGCGGCATCGTGCTGCACGACGTGATCAGCCTGCGCCATGCCGAGAAGGCGATCGAATCCGGTGTCGACGGCCTGATCCTGGTCGCGGCGGGCGCCGGCGGCCATGCCGGCATGCTGTCGCCGTTCGCGCTGGTGGGCGAGGTGCGCAAGCTCTTCGACGGCCCGATCGCGCTGTCGGGCTCGATCGCCACCGGCGAGGCGGTGCTGGCGGCGCAGGCCATGGGCGCGGACTTCGCCTACGTGGGCACGCGCTTCATCGCCTCGCAGGAGGCGCACGCGGCCGAGACGTACAAGCAGTCGATCACCAGCTCGGCCGCCGCCGATATCGTCTACACCAACCTGTTCACCGGCGTGCACGGCAACTACATTCGCGAAAGCATCAGCAACGCGGGCCTGGATCCGGACAACCTGCCGGTGGCGGACAAGAGCAAGATGGACTTTTCCAGCGGCAGCTCCAAGGCCAAGGCGTGGAAGGATATCTGGGGCGCCGGCCAGGGCGTGGGCCAGATCCACGACATCCCCAGCGCCGGCGAGATCGTCGCGCGCATGAAGGCGGAGTACGATGCGGCCAAGGCGCGACTCGGGATTTCGCGCTGACCGATCCAGCACCGGGGCCGCTTAGCGGCCCTTTGTTCGACCATTGCCCCGTTCCGGCCCTGACCTTTCGCCCGATCCTGAAGCCGTGCTGAGCCACCGCCAGCGCGTGCTGCGCGCCGTCTGGGTGGCGCTGGGCGGACTCTGCCTGCTGCTGGGCGTGATCGGGATCTTCCTGCCGGTGCTGCCGACCACGCCATTCGTGCTGCTGGCGGCGGCGTGCTTCGCGCGCGGCTCGACGCGCTTCCATGAATGGCTGATGGGACATCCGCGCTTCGGGCCGCTGGTCAGCGACTGGCAGCGGCATCGGAGCATCCCGTTCAAGGCGAAGTGCCTGGCGCTGTCGATGATGTGGCTGTCGATGGGGACCACGGCGTGGCTGCTGCGCGGGCGGCCGCTGGTGTCGGCGGCGTTGCTGGCTTGTGCGGTGGGGGTCAGCGTGTGGATGATCCGCTTGCCGACGCGGCCTGAGGATGGGGGGAAGACTTGAGTCTTTCTGGCCTTTCGACGCCCGTCACTTCGTTGACGTTCCGGCCCGCACCCCCACTCCTCGCCCGGCAAGCTCCTTCACTCGTACTTGCGTGCATCCTCGATCAGCCGCCCGTCCTGCGGCAACGACCCCGCCGCCACGAACGCCACCTCGCCTCTTAGCCGCATCACATCGCGCAGCGACTCCGCCACCGCGCGCTGCAGGTCGGCGTCTTCACGCGTGGCCTCGCAGCGCAGCGTCATCACGTCGGCGCCCGGATCGCCGGTCACCACCAGCCGCGCGGCGCGGATTTCCGGGTGGCGGCGCAAGACGTCGGCCACCTGGCCCGGATGCACGAACATGCCCTTGACCTTGGTCGCCTGGTCCGCGCGCCCCAGCCAGCCCTTGAGCCGGATATTGGTGCGCCCGCACGGGCTCGGCCGCCGCGAGGACTCCGCCACCACCGCCGACAGGTCGCCGGTGCCAAAGCGGATCAGCGGATAGTCGCCGTTGCCCAGCACCGTCACCACCACCTCGCCGGTCTCGCCTTCGGGCATGGGGCGCGAGCCGCCGGGCTCGACGATCTCGACCAGCACGCCCTCGTCCACCACCCAGCCGTCGCCGCCTTCGGTTTCATACGCGATCAGCCCGACATCGGCGGTGCCGTACATCTGCTGCACGCGCACCCCGCGATCCCGGAACCAGTTGCGCAGCGACGGCGGCAGGGCCTCGCCCGAGACCAGCGCCTTGGCCAGGCTGGTGCAGGGCGTGCCGAGTTCATCGCCGCGCTCCAGCAGCAGCTTGAGGAACGACGGCGTGCCGGCATAGGCGGCCGGCTGCAGGCTCGCCAGCGCCTGCACCTGCGAATCGGTCTGGCCGACGCCGGCCGGGAACACGCAGCAGCCCAGCCGGTGGGCGCCGCTTTCCATCATCATGCCGGCCGGGGTGAAGTGGTAGGAGAAGGTGTTGTAGACCAGGTCGCCGGCGCGAAAGCCGGCGGCGTGCATGGCGCGGGCGGTGCGCCACCAGTCGGCGTCGTGGCCGTCGGGCTCGTGGATCGGGCCGGGCGACTGGAACACGTGGCGCAGCTTGCCCAGCGGCGTCGCGTTGAGCCCGCCCAGCGGCGGCAGCGCGCGCTGGCGTGCGCTCAGGTCGGACTTGCGCGTCACCGGCAGTTGGGCCAGTGCCGCGCGCGAGGTCAGCAGGCGCGGATCGACGCCATCCAGCAGTTCGGCAAAGTATGGCGCTTGGTCGCGCGCATGGGCCACCTGGCGTGCCAGGGCGGCAAGGAGCGCCTGCTCGCGGACTTCCGGCGCGCGGGTTTCGAGCGGATCGAAGTGTTCTGGCATGGTCAATGCTGCCGGGGGTGGCAAAGGTTTGCGTTAATGGTCGAGCGTTTCGAGAAGGGCGCAGAGACCGCCGCGAGCGGGCCGTAGCGAGTCCGGGAAGCGCAGCCGTACACCGGTACGGCGAGCATCGCAGGGCTCGATACGGCCCGCGCAGCCGGTCTATGCGTCCTTCTCAGGCCAGCCAGCGCTTGCGGCGGCGGTAACTTTTGACGTCGCGGAACGACTTGCGGCCGGGGCCGTCGGCGTCGTTGGCGGCCACGCCCAGGTAGAACTCCTTGACGTCCTCGTTGGTGCGCAGCGACTCGGCGTCGCCATCCATCACCACGCGGCCGTTCTCCAGGATGTAGCCGTAGTCGGCGTAGCGCAGCGCCACCATGGTGTTCTGCTCGGCCAGCAGGAAGCTGACGTTCTCGCGCGAATTCAGGCCGCGCACGATCTCGAAGATCTCCTCGACGATCTGCGGCGCCAGCCCCATCGAGGGCTCGTCCAGCAAGATCATCGCAGGCTTGGCCATCATGGCCCGGCCGATCGCGCACATCTGCTGCTCGCCGCCGGAGGTGTAGCCGGCCTGCGACTTGCGGCGCGTCTTCAGGCGCGGGAAGTATTCGTAGATCTTCTCCAGCTCGTCGCGCGTCTGGCCGCGCGACAGGCCGCGCGTGTAGGCGCCGGTAAGCAGGTTTTCCTCGATGGTCAGGTGCGCGAAGCAGTGGCGCCCTTCCATCACCTGGATCACCCCGCGGCGCACCAGGTCGTTGGGCGTGAGCTGGTCGACGCGGTCGCCGCGGTATTCGATCGAGCCCTTGGTGACATCGCCGCGCTCGGCCTGCAGCAGGTTGGAGATGGCCTTGAGCGTGGTGGTCTTGCCCGCGCCGTTGGCGCCGAGCAGCGCCACGATCTTGCCTTCCGGCACTTCGAGCGAAACGCCCTTGAGCACCAGGATCACGTGATCGTAGATGACTTCGATATTGTTGACGGACAGGAGGCTCATGGTGCGGCTCGTGTTGGTGTTGCGGTTTCCAGCTTGCCTATTGGGTACTCCCTCTCCCTCTGGGAGAGGGTTGGGGGGCGGGCGGGCGCTGCCACGAAGTGAACGCACTCGCTATTGCCAGCGCCGGCCCTCACCCCCGCCCCTCTCCCGCAAGCGGGAGAGGGGAGAACCCAGTCGGGATTCGGGCGGCCTCAAGACTTCGAGCACCCCGGCGTAATCCCCTTCTCCTTCGCGTACTGCGCCGCGGTGGCCTTGAACAGCGGGTGGATCAGGCCCTTGTTGCCCTCGATCCAGTCCGACACCACCACCCACTTGCTGCCGTCCCACTGCTGGATCTTCACCTTGCCCGAGCCCTCGTGGTTCTCGCAGCTGGTCTTGATTTCAGGCAGCAGGCCGGTGGCACCCAGCTGCTGCAGCCGGGCATTGGTCAGGTTCAGGTTCTCGAAGGCCCAGCGCATCTGCTCGCCGCTCATGGGCTTGCCCTTGCCGAACTTGGCCTGCGCCACGCGCACCGCTTCCACCGTCACCACCGCCGCCGACACGCCGCGGTTGTACAGCACCGAACCGACCTTGTTCTTGTCCTGCATGTTGCCCTTGCCGGCACCGTAGACCACCTTCTCGATATCGGCGATCAGCGGCACGCTCTTGCCCGCCACGTTCCAGGTCGCGCTCATGTAGCCCTTGGAGGCATCGCCGGCCGGCACCGTGTCTTCCTCGGAGCCCGCCCACCAGGAGCCGATCATCTTCTCGCGCGAGAAGCCCACCTTCTGCGCCGCCTTCAGCGCGGTCTGGTTCATCACGCCCCAGCCCCAGAAGATCACGTAGTCGGGATTTTCCTGGCGGATCTTCAGCCACTGCGCGCCCTGCTCGTTGCCCGGGTGCGCCACCGGGATCTCGACCAGGTTGAACTTGCCCAGCCGCGCCTCGGCCTGCAGCGCCACGATCGGCTCCTTGCCATAGGCCGAGTCGTGGTACAGGTAGACGATCTTCTTGCCGGCGAGCGAGCCGCCGCTCTTGCCGGCCAGGTACTTGACGATGGCCGAGACCTGCATCTGGTATGTGGTCACCAGCGGGAACGCGTACGGGAACACCGAGCCGTCGACCGCGTCGGTGCGGCCGTAGCCCATCATCACCAGCGGCACCTTGTCGGCGGCGGTCTTGTCGACCAGCGCGTAGGAGATGCCGGTCGACATGGCGTGGTAGGCGGTGCCCTTGGTGGTGGCGTTCTTGGACTTCAGGCGCTCATAGCACTCGACGCCCTTGGCGTTGTTGTATTCGGTCTCGCACTCTTCCCAGCTCAGCTTGACGCCGTTGACGCCGCCATCCTTCAGGTTGACGTAGTTGAGGTAGTCGATGAAGCCGCCATACCAGGACTGCCCGTTGGCGCCATAGGGTCCCACGCGATAGCTCGGCAGCGCGATGAACTGCTCGTTGCTTTGCGCCAGTGCCGGCGCCGCCGGCGCCAGCAGTGCAGCCGCGGCGCTGACCACCAGGGCGGCGCGTTGCACGTTGCGGATCAGGTTGGTCATGACAGTCTCCTTCGCCCTCGGTGGGGCGTTTCGTTATGCGTAGGCTTCAGTACTTCACTCAGGACCTGCGTTCAGACAATAGACCCCGCTCCGTCAGTGCGGGAACGGCCACAGCCTCAGCTTCTCCTTGGCGATCTGCCACAGCCGGGCCAGCCCGTGCGGCTCCACGATCAGGAAGAAGATGATCAGCCCGCCGAACACCATCAGCTGGATGTGCGACACAGTGGCATTGGTAAAGGGCAGGTGCAGCAGCGACGCCAGCGGCGGCAGCACGTTGTCCAGGAAGATCGGCAGCAGCAGGATGAAGGCGGCGCCCAGGAACGAGCCCATGATGCTGCCCACGCCGCCGATGATGATCATGAACAGCACGCGGAACGACAGGTCCAGCGAGAAGCCGTCCGGCTCCACCGAGCCCAGGTAGCAGAACGCATACAGCGCGCCGGCCACGCCGCAGTAGAACGAGCTGACCGCGAACGCCAGCAGCTTGGTGCGCATCAGCGGGATGCCGATCACCTCGGCCGCCACGTCCATGTCGCGCACCGACATCCAGGCGCGGCCGGTGGCCGAGCGCACCATGTTCTTGGCCGCCAGCGCCAGCACCGTGACGATGGCCAGCACGAACAGGTACTTCTTCACCGGCGTATCGATGGCGTAGCCGAACAGGTCCAGCCGCTGCGCCGTGATCACGCCCGACGAGCTGTTGTTGGAGAACCAGGGAAACTTGGTCAGCGCCCACACCACGAAGAACTGCGCCGCCAGCGTCGCCACCGCCAGGTAGAAGCCCTTGATGCGCAGCGACGGCAGCCCGAACGCCACCCCCACCAGCGCCGCCGACAGCCCGGCCAGCAGGAACGACAGCAGCACCGGGATGCCTTCGATGCGCAACTGGAAGTTATAGGCCGCGTAGGCACCCACCGCCATGAAGGCCGCGGTGCCGAGCGACAGCTGGCCGGCATAGCCGGTCAGGATATTCAGCCCCAGCGCCGCCAGCGAAAAAATCAGGAACGGGATCAGGATGGCCGAGAACCAGTATTCCGAACCGATGAACGGGATCGCCACGAAGGCGATCGCCATCAGCACCGCAAAGCCGATGCGGTCCTGGCGGATCGGGAAGATCTGGCTGTCGGCGACGTAGCTGGTCTTGAACTGGCCGGCTTCACGATAAAACATGGGGAATCTCCTAACGTCTTCGCCCCTTCAGGCGACATCGAAGTGCTTTTGGCTTCGGCCGTCGCTTCGCGACTTAACTTTGCTGCGCAAAGTTAGCCTTCGCCGAAAACACATTGCTCGCTATACGCGATCAATGTGTTTTTCGCCGAAGAGGCCCTCGGGCCGCACCAGCAGGAAGAGCAAGGCAAACACGTACGGGAACCACCCTTCGATGCCGCCGAAATTGCCCCCGAACATCGACTGGAACACCGGCGGGATATAGATCTCGGCCAGCTTTTCCGAGGCGCCGATGATCAGCCCGCCGACAATGGCGCCGGGCACCGAGGTAAAGCCGCCCAGGATCAGCACCGGCAGCGCCTTCAGCGCGGTCAGCGTCAGCGCGAACTGCACGCCATTGCGCGAGCCCCACAGCATGCCCGCCACCAGCGCGACGAAGCCGGCCACGCCCCAGACGATGGCCCAGATGTTCTGCAGCGGGATGCCCAGCGACAGCGCGGCCTGGTGGTCATCTGCCACCGCGCGCAGCGCGCGCCCCACCTTGGTGTACTGGAAGAACAGCGCCAGCGATCCCACCAGCACGCCGGCAATGGCGGCCGCCGCGAGGTCGAACTTGGAGATGACGATGTTGAACGTGGTCAGGATCGACTCGATCGGCTCGTCGACGATGCCCAGGTTGATCGGACGCACCTCGTTGCCGAACAGCAGCGGCCCCAGCCCTTCCAGGAAGAACGACAGCCCGATGGTCGCCATGAACAGCGTGATCGGCGGCTGGTTGACCAGCTTGCGCAGCACGAAGCGCTCGGTGCTCATGCCCACCAGGATCATCACCACGAAGGCGCCGATCACCGCCGCCCACATCGGCATGCCCTTGTCCATCAGCCCCACCACCGCCAGCGCGGCAAAGTAGACCATCGCGCCCTGGGCAAAGTTGAACACGCCCGAGGCCTTGTAGATCAGCACGAAGCCCAGCGCCACCAGCGAGTACATCAGTCCCGACAGCAGGCCGCCAAGCAGGATTTCAAAGAAGAACGTCATGGTTCAGACCCTCAGTGCGAAGTGCCCAGGTATGCCTTGATCACGTCAGGGTTGCCCTTGACCTCTTCCGGCGTGCCGTCGCCGATCTTCTTGCCGTAGTCCAGCACCACCACGCGGTCCGAGATATCCATCACCACGCCCATGTCATGCTCGATCAGCACGATGGTGGTACCGAACTGCCGGTTCACATCGAGGATGAAGCGGCACATGTCCTGCTTCTCTTCCACGTTCATGCCGGCCATGGGTTCGTCGAGCAGCAGCATCGACGGCTCGGCCGCCAGCGCGCGCGCCAGCTCCACGCGCTTCTGCAGGCCGTACGGCAGGCGCCCCACCGGGGTCTTGCGGATCGACTGGATTTCCAGGAAGTCGATCACCTCCTCCACCTTCTGCCGGTGCCGCATTTCCTCGTTGCGCGCCGGGCCCCACCACAGCGCATGCGCGAACCACGAGGTGCGGAACTGCGTGTTGCGCCCGGTCATGATGTTGTCCAGCACCGTCATGCCCTTGAACAGCGCGATGTTCTGGAACGTGCGCGCAATGCCCTGGCGCGCCGCGGCGGTCGGGTGCATCTGCTTGCGCTCCTCGCCGCGGAACACGATGCGTCCCTGCTGCGGGTGGTAGACGCCGTTGATCACGTTCAGCATCGAACTCTTGCCGGCGCCGTTGGGGCCGATGATGGCGCGCACCTCGTGCTCGCATACGTCGAACGAGATATCGGTCAGCGCCTTGACCCCGCCGAACGACAGCGAGATGTGCTGCAGGTCCAGGATCACCTCGCCGCCGGTGCGCGCCTGCGCGCCGGTGCGCTGCGCGTGGCGCGTACCGGGATGCACGCCGCTGTCTTCCGCCAGCCCCGCCGGGGGCAACGGTCCTGCCGGCGCCATCGCACCGCCACCGCCGGCACCGCTCGCATCGGTGCGTGCCGCCGCGCTCCATTCGCGCTTGCCGGCGCCTTGCCAGGCCACTTGCGTCATATTGCTGCCTCCACCTGTGCTGTTATGGCGCTTATGCCGCGCGCGCCGCTACCGGCAGCCGCCTGGCATCCACCAGCTTCAGCGTGGCCGACACGCTGCCCTCGCGCCCGTCTTCAAACTTGACGCGCGTCTCGATGAACTGCTCCGACTTGCCCGCATAGAGCGCGTCGACCAGCACGCCGTACTTCTCCGCGATAAAGCCGCGCCGTACCTTGCGCGTGCGGGTCAGCTCGTCGTCGTCCGGGTCCAGCTCCTTGTGCAGCACCAGGAAGCGCGCCACCTGCGACCCCGCCAGCATCGGGTCGTTGGCAAGGTCCGCGTTCACCTGGTTCACGCATTCGGCGATCATCTCCAGCACCTCGGGCTGCGCGGCCAGGTCGACGTAGCCGGCATACGGCAGGTGGCGGCGCTCGGCCCAGTTTCCCACCGCCTCGAAGTCGATGTTGATGAAGGCGCAGACCTGGTCGCGGCCGTTGCCGAAGGCCACCGCCTCCTTGATGTACGGAAAGAACTTGAGCTTGTTCTCGATGTACTTGGGCGCGAACATCGAACCATCGGCCAGCTTGCCCACGTCCTTGGCGCGGTCGATGATCTTCAGGTGGCCGTCGGCGTCGATCACGCCGGCGTCGCCGGTCATGAAGTAGCCCTCGTCGTTGATGGCCTCGCGCGTGGCATCGTCGCGCTTGTAGTAGGACTTGAGCAGGCCCACGCCGCGCACCAGCACCTCGCCGTTGTCGGCGATGCGGATTTCCATGCCCGGCGCCGCCGGGCCGACTGAATCGAACTTGACCTTGCCGTCAGGCTGCAGGCACACATAGGCGCAGGTCTCGGTCTGGCCGTAGAACTGCTTCAGGTTCACGCCGATCGAGCGGTAGAAGCGGAACAGGTCCGGGCCGATCGCCTCGCCCGCGGTATAGCCCACGCGGATGCGGCTCATGCCCAGCACATTGCGCAGCGGGCCGTAGACCAGCGCCTCGCCCAGGGCATAGCGCGCGCGGTCCGCAAGCGATACCGGCTGTCCGTCGAGGATATCGGTGCCGCAGCGCTTGGCCACGTCCATGGCCCAGTGGAACAGCTTGCGCTTGATCCAGCCGGCGTCCTCCATGCGGATCATCACCTGCGTCAGCAGGCCTTCGTAAATCCGCGGCGGCGCGAAGTAATAGGTGGGGCCGATCTCGCGCAGGTCGGTCATCACCGTCTCGCGCGATTCCGGGCAGTTCACCGTAAAGCCCGCCACCATCGCCTGCGCATACGAGAACAGGTTGTCGCCGACCCACGCCATCGGCAGGTAGGACAGCACGTCGTCGTCGGCGCTGAGCTTGTCGAAGGCGCAGCCGTTGCGCGCCGAGCCGATCAGGCCCTGGTGCGAATGGCACACGCCCTTGGGCTTGCCGGTGGTGCCGGACGTATAGAGGATGATCGCGGTATCGTCGGGCTGCCCGGCGGCGATGACCTCGTCATAGAAGCCCGGGTGGGCCTGGTCGAACTCGCGCCCCAGTTCCTGCAGGCGCTCGTACGACATCAGCGACGGGTGATCGTAGTCGAGCAGGCCGCGCGGATCTTCAAAGATGACGTGGCGCACGGCGCGGCCGGATTCGGCCAGCAGCGCTTCGACTTCGAGCAGCTTGTCGACCTGCTCCTGGTCCTCGACGATGGCGAATTCGATTTCGGCATCGTTGAGCACGTAGACCATCTCGTTGGCGATGGCGTCCTGGTACAGCGGCACCGGCACGCCGCCCAGCGCCTGCGCCGCGGTCATGGCCCAGTACAGGCGCGGACGGTTGTCGCCCACCACCGCCAGGTTCATGCCGCGCTTGAAACCGAGCGCGGCCAGACCACATGCCAGCGCCCTCACCTGCTGTGCCGCCTGGGCCCAGCTGTATGTCTGCCAGATGCCGAGATCCTTCTCGCGATACGCCGGATGCTCCGGCCGCTGCTGGGCGTGCGCCAGCAGCCATCGCGGGAAGGTCGTCGCCGACGATTCCTGCATCGCTGTCTCCTGTCCCTCCGGCGTGGGGGTCCACGCCCGGTGTCAAGCGCCGGTCCGGTCGTTATACTTGGCTTGCTTTGCCCGGCGGCATCTGCCGCGTCGCATCAAGCCCGTCTGTGCCTTGTCTTGAGGGGCCGGGAGAAGCGTCTTCTGCCTTCCCGGCGTGCCCCTGGTGGCACCCGCGGCTCCGTTGTGATCGTACGATAGCCCATGCCAACACCCCCAGTTGTCACGCCGGTGACAATTCCGGGTTAATCCCTACCGGAGCTTCCGCGAGGCCATGCTGAACGATTTTGTCGACCGCTGCGTGTGGGCAGCAGACCTGAGTCCGGAGCAGCGCGAGCGCGTGCGCCGCGCCATGTTCGTGCACGAGTACAGCCAGGGCGACTATGTCTGCCACAAGGGCGACAAGGCCGAGCACTGGCTGGGCGTGCTCGAAGGGATCGTCAAGATCACCACGGTGTCGCCGTCGGGCAAGTCGGTCACCTTCACCGGCGTGCCTACCGGCGGCTGGTTCGGCGAAGGCGCGGTGCTGAAGTCGGAGATCCGCAAGTACGACGTGATGGCGCTGCGCCGCTCGACCATCGCCTTCCTGCCGCGCGACACTTTTCAGTGGCTGCTGGATACCAGCCTGCCGTTCACGCGCTTCCTGCTGACGCAGTTCAACGAGCGCCTGGGGCAGTTCATCGCGGCGGTGGAATATGAACGGCTGCTCGACATCGATTCGCGCGTGGCGCGCGCGGTGTCGTCGCTGTTCAACGAGCACCTGTATCCGGGCATCGGCAAGACGCTGGAGATCTCGCAGGAAGAAATCGGCCTGCTCGCCGGCATCTCGCGCCAGCGCGCCAACCAGGCGCTCAAGGTGCTGGAACAGCAGGGCCTGGTGCGGGTGGACTACGGCGTGATCGAGGTGCTGGACCTCGACGGACTGCGGCAGTACGGGGAGTAAGGTGGGGAATAAGGTGGCCAGCGCCATCGACGCCGAGACCCTGCGGGCGTATCGCGAAACGCACTACCGGGTGCTGGGCGACACGCCGATGACGTTGCGCATCGACCAGCCCAGCGCCGCGCTGGCCGCGCTGCACCGCGCGCTGGGCGTGGACTGCAGCGCCTTCATTACCGCTGCCAACCCCTTCAGCCAGCGCTGCGACGATACCGCCAACGCGTGCCGGCAACAGGCGCTGGCGCAGGATCTTAGCGCGCTTGGGCGGCGCGCGATCGAAGCCGCTGGCGAGCATCCCGACAACGGCTGGCCCGCCGAACCAAGCTTCCTGGTGCCCGGGCTGGCGCTGGCCGAAGCGCGGGCCCTGGGCCAGGCCTACCAGCAGAACGCCGTGGTCTGGAGCGGCGCCGACGCGGTGCCGCGACTGGTGCTGCTGCGCTAGCCGGGCCGACCCGGCCTGTCAGCGCCGCGGTCAGGGTCGATCAGTGCCCGTGGCCGCGATGGCCGTGATGACCGTGATGACCACGGTGTCCATGGCCATGGTGGCGGTAGTGGTGATGCCGGTGATGATGGTGCCGGTAATGGTGATGCCGGCCGCGCCACTCATGCCGCCCATACCAGCGCCGGCCGTCCCAGTAACGGTCGCCATGCCAGCCGTGATAGCGCGGCGCGTACACCACGGGAGGCGGCGGCGCCACATAGACCGGCGCCGGCGCGGCATAGACCGGAGTGCCGATATGCACCCCCACGTCCACATGCGCCATCGCCGAACGCGCCGCGAGCAGGGACATGATGCCAGCAAGCAGCGCTGCGAAAAGAACCGGATGAGCCATGATGCGGTGTTGTCGTAAACGGAATGGGTGCACTCTACCGCGCATTCCTGTTACCAGATGCGGCGGATTGTTTCGGTATATAACGCGGTGTAAGCGGGATTACGGCAAACCGGGGTAAAGGCGATGGTCACCGTTTCTTGACCACGGTCGCGTCGAGCTGCTGCTCGATTCGTTCCAGCGCCGCGACATCCTCGGCGCGTCGGCGGGTCAGACGCAACCCTTCAGCATTCCTTAATTGTTGCTGCCTTTCCAAGCATGCTTCTGCGGCAAATATGGACATTGGAGATCGGGACATTCGAAACGGCTTCGGCATTTTCAGCTGCGACAGCCAGAGAGTCCCCCCGCAGCCGGATTCGAACGTGCCGATGCAACGTTGAAGGTCATCACAAACGAAAAAGGCCGGCGCTGACCCTAAGCCCAGCCGCCGGCCTCGCTCAGACCAGACCAGCCCATTGCACGGGCCGGTCCCGGTCCGATTTACTTGCTATACACGTACACCCCACGCCCCGTCTTGCGCCCCAGATACCCCGCGGCCACCATCTCGCGCATCAGCATCGCCGGACGGTACTTCGGATCGGCAAACTCGGTGTACAGCACCTCCATCACCGCCAGCATGGTGTCCAGGCCGATCATGTCGGCCAGCGCCAGCGGACCGATCGGGTGGTTGCAGCCCAGCTTCATGCCTTCGTCGATTTCTTCCGGCGAGGCCAGGCCTTCGCCCAGCACGCAGAAGGCCTCGTTGATCATCGGGCACAGGATGCGGTTGACGACGAAGCCCGGGCTGTTCCTGACCGTGATCGGGTACTTGCCCAGTTGCTTGGACAGGGCCTCGACGGCGGCGTGGGTGGCGTCGCTGGTCTGCAGGCCGCGGATCAGTTCGACCAGCGCCATCACCGGCACCGGGTTGAAGAAGTGCATGCCGATGAAGCGGTCGGCGCGCGCGGTCACGGCGGCGAGCTTGGTGATCGAGATCGACGAGGTGTTCGACGCGATGATGACGTTGTCGCCGACGATGCCGTCGATCTGCTTGAGGATCTTGACCTTCAGGTCGTAGTTCTCGGTCGCGGCCTCGATCACGATGTCGGCGGCCTTGAGGTCGTCATAGGCGGTGCTGCCCTTGATCAGCGCCAGCGCGGCGGCCTTCTGCGCCTCGGTCAGCTTTTCCTTCTTGATCAGCCGGTCCAGGCTGCCCGACACCGTGGCCACGCCCTTCTGCACGGCGGCGTCGCTGATGTCGACCATCACCACGTTCAGTCCCACGACCGCGCAGGCCTGCGCGATGCCATTGCCCATGGTGCCGGCACCGACGATGCCTACAGTCTTGATTGCCATCTTGTCTTCCTCTGCTTGCTTGGTTGAATGCTTGGATGCGTGGTTCAGGACGCCTGCTCGCGCAGCGCGGCGATGATGCGTTCGGCATGCCCCTGGAGCACTTCCGGCTCCTGCATGTCGCGCGCGTGGCCGCGCAGCGACTGGTCGTTGTAGCGCGGCACGATATGGAAATGGATGTGCGGCACGGTCTGGCCCGCCGCGGCGCCGTTGAACTGGCCGATCGAGATGCCGTCCGGGCTGAAGGCCGCGCGCACCGCGCGCGCCACGCGCTGGGTGGCGACGATGGCGGCCTGGGCGCCGCGCTCGGACAGGTCGAACAGGTTGACCGCGGCTTCCTTGGGCACCACCAGCGTATGGCCGTCGGCCTGCGGCATGATGTCCATGAAGGCGATGGTGTCGTCGTCCTCGTACACCTTGATGCACGGCATTTCGCCGCGCAGGATCTTGGCAAAGATATTGTTCGGGCTGTACTGGGTGTCCATGGTCTTGTGTTGCGGTGGTCTCGGGATGGGTTGCCGCCAGGCGCCGGATGGTCGGGCTTGCCTGCGATGACGGTGCGGCGCAGCATCCGAGTGTAACGCAGGGCGGCCCTCCATCGCGGCCGCCCTGCGCGATTACCGGTCAGCGCGTGGACCGGGGTCTACATATTGCGCCGATACTGTCCGCCGACCTCGAACAGCGCATGCGTGATCTGTCCCAGCGAGCAGACCCGCACCGCATCCATCAGCACCGCGAACACGTTCTGGTTGTCGATCACGGCCTGGCGCAGCCGCTGCAGCATCGCCGGGGCCTCGCCGGCGTGCGCCTGCTGGAACGCCTGCAGGCGCTCGAGCTGGCTTTGCTTCTCGGCTTCGCTGGAACGCGCCAGCTCCAGCTTCTGCGGCACCGGGTCGCCGTCCGGATTGCGGAAGGTGTTCACGCCGATCAGCGGCAGCGTGCCGTCGTGCTTGAGCTGCTCGTAGTAGAGCGATTCCTCCTGGATCTTGCCGCGCTGGTAGCCGGTCTCCATCGCGCCGAGCACGCCGCCGCGCTCGGCGATGCGCTCGAACTCCTGCAGCACCGCCTCTTCGACCAGGTCGGTCAGCTCCTCGATCAGGAAGCTGCCCTGGTTGGGGTTCTCGCACCTGGCCACGCCCCACTCGCGATTGATGATCAGCTGGATCGCCAGCGCGCGGCGCACCGATTCGCCGGTGGGTGTGGTGATGGCCTCGTCGTAGGCGTTGGTGTGCAGCGAATTGCAGTTGTCGTAGATCGCGATCAGCGCCTGCAGCGTGGTGCGGATATCGTTGAAGTCGATCTCCTGCGCATGCAGCGAGCGGCCCGAGGTTTGGATGTGGTACTTCAGCTTCTGGCTGCGCTCGTTGGCGCCATACTTGTCGCGCATGGTCACGGCCCAGATGCGGCGCGCGACGCGGCCCAGCACGCTGTACTCCGGGTCCATGCCGTTGGAGAAGAAGAACGACAGGTTGGGCGCGAAATCATCGATATGCATGCCGCGCGCCAGGTAGGCCTCCACATAGGTGAAGCCGTTGGACAGCGTGAAGGCCAGCTGCGAGATCGGGTTCGCCCCCGCCTCGGCAATGTGGTAGCCCGAGATCGACACCGAATAGAAGTTGCGCACCTGGTGGTGCACGAAGTACTCCTGGATATCGCCCATCACCTTGAGCGAGAACTCGGTGGAGAAGATGCAGGTGTTCTGGCCCTGGTCTTCCTTGAGGATGTCGGCCTGCACCGTGCCGCGCACGTTCTGCAGCACCCAGGCGCGGACCTTGGCCTCTTCGTCGGCGGTGGGGTCGCGGCCGTTGTCGGCGCGGAACTTGTCGAGCTGCTGGTCGATGGCGGTGTTCATGAACATCGCCAGGATGGTCGGCGCGGGGCCGTTGATGGTCATCGACACCGAGGTGCTCGGGCTGGTCAGGTCGAAGCCGTCGTACAGCACCTTCATGTCGTCGAGCGTGGCGATCGACACGCCCGAGTTGCCGACCTTGCCGTAGATATCGGGGCGCACATGCGGGTCTTCGCCATACAGCGTGACCGAGTCGAACGCGGTCGACAGGCGCTTGGCATCCATGCCCTGGGACACCAGCTTGAAGCGCCGGTTGGTGCGGAAGGCATCGCCCTCGCCGGCGAACATGCGCGTCGGGTCTTCGTTCTCGCGCTTGAAGGCGAACACGCCGGCGGTGTACGGGAAGCTGCCGGGCACGTTTTCGCGCATCAGCCACTTCAGCACCTCGCCGTCGTCATCGAAGCGCGGCAGCACCACCTTGCGCACCTTGGTGCCCGACAGCGTGGTGGTGACCAGCCCGGTGCGGATTTCCTTGTCGCGGATCTTCACCACGTATTCGTCGCCGCTGTAGGCTTCGCGCATCTGCGGCCACATCGCCAGCAGCTTGCGTTCGACCTGGCCCAGCGCGCTGTCGCGCTCCGCGGCCAGCGCAGCCAGCGCGTCCAGCGCGGCGCCGTCGCCCTGCGCGGCCTGCAGCATGCGGCTGGATTCGCGCAGCTGCTGGCGCTCGCGCGCGATGCGGCTCTGCTCGGCGACGCGGCGATGGTAGGCGCGCACGGTGTCGGCCAGCTCGGCCAGGTAGCGGCTGCGCGCGGGCGGCACGATCACGTTCTGGCCGGTGGAGATGCGTCCCGCGAGGACCGGCAGCGTGCCCGCCTTCACCTTCAGTCCGTGTCCGGCCAGCGCCTCGCGCAGGCCCTGGTACAGCATGGTGACGCCATCGTCATTGAAGCGCGACGCCTGGGTGCCATACACCGGCATGTCCTCCGGCTTGCCGTGCCATTGCTCGCGGTTGCGCTGCACCTGCTTGGCCACGTCGCGCCAGGCATCCTGCGCGCCCTTGCGGTCGAACTTGTTGATGGCGACGAAGTCGGCGAAGTCCAGCATGTCGATCTTCTCGAGCTGGCTGGCGGCGCCGAACTCGGGCGTCATCACGTACAGCGACAGGTCCACGTGCGGCACGATGGCGGCATCGCCCTGGCCGATGCCGGAGGTCTCGACGATCACCAGGTCGAAGCCCGCCACCTTGCACGCGGCGATCGCGTCGGGCAGCGCCTGCGAGATCTCGGAACCCGCCTCGCGCGTCGCCATCGAGCGCATGAAGATGTTCGGGTGGTTGATCGCGTTCATGCGGATGCGGTCGCCCAGCAGCGCGCCGCCCGACTTGCGCCGCGACGGGTCGATCGAGATCACGGCGATCGACAGCGCGTCCTGCTGGTCCAGCCGGAAGCGGCGGATCAGCTCGTCGGTCAGTGACGACTTGCCGGCGCCGCCGGTGCCGGTGATGCCGAGCACGGGAATCGATGCCCGCTGCGCCTGCGCATGCATCGCCGCCACCAGCGCCGCATCGGCCTTGCCGTTCTCGAGCGCGGTGATCAGTTGCGCCAGCGCGCGGCGGTCGCCGCCGGCGACGGGGTCGAGCGACGTCGGCGCGTAGCGGCTCAGGTCCAGGTCGCAGCGCTGCACCATATCGGCAATCATGCCGGCCAGGCCCATGCGCTGGCCGTCCTCGGGGCTGTAGATGCGGGCCACGCCGTAGGCCTGCAGCGCGCGGATCTCGTCGGGCACGATCACACCGCCGCCGCCGCCGAACACCTGCACCTGCTCGCCGCCCTTGTCGCGCAGCAGGTCGACCATGTACTTGAAGTATTCGACATGGCCGCCCTGGTAGCTGGAGATGGCAATGCCCTGCGCGTCTTCCTGCAGCGCCGCGGTCACGATCTCTTCGACGGAGCGGTTGTGGCCGAGGTGGACCACCTCGCAGCCATGCGACTGCAGGATGCGGCGCATGATGTTGATCGAGGCGTCGTGGCCGTCGAACAGCGACGCTGCCGTGACGAAGCGCACCTTGTTGGCCGGGCCGGTGCCCGGCTGCACCGGCTTGGGCTGGGGCGCGCCGCGGCGCACATCGTGGACATCGGAAAGGTCGGTCATTGTCTCCACCGTGTCGGGTGTTGGCTGCGACCGCGGCGTCCGCCGGCGCCGCTCTGTGCCGGCTTGGCTGGAAACGCGCGGGCCGCGCCCCGGGGTTGGGGCGGGTCGATTGTATGACGTTGACGTTAACGTAAATCAATGGGGCGGAACCCGGACGGCGGGGTGCCAGCGTTCTTATAGAGTAGGTGTCTGCGGGCCGCGGACAAACAAAAGGCCACCTTGTCGGTGGCCTCTGCGCCGCATCCTGGTTTGACTGCCAGCCAACTCACCGGCACAGCGCCCCGATCCGCGGGCACTCGCCAAATGCATCGGTGCTGTGCTCGTCGACCCGATGCCGCAGCGCCCGCAGCCACGCCGCCATCCGCTGCATCGACCACGGTGCCGGCGTCTGCGCCAGCGTGAAGCGTGCCCCCGCACCATCGCCGGACAGCCAGACCCGATAGCCCTCCGGCAGCGCCAGTTCCTGGCCCGGTTCCAGCCAGATATCGTTGGGATTGCCTTCCACCGTCACCCACAGCTTGCCCGCCACCGCGCAGACGGTCTGCCCGTAACCGGCGCGCCAGCTCACCGGCAATCCGGGTTGGTCCAGTTCGAAAGTCCGTAGTTCGCGCATGTTGCACTCCTTGTCAGCCCGGCGGTCATCGCGGGGGCCGGAGCATCCTGGATGCGGATGCCGGCGCCTTCGTCCGCCATGCTTCCATTATTCGCATCCCTCACTACAATCCCATGTACAGTTGTGAACAGTTTTCGATGGACTGTTCAGTAGTTTTTCCTGACAGTTGCGCCCTCGCCGGCTTTCCCGGCAGATCCGCCCATGAAACTCATCTTAGATGCTTCCACCGGAATTCCGCTGACCGAGCAGATCGTCGAAGGCGTGAAGGCGTGGATCGGCAACCGCGAGGCGCGCCCCGGCGCGCGGCTGCCGTCGATCCGGCAGCTGGCGGCCGAGAACGGCATCAGCCGCTTCCCGGTGATCGAGGCTTATGACCGGCTGGTGTCGCAGGGGCTGCTCGATTCGCGGCAGGGCTCGGGTTTCTATGTGGCGGACAGTCCGCTGGCGGGACGCTCGGCGCGCGGCTGGTCGGACCCCAGCCTGGCCGAGGACCTGTCCGACCATATCCTGGAGCAGTTCAACCACCCCAGCGGCACGCTCAAGCTGGCGGGCGGCTTCGTCCCCGAGAACTGGCGCGACGTGGAGGGCCTGACCCAGGCGATCCGCGCGATCTCGCGCAACGAGATCGACAGCGTGATCCACTACGCCACGCCGATGGGCCATCCGGAGCTGCGCCGCCAGGTGCTGCTGCGGGTGCGCCAGCTTGGCATTGCGGCGGAATTGCCGCAGGTGCTGATCACCACCGGCGCCAGCCAGGCGCTGGACCTGGTGGTGCGCCACCTGCTCAAGCCGGGCGACACGGTGTTCGTCGAAGACCCGGGCTACTACAACCTGTTCGGCCTGCTGCGGCTGCACGGGGTGCAGCTGGTGGGCGTGCCGCATACGCCCGACGGGCCCGACCCGGACGCCACCGAGGCGCTGCTGCGCCAGCACAAGCCCAAGCTGTTCTTCACCAACAGCGTGCTGCAGAACCCGACCGGCTCGACCCTGGCGCCGCCGGTGGCGTTCCGGCTGCTGGAGCTGGCGCGCCGCCATGGCTTCCGCTTTGTCGAGGACGATATCTTCTCGGACTTCCAGACCCACTTCACCGACCGGCTCGCCACGCTGGACCAGCTCGAGCACGTGATCTACATCGGCGGCTTTTCCAAGACGGTGTCGGCGTCGCTGCGGATCGGCTACCTGGTCGCCGACAAGGCGCTGGTCAAGGACCTGGTCGACGTGAAGGTGCTGACCAGCGTGGCCGGCTCGCACTTTGCCGAGGCGGTGACCGCGGCGCTGCTCGAGCGCGGCGGCTACCGCAAGTACGTGGAGCGGCTGCGGCTGCGCGTGCGCGAGGCCGTCGCCAACGCGGTACGGCAGCTGCACGGCAACGGCTGGGAGGTGTTCTGCCACCCCTCGGGCGGCAACTTCCTGTGGGCGCGCCCGCCGGGCATCGAGGACTCGCGCGAACTGGTGACGCTGGGCGAGGAATACGGCGTGACGCTCGCGCCGGGCAACTACTTCCGCCCGGGCGGCGAGACCTCGGCGTGGATCCGCATCAACGCCGCCTATGCCAACGAGCCGCGCGCGGTGGCGTTCATGCAGGCGGCAGCGCAGCGCGGCGCGCGCTGACGTTCAGCCGCCGTGGTTATGCAGCACGGCATTGCGCCGCGCATAGGCGAAGTAGATCACCAGCCCCAGCGCCAGCCACACCAGGAAGGCGACCCAGGTCAGCGCCTGCAGGTGCGCCATCAGAAACAGGCAGAAGCCGATCGACAGCAGCGGCACCACCGGCACGCCCGGGCAGCGGAACGCGCGCGGCAGCTCGGGCCGGGTCTTGCGCAGCACCAGCACCGCCACCGAGATCAGGGTGAAGGCGGCCAGCGTGCCGATATTGATCAGCTCGGCCAGCACGTTCAGCGGCACGAAGGCGGCAATCGCGGCAAATACCACGCCCACGGTCCAGGTGGCGAAATACGGCGTGGCATGCACCGGGTGCACCGACGACAGCCGCTCGGGCAGCAGCCCATCGCGCGACATGGCAAAGATCACGCGGGTCTGGCCGTAGGTCATCACCAGGATCACCGTGGTCATGCCCAGGATCGCGCCCAGGTCGACAAAGCCCGCCACCCAGTTCTGGCCGGCGAACTGCAGCGCCAGCGAGACCGGGTGGTCCACGCCGGCAAACTTCGCGAACGGCACGATGCCGGTCATGATGGCGGCCACCACCACATACAGCACGGTGCAGACCGCCAGCGAGCCGATGATGCCGATCGGCAGGTCGCGGCGCGGGTTGCGCACTTCTTCCGCGGCCGAGGTCACGGCATCGAAGCCGATAAAGGCGAAGAACACCAGCGCCGCCGCATTGAAGATGCCGGCAAAGCCGAACGGCGCGAACGGCTGCCAGTTGGCCGGCTGCACGTGCCACACGCCCACCGCGATAAACAGCAGCACCACGCCGATCTTCACCGCCACCATCAGGTTGTTGACGCGCGCGGACTCGCGCACGCCGTACGACACCACCCAGGTGATGGCCAGCATGATCAGGCACGCCGGCAGGTTCAGCACGGTGTGCACGCCCGGCACCGAGCCCGGCGCCGCGCTCAGCGCCGCCGGCAGCTTCATGCCGAAGCCCGCCATCAGCGACTGGAAATAGCCCGACCAGCCCACCGACACGGCCGAGGTGGCCAGCCCGTATTCCAGCAGCAGGTCCCAGCCGATCATCCACGCGACGATCTCGCCCAGCGTGGCGTAGCTGTAGGTATAGATCGAGCCCGACACCGGGATCGCCGAGGCGAACTCCGCGTAGCACAGCGCGGCAAAGCCGCACGCCAGCGCCGCGATCACGAACGACACCGTCAGCGCTGGCCCCGCGGTCAACGCGCCGGTGCCGGTCAGCACGAAGATGCCGGTGCCGATGATGGCGCCGATGCCCATCAGCACCAGGTCGACCGGACCCAGCAC
>NZ_JBYOJO010000017.1:0-156908 GCF_057798955.1 Cupriavidus sp. 207A1 | reverse complement strand
GGATCGATCACGCCGTCGTCCCACAGCCGCGCGCTGGCGTAGTACGGGTGGCCCTGGTGCTCGTACTGGTCGCGGATCGGCTGCTTGAAGGCGTCTTCCTCCTGCGCGCTCCACTGGCCGCCCTTCGCTTCGATGCCGTCCCGGCGCACCGTCGCCAGCACGCTCGCGGCCTGCTCGCCGCCCATCACCGAGATGCGCGCGTTCGGCCACATCCACAAAAAGCGCGGCGAATACGCGCGCCCGCACATGCCGTAGTTGCCCGCGCCGAACGAGCCGCCGATGATCACCGTGAACTTGGGCACCTGCGCGGTCGCCACCGCCGTCACCATCTTGGCGCCGTTGCGGGCGATGCCCTCGTTCTCGTACTTGCGCCCCACCATGAAGCCGGTGATGTTCTGCAGGAACACCAGCGGGATCTTGCGCTGGCAGCACAGCTCGATAAAGTGCGCGCCCTTGAGCGCCGACTCCGAGAACAGGATGCCGTTGTTGGCGACGATCCCCACCGGATAGCCCCAGATGCGGGCGAAGCCGCACACCAGCGTGGTGCCGTAGCGGGCCTTGAACTCGTCGAACTCGGAGCCGTCGACCAGGCGCGCGATCACCTCGCGCACGTCGTACGGCTTGCGCGTATCGGTCGGGATCACGCCATACAGCTCTTCCACCGGATACAGCGGCTCGACCGGCTCGTGCAGACGGATCTGGTCCGGCTTGCGCCGGTTCAGGTGCTGCACGATGTTGCGCGCCAGGCTCAGCGCATGATGGTCGTTCTGCGCGAAATAGTCGGCCACGCCGGACAGCCGCGTATGCACGTCGGCGCCGCCCAGGTCCTCGGCGCTGACTTCCTCGCCGGTGGCGGCCTTCACCAGCGGCGGGCCGCCCAGGAAGATGGTGCCCTGGTTCTTGACGATGATCGACTCGTCGCTCATCGCCGGCACGTAGGCGCCGCCCGCGGTGCACGAGCCCATCACCACCGCGATCTGCGGGATGCCGCGCTTGGACAGGTTGGCCTGGTTGTAGAAGATGCGGCCGAAGTGGTCGCGGTCGGGGAAGACCTCGTCCTGGTTGGGCAGGTTGGCGCCGCCCGAGTCGACCAGGTAGATGCACGGCAGGTGGTTTTCCTCGGCGATCTCCTGCGCGCGCACATGCTTCTTGACCGTCATCGGGTAATACGTGCCGCCCTTGACGGTGGCGTCGTTGCAGACGATCACGCATTCCTGCCCGGCCACGCGGCCGATGCCGGTGATGATGCCGGCGCCGGGCGCGGCATCGTCGTACATGTCGTACGCGGCCAGCTGCGACAGCTCGAGGAACGGCGTGCCGGGATCGAGCAGCTGCTGCACGCGCTCGCGCGGCAGCAGCTTGCCGCGCGCCAGGTGCTTGTCGCGTGCGGCCGCGCCGCCGCCTTCGGCCAGCTTGGCGATCTTTTCCTGCAGGTCGGCAACCAGGTCCTGCATTGCCTGCGCATTGGTCCTGAACGACTCGGAGCGGGCGTTCAGCTTGGTTTCAATTACCGCCATAGGGGCCTCGGGCAGTCGGTTATCGGTTGTGTAGGGTTATCTCTCGGGCCCGGCGCTCAGGCCGTCCTGGATTCATCGAGGTTCAGTTCACGCACCATCTGGTCGCGCATCACGAACTTCTGCACCTTGCCGGTCACGGTCAGCGGCATCTCGTCGACAAAGCGGATATAGCGCGGAATCTTGTAGTGCGCAATCTGGTCGCGGCAGAACGCGCGGATCTCGTCTTCGGTGGCGCTCTCGCCCGGCTTCAGCACGATCCACGCGCACACCTCCTCGCCATACCTGGCATCGGGCACGCCGAACACCTGCACTGCCTGCACCTTGGGATGGCGGAACAGGAATTCCTCGATCTCGCGCGGATAGATGTTCTCGCCGCCGCGGATCAGCATGTCCTTCACGCGGCCGACGATATTGCAGTAACCCTCTTCGTCGATGGTGGCCAGGTCGCCGGTGTGCATCCAGCCGTCGCGGATGGCTTCGGCGGTGCGGGCCTCGTCGTCCCAGTAGCCGAGCATCACCGAATAGCCGCGCGTGCACAGTTCGCCCTTCTCGCCCACCGGCACGGTCGCGCCGGTGGCATCGACGATCTTGACTTCCAGGTGCGGCTGGACCCGGCCCACCGTGGTGGTGCGCTTGTCGAGCGGATCGGTGGTGCTGCTCTGGAACGACACCGGGCTGGTCTCGGTCATGCCGTAGGCAATGGTCACCTCGGACATGTTCATCTGCGCCACCACGCGCTTCATGGTCTCGATCGGGCATGGCGAGCCGGCCATGATGCCGGTGCGCAGCGAGGAGAAGTCGTAGTCGGCGAAGCGCGGATGGTCCAGCTGCGCGATAAACATCGTCGGCACGCCGTGCAACGCGGTGCAGCGCTCTTCGCTGACCGCGCGCATGGTGGCCTCGGGGTCGAAGGCCTCGCCCGGGAACACCATCGCCGCGCCGGTCGACACGCACGCCAGCACCGACAGCACCATGCCGAAGCAGTGGTAGAACGGCACCGGGATGCACAGCTTGTCCTGCTCGGAGAAGCGCATCGCCATGGCGATAAAGCGCGCGTTGTTGACGATATTGCGATGCGTCAGCGTGGCGCCCTTGGGGGCACCGGTGGTGCCGCTGGTGAACTGCACGTTGATCGGGTCATGGCGGTCGAGCTGCGCCGTGATGCGGTCGAGCTCCGTCCGCGCCACGCCGGCGCCGCGCGCCAGCACCTCGGCATAGCGGATCATGCCCGGAGTCTCGCCCTCGCCCATGCGGATCACCCAGCGCAGCGACGGCAGCCGCGCGGCCTGCAGCGCGCCCGGCGCGCTGGTGGCCAGCTCCGGCGCCAGCGCCTGCAGCATCTCGAGGTAGCGCGACGTCTTGAAGGCCTCGGCGGCAACGATGGCCTTGACGCCAACCTTGTTCAGCGCGTATTCCAGCTCCGCCAGCCGGTATGCCGGATTGATGTTGACCAGCACCAGGCCCAGCCGGGCGGTGGCGAACTGCGTCACCAGCCACTCCACCCGGTTCGGCGCCCAGATGCCGACGCGATCGCCCCGGGACAGGCCGAGCGCGTGCAGCCCGGCCGCCAGCGCATCGATGGCGTCGGCAAACTCGCGCCAGTCCCAGCGCACGCCCTGCTCGCGAAAGACCACGGCCTCGCGTTCCGGGAACGCTGCCACGGTCTGCGCCAGCAGCGCCGGCACGGTCTGCTCGGACAGCGCAATGCTGGTGTCGCCTCGGACGTGCGACAGCCCGCCGATCGGCAGAATGGTGGGAAGCGGCTCTCCCTGCATCTTCATCGTTGTCTCCAAAGCGCGTCGGTTTCGACTTGAGTTGAGCGAAACTCAAGATCACGAATATCGCCGGGGTGAATCGCTCAGTCGGGGTTAACCCCGTGAAGCTGCTGCTAGTGCTGCCGGATGGTCATTCGACTTCCGGTCTCGTCACAGCGGAATGACGAAAAGGTATACGGGCCGGCCGGAAAATTCAACATTAATTTGAGGCTTACTCAACTTCGCGTGAAATGGAGTACGATGTGACGGCATTGCGCGGCAACCGCCTGGTCCGCGCTGCCGCAGTTCCGCACCCCCCAATCGGGGATGCGGCCTATCATTCGCGCTTTCGCCTGCCGGGAACCGCCACCATGGAAGACAACGCCGCCACCCGCCGGATCCCGTCCGGCGCCAGGGCGGAACAACGCATCCGTGACATCCTGCGCGTCAGCCGCGAGGTGTTCGCCGAACTGGGCTACGACAAGACCACCACCACCGAGATTGCCCAGCGCCTGGGCGTGTCGGAGGCCACGGTGTTCACGTACTTCCAAAGCAAGCGCAAGCTGTGCGTGCGGGTCATCGAGGACTGGTACGACGAAATCATCGACGCGGTCGAGCGCGGCATGCCGCGGCACCAGAGCACCAGGGACCAGCTGGCGTTCTACGTGAAGACGCACCTGCGCCTGTTTCTGATCCAGGGCACCGGGCTGTGCGCGCTGGTGTTGTCCGAAGGACGGGCCAAGGGGCCGGACCTCGGGCAGGAGTTCGTGCCGCTGCAGCGCCGCTATACGGCGCCGCTGATGGAACTGCTGGCGCGCGGCCGCGAACATGGCGAGATTCGCGCCGACCTGCCGCTGAGCCTGTTGCGCTCCGCCATCCTGGGGCCGATGGAGCATATCCTGTGGGATGCCATCGCGCGCGAGCGCGAGGTCGATATCGACAAGACCGCCGCGGGCATGGTGGCCCTGCTGTGGCCCGCGCTGCAGCCGGCCAATATCGAGCTGGAAGCGCTGCGCGCGTTCCATGGCGAAGTCGGCGCGGCGTTGCGCAAGCTGGACGGCGCCTGACCCGATCCCCCGGCCAAACCGGCGATTTCCTTGTACGCTGGAGGAGGCATCCACCCCAGCACGGAGATTGCGACATGGCCGTCCAGCTTAACCACACCATCGTCTTCTCTCACGACAAGCAGGCCTCCGCGGACTTCCTGTGCGAGGTCCTGGGCCGTCCGCCAGCCGAGCCGTTCGGCCCCTTCCTCGGCGTGGCGCTAGACAACGGCGTGACCCTCGACTTCATGGACGCGGAAGGCGAGATCGCCATGCAGCACTATGCCTTCCTGGTCAGCGACGCCGAGTTCGACCACGGTTTTGCCCGGGTCCGCGCGCACCGGCTCACGTACTGGGCCGACCCGTACCGGCGGCGCCCCGGCGAGGTCAATACCGATGACGGTGGCCGGCGCATCTATTTCGAGGATCCCAGCAAGCACTTCCTCGAGATCTTCACCAGGGGCTGAAGCCCGCGCGGCCTTGCCGTGCCTTTGGCGAGACAACGGCGGGCGCAGCCTGCGCCGCCCTGCCTTGGTTGATGCGGTTGCGCCTCATAGAATGAAATGGCCTGGTTTCCGCCGCACCCAAGGACCATGCAGACCGCCGCCTATCCCTACCAGCCCGTGCGCGAGCGGCGCACGCTGACCTGCTTCCTGCTGGCCCTGCTCATGCACCTGCTGCTGGGGGCCCTGCTGTACTACGGCGTGCGCTGGCGCAACGCCGTGCCCACCGGCGTCGCGGCGGAACTGTGGGAGCCCGTCCCCGAAGCCACCGCGCCCGAACCTGCCGTCAAGCCGGCGCCGGTGCCGCAGCCCGTCGAGGAAGAAGACGCCGATATCTCGCTGCAGGAAAAGCAGCGCAAGGCCAGGCAGGCCGAGCGCGAGGCCGAGCAGGCGCGGCAGCGTGAAAACCAGGCCCGCGCCGAAGCGGCACGCAAGGATGCGCAACGCAAGGCCTCGGAGGCGCAGCGCCAGGCCAGCAACGCCGAGCGCCAGGCCGAACTGGCCCGCCTGCGCGCGCAGGCCGGCGGTGCCGGCGCCACGGCCAACACCGGGGCCGGTTCCGGCTCGTCGGCCAGGCCGTCCTCGGGCTATGCCGAGCGCGTGCGCCAGCGGGTCAAGCCCAACATCATCTTCGACGAGGATGTCGCCGGCAATCCGGCGGCGGTGGTCGCCGTGCACATGGCGCCCGACGGCTCGCTGCTGTCGACGCGGCTTGCCAAGTCCAGCGGCAATGCCGGCTGGGACAACGCGGTGCTGCGCGCGGTGCAGCGCTCCGATCCGCTGCCGCGCGACAGCAACGGCGTGGCGCCGTCCAATATCCTGATCACGTTCTGGCCCAAGGACGAAGGCGGCTAGGCCGTCGCCGCCCCAGGCGCCCCCGCAACCCGCAGCGGGCGTTATCGCGCCAACCGCGACCCGATAGAACAAAATTCCAATAATTCGCGGTCTACAGGAATAGCATTACAATTCCAGCCTACCTGGAAGGACAAATCGCATGCCTGTGCTACCGCCGGTCCATATCATGAACAGACAAGAACAAGCCGACGAAGCCAGCCATGACGACCGCCTCCCCCGTTACTGCCTCTCCTCTTGCCGCCGCCCGCCCGGCCGGCGCCCCGCTCGACCGGCTGGCGCTAGACCTCGCCGACATCTTCAGCAACAGCGCGCGCCTGGTTGCCAGCCACATCGCGCAGCATCTGCCCGACACCGAAACGCTGCTGGCGGCGTTGCCGCCGGGGGCCTTGCTGGGCTCAGCCGACACCTATACCCGGCACCTGGTCTACGGCGATCCGCTGGAACGCTTCTCGGCCATGGTGCTGGTCTGGCTTCCGGGCCAGGCCAGCCCGGTGCATGGCCACCGCACCTGGTGCGCCTACCGCGTGCTGCGCGGCACGCTGACCGAGCAGCACTACCGGTGGGATCCCGCCAGCCGGCATGCGCACCATGCCAACACCGTCACGCGCAGCGCCGGCGATACCTTCAGCGTGCCGGGCGGCCTGCAGCATATCCACGCGCTCGGCAACGCCAGCGAGGAGATCGCGCTTTCCCTGCATCTCTACGGGGTCAGCCGCGACCATATCGCGACCGGCGTGAACCTGCTGGTGCCCGCCGACGCCTAGCCGACCCGCTTCGCGCCTGGTGCGGGCGCACCCTTTCCACCTGACCGCCACGCGCCATGGACCGCTACGACAAACAGATCCTCGCCCTGCTGCAGGAAGACGCCACCTTGCCGGTGGCGGAAATCGGCGAGCGGGTCGGCCTGAGCTCGACCCCGTGCTGGCGCCGCATCCAGAAGCTGGAGGAAGCCGGCCTGATCCGCAAGCGCGTGGCGCTGCTCGACGCCGCCAAGCTCAATGCAGGCGTCACGGTGTTCGTCTCCGTCCGCACCAGCCAGCACAACGTGAAATGGCTCAAGCAGTTTCACGGACTGGTGTCGTCGATCCCGGAAGTGACCGAGTTCTATCGCATGGCGGGCGACACCGACTACCTGCTGCGCGTGGTGGTGCCGGATATCGCCGCCTACGACCGCGTCTACAAGAAGCTGATCCAGGGCGCCGAGCTGGCCGATGTCAGCTCCAGCTTCGCGATGGAGCAGATCAAGTACACCACCGCGCTGCCGCTGGACTATGCCTGAGGCGGCACTTGGCTGGCCGTAGCGCGGCGGCCCGGTGCGGAATTTCTCGCAATTTCCGCCATGGCAGCGGCTTCTGCCGCGCTTTTCGGCCCATCCTGTTGCAAATACCACGCATTCCGGCAGACTAGCCGCCACGCATTCCGGGCCCGGAACCTGCTGCGACGCAGCAATGGCTGTAGAATATGCGGCCCCTATTCAAACGGCCGCGGCCAACGGTTATCCGCCCCGCCCCCGCCGAACCCCACGCGAGCCTTGACAGCAGGTTGGAATCACGCGCGCCCTCGTGCGCACTGCCGTCGACACGCGATGCACGAAGGAAACAGCAGTCAATGACAAGTGGCGCACAACGAACGGCAGCCAAAACACGAGCAGCAGCAGTCAAGGACAACGGCCAGGCCAGCCCGGCCGCGGCACACACTGATCCGACGGCCGAAGCCGCCGCGCGCAGCCAGCAGCTGCGCGCGCTGATCCAGCTGGGCAGGCAGCGCGGCTACCTGACGCACGCGGACATCAGCGACCACCTGCCCGAGAACTTCACGGATACGGCCGCGATGGAAAGCATCGTCGGCACCTTCGCCGAGATGGGCGTGAAGATCTACGAGCAGACCCCGGATGCCGAGACCCTGCTGCTGAGCGACGGCCCGGTGGTGGCCTCCGACGAGCAGGCCGAAGAGGAAGCCGAGGTGGCGCTGGCCACCGTCGATTCCGAGTTCGGCCGCACCACCGACCCGGTGCGCATGTACATGCGCGAAATGAGCTCGGCCACGCTGCTGACGCGCAAGCAGGAAGTCGAGATCGCCAAGCGCATCGAGGAAGGCCTGAACAACATGGTCCACGCGATCTCGGCGTGCCCGTTCACCGTCGCCGCCATCCTCGAGCTGTCGGCCAAGGTCGCCGCCAACGAGATCGGCATCGACGACGTGGTCGACGGGCTCAGCGACGAGACCATCGCCGAGCCCGCCGCCGCCGCGGATGACGCCGACGACAGCAGCCTCGACAGCGCCGACGAGTCCGACGAAGACGACGACGACAGCGCCGATGAAGGCAGCAGCGCCCAGCAAAGCGCCGAAGCCGACCTGGCCCGGCTGCGCGACGAATGCATGAAGCGCTTCGCGCGCGTCGCCGAGCAGTTCGAGCGCATGCGCGCCGAAAGCGAAGCCGGCCGCGCGGCCGCACCGGCCTTCGCCGCCGCGCGCGACGCGGTGCGCGAGGAGCTGCGCACGATCCGCTTTACCGCCCGCACCATCGAGCGCCTGTGCGCCAACGTCCAGGGCATGGTCGACGAGGTGCGCGCGATCGAGCGCCAGGTGGTGCAGCTGCTGGTCGAGCGCTGCGGCATGGAACGCGAGGACGTCGTCGCGCGCTTCCCCGGCAACGAGACCAATCTCGCCTGGGGCCAGGGCCTGGCCGCCGAAGGCCGCCCCTACAGCGCCGCGGTCGCGCGCGCGCTGCCTGACCTGGAAGCCCACCAGCAGAAGCTGATCGACATCCAGGCCCGCGCGGCGCTGTCGCTGGCCGAGCTGAAGTCAGTCAACCGCAAGATGCTGGCCGCCGAGCGCCAGATGCGCCAGGCCAAGCACGAGATGACGCAGGCCAACCTGCGCCTGGTGATCTCGATCGCCAAGAAATACACCAACCGCGGCATGCAGTTCCTGGACCTGATCCAGGAAGGCAACATCGGCCTGATGAAGGCGGTCGACAAGTTCGAGTACCGCCGCGGCTGGAAATTCTCCACCTACGCCACCTGGTGGGTGCGCCAGGCGGTCACGCGCGCCATCGCCGACCAGGCCCGCACCATCCGCGTGCCGGTGCACATGATCGAGCAGATCAACAAGCTCAACCGCCTGTCGCGCGAGATCATGCAGCAGACCGGCAAGGAACCCGATCCGGCGGTGCTGGCCGAACGGCTGGACATGACCGAGGACAAGGTGCGCTCGATCATGAAGATCGCCAAGGAGCCGGTGTCGATGGAGACCCCGGTGGGCGAGGACGGCGACACCAGCCTGGGCGACATGATCGCCGACTCGGACACCGCCACGCCCGCCGACGCCGCCCTGCAGGCCGGCCTGCGCGCGGTGGTGCGCGAGATGCTCGACGAGCTCTCGCCGCGCGAAGCCAAGGTGCTGCGCATGCGCTTCGGCATCGACATGTCGACCGACTACACGCTGGAAGAAGTCGGCAAGCAGTTCGATGTCACGCGCGAGCGGATCCGCCAGATCGAAAGCAAGGCGATGAAGAAGCTGCGGCATCCCAGCCGCGCGGACCAGTTGATCACCTATCTGCGCGACGCCTGAGCGGTCCTCCGCCATCCGCGCACAGAGGAGTGTTATCCATGCCTGACCCGAACCTCTCTTTCTTTGGCAGGCTCTCGCTTGCCATGGGCACGTTCTTCGCCATCCTGGGCGACCGCGACCTGGCTGCAGGCATCAAGCGCCTGCGCGCGGGCGAGGCCGCTGCGCCGGCGGCCCCGGTGAGCGCCCCCGCGCCCGCGCCGGTTGCTGAACCGGCGCCCGCGCTGAAGGAAGCCAGCCCGGTGGCCGCGCTGCAATTGCTCGGACTGCTGCAGCGCGATGCCCGCTTCGTCGACTTCGTCGAGGAAGACATCACGCGCTATGCCGACGCCGAGATCGGCGCCGCCGCGCGCCTGGTGCACGATGGCTGCCGCGCGGTGCTGCGCGAGCATTTCACCATCCGGCCGGTGCGCGAGGAAGCCGAGGGCAGCCGCGTCACGCTGGCCGACGGCTTCGATGCCAGCGCGATCCGCCTGACCGGCAACGTGGTGGGCAGCGCGCCGTTCCATGGCGCCATCAGCCATCGCGGCTGGAAGGTCGAAGACGTGCGCCTGCCGCGCCTGGCCGAGCGCCACGACGCCAGCGTGATCGCCCCCGCCGAGGTGGAGCTATGAGCGAGGCCCGCTATGCCACCGGCCAGGCCCGCTATGCCATCGGCATCGACCTGGGCACCACCCACAGCGCGGTCTCTTACGTCGACCTGGCCGCCAGCGATGGCGAGAAGACCAGCCAGCGCGTGCTGCCGGTCACGCAGCTGACCGCGCCCGGCGCGGTCGAGGATCTCGACCTGCTGCCCTCGTTCCTGTACCTGCCGCACGAAAGCGAACTGGCGCCGGGCGACCTGAACCTGCCATGGAGCGCCACGCGCGACTTCGCGGTCGGCGAGATGGCGCGCAGCCGCGGCGCGGGCACGCCGATCCGGCTGGTGTCCAGCGCCAAGAGCTGGCTGTGCCATGCCGGGGTCGACCGCCGCGCGGCGATCCTGCCCGCCGACGCGCCGCCGGAGGTGCCGCGCGTGTCGCCGCTAGAGGCTTCGGTGCGCTACCTGACGCACCTGCGCGAAGCGTGGGACCAGGCCCATCCCGACGCGCCGTTCGGCGAGCAGGACATCACCGTGACGATCCCCGCGTCGTTCGATCCTGCCGCGCGCGAACTCACCGCCGAGGCCGCCGCGGCGGCCGGCTATGCCCGCATGACCCTGCTCGAGGAGCCGCAGGCCGCGCTCTACAGCTGGATCCAGAAAAGCGCCGGCCAATGGCGCAAGCAGGTCAAGGTGGGCGACATCATCCTGGTGGTGGATGTCGGCGGCGGTACCACCGACCTGTCGCTGATCGCGGTGATCGAGCGTGACGGCAACCTGGAACTGCATCGCATCGCGGTCGGCGACCATATCCTGCTGGGCGGCGACAACATGGACCTGGCGCTGGCGCACGTGGTCGCGCGCAAGCTGGCGGCGCAGGGCACGCAGGCCGACCCGTGGCAACTGCGCGCGCTGACCTACGCCTGCCGCGCCGCCAAGGAAACCTTGCTGACCGACCCGGCCACCGACAGCGTGCCGCTGGTCGTGCCCAGCCGCGGCGCGAAGCTGATCGGCGGCTCGATCCGCACCGAACTGACCCGCGCCGAACTGACCCAGACCATTCTCGAAGGGTTCTTCCCGCAAGTCGACGCCGCGGCGCGCCCCGTCACCCGGGCCCGTGCCGGCCTGACGCAGCTGGGCCTGCCCTACGCGCAGGACGCGGCCATCACGCGCCACCTGGCGGCGTTCCTGGGCCGGCAAGCAGGCGCGCTGGCCGAGATCGAAGGCCTGCAGGCCACGCAGCCGGAAGGCGCCAGCTTCCTGCGCCCCACCGCCGTGCTGTTCAACGGCGGCGTGTTCAAGTCGGGCCTGCTGGTCGAGCGCATCCTGCAGACGCTCAACGGCTGGCTCGCTGCCGAGGGCGCGGCCCCGGCGCGCCTGCTCGATGGTGCCGAACTGGACCTGGCGGTGGCGCGCGGCGCCGCCTATTACGGCTATGTGCGGCGCGGCAAGGGCGTGCGCATCCGCGGCGGCACCGCACGCGCCTACTACGTCGCGGTGGAATCGTCGATGCCCGCCGTGCCGGGCTTCGAGCCGCCGATCCAGGCGCTGTGCGTGGCGCCGTTCGGCATGGAAGAAGGCACCGAGGCCGAGCTGCCGCCGCAGGAGTTCGGCCTGGTGGTGGGCGAACCGGTGCATTTCCGCTTCTTCGGCTCATCCGTGCGGCGCCAGGACCAGGTCGGCACCCTGCTCGACTTCTGGGGGCCGGAGGAGCTGCAGGAACTGGAAGAAATCCAGGCGACGCTGCCCGCCGAAGGCCGCACCGCCGGCGAAGTGGTGCCGGTCAGGCTGCATGCGCGCGTGACCGAGGCCGGCACGCTGGAGCTCGAGGCGGTGCCGCGTGGCAGCGGCGAACGCTGGAAGGTGCAATTCGACGTGCGCGGCAACGCCGATGCCTGAAGCCGCGGCAGCGGCGATGAAGCAGTCGATGAAGCAATACATCGTCGGCATCGACCTTGGCACCAGCAACACGGTGGTGGCCTACGCCAGGGCCGGCTCCGACGATATCCGCGTGTTCGACATCGACCAGCTGGTCGCGCCGGGCGAGGTCGCGGCCCGCCCCCTGCTGCCGTCGGTGCGCTACCACGCGGCGTCGGGCGAGCTCAATGGCGATGACCTGCAGCTGCCCTGGCAATCGGCCGCCAGCGCAGCCGCGCGCCGCACCGTGTTCGGCCGCCTGGCGGCGACGCTGGGCGCGCAGGTGCCGGGCCGGCTGGTGGCCAGCGCCAAGAGCTGGCTGTCGCATGCCTCGGTCGACCGCACCGCGCCGATCCTGCCCTGGGGCGGCGAGGAGGATCTCGACAAGATTTCGCCGGTGGTCGCCAGCGCCAGCTATCTCGGCTACGTCTGCGCGGCCTGGAATCACCGCTTCCCCGACGCGCCGCTCGAACAGCAGGACGTGGTGCTGACCGTGCCGGCGTCGTTCGACGAGGGCGCGCGCGCGCTGACGCTGGAAGCCGCGCGCCTGGCGGGCCTGCCCGCGCTGCGCCTGCTGGAAGAGCCGCAGGCCGCGCTCTACGACTGGCTGTTCCACCATCGCCACACGCTGGAGCAGGACCTCGCGCAAACCCGGCTGGTGCTGATCTGTGACGTCGGCGGCGGCACCACCGACCTCACCCTGATCCGCGTGGCGATGCAGGACGGGCAGCCGCAGCTGACCCGTATCGGCGTGGGCAACCACCTGATGCTCGGCGGCGACAACATGGACCTGGGGCTGGCGCATCAGGTCGAAGCGCGCCTGGGCAAGGCAGAGCCGGCGCAGCCGCGCCTGTCGGCCGCGAGCCTGTCGCAGCTGGTGGCGCGCTGCCGCGCCGCCAAGGAACAACTGCTGGGCGCGGACGCGCCCGATGCCGTCAACGTGACGCTGCTGGGCGCGGGTTCCCGGCTGGTCGGCGGCGCGCGCTCGGTGCAGGTGACGCGGCAGGAAGTCGAGCAGCTGGTGGTCGATGGCTTTTTCCCCAACGTGCCGGCCAGCGAACGTCCCCGGCGCGCGCGCGGCGCCATCGTCGAGTTCGGCCTGCCCTATGCCGCCGATCCCGCCGTGACCCGCCACGTGGCCGCCTTCCTTGGCCAGCATGCCGCGCAGGCCCGTGCCGCGCTGGAGCTGGAGGGCGCGCCGGACGATATCCTGCCGGTGCCCGACACGCTGCTGCTCAACGGCGGCGTGTTCCGCGCGCAGGCGCTGGCCGACCGCATCGCCGACACACTCGGCGGCTGGCGCGGCGCGCCGCTGCAGGTGCTGCACAACGCCGATCCCGACATTGCCGTGGCGCGCGGCGCGGTCGCGTCTGCGCGCGCACGCGCCGGACAGGCGCCGCGCATCGGCGGCGGCTCGGCGCGCAGCTATTTCCTGGTGCTCGACGATGGCGCCACGGGCCAGCAAGGGATCTGCCTGCTGCCGCGCGGCACCGAGGAAGGCCACGAAATCCACCTCAGCGACCGCACCTTCGCCTTGCGGCTGGGGCACCCGGTGCAGTTCCACCTGGTGTCTTCGGTGGCCGAGACGCCCTACCGGGCCGGCGCGCTGACCGACCTGTCCGGCGGCGACTTCGTGCGCCTGCCGCCGATCGCCACCGTGGTGCCGACGCGCGGCGCCGGCGGCCCGCGCGAAACGCCGGTGCAGATCACCACGTCGCTGACCGAAGTCGGCACGCTCGAAGTCCACTGCATCAACACCGGCGATGCCGCGCAGCGCTGGCGCCTGGAGTTCCAGCTGCGCGGCAACGACGCCGCGGCGGCCGCGCCGGCGCCAACGGCCCACCCGTCTCTGCCGCAGGCTTTGGAGTTGATCGACCGCACCTTCGGCGCGCGTTCGCAGGAGGTCGGGCCGAAGGAGGTCAAGCGCCTGCGCGCGCAGCTGGAGCAGATCCTGGGCGCGCGCGAGCAGTGGGACAGCGCGCTGCTGCGCGAGCTGTTCGGCGCCTTGTGGGAACGCGCCAGGCGCCGCCGCCGCACGGCGGACCATGAGCGCCTGTGGCTTAACCTGGCGGGCTATTGCGTGCGCCCCGGCTTTGGCTACCCGCTCGACGAATGGCGCGTCGCGCAGCTGTGGTCGCAGTACGACCAGGGCATCCAGTACGTCAACGAAAGCCAGAACTGGTCGGAATGGTGGACGCTGTGGCGGCGCGCCGCCGGCGGGCTCGACGAAAGCGCGCAGCTGCGCCTGCTGGAAGACATGGCCTTCTACCTGCAGCCGCCGGGCAGCGCGCACTTCAAGAAGCCGGCCGGTCCCACCCGTGGCGGCTATGCCGACATGGTCCGGCTGGCCGGCTCGCTCGAGCGCCTGCCCGTCGACGCCAAGACCGAGCTGGCCGGCTGGCTGCTGACCCGGCTGCGCAAACCCTCCGAGAACAACCAGGGCTGGTGGGCGGTGGGCCGCATCGGCGCCCGCATGCCGTTCTACGGCAGCGCCCACAGCGTGGTGCCGGCCGACACCGCCGGCCAGTGGCTGGACGCCATCCTGGCGCTCGACTGGAAAAAGGTGGAGCCGGCCGCGTTCGCCGCGGTGCAGATCGCACGCCTGACCGGCGACCGCACCCGCGACCTGCCCGACGAGCTGCGCGCGAACGTGGTGCGCCGGCTGGAGGTCGCCAACGCGCCGCCGGGCTGGATCGCGATGGTGCGCGAGGTAGTCGAACTCGACGCCGCGGACGAGGGACGGGTCTTCGGCGAGGCGTTGCCGGCCGGACTCAAGCTGATCGCGGGCTAGCCCGCCCGGGGCGGCGAGCGCCCGCAAGCGCCTCGTTTGCCACTTGCCGGCGCCGGGGCAGGCGATGACCTACGATGACGGTAGGCTCCCCGGGGGTCCCATCGTGCAGCCGTTCACCCGCCATCCCTCTATCGTCTTGCTCGCCTTGCTCGCCATTGCCGCCATCGCATCGGCCGGGCTGTGCCGCGCCGACGACGCACGGCAGAAGCAGCGCGCGGAGATGGTCAGCGAGATTGTGGCGATCGACGCCGGCGCCGGCGTGCCCAACCGCAGCCACGGCATCGCCCCGGGCGTGATGGCCGTGATGGGCCAGGTGCCCCGCCATGAGTTCGTGCCGGACCCGCAGAAGCCGCACGCCTACGAGAACCGGCCGCTGCCCATCGGCCATGGCCAGACCATTTCGCAGCCGTATATCGTGGCGCTGATGACCGATCTGCTGCGGGTCCGGCCGGGCGACAGCGTGCTCGAGATCGGCACCGGCTCCGGCTACCAGGCCGCGGTGCTGAGCCAGCTGGCGCGCGCGGTCTATACCATCGAGATCATCGAGCCGCTCGGGCGCCAGGCCTGCGAGCGCCTGCAGCGGCTGGCCTACCGGCAGGTGGCGTGCAAGGTGGGCGACGGCTACTACGGCTGGGACGAGCATGCCCCCTATGACGCCATCGTCGTCACCGCCGCGGCCAGCCACGTGCCGCCGCCGCTGATCCGGCAGCTCAAGCCGGGCGGGCGCATGGTGATCCCGGTGGGCGCGCAGTTCCTGACGCAGTACCTGCTGCTGGTCGAAAAGTCCCCGGACGGCAGCGTCAGCACCCGGCAGATCCTGCCGGTGCGCTTCGTGCCGCTGGTCGGCAAGCACTGAGGCGCGGGCACCCGGCGGGACACCCCAGGCGATGAACGCGATGCCACGCCCGCCGCTGTTTGCCCTGGCCCTGCTCTCCGCCGCCGCGCTGGGTTATGAAATCCTGCTGATGCGGCTGCTTTCGATCATCCTGTGGCATCACTTCGCCTACATGATGATCAGCGTGGCCCTGCTCGGCTACGGCGCCGCGGGGGCGCTGGTGGCACTGGCGCAGCCGGGGCTGGTGCGGCATTTCGTGCCGGTGTTTGCCGGCGGCGCGCTGCTGTTCGGCATCAGCGCCCTGGTCTGCTTCGAGCTGGCGCAGCGCGTCGGCTTCAACCCGCTGGAAATCCTGTGGGAACCCACCCAGCCGCTGCGCCTGGTGGCGATCTACCTGCTGCTGTTCGTGCCCTTCCTGTGCGCGGCCACCAGCGTGTGCCTGGCCTTTGCCCGCTTCCCGCTGCAGGTACCCCGGCTCTACAGCTTCGACATCCTCGGCGCCGGGCTGGGTAGCCTGGGCATCATCGCCGCGCTGTTCGTGCTGGCCCCCATCGACGCCCTGCGCCTGGTCAGCATGACGGGCATGGCGGCCGCGGCGCTGGCCTGCATGGAATGCCGCTGGCATCGCCCGTGGCTGCCGGCGCTGCTGCTGGCGGCGGCAGCCTTACCCGCGGCCATCCCGGGCAGCTGGATGGCGTTGCGGCCGTCGGATTACAAGGAATTGAGCCAGCTGCTGCGCATCGGCGACGCGCGCGTGGTGGCGCAGCGCTCCAGTCCGCTGGGGCTGATCACGGTAGTCGAGAGTCCGTCGATCCCGCTGCGCCATGCGCCCGGACTCAGCCTGAACGCCACCGCGGAACCGCCGCCGCAGCTTGCGGTGTTTACCGACGGCGACGGCCTCAGCGCGCTCAACCGCCATGACGGCCGGCGCGAGCCGCTGGCCTACCTGGGCGACCTGACCTCGGCGCTGCCGTATCACCTGCTGCAGGCGCCGCCGCGCGTGCTGGTGCTGGGCAGCGGTGCCGGCGCCGACGTGCTGCAGGCGCTCTACCACGGCGCCAGCGCGGTCGATGCGGTCGAGCTGAACCCGCAGGTGATCGGGCTGGTGCAGGACCGCTTCGGCGCGTTCTCGGGCAAGCCGTACAGCGCGGCGGGCGTGCAGGTGCATGTCGGCGAGGCGCGCGGCTTCCTGGCCGCCAGCCGGCAGCGCTACGACCTGATCCAGGTGGCGCTGCTGGATTCCTTCAGCACCTCGTCGGCGGGCCTGTATGCGCTCTCCGAAAGCTACCTCTATACCGTGGAAGCGTTCGAGGCCTACCTGCGCCACCTGCGGCCCGGCGGCCTGCTGGCGATCACGCGCTGGGTCTCGCTGCCGCCGCGCGATATCCCGAAACTGTTCGCCACCGCCGTGGCGGCGATGGCGCGCGCGGGGGTGTCCGATCCGTCGCGCCGGCTGGTGCTGCTGCGCGGCTGGAAGACGGCCACGCTGGTGGTCAAGCACGGCGACTTCCAGCCCGCGGAAATCGGCGCATTGCTCGACTTCGGCCGCATGCGCTCGTTCGACGTCGAATACCATCCCGGCATCCGGCCCGGCGCGGCCAACCGCTACAACGTGCTCGACCAGCCAGACTTCTACGCCGCCGCGCAGGCGCTGCTCGGCCCCGAGCGCGAGCGCTTCCTGGCGCGCTACAAGTTCGACGTGCGGCCCGCCACCGACGACCGGCCCTACTTCTTCCACTTCTTCAAATGGCGCACGCTGCCGGAGCTGATCTCGCTGAAGGCGCAGGGCGGGCTGCCCTTGCTGGACTGGGGCTATCCGGTGCTGGTGGCAACGCTGCTGCAGGCCACGGCCGCGGCGCTGTTGCTGATCGGCGTGCCGCTGCGCGTGCTGCGGCGGCGCGCGCCAGCGTCATCGGTGCCGCTGGTGCCAGTAGCGCGCACTGGCTTCTACTTTGTCGCGGTCGGCCTTGGCTTCATGTTCGTCGAGATCGCCTTTATCCAGAAATTCATCCTGTTCCTGAGCCATCCGCTCTATGCCGTGGCGGTGGTGCTGTGCGCGTTCCTGTGCTTTGCCGGGCTGGGCAGCCGCTTTGCCCCGCGCCTGCCGGCGCGCGCCGGGCCCGGGCGCGGCCGGCGCCAGGTGGCGCTGGCAATCGGCGGCGTGTGTGCCGTGGCGATGCTCTACCTGGTGGCGCTGCCTGAGGTGTTCCCGCGGCTGATTGCCTGGCCGGATCCCGCCCGGGTCGCCGTTGCGGTGGCACTGATCGCGCCGCTGGCCTTCCTGATGGGGATGCCGTTCCCGCTCGGGCTGTCCGGGCTCGCCCTGCGCGACGACAAGCTGGTGCCGTGGGCCTGGGGCATCAACGCCTGCGCCTCGGTGGTGGCGGCGGTGCTGGCCACGCTGCTGGCGATCCACGCCGGCTTTACCGTGGTGGTGCTGGTGGCGCTGCTGATGTACGCCACCGCCGCGCTGGCGTGCCCCTGAGGCTTGCGTGATGCTGCCAAGCCCGCGACCTCAGCCCGCGGCCGCGTTGCCCTGAACCACGTGCAATGCCGGCTGGCTCGGCAGGCGCGGCACGAAGCGGTGGCGGTCGATCTCGCCGCCGCGCGCAACCAGGATGGTGCCCTCGGGAATCTCCTCCCACACGCCCTGCACGTCGATCAGCGGCTCCGACAGGACCAGGAAGGCATCGTCGCCCGCCGCGGCGATGCGCGGGTCGTCCGGATAGAGCTCGCGCAACTGCCGGAACGAGGTGCTGTGGAACAGCGAGCGCGAGTTGGTCTCGCTCGAATAGCGCACCGCGACGATCTGCCGGCCGTCGGTCACGCAGACCGTCATGTTGAGCGGGAATTGCACGTCGTGGCGAAGGCCGACATCCTCGATCAGGCCGGCCATCTGTTCCAGCGCGCCGACCGGATCGCGCTCCAGGCCAAAGGTCAGCGCCAGGAAGAACATCACCTCGGAATCGGTCGAGCCCTCGATCCAGCGGAACAGGTGCGGCGCCACCGCCATCATCAGGTCGCGCCGCACCAGCGGATAGTCGCGGATCAGGCCGTTGTGGACGAACAGCCAGCGGCCAAAGCGGAACGGATGGCAGTTGGTTTCCTGCGTCGGCGTGCCGGTGGCGGCGCGCACGTGCGCCACGAACATCGGCGCGCGCACCGCCCTGGCGGTCTCGCGCAGGTTGGTGTCGCTCCACGCCGGATGCAGGCAGCGGTAGCGGAACGGCACCTCGGCATGGCGCCCGTACCAGCCGACGCCAAAGCCGTCGCCGTTGGTGGTGGTATGGCCCAGCCGGGAATTCAGGCTCTGGTCGATCAGCGAGTGTTCCGGCTGGAACAGCACCGTTTCCAATGCAACGGATCTGCCCGAGTACGCCAGCCAGCGGCACATATTGCTCCTCCTTGTCCTTTGCGGGTGCGGCGCGGTGCCCTCCGCCCCACCCATCAGTTGTAGGACGGCGCGGCGCGAACGGCAAAGAAATGGTCTGTCAGGCACCCGCCGGCGCCCGGCCAGCCGGACTCAGGTGAAGCGGTAGGCCAGCGAAATGATGATCGGCCCCAATACCGGCAGCATCACGTTGGCAATGGCATAGGTGATGGTGTAGCCCAGCAGCGGCACCGAACTCTGGCTGGCGGCCAGGATCGCGCTGATCGCCGGGGTGCTGACATGCTGCCCGGCAATCGCGCCGACCAGCAGCGGGCCTTCGATCCTGAGCAGCTTGTGCCCGATCCACAACGACAGGCACGCGGGAACCAGCGACACCGCCAGCCCGATCAGCGGCAGCACCGCGCCGTGCTCGCGGATCAGCGCGATCGCATCCGGCCCGGCCGACAGCCCGACGCAGGCGACGAACACCGCCAGCCCCAGGTCCTTCAGGATCTGCACCGCTGACGCCGGAAAGGTGCCGAGCGATGGCTTGCGCGACTGGGCCCAGCCGAACACCAGCCCGCTCAGCAGCGCCCCGCCGCCGCTGCCCAGCGAGATGTGCATGCCGCCCAGGCTCAGGCTCAGCGTGCCCACCAGCAGGCCGGCCAGGATGCCCACGCACAGGAACACCAGGTCGGTGACCTCGGAGGCCTTGGCCTCCACCCCGATGCCGGCAATGGCCTCGGACAGGGAAGGCTCCAGGCCGACGATCGTGATCACGTCGCCCAGCTGCAGCGGCGTCGAGCGCGTGATCGGCAGCGACAGGCCCGAGCGCCGCACTTCCAGCACCCAGACCTCGCGCAGCCGCCGCGGGCCGGCGAGGCGCGCCAGCTCGCCAAGGGTCTTGCCGTTGACGCGGCGCTTGTTCACCACCACCCGCTTCTCCACCAGCTGGATGGCATCGGTGTGCGCCTCGGGCAGCAGCACTTCCGGGCCGATCAGCGCGGCGGCCTTCAGCAGGTTGCTGCGGATGCCGACCAGGGCCAGGATATCGCCGGCCTGCACGGCGTCGTCATCGCCCAGCTCGATGCCGGCCCCGCCGCGCAGCACCTTGACCACCGACGCCCGGCCGCCGACCTGGTGTTGCAGCTGGCTGACAGTCATGCCGGCGGCCTGGTGCACCGAGTAGGCGCGCCCGATCAGCCGCGGCAGCGCCGGCTGAGTGGCCACGTCGTCGTCGGACGCGGCCTCCATGCGCGCCGCGACCTCGCGCGCGGCCTGGCGCAGGTCGATGCCCAGCAGCGCCGGCGCGATCTGGCTGGTGAAGAACACGATGCTGATCAGCCCGACCAGGTAGGTCAGCGTATAGGCGGTGGCGATATTGGCCTCGTAGCGGCCCACGGTGGCGGCATCCAGGCCGAGGTGCTTGAGCGCTTCGGCGGCGGTGCCCACCACCGCCGACTCGGTCGCGGCGCCGGCGGCCAGCCCGGCGGCGGTGCCCGGATCGAAGCCCAGCCAGGCCGCCGCGGCGAGCGCGATCGCCAGCACCACCAGCGCCTCCACCACCGGCAGCACCATATAGCGCAGGCTCGAGCGGTTCAGGTTGGCAAAGAACTGCGGCCCGCCGGAATAGCCCATGGCAAAGATGAACAGCGCGAAGGCCATGTCCTTCAGTTCGCCATGCATCTGGCAGCCGGTCTGCCCCATGAACAGTGCGACGATCAGCGTACCGCACACGCCTCCCAGCTGGATCGGTCCGACCCGCGCCTTGCCGACGAAGTATCCAAGTCCGACGGTGATGAACAGCACCAGCAACGGGTTGGCGGCAAGGAAATCAACGGTACAGGTCATGGGGGCGCGGGTTGGGTTCGGGGGAGCGGCTGGATCAGGGCGGGATCAGGGATTGAGCGGTGGCAGCGCCGGCGCGGCGTGGTGCCGGCGCTGCGGGGCGGGCCTTGCGTGGCGGCTCAGCGCCTGCGCGAGCGGGTTGCCGTCCCAGGCGGACGGGACCGGCACCGCCCCGTAGAGATGGCGCTGCAGGCTGGTGACGGCGTCGGCCAGCGCGGCATCGCCGGCGGCTTCGGCCCAGGCCGCGGGCGTGGTGCCATGCGCTGCGCGGGTCCAGTCGCCCAGCGCCTGGCTGGCGGCGGCCGCATCGCCCGCGCGGCAGGCCCGCAGCGTGGCCGCCAGCCGCGCCTCGGCGCCCCCGGCGCGGGCGCGGCGGCGCTCGGCGCGGCGTTGCCGCAGGCGCGCCAGGCGCGGCCGCAGCCGCCGCCACAGCAGCGCCAGCAAGGCGACGCCGAGCAGCGCGACCGCGCCCCACAGCAGCGTGCGCCACGGCAGGCCGCCCGCGCCCGGCAGCGCGCCGGCCGACGGCCCGCCCGGCGCCAGCGCCCCGGCGTTGCGCGCGGCGGCCACCTCGACCTTTACCGCCGGCGCTTCGGAGCTGGTCGGCCGGCGCGTGGCGGGATCGACCCAGTCCACTGTGACCGCGGGCAGCGCATAGGTGCCGGGTCGCTCGAACACGTAGGTCAGCGTATCGATACGCGTGCCGCCCGGCTCCGGCGCCGCCTGGGCCTGGTCGCCTTGGGCCTGGTCGGACAGCCGCGCGTCCGCGCGGAACATGCGCACGCCGCGCGGCGACGCGGCATGCGGCGGCACGATCATCATCGCCTGGGTCTGCGGCGCAAAGGTGGTGACGGTGCGCACCAGCGCATCGCCCGCATGCAGCCGGACCACGCCGTGGTCGGGGTTGTGGTCCAGCGTCTGCGTCACGCTGAGCCGCGCCACCGGCAGCAAGCGCCGGCCGGCGGTGGCGCCCGCCGCCGCGGTGCCGGTGCCGCCCGTGCCGACCCGGATCGTGGTGAGCGGCAAGGTGACGCTGCCCTCGCGCGGCGCGCCGTCGTCGCCGGCGTAGGTCACGCGGATGGTCGCGGCCGGTAGCCGGAAGTCGCCATCCTGCTCGGCAGTGAAGGCATAGGTCTTGCGAATGCCCGCATAGGCCACGCCGTCGATGGTCTCGGTGGAATTCACGGCGCGCGCATCGGGCAAGGTGACCACCGCGCCCGGCACCGCAAGCGGCGGGAACTCGGGTGCCGACAGGAAATAGTTGGGCGCGAGGATGGTGACGTCGATGCCCACCTGCTGGCCCGCCAGCACCGGCTGGTGCGCGCCCACGTCGACACGCACGATGGGCCCGGCCGGTCCGGCAGCGGCCCGCGCCAGCCAGGGCCACAGCCACGCCGCCAGCAGCAGCACCAGCAGCGCGGCGCGCCGCAGCCACGCGCGAGGCCGGATGGCGTGGCGCCTCATCGCGCGCCCTGCGCCGGCGCCGCCTGTCCGTGCTGCAGCGCGAACTTGCGCTGCAGCAGGTCGGTCGGCGTGGTCTGGATCGCGCGCATCCACATCTCGGCGTCCTGCGTCAGCACCACCTGCAGCGACTTGCCGCCCGGTGCCGACGGCTTCGCGGCGTCGTACTTGACCTGGTCCGGCGGCAGGTCGGGTGGTTCTTCGCCGTCGTCGGGGTCCGGCTTGTCCTTCGGCAGCTGCTGCGCCAGCAGTTTTTCCATCAGCGCCAGGTTGGCGCTTGCCTCTGGCCATTGCGGCTGGCGCTTCAGCGCCTGGCGGTAGCGCGCGGCGGCCTGCCGGTACTGGCCCTGCCGCGCCAGCGCATTGCCCTGGTTGTAGTCGGCCTGTGCGGAATCGACCCGCGCGAAGCTCTGCACCGCCTGCGCGTACTGGCCGGCGCGATACTGGGCGATGCCACGCCACATCGGATCGTCGAACAGCGTCGCGGCGCGCGCAAAATCGCCCTGCTCGAAGGCGCGCCGGCCTTGCTGGTCGTGGGTCAGCCACAGGTCGACGAAGCGCCATGGGCGTACCCCACTGGCTTGCGTGGCTGGCGCGGATGACTGCGCGTGCGCCTCGCGCGGCGCGGCAAGCGCCAACGCCAGCGCCAGCAGCAGGCCCGCGTTCCAGCGCACGGTCCAGCCCTTGCGGAACCATAGCATCGCCAGCAGCGCGAGCGGCGGCACCAGCCACCAGCCTTCATCCTTCCAGCGGGTGCGGTCGCCGGCCTGCATCTGTTCGAGATGCGACTGCACGTGGCGCTGCACCCAGGCCACGTCGTCGTCGCTGTCCGGCGTGAAGGTCGCCACCGGCACGCCGCTGTCATCGCCGAAGCGCTCCAGCGCTTTCACATCGAGCCGCGCAAACACCCGCGCGCCGTCCTGCTCGACGAAGCCGCCGGCGGCATCGCGCAGCGGCCCGCCCTGCGCGGTGCCCAGCGCCAGCACCACCGGCTGGCTGCGGCCGCTGCCGGCCTGCGCGCGGAACGCCGCCGCGGCGGCCGGGTCGACGCCGTCGGTCAGGAACAGGATGGTGCCCGGCACCGGCTCACGCTTCAGGTCGGCGTCGATCACGCGCAGCGCCTGCGCCATGTCGCGCCCGGGCACCGGCATGATGCGGGTCTGCAGCGCATCGGCGAAGGTCTGCAGCAGGCTGGCGTCGTCGGTCAGCGGCAACACCAGGTGGGTCGAGCCGGCATAGGCGTAGATGGCGGTGCGGCCGCCGTCGCGGCGCGCCAGGAGCGCCTTGACCTTGAGCTTGGCGCGCTCCAGCCGCGTGGGCGTGACGTCGACCGCGTCCATGCTCGGCGACAGGTCCAGGGCGATCGCCAGCGGCGCCTTGTCGTCGAGGAACGGCGGGCGTTCCTGGCGCCAGCTCGGGCCCGCCAGCGCCACCGTGCCCAGCGCCAGCAGCAGCGCGGTCAGGTGCACCGGGCGCAGCGCCAGGCGGCGGCGCTCGCCGAGCATCAGCGCGTCGAGCAGGTGCGGCGCGATGGTGTCGCGCCAGCGCCGCCGCACGTCGCCGCGGCGCCGCACCGCCCACACCAGCAGCGCGGCCGGCAGCAGCCCCAGCAGCCACCACGGGCGCAGGAAATGGAAGTGGGCGAGCGGCTCGAGCCAGGCCGGCATCAGCGCCCGCTCCCGGCGGCATCCGCCATCGCGCCCGGCGGGTCCACCGCTTCCGTCGCTTCCACCACGCCGGCTCGGGCTGGCCTGGGCCGCGCGACCCACGCCGAATAGCCGAACATCAGCAGCTGGTACGCCAGCACCAGCGCCAGCGCCGCGCCCAGCGGCCACATGAACAGCTCGCGCCGCGGCCGCCAGGACAACGTCTTCTGCTCATGCGGCGTGATCCGGTCGAGGGTCGCGTAGATGCTCTCCAGGCTGGCCTGGTCGGCGCCGAAGAAATAGCGCCCGCCGGTCTGCGCCGCCAGCCGCTGCAGCACGTCGAGGTCGACTTTCTCTTCGCCCGCGGCGTTGGGGTCGCCGATGCCGATGGTATGCACCACCACCTTGCGTTCGCGCGCGATGCCGCCGGCGCGCTCGGGCGGCATCCGGCTGGCGGTGTCGTTGCCGTCGGTCAGCACGATCATCACGCGCTCCGGCGCTTCGCTGTGCCCGAACAGCTTGATGCCGAGGCCGATGGCATCGCCCAGCGCCGTGCTGGGTCCGGCCATGCCGGGCAGCAGGTCGGCCAGCAGCGCCTGCACCAGCTGGTGGTCCAGCGTAAACGGCGCCAGCGGGTACGGCGCATCGCCGAACACGACCAGGCCGATGCGGTCGCCCGGACGCCGCGCCACGAAATTGCCGACCACCTGCCGCACCGCCTGCACGCGGGGGATCAGCGCGCCGGACGGATCGCGGAAGTCGCGCGTGTCCATCGACTGCGACAGGTCCAGCGCCAGCAGCAGGTCGCGCGCGGGCTGCACCTTCTGCACCGGCGCCTCGAGGTACTGCGGCCGCGCCAGCGCCGTCACCACCAGCACCCACGCCAGCGGCGCCAGCACCCATTGCAGCCGGTTGCGGCGCGGCACCACGGCGCCGGCCGCCGGCGTCAGCCCGGCGGCACTGGCGACCTCGCCAAAGAACGGCAGCCGCACCGACGGGCTTTCCTCGCGGTACGGCGGCAGCCACCACCACAGCAGCAAGGGCAGCGGCAGCAGCGCGAACAGCCACGGATATTCAAACTGGTACATGGTGCTCCGCAATCCAGCGCCGGCATGCCGCGGCCACGGCGCGCACCTCGGCGTCCGGCCATTGCGCCAGCGCGGCGTCGCCACGGTACTCGGCGTCTTGCACCAGGGCCGCCAGCTGCGGTGCGACATCCCCGGCCCGACCCGCATGCGCCCGCAGGAATTCGGCCCAGCCGCCGCCGGCCAGGCTGGCCACCTGCGCGCGCGGCCACGCCGCCAGCGCGGTGCGCTTGAGCAGCGCCGCCATCGCGCGCAAGGCCGCGGCGCGGTGTGCGGGGTCCGGGTCCTGCGGCAGCGCCGCCAGTTCCGCCAGCGCCTCGCGCCGGTAGCGGTTGGCGCGATAGCGCCGCCAGCCGCGCCAGCCGGCCCAGGCCAGCACCAGCAGCAGCACGCCGCCGGCGATCGGCCAGCCGATGGTCTGCGGCATCCACGACGGCGGCGGCGGCACGGCGAGGTCGGCCAGCGTTGCCAGGGTCGCCGGGGCGGCGCTGTGCGTGAGGCTCATCGCGCCGCCCCCGCGCGTTGCCGCACCGGTGCCTGCTGCAGCGGCCGGCCCAGCAGCCGGCGCAACTGCGGCGCGGTCTCCTCGGCGGCTGACAGCGGCAGCAGCGGCACGCCCATGGCATGGTGCCAGTCCAGCAGTGCCCTGGCGCGGGCATCGGCAAACTCGGCGATGCCGCGCCGCGTGGCGGCGTGGCCGAAGCCCAGCTCGACCTGCAGCTCGCCGTCGCTGACCACCAGCTGCCCCGAGCCCGGCAGCGCGCCCAGGAACGGGTCGTGGACCAGGATGGTCAGCACATCGTTGTGCGTTGCCAGCGCCAGCATCAGGTCGCGGGTGCGAGTGTCATGGCCGTCGAAATCGCTGACCACGATCACCAGGCAGTCGTGGCGCGCCATGCGCGCGGTGCGCTCCAGCGCCGCGTTGAGCTGCCCGGCGGCGCGGCGCGCCGGCGCGTCGGCGCGCAGGGCCTGGTTGAAGCGAGCGATGCCGCCCAGCAGCTGCTGCACCGCGTCGCGGCTGCGGCGCGGCGCGAACGCTTCGATGCGCTCGTCGCCCAGCACCACGCCGCCGACGCGGTCGCCTTCGGCGAGCACGCGCCACGCGGCCAGCGCCGCTGCTTCGGCTGCGCTGACCGATTTCATCGCGCGCCGGCTGCCGAAGAACATGTTGATGCGCTGGTCCACCACCAGCAGCACCGGCCGGTCCTTTTCCTCGGTGTAGACGCGCACATGGGGCCGGCCGGTGCGCGCGGTCACGCGCCAGTCCATGCTGCGGATATCGTCGCCGGGCAGGTAGAGGCGCAATTCCTCGAAGGTCAGCCCGCGCCCGCGCACCCGTGAGGCATGGCGCCCGGCCAGCACGCTGTGCACCGGCTGGCGCGGCAGGAAATGGAAGTCGCGCGCGGCCACCTCGAGCCGGGCCAGCGCCGCGGCATCCACGCTGACTCCGGCCAGCGCCTGTGAAGACGGCGCGTGCGCCGCCGCCGGGGCGGCGCGGGCGATGGCGCGGAATGGCAGGCGCATGAAAGGCGGCCCTCGCGCTGGTTCAGGCCACCGCCACTTGCTGCACCAGGCGCTCGATCACGGCATCGGCGCCGACGCCGGCGGCATGCGCCTCGTACGACAGGATCAGCCGGTGGCGAAACACATCGCCGACCACGGCCTGCACGTCCTCGGGCGTGACGAAGTCGCGCCCGTGCAGCCACGCATGCGCGCGCGCCACCTTGTCCAGCCCGATCGAGCCGCGCGGGCTCACGCCCACCTGGATCCACTTGTCGAGATCGTCGTCGACAAGCTTGGGCGCGCGCGTGGCCTGCACCAGCGCGACGATGTAACGCTCCACCGCCTCGCTGACATGGATGCCATGGATGGCCGCACGCGCGGCGAAGATGGCCTCGGGCGCGAGCCGCACCGGAGCGCTCGCGCCAGCCGCCGCGCCGCCCGCCTCTTCCGCGCGCGCCAGCCTGACGATGTCGGCCTCGGCCTGCGCTTCGGGATAGCCCACGCTGACATGCATCAGGAAGCGGTCCATCTGCGCCTCGGGCAGCGCGTAGGTGCCCTCCTGTTCGATCGGGTTCTGCGTCGCCATCACCAGGAACAGCGGCTCGAGCTTGTGGGTGGTGCCGCCGACGGTGACCTGGCGCTCTTCCATCGCCTCCAGCAGCGCCGCCTGGACCTTGGCCGGCGAGCGGTTGACCTCGTCGGCCAGCACCAGGTTGGCGAACACCGGGCCGGCCTGGAAGCGGAACTCGCCCTTGCCGCCTTCGGTGAAGTAGATTTCCGAGCCGGTGATGTCGGCCGGCAGCAGGTCCGGCGTGAACTGGATCCGCGACAGCCGCGCATCGAGGTTGCGCGCCAGCATCTTGATGGCGCGCGTCTTGGCCAGCCCCGGCAGGCCTTCGACCAACAGGTGGCCGTCCGCCAGCAGGCCCAGCAGCAGGCGCTCGATCATGCGCTGCTGGCCCACGATCGATTCGCCCATGCGCTGCTGCAGGGCCAGGACGTCGTCGCGTGTGCTCATGGGGCGTTCCTTGGGGTGTTCTCGGATGCGGCCGGGGCACGGCGGGCCTGCCCGCCGACGAACCATGCGTAGTAGGGATTGTCGGGATCGGCGCGCATGGCCTGCGTGATATGGCTGGCCCACGCCTCGCGGTCGCCGCGGTAGGCGTCGAGGCCGGCGCGGTAGAACGTGTGCAGGATCTCGCGCTCGTGGCGCAGCTCGCGCCAGAAGGCATCGTCGGCGCCCGCCAGCGGCGGTTCGCTTTGCAGGGACAGCAGCCTGGACAACGATTCCGGGAAGGCGTCGGGGCGGACCCAGCCGGCATACTCGATGCGCGGGCGGTCGTCGGTCACGGCCGGCGCATCGGCCGCATACCAGTCCAGCCCGGCGCGGTCGGTGACCCAGGTGGCCAGCAGCGCCGCCGCCGAGCGCACCCCCACCGCCTGCAGCGCCGCGGCGACATCCGGCTGCGCAAAGCGCGCGCGGACCTGCGCCACATCCAGCGCCAGCGGCGACATCGAACCCACCAGCAGCATCTCGTGCAGCTCGGTGGTCCACAGCGTGGCGTGCGGGAACACATCGAGGAAGCTGCGCACCAGCATGCGCGTATCGGCGTCGTTCTGCGTCGGCAGCGGCAGCCACTGCGCCACCAGGCCGCCGGGCTGCAGCCGCGTGGCAGCGAGCCGGTAGAAGTCGGTCGAATACAGGTTGGCCACGCCGGCAGCCGATGGCGGCGGCGGCTCCAGCGTGACCAGGTCGTACTGCTGCGGGCTCTGCAGCAGTTCGCGCCGGCCGTCGCGCAGGCGGATCTCCACGCGCGGGTCGGTGGCGACGCCGAAATTGCCGTTGAAGCTGGGCACCGCGCGCTCGACCGGCGGCAGCAACTCCGCCACCACGCGCCGCTCCAGCCCCGGCCACGCCAGCGTCGCGCCCGCCGTGATGCCGGTGCCGAGCCCGATCACCAGCGCCGACTTCGGCGCGCCGTTGTGCACGATCAACGGCAGCAGCGCCTGCAGCCGCATATAGCGCTGCGAGGTCATGGCATCGCCGGAATTGGACACGCCCTGGATATAGAGGCGCCGGAAGCGGTTGGTGGCGGAGCTCTGCTCGACCACCGCCACGGTGGCGCCGCGCCCTTCCTCGTAGAACACCAGTTCGCCGCCGCGCGCCCGCGCCAGCAGCGTGGCGAGGCGGTCCGGCGGCGCCAGCGCGGCGGCGATCACTGCCAGCACGCCCAGCATCGGCACCGCCCAGCGCGCCGCGGGCCGCACCCCGCTGCCCAGCGCCACCGCCACCACGCCGACCACCGCCGCCGCGACCGCCAGCAGCGCCAGCGTACGCACCAGCCCCAGGTACGGCACCAGCACAAAGCCGGCCAGCGCCGTGCCGGCGATGCCGCCGAGCGTGTTGAGGGCGATCACGCTGCCCACGCCCGCGCCGATGCGCCGGCTGTCGACACTGACACGCAACACGAACGGGAACGCCGCCCCAAGCAGCAGCGTCGGCACGAACACCACCGTCAGCGCCGCCAGCGCAAAGCGCGCGCAGGCCGCCAGCAGCGGGCTCGCGCTCAGGCCCTGCACCCACGCCGACAGGCTGCCCTGCGCGCGCAGCAGCCATTCGCCCAGCAGCACGAATTCCAGCAAGGCCACCAGCCCGGCCGCCGCCACCAGCAGCCCGAAGGCACCCCACGGGTCGCGCACGCGGTCGGCATGGCGCGCGGCCAGCGCGCTGCCGATGGCCAGCCCGGCCAGGTAGGTGGCCAGCACCACGGTGAAGGCGAAGGTGCGCGTGCTGAGGAACTGCACGATGGCCTGCGACCAGACCACCTCGTAGCCCAGCGCGATGCCGCCGGCGGCGGCATACAGCAGCAGCGCGAGCCGGCCGCTGGCGACATCGCCGGCGGCAGCGGCAGGTTGCGCTGCGTGGGCGCTGGCGGGAGCGCAGGGACTCGTTGCCCGCCGCGCCAGCAGCCAGGCACACAGCGCCGCGACGCCGTTGAGCATGCCCGCCGCGATGGCGCTGCCGAGGATGCCAAGCCCGGGCACCAGCACAAAGCCAGCCAGCAGCGTGCCGGCGATGGCGCCGGCGGTGTTGGCGGCGTAGAGCCGGCCACCGTGCGTGCCAACGCGGCCCGGGCGCGAGCCCAGCACGCGCATCAGCACCGGCAGCGTGCCGCCCATCGCGGCCGCCGGCAGGATCACCAGCACGAACGGCAACGCCCACGCCAGCAGGCCCACCCGGCTTTCCAGCCAGGCAAACGGCGCGGCGGCCTGCGCCAGGGCCAGCGTCGCGCCGACGCCCAGCACCAGCACCGCGAGTTCCAGCCAGGCATACAGCCGCAGCGGATGGCCATGGCGATCGGCGCTGCGGCCGAAGACCCAGCCGCCCAGTGCCAGGCCGCCGAAGAACGCGCTCACGGCGGTGGTGACGGCGTGTACCTCGACACCCACCACCAGCGCGAGCTGCCTGATCCACAGCACCTGGAACACCAGTCCCGCGGTGCCCGAGGCAAAAAGCAGCAGGGCCGGCACCAGCGCGGCGTCATGCCACGCCTGCCCGTCCTGCCCCGCCTGCGCGGCGGCCCGGGCGCCCTGCCCGTTGGTGGCCGCCGCATACCGCACCTTATCCTTGCCGGAGCCTGCGCCGGCGCGCGCTTCTACCATGGTGCGATCCCTGTGGAATGGGCCAGCCGGCCTTTGCAGTGGAAGCCGGCTGGCCGGTCACGCCGGAGGCTACTTGCCGCCGGCCGCGCCCCTGTCGATCGACGACATCACCGCCTCGGTCATCTGGTCGATGGTGAAGCTCGCCGGCCGCTGGCTGGGCGGGTAGTCCTTGAACGACTGCAGGAACGGTGCCACCCGCGACGACGCATAACTGATCATGTAGGCGTTCTTCGCGGTCCAGTCGTAGTACTGGTCGGAAACCGAATCGGCCCGCTCATAGGGGTCCATGCGCAGGTTGAATGCCTTGGGCACGCGCAGGCAGGTGAACGGGTTGGCCCAGACCTGGAAGCCGCCCGGCTGGCGCTGCTCGCAGAACACGAACTTCCAGTCGTTGTGGCGCATCGCCACCAGCTGGCCGTCATCGTTGAAGTAGAAGAAGTCCTGGCGCGGCCCGGTGTTGGTCTGTCCGGTCAGGTATGGCAGGAAGTTGTAGCCGTCCAGATGCACCTTGAACGATTTGCCGCTGATGCTGGTGCCCTTGAGCAGGCGCTCCTTGATATCGGCATCGCCGGCCGCGGCCAGCAGCGTCGGGAACCAGTCGAGCCCGGAGATCATCGTGGTGGACACCGTGTTGGGCTTGATCCGGCCCGGCCAGCGAATGATCGCCGGCACCCGGAACGCGCCTTCCCAGTTGGTGTCCTTCTCGCTGCGGAACGGCGTGGTCGCGGCATCCGGCCAGCTGAACTGGTTGGGGCCGTTGTCGGTGCTGTAGATCACGATGGTGTTGTCGGCGATCTTCAGGTCGTCGAGCGCCTTGAGCAGCTTGCCGACGTGGCCGTCGTGCTCGATCATGCCGTCGGCGTACTCGTTGCCCGGCATGCCGCTCTGCCCCCGCATCGACTCGCGCACGTGGGTGAACACGTGCATGCGGGTGGTATTCATCCACACGAAGAACGGCTTGTCGGCCTTCACCTGCTTGTCCATGAAGCCGATCGCCGCCGCCGTGGTCTCGTCGTCGATGGTCTCCATGCGCTTGCGGTTCAGCGGCCCGGTGTCCTGGACCTTGCCGTCGGCGAACGAGTGGATCACGCCGCGCGGCGCGTTGGCCTTGACCCAGGCCTCGTCGTTTTTCGGGTAGTACGGGCGCTCCGGTTCCTCTTCCGCGTTCAGGTGATAGAGGTTGCCGAAGAACTCGTCGAAGCCGTGCGCGGTGGGCAGGTACTCGTTGCGGTCGCCCAGGTGGTTCTTGCCGAACTGGCCGGTGGCATAGCCCAGCGGCTTGAGCGCCTGCGCAATGGTCACGTTCTGCGCCTGCAGCCCGACCGGCGCGCCCGGGATGCCGACCTTCAGCAGGCCCGTGCGCAGCCCGACTTCACCGGTGATGAAGGTGGAGCGGCCGGCGGTGCAGCTGTTCTCGCCGTAGTAGTCGGTGAACAGCATGCCCTCCTGGGCAATGCGGTCGATGTTCGGGGTGCGGTAACCCACCACGCCATGGCTGTAGGCGCTGATGTTGGTCTGGCCGATGTCGTCCCCAAAGATCACCAGGATGTTGGGCTTCTTGCCGGAGGCGGCCGGTGCCGCCAGCGCGGGCGCGGAGGCCGCGGCAACCGGGGCGCTGGTCGCCACCGGCGGATTCTCGCGGGCCGGTACCGGTGCGGCCGCGCCCGGTGCCGGCGTGGCGGCAGGCGCCTGCGCCGCCGGCTGCTGCGCCTTGGGCGGGGTCTCCTTCTTGTCGCAGCCGGTCACGGCGACCACCACGGCGGCCACGGCCAGCATCGCCAGCCTGGAACTCCGCCCTCTGACTATGCGTTCTTCAACTCTGTGCATGTCCCGCCTCCGTTCATTGACCCGTTACGGTCGGTTTGCTGCTGGTTTGCTGCTGATACGTGTGGTCATGGCTTGCCGGCCGGATAGACCTGCTGCCAGTCCCGCTTCATGCTGACCACCGTCCAGCCCCTGGCGCGGGCCGCGTCCAGGGCCTTGTCGAGCTTGCCCACCTTGGACTGGCGGTCATAGGCGAACTCGCGCTCGGCATCGTCGTGATGCACCAGCACGGCCAGGCGCGGGCCGTCGCCGCCCGTGGCGTACTCCAGCATCTGCAGGTCGCCGTCGGAGTTGCCCACGGCAAGGATGGGCCGGCGGCCGATATGGCGGTAGATGCCGACCGGCTTGCCCGGCCCGTCATCGATGAAGTCCAGCTTGGGGTCGCGCACCAGCACCGGCTTGCCGTCGCGCACCTGGTAGCGCACCGCCTGCGAGGAGCCGATCACCTGTTCGGGCGGAACGCCGTAGATGGCCTGGCTCCACGGCCGCATGAAGTCGATGGTGCCGCCCGAGACGATGTAGGTCTTGAAGCCGTGGGCACGCAGGTAGGACAGCAGTTCCAGCTGCGGCTGGTACACCAGTTCGGTGTAAGGCCGGTTGAACTTGGGGTGCCGCGCTTTTGCCAGCCAGTCGCGGATGGTGCGGTCGTATTCGTCCACGGTCATGCCGCTGTTGGCCTCGGCGATCAGGCCAAGCAACTGCTTTTCGTTGCGCATCAGGCCCTGCATGTCATTGGCCATCAGCGCCTTGAACGCGGGGTTATTGCGCCATTCCGGGTGCTGCGGCGCTGCCGCCCGCACCTGGTCGAGCAGGAAGAAGAACTGGAAGTACAGCGGCTGCTCGCTCCACAGCGTGCCGTCGTTGTCGAACACGGCCACGCGTTCCTCGGGCGGCACGAAGCCGGGCGAGCCGGGCCGCGTCACGTCGGCGACGAATTTCAGCAGCGCCTGGCGGGCCGCACCGTCGCGCCACGACGGCAGCGCCGCTGCCGCGGCCTGCACCGACGGCGCGGCCGCATCCTGCGCCGCCGGCGCGGTGGCGGAGGTCGAGCAGCCGGCCAGCGCCAGGCCGGCCAGCGCCAGCGCGGCGATGGCCTTGCGCGTGTGGCTGGCAAGGATTGCGGGAGGCGCTGCCATGGTCATGTTGCTCGCTCCTGTAGCGTGTTGCCCTGCTGGAAAGAAACCTGGTTCGCGCGCGGCGTTAGCGCGCTGCCGGCTTGGCCGACCCGGCCATCGCCACCGGCGGCCGCCGCTGCATTTCGGCCCAGCGGCTTTCGTCCATCACCAGGCGGAAGCCGAGGTGCGACATGCTGTTGAAGGGATCGGTGCCGCGCCGTGCGCTGGGGCGGTAGCTCAGGCAGAAATCCTCGTTGCACAGGAACGAGCCGCCGCGCGTGACGCGCTTGGGCGCGTTGACCGGCACCCCCGGTTCGGACGGATCCCACGATGCCAGCGGGCCCACCGGGTTGTCGATCGGCTGCGCCTTGCCGGCCTCGCGCCGGAACTGGTCGGCGCGGTACCAGTCCGCGACCCACTGCCAGGCATTGCCGGTCATGTCGGCAAGGCCGTAGCCATTGGGCGGAAAGGTGCCGACCGGGCTGGTGCCCAGCGCCCCGCCGGCCTTGGGACTGACCACGGGGAACGGCTGGTTCTGCTGTCCCTGCCAGACATTGGCCATCTGCCTGCCGTCGGGGGCAAACTGCTCGCCCCAGGCATAGGTCGCCTGCTCGAGCCCGCCGCGCGCGGCGAATTCCCATTCCGCCTCGGTCGGCAGCCGCTTGCCGGCCCACTTGGCATAGGCCTGTGCGTCTTCGTACGAAACCTGCACCACCGGGTGGTTGTCCTTGCCCTCGATCGAGCTGCCGGGGCCGGTCGGATGGCGCCAGTCGGCGCCGGGCACATAGCGCCACCAGCGCGAGTAGTCCTGCAGCGGCACCGGGCGCGGCGTGCCGACGAAGACCATGCCGCCCGCGACCATGGCGCTGTCGGGCGGGCGTGGCGTGCCGGGCGGCAGCTGCACGCGCAGGGTTTCCCAGTCGGGCGCGCGCTCGGCGGTGGTGACATAACCGGTGGCTTCGACGAACTTGCGGAATTGCGCGTTGGTGACGTGGTGCTGGTCCATCCAGAACCCATGCACGCTCACCTTGTGCGCCGGTTTCTCATTGGGCTGCGCCATCTTGCTGTCGCTGCCCATCAGGAAGTCGCCTCCCGGCACGCGCACCATGCCGGCGGGACCCGTCTTGCCATCGCCGACGACAATTGCTGGCGTGGCCGGCATCCGTCCCTTCAGATACCAGTAGCTGCCGCCAAGGCCGGCCGCGAGCCCGACGCCGAGCAGGCCCGCCAGCAGCCACGCCCGCCTGCCGCCGCGCCGTGCGGCCGCCAGGGCCGCGGGGCCAGCACCGGGATTGCCGCTATCACGTGGTCCGCTCATTCCTATTGTCTCTGTATGCAAAACACTGCGCCGATCAGCGAAAACAATGATCTCAGATGGGTTCGGCAATCAGAAGTCAGCTTTTTATGATTTCAGGCAGCAGTGAATTAAGTTTTTTTCGCATTCCGCTGGCGCCTCAGCGCCAGGCGCTGCCTACCTGGATATAGAACGCGTTCTGGCCCTTGCTGTGCGCCACATCCAGGCCGATCGACACCCCCAGCTTGCGCGCGATCATGTAGCGAAAGCCCGCGCCGACGCTGTAGATGGTCGAGGCATCGGAAAAATCGTGCCAGCGCCCATAGGCCTTGCCGACGCCGGTAAAGCCCAGCAGCGACCAGCGCGGGGTCACGTCCCAGCGCAATTCCATTTCCGCCGCGAGCGCATTGCGGTCCTGGTAGCGCCCCTTCTGCACCCCGCGCAGGTCGACGTAGGGCTGCGCGTAGAACGGGACCTCGCCGCTGGAAAAGCGCGTATCGGCGCGCAGGCCGAGGATCACGGTGCGCGCCAGCGGCAGCCAGGTAAAGCCGCGCGCGTTGTACATGTTGAACGACTGGGTACTGCCGAAGCCGCCGCGCGCGAACTGCGCCTCGAGTTCGGCATAGCTGCCGCGGCTGGGGTAGAAGATGTTGTCGCGCGAGTCGTAGTCGACCACCAGGCCGGCCTTGCCGATGCGCTGGGTCTGGTCGAAGCTGCCGAGCTCGCCGGCATCGCCAAACCTGAAGGTCGCGGTCGAATCGAAATACACATAGCGCGGGCCCGCGTACCAGCGCGTGTCGGCGATGCGCACCAGCAGCTGCTGCACCAGGAACACCCCGCGCAGCGCATAGGCACGCGGCTGGTTGCGCAAGCCGTAGTAGTCGAGGTTGGCGTCGACCTTGGCCAGCGCGCCGAGATAGCGATAGCGGTCTCCGTCCCAGGTGTGGAAATGCGCGACGCCGGCGCCCCAGGTGCCATTCTCGGTATACGCGCCGCCGATGCCGGTGATGTTGGGCGGCGCCGGACCCTTGCCGCTGGCCCTGGCGCTGGCGGCCGCGTCGGCCATCGATTGCGAGAAGAACATCAGCCCGAGGCCCGCGCCATAGCCGACCGCCGGCTCGGTGATGATGGTGGGCACGGGCAGCGCGCCGCTGTGGTTGAGCAGGAAGTCGCTCAGGTCCAGCGCGCCGTCGTCCGGGTCGAAGAACGACAGCGGCTTCTTTGCGCCAGGCGCGTCGGCCTGCGCCCATGCGCCGCCGCACCAGCACACGGCCAGTGCGCCCATCAGCACGGCAAGGCGTTTTGTCATGGCGGGATGAATCATCGGCAAGCATCATCGCCGGGCGGCTTCGGCCTTGTGAAGTAAAACTTTGCGATGCCGTGCTGAAAGTTTTAACGTGCTTTTCTTGCGAGCTTTCGCGCCAACAGTGACGCGGGGGTTTGCTGCTAGTATGCAATGTCAAAAAACCGGCGCGGACGCCGACCGCATGCCCTGCCCGGCTGTCCTACCTGTTGATGCCCATGCCAAAGACCTTCGCACGACGGCTTGCCTTGACTGCCCCGCTGCTGCTGGCCTGCGTCGGCGCCCACGCCACCGAAGGCGCGCTCGGGCGCCCCGTGACCGGCACCAGCGTGCTTCCCAACGCGGGGGTGGTGTCGCCCGAACCGGCGCTGATCGTCAATGTCGGCGAGATCTACCTCGACGGCTCGATCGGCGGCAGCCGCACCGTGCCGGTTGCGGGCAAGGCTTCGGCCGGCATCGACGGCAAGATCGCCTTCACCCTGGCGACCGTGATGAAAGTGTGGGACACCGACACCGGCGCCTGGAACTTCGCCTCCAGCTTTACGCTCCCGTATGTGTGGACCAAAGTCACGGCCAACCTTGCCGTCGGCGGCCGCAGCCTCGGCACCCAGGACACCGCCTCGAACCTGTTCGACATCTCGTTCGCGCCGGTCATCGCGGGCTACCATTTTTCCAAGACCGAACACGTGGCGCTGAGCCTGAACGTGTGGGCGCCGACCGGCAAGTACGACCCCAACGCCCTGGCCAATCCCAGTCTCAACAACTGGACCTTCATCCCGCAGGTGGCCTACACCCGGCTGTTCCCCGAACATGGGCTCGAGTTCGATGCCGTCGCCGGCATCCAGTTCTACACCCGCAACCACGCCACCGATTACCAGAACGCACCGCTGTTCACGCTCGACACGATGCTGCTCAAGCGCTTTGCCAACGGCGCCGGCGTCGGCCTGATCGCCGGCACCACGCAGCAGCTGGGCGACGACAGCGGCCCGCTGGCCGACCGCCTGAACGGCTTCCGCGGCCATGACTGGGCGGTAGGTCCGATTGTCACCTACGACACCAAGATCGGCGCCAGGAGCCTGCTGTCGCTCGGCCTGCGCTGGGTGCCCACGGTGGCCAGCAAGAACCGGCTGAAGAGCACCAACACCTTCATGGGCACGGCGACACTGGTGTTTTGATGGCATCACGCGTCAACTTGAGATACCCACGCGCCAGCGTCCGCGTTGATCAAGCGCAAGCTCCAATCCCTTTCCTGCCTGCAAACTGGCGCCCATGACGACGTTGCCCTCTTCTTCCCCCGCTTCCAGCGATCCCCCCGACGCCAGCCACCCCACCTCCGCAGCCCCCGCCGTGCCGCCGCGCCGCCGGGCGCTAGTGCCGCGCGGCCGCTTCGCCTTTGTCACCGGCCTCCTCAGCTGGACCCTGCTGATCGCCAGCACGCTGTTCTGGTGCACCCTGCTGTTCCCATTCGCGCTGCTGAAGCTGGCGCTGCCGTTCACCGCCGTCAGGCGGCGCATCGACCCGCTGCTCAATGGCATCGCCACCGCCTGGATCTCCGGCAACACCGGCTGGTTCGCGTGGATCCAGCGCGAGCCCTGGGACGTCCGGGGCAACGAGGGCCTGCGCTATGCCGACTGGTACCTGGTCAACTGCAACCACCAGTCGTGGGCCGATATCTTCGTGCTGCAGCGGGCGCTGAACCGGCGCATCCCGCTGCTGAAGTTTTTCCTGAAGCAGCAGCTGATCTATGTGCCGGTGATCGGCCTGGCCTGGTGGGCGCTGGACTTTCCGTTCATGAAGCGCCACGGCAAGGCCGAGCTGCGGCGCAATCCGGCCTTGCGGCGCCAGGACCAGGAGACCGCCCGGCGCGCCTGCGCCAAGTTTTCGCTGGTGCCGACCAGCGTGATGGTGTTTGCGGAAGGCACGCGTTTTACCGCGGCCAAGCACGCCGCGCAGGATTCCCCCTACCGCCACCTGCTCAAGCCCAAGGCCGGCGGGCTGGCGGTGGCGCTGAACGCGATGGGCGACAAGTTCCGCTCGCTGATCGATGTCACCATCGTCTACCCGCAAGGCGCGCCCGGCTTCTGGGACCTGGCCTGCGGGCGCGCGGGGCCGGTGCTGGTGCGGATGCGCCAGCTGCCGGTGCCGCCGTCCTTCTGCAACGCAGACTACGGCAGCGACAAGGCCTTCCGCACCGAATTCCACCACTGGCTGGCAAGCCAGTGGGAGGCCAAGGATGCGGAGATCGACGCGCTGACGCCGGCGCGCGAGGGCTGAGACGCGGCTAGCCGGGCAGCCGCTCGATGGCGCGCTTGCCCTGCGCCACCGCCGCTGTCAGCGAAGGGCTGCCGGCGTTGTCGCTGTTGGCGATGCTGATGTTGCCGACGCCAGCCAGCCCCGGCCACGCCGCGTCAGGCGCCACGTTCTCGCCGGCCAGGCTGTCGGGCATGTAGCTGTAGCCGTGCGCCCAGCGGTTGACGGTAATGCCGCGGATGACATCCTTCGAAGCAAAGCCCTGGTGCCCCAGCATGCGGTCTAGCTGCGCGCGGATGTCGCGCTCCATCGCATCGAACGGCGTGCCCAGCAGCAGGGCGCGGCCGGCGCGGAAGCGGTCGCGCGCGGGCATGCCGCTGTCGGGCACGGTCGGCACATGGAGCATGTGCAGCACCGCCGGATCGGAGGGTTCCCGGCCCGCGGGCGGCTCCAGCCAGAGATCGGTGTAGGGCATGGCGGGCGCATGGATGCGGCGGGTGCGCAGCGCCGCAAACGCCTGCCAGTGGTCCAGTGCCACCTTGGTATAGACCAGCGGCGCCTTGGCCTCGTTGTGCAGCGTGGCCTTCTGCTGCGCCGGCAGCGACGGCAGCAGGTACGGAATCATCATGTTGTAGCCGGCCAGCACCACGTGGCGCGCCTCGACCCGATGCAGGTTGCCGCTGAAGCCATAGGTGACGCGCGTGATCGGGCCGTCGGGCTCGACCGCGATCGCGGTGCTGTTCAGGCGCAGCCGCACCGGTTGCCCGTCGCGGTCCAGGTGGCCGTAATCGAACGCGGCCGACACCACCTGCGCCGGCGCGGCGATGCGGGCCACGTCCGGGATCAGGCTCTGCACCAGCAGTCGCGCCAGCGAGGCATTGCCATCGGCAAACCACAGTCGCGAGGCGGGCGACTTGCCCAGCCGCGCGTTGCCCGCCGGCGCCGGCATGCTGGCGCCGGCGGGCAGGCCGATGGCGATGGCGTCGGCCACCGAAATGCCGTCGGCATCGAGCGCGTAGGCATCGAGGCTGCGGCTGCGCAGGAAGCGCTGCCCGGCCAGGCCGATGCCGGCCTTGTCGCGCAGGAAGGCGGCGTAGCGCATGGTGCGCAGCGCCGCGCTGCGTTCTGCGCCCGCCAGCGCCGGCAGGTAATCGGTGGTGCCGGCGACCAGCCGCGCCAGTGCGGCGCGGTCCGCGACGGGCAAGGGCGCGCTGTCGAGGAAGCGCGACAAGGCCGCACGATCGGGGCCGCCAGACGGGCCGCCCGCGCGCGCGCCGCTGCGCGCGTCGATCGCTTCGCCGAAGGGGTCGCCTGCCACCCACTGGTCGCGGCCGAAGTGCTCGGCGTCGAAGAACACCGCGCGGCCCATGCCGAGCGCGGCATACGGGTCAGCGGCCGCCGCCGCGGGCGGCTGCGCGGCATCGAGCCCCAGCCCGGCCAGCAGCTCGCGCACCGCGGCGTCGCCGGCCGCGCTTGCCGGCATCTCGGCGCTGCCGCCATAGGTCACCAGCCGCTTGCCGCGGACCGTGAACTCGTTGCGCTTGGCGTGGCCGCCGAAATCGTCGTGGTTGTCGAGGATCAGGATGCGGCGGTTGGCGCCGAAGCGGCGGCGGTAGAACCACGCCGCCGCCAGGCCGCTGAGGCCGCCGCCGACCACCACCAGGTCGAAGGCTTCGCGCGCCAGCACCGCGGGATACTTCGCGCCTTCGCGCGCCAGGCTGTGAGCCAGCGTGTAGGTGCCGGCATGGTTGCCGCGCAGGCCGGTCAGCGCCGGCGGGTAGGCAGCGGACGGCGCGCCCGCGCGCGGCTGCGCGTGCAGCAGCTGCGCCGGCGCCAGTCCCGCGGCAATCGCCAGCGCGGTGCCATTGAGGAAGTCTCTTCGGGTGATCGTCATCGGCGGCTCATGGTTGGGCGTCGGCCTGGCGCTGCGCGGCCAGGGCCCGGCGCCGCGCGGCCACGTCGGCCTCCGCCACCGGCGCGGCGCGGTTGCCCCAGCTGCCGCGGATAAAGGTCAGCACGTTGGCCAGCTCCTGGTCGTCCAGGGTCCAGCCATAGCCGGGCATGTGGTAGTCCGACGGCGCGGTGCCCACCCGGGCGGTCACGGCGCCGTCGAGCAGCAGGTTGACCAGCGATGCCGGATCCGGATCGGCCACGGTCGGGTTGCCGGCCAGCGGTGGGAATACCCTGGCGAAACCTTTGCCGTCGGCGCCATGGCACGGCATGCAGAACACCGCGTACTGGCGCGCGCCGGGCAGGTCGAAGCGGCCATGCCGCAGCTGTTGCGCGGTGGCGGGATCGGGCCGGAACGGCTTGTCTTCGCCGCGCGCGCCGGGCAGCGACTTGAGATAGGCGGCCACCGCATCGAGGTCGGCCGGGCTCATGTACTGGGTGGCGGTGGAAACCACCGTGGACATCGGGCCGAACGAGGTCGCGTGCGCATTGCGCCCGGTGCGCAGGAACTCGGCGATGTCCGCGCGCGACCAGGCGCCCAGTCCGGTGAGCTGGTCGCCGGTCAGGTTGGTGGCCGACCAGCCCTCGACGCTGGCGCCGGACAGGAAATGCCGGCTGCGCTCGTCCAGGCCCTTCTCGGCGAACAGCGTGCCGCGCGGCGTATGGCAGGCGCCGCAGTGCGCCACCGCCTGCACCAGGTACGCGCCGCGGTTCCAGGCGGCATCGCGCGCCGGGTCGTTGCGCACCGGATCGTCATCGAGAAACAGCACATTCCACACCGCGAGCAGGCCGCGCATGCCGAACGGCCAGCGCATCTGCGGCGCGGGATTGCGCTGCGCGACCGGCGCCACCTCGGCGCGCAGGTAGGCGTACAGGGCCGCCACGTCGTCGCTGCGCAGGCGCGCGTACGACGGGTACGGCATCGCCGGATACAGGCGCTTGCCGTCGCGCGCCACGCCATGGCGCACGGCGCGGTCGAACTCGGCCAGCGTGTAGGCGCCGATGCCGCTGGCGGCATCGGGCGTGATATTGGTCGAATACAGCGTGCCGACCGCGGTGCGGATCGGCAGCCCGCCGGCAAAGGGCTTGCCGCCGGTGCTGGTATGGCAGGCGGCGCAGTTGGCGATGCGGGCCAGGTAGCGGCCGCGTTCGACCTGCTGCGCGTCGCCGGCGGCCTGCGCCAGGCCCGCGGGCAGCAGCAGCGCCACGGACAGCCCGGCGAGATTGCGCAACGCGCGGAACAAAGCGAGGCCAGGCCCGTGAAAAGGAAAGCGCATGGATGCAGTCAGCTCATGCCGCCGACACGGCCCAGTTGGCCGCCAGCACCAGGCAGGCCACCAGTCCGGCGGCAACGGCCACGCCGGTCACGATCAGCGGCACCGGGCGCAGGTTGTCCAGGTCGCGCTGGTGCTCGCTGCCCTGGCGCAGGCCGAAGAAGCCCCACAGCACGGTCCGCAACAGCCTCAACGGGTTCATGGCATCTCCTTGCACAAGGGCAACGGGTATCGGGACGAGAGGCCGATTATGGCCCGTCGCCGCCAGCCATACCAGCATCAGATAACTGGAAAATTTACGTATCAGTTGGCTGCGTCCGGGCGATAATCCCCTGACCGCCGCCGCCCTGCCCCCCACCATGAAACGGTACGAAGCCCTGGCCGAAACCCTGGCCGCCGATATCCGCAACGGCAGCCTGCCCCCGGGCACGCGCCTGCCGTCGATCCGCAAGACCGTGGCCCAGTACGGCGTCAGCCCGTCGACCGCGTTCCAGGCCTATTACCGGCTGGAAGAGCGCGGACTGGTGCGGGCGCGCGAGCGCTCCGGCTACTACGTGGCGGGGCCGGCACGGCGTGAGCTGCCGCAGCCGCAGGCGCGCCCGTCGCGGCAGGTGTCGACGCAGGTGGACATCTCCAAGCTGGTGTTCGCCGTGCTCGAAGGCGCGCGCGACCGCGACCTGGTGCAGTTCGGCTCTGCGTTTCCATCACCCGAGCTGTTTCCATGGGAGCGGCTGGGCAAGTCGCTGGCGCGCGCCGGCCGCGCACTCGACCCGTGGTACTCGGTCAACGACTTGCCGCCCGGCAATGCCGCGCTGCGCCGCCAGATCGCGCTGCGCTACCTGGGCGCGGGCGCGCCGCAGCCGGCCGAAGACCTGGTGGTCACCAACGGCGCGCTCGAGGCGCTGAACCTGTGCCTGATGGCGGTGACGCAGCCGGGCGACGTGGTCGCGATCGAGTCGCCTGGCTTCTACGCCTCGCTGCAGGCGCTGGAGCGGCTGCGGCTCAAGGCCGTCGAGATTCCGGTCGATCCCGCCGAAGGCATTGACCTGGGCGCGCTCGGCACCGCGCTGTCGCGCCATCCGGTCAAGGCGTGCTGGTTCATGACGCAATTCCAGAATCCGCTCGGCGCCAGCATGTCGGAGGACAAGAAGAAGGCGCTGGTGGCCTTGCTCGCGCGCCACCAGGTACCGCTGATCGAGGACGACGTCTATGGCGAGCTCTACTTCGGCAACCGCTGCCCGCTGCCGGCCAAGGCCTTCGATACGCACGGGCTGGTGATGCATTGCAGCTCGTTCTCCAAGACCCTGGCACCGGGCTTCCGCATCGGCTGGGTCGCGCCGGGCCGCTTTGGCGAGGCGATCCAGCGGCTCAAGCTGATGACCACGCTGTCGGCCGGCGTGCCCGCGCAGGTGGCGCTGGCCGAATACCTGCAGCACGGCGGCTACGACAAGCACCTGCGCAAGCTGCGCCACGTGCTGGAGATGCAGCAGGGGCGGATGATCGACGCGATCGGCCAGCACTTTCCGGAAGAGGTGCGGGTGTCGCGGCCCGAGGGCGGGTATTTCCTGTGGGTCGAGTTTGCCGCGGGGTTCGATGCGCTGGCCTTGCACCATGCCGCGCTGGAAGCCGGCATCGGCATCGCGCCGGGACCGATCTTCTCGGCGCGGCAAGGCTACCGCAACTGCATCCGGCTCAATTACGGGCATCTGTGGAACGACCAGGCCGATGCCGCCGTGGCCACGCTGGGGCGGCTCATCGCGCAGCAGCAGGCGGCCTAGCGCGCATCCCGCTGCCGGCGCAGCGCCCACTCCAGCGCCTCGAACCCGGCCTGCACCAGCAGCGCCAGCACCGCAGCCGGGATCGCGCCGGCGAGCAGCAGCGTGGTGTCGTTCAGCGCCAGCCCGGTGGCGATGCGCTCGCCGAAACCGCCGGCGCCGACGAACGCCGCAATGGTGGCTGTGCCCACGCTGATGATGGCCGCGGTCTTGACGCCGGCCAGCAGCACCGGCAACGCCAGCGGCAGCTCCACATAGCGCAGCACCTGCGCGCCGCGCAGCCCCAGCGCGCGCGCCGCGTCGCGCATGCCCTGCGGCACCTGCTCCAGCCCGGTGGCGGTATTGCGCACGATCGGCAGCAGCGCATAGAGAAACAGCGCCACCATGGCCGGCCATACGCCGATGCGGCCCAGCAGCGGGATCAGCATTGCCAGCAGCGCCAGCGACGGCACCGTCTGCAGCACGCTGACCGCGCCCAGCACCACCTGACCGGTGCGGCGCCGCCGCGCCGCCAGCATCCCCAACGGCACGCCCACCAGCGTCGCGGCGCCGACTGCGCCCGCCACCAGCCCGACATGGCGCCGCGCCAGGCGCGCGGTGTCGGGGCCGAACAGCGCGGCCAGCAGCCGGCTGCGCTGAGCGTCAGCAGCATGCGCTGCCTGCGCTCCGCCACCGTCGAGGAAGGCGCGCGCGATCGCGGCAAACGGCTGGCCATCGAGCTCCGCCGCCGCGTTCATGGCGATCATGTCGTCAGCGCTGACGCGTCCGGCCAGGTGTTGCAGCGCCTGCCAGGCCTGCGGAAAGCGCTGCGGCACGTCGAGCCGGTAGACCACCACGGCGTCGTAGCGCGGAAAGTAATGCCGGTCGTCCGCCAGCACGCGCAGCCGGTACTTGCGGATCTTGGCGTCGGTGGAATAGATGTCGATGGCATCGACCTGCCCTGCCGCCAGCGCCTCGTAGGCAACGCCGTGGTCCAGCCCGAGCGGGCGTTGCGGCAAGCCATAGCGGCTGGCCAGCCCGGGCCAGCCATCGGCGCGGCCGAGGAACTCGTGCGACAGCCCGAGCCTGAGCCCGGGCTGCGCCGCAAGATCGCTCAAGCGCTGCAACGACCCGGCGCGGGCGTCGGACACGGCCAGCGCATAAGTGTTCTCGAATCCCAGTGGAATCCCCGCGCCCAGCCCCATCGGCGCCAGCGCGCGCCGGATCTGGTCGAGCCCGGCGCCGGGCGGCAGCTTGAGGATTTCGGCGGCCAGCGTGCCGGTGTAGTCGGCGTAGAGATCGATGCTGCCGGCCTTCAGCGCTGCGAACACGATCGCGGTATTGCCCAGGCCGGGCTGGTGCTGCGCAGTGCCGGGCGGCCCCGCGGCCTGGCTCAGCAGTTCGCCAAGGATGTAGGACTCGGTGAAGCGCTTGGAACCGACGCGCAGCGGATCCGCCGCATAGGCCGGCAGGCTTGCGCCGAGTGCGGCCGCCAGCACCCATGCCAGGGCCAGGCCCAGCCTTTGCTGCACGGGCCATGCCCTGCCGCCTGCCCGACTTCCACGAATCCCGGCCAACACGTCCGTCCCGATATGGCGCCGGTGTGCGCCCGGCATCGCTACATCATAGGCGGCGCATGAACTTATCCCGAAATAGTATTTGCAATCTGCATGTTGAAGGCGTCAGAATCCAGTTTAGACATACAACCCGTTAGCGCGCCCCCAATCCTCTCGAGCCCCATGGATATCCGGCAACTGGAAGCCTTCGCCGCAGTCGTCACCACCGGTAGCGTCACCGCCGCCGGGCGGCTGCTCGGCCGCTCGCAGCCGGCCATCACGCGTCTGATCCAGGAACTGGAAGCGGAGCTCGGCTTCGCCCTGTTCACACGCAGCGGCCCGCGGGTCAGCCCGACCGAGCAAGGCTTCCTGCTTTACGACGAGGTCGAGCAGACGCTGGCGGGCATGCAACGGATCCGCACGCGCGCCGCGGCGCTGGCGCGCGGCGATGGCCGGCCGCTGCGCATTGCCGCCACGCCCGCGCTGGCCGCGGGCCTGCTGCCGCCGGCGCTGGCACTGGCGTTCGCGCGCGGGCTGTGCGCGCCGGAACGCGTGGCGGTGCAGAGCCAGTCGCCGGAACAGGTGGTGCACGCGGTGCTGACCGGCGCCGCCGACATCGGCCTGAACAGCCTGCCACTGGAGCACCGCGGCGTGACCGTGCACTGGATCGGCCAGTCCGCGTGCGTGGCGGCGCTGCGCGCCGACGATCCGCTCGCGGCACGGCCCGCCCTCACCTTGCAGGACTGCCGCGGCCGCCGCCTGATCACCATGCACAACCCTTACCGGCTGCGCCGCCGCGTCGACCGCGCGCTCGCCGCAGCCGGCGTGCCGGCGGCGGGCGTGATCGACACCAACACCTCGATCAGCGCCCTGACCCTGGTGCGCGCTGGGCTGGGCATTGCCTTGCTGGAGCCGGTGACCGCGCGCGGGCTGCCGCTGACCGATATCGCGGTGCGGCCCATCGATGCCGATATTCCGTTCTTTTTCGGCGTGATCACGCCGCAGGCGCGCCCGGCCAGCACCGCCGTGCAAGGGCTGGTGCAGGCGGTGGCCGACGCCGCTGCCGCGCTGCTGCCCGACCTGGTGCGGCGCGAGCCGGCGGAGCACGGCGCGCTGCTGCAATCGCTCTATGGCGACGCAGGCTATGCGGCTGACCCCGGCGATGCCGTGCACCACCCCACCCACGATTCCGAACTGACTAGCCATGACTGACCCCAACGTTGCGACCGCTCCCCCGCCCGCGGGCCTGGCCGCCCTCGAAGCCCGGCTGCGCCAGGACCTGGCCTGGCTGGAGCTGCCCGCCAAGGCCTGGACCATGCCGCGCAGCGTCGACGGGCAGGAGGTGCTGGACGTCGCCGTGATCGGCGGCGGCATGGCCGGCCTGGCGGCGAATGCCACGCTGACGCACCTGGGCGTGCGCGTGCGCGCCTTCGACCGCGCCCCGGCGGGCTATGAGGGCCCGTGGGCGACCACCGCGCGCATGGAAACGCTGCGCTCGCCCAAGCAGCTCACCGGCCCCGCGCTGGGCCTGCCGGCACTGACCTTCCGGGCCTGGTTCGAGGCGCAGTTCGGCGCGGCTGCCTGGCAGGCGCTGGACAAGATCCCGCGGCTGCAATGGATGGACTACCTGCGCTGGTACCGCGAGGTGCTGGCACTGGATATCCGCAACGAACACCAGGTCGAGCGGATCGTGCCGCGCCCCGACGGGCTGGTGGCGCTGTCGATGCAGACCCCGGCCGGCCCGCACACGGTGCTGGCGCGCCGCGTGGTGCTGGCCACCGGCCGCGACGGCCTTGGCGGCGCCTATGTACCGCCGCTGGCGGCCGCGCTGCCGCGCCACCTGTGGGCGCATTCGTCGGACGAGATGGACTACGCCGCGCTGCGCGGCAAGCGCGTGGGCGTGGTCGGGGCCGGCGCCTCGGCCATGGACAGCGCCGCGACCGCGCTGGAGGCCGGCGCCGCCAGCGTCGAGATGCTGATCCGCCGCGCCGACATTCCGCGCGTCAACAAGAGCAAGGGCGCCGGCAACCCCGGCCTGACCTTCGGCCACTATGGCCTGCCCGACGCGTGGAAATGGCGCCTGCGCCATTACATCAACAGCCAGCAGGTGCCGCCGCCGCGCGGCAGCACGCTGCGCGTGTCGCGGCATGCCAACGCATACTTCAACCTGGGCGCCGCGCTGGAAGCGATCGAAGCGCAGGGCGATGTGCTGCGGGTGCAGACCCCGCGGGGCGAGTTCGAACTGGACTTCCTGATCTTCTCCACGGGCTTCCGCATCGCGCTGGAAACGCGCCCGGAATTTGCCGCCTTCGCCCCGCATGTCCGCTTCTGGCGCGACCGCCATGCGCCGCCCGCGGGCCAGGAAGACCGCGAGCTGTCCGATTCGCCCGATCTCGGCGAAGCCTTCGAATTCCAGGAAAAGACTCCCGGCGCCTGCCCGGGCCTGACGCGCATCCACTGCTTCTGCTATCCGGCGGCGCTGTCGCATGGCACTGTCTCCGGCGATATCCCGGCGATCAGCGACGGCGCGCGCCGGCTTGGCCAGGGTATTGCCGCGCGGCTGTACCAGGAAGACATCGAGCTGCACTACGCCGCGCTGCAGGCCTATGCCGAGCCGGAAGTCTTCGGCGACGAATGGGTGCCGGCGCCACCGCCGGCGCTGCGCACCGCCAAGGCCTGAATCCCTGATCCCACTCCCGACCCAACCCAGACAAGAGCGTCCGATGACCCAGCCCCCGACTTCCCCGGTCGACCTGATCGACCAGCTCGCCGGCCTCGCGCCGGGCAGCGCCACCCACGCCCTGCGGCACCAGCGCGACAAGGTCGTGGCCGCCACCCAGGGCAGCTACGATGCCCTGTTCGACCCCGAACTGCCGGGCCTGTCGCTGGCGGAACGGCTGCTGGTGGCGCTGTACGCCGCCCGCCTGACGCCGTCGCCGGCGCTGGCCGCGCACTACCGGGGCCGGCTCGGGCAGCTTGGCGCCGATGCCAGCCAGGTGCGCGCCGCGGCCGAGGGCACGCCTGCGGACATCGCCGAGCCGCGCCTGCGCGCCATGCTCGAATTCACCCGCAAGCTGATCGAAAAACCGGTCGAGGGCGACCAGGCCGCGCTGCTGGCACTGCCCGCCGCCGGCCTGAGCACCCCGGCGGTGGTCACGCTGGCGCAGCTGGTCGCGTTCCTGTCGTACCAGGTGCGGCTGGTGGCCGGACTGGACGCGCTGAAAGCCCTGCAAGCCCTGAATCACAACCCCGCCGGAGCCCAGGCATGAGCGAAATCATCAAATCCCACGGCTTCACCAACGAAGTCCTCGACTGGAAGGCATGGCTCGACGTGGTCGACCTCGACCAGGCCACGCCCGAGCAGATCGCCGTGCTCGAAGAGAGCCACCCCAAGGCCAAGGTGCAGGACTACTACCGCTTCCTGGTCCACCAGCCCGAGATCCTGCGCCAGCGCTCGACTGCCTTCAACGCCATCATGTACGCGCCCGGCGGCATGCCGCGCGCCGAGCGCGAGCTGTCGACCACGGTGGTGTCGCGCATCAACGGCTGCGTCTACTGCGCCTCGGTGCACGCCCAGCGCTTCGAGCAGCTGGCCAAGCGCAACGATGTGATCCGCCAGGTGTTCGACGACCCCTTCAGCGCCGGCACCACCGCGCGCGAACGCGCCATCGCGAAGTTCTCGGCGGAACTGACCGAGCGTCCGGCCGAAGTTTCCGCCGAGCAGCTCAGGCCGCTCCGCGAGGCCGGCGTGACCGATGCCGAGATCCTGGACCTGATCCACTCGATCGCGATCTTTGCGTGGGCGAACCGGCTGATGCTGAATCTTGGGGAACCGGTGTTTCCCGAGCAAACCGGCGCATAGCTTCAGCTGGCGTCAGGCGCCCGTCGCGGCGTGATGCACGGCCAGCCAGACCGTAGGCTGGTCGGCATCGGTCCACGCGACGCGGTGCCGGCAGTGGGCCGGCAGATGCAGCCAGTCGCCCGGCGCCATGCGATGCTCGCCGGGCTGCCCCTCGATCTCGAGCGCGGCACTGCCGCTCAGCAACAGCACCCATTCCGCCTGCGCGCTGTCGTACCAGAAGCCCGCGGGGCTGGCCTGGCCGTTGGAGACGATGCGCTCGATGCGCAGGCCCGGGCATTGCAGCAGCGGCTCGAAGATTTCCTGCGCCGCGCCGGCCGGGACGCCGGCAAAAAGGTTTCCGTGTTCCGTCTGCATGGTGCCCCCTTCCGGCGCTGCTTGCGCCTCGCTCAGTCGCCCGGCCCGGGCGCGAGCACGTCGCGCGCGCCGTTGCGGCCCATCGGCGAGACCAGTCCGGCGACTTCCATCTGCTCGATCAGCCGCGCCGCGCGGTTATAGCCGATGCGCAGCTGCCGCTGCACCGCCGAGATCGAGGCGCGGCGGCTGGTCAGCACGAAGCTGGCGGCCTCGTCGTAAAGCGGGTCGGCCTCGCCGTCGCCGCCGCCGTCGCCGAACAGGTCGGCGCCGCCGGCCTCGGCCGGGTCGCCGGCGAGAATGGCCTCATCGTAGTCGGGCTCGCCGAACTGCTTCCAGTGCTCGACCACGCGATGCACTTCGTCGTCGGCAACAAAGGCGCCATGCACGCGCTGCGGATAGCCGGTGCCCGGCGGCAGGAACAGCATGTCGCCCTGCCCGAGCAGGCTCTCGGCGCCCATCTGGTCGAGGATGGTGCGCGAATCGATCTTGGACGAGACCTGGAACGCCACGCGCGTGGGGATATTGGCCTTGATCAGGCCCGTGATCACGTCCACCGACGGGCGCTGCGTGGCCAGGATCAGGTGGATCCCGGCGGCACGCGCCTTCTGCGCCAGGCGCGCGATCAGTTCCTCGATCTTCTTGCCGGCGACCATCATCAGGTCGGCCAGTTCGTCGATCACCACCACGATCATCGGCAGGCGCGACAGCGGCTCGGGTGCATCCGGCGTCAGCGAGAACGGGTTGGGCACCTTCTGCCCCGCGGCCTCGGCGGCGCGGATCTTCTGGTTGTAGCCGGCCAGGTTGCGCACGCCCAGCGCCGACATCAGCTTGTAGCGCTTTTCCATTTCGCCGACGCACCAGTTGAGCGCGTGGGCGGCCTGCTTCATGTCGGTGACCACCGGCGCCAGCAGGTGCGGAATGCCCTCGTAGACCGACAGCTCCAGCATCTTGGGGTCGATCATGATCAGGCGCACGTCTTCCGGCGTGGCCTTGTACAGCATCGACAGGATCATCGCGTTGACCGCCACCGACTTGCCCGAGCCGGTGGTGCCAGCCACCAGCAGGTGCGGCGCGCGCGCCAGGTCGGTCACCACCGGGTTGCCGGTGATGTCCTTGCCCATCGCCAGCACCAGCCGCGAATGATGCGCCTGGAACGAGGCCGCCTTGACGATCTCGGACAGCCGGATCATCTGCCGGCGCGCATTGGGCAGCTCCAGCCCCATGCAGGTCTTGCCAGGGATGGTCTCGACCACGCGGATCGAGGTCACGCCCAGCGCGCGCGCCAGGTCCTTCATCAGCCCGACCACCTGCGCGCCGCGCACGCCCATGGCGGGCTCGACCTCGAAGCGGGTGATCACCGGGCCGGCTCCGGCGCCGACCACGGCGACCGGCACCTTGAACTCGGCCAGCCGCTGTTCGATCAGTTCGCCGGTTTCGCGCAGGCGCTCTTCCGAGACCTGCTCGGCGCTGTCGACCTCGCATTCCAGCAAGTCAGCCGGCGGCAGGCGGTAGTCGACCACGGGTCGCGGCGACGGTGGCGCCACCGGTGCGGGCATCGGTGCGGGCGCGGGCGGCGTCGTGGCTGCCAGCGGCACGGTGCGCCCGACCACGGCGGGTAGCACGATGCGGGGCTTGGCGGGGGTCGGGCCGGCTGGCGCGACTTCGACGGGTGCCCGAGCTTCAGCGGAGGTGGCAGATTCGACGGGCTCGGCGGCTTCCACTGCCTCGCTTGCGTTGGCTACATCGGCTACATCGGCTGCGTCGATGGCCGGCAACTGCTCCGGCTCGTCGGCTTCGCCGACCAGGCCGTTGCCGTCCATCACGGCGCTTTCCGTGCCGGCGTCTTCGGCCGGGACCAGCGCCTCGGGCTCGGGCGCGCCGCCCTCCTCCATCGCGGAACTTGCGACGGCGTGGGCTACGGCGTCAGCACCGGCGTCGTGATCAGGTGCGCTTGCTTCGCGTTCCTGAGCGGTCTCGCCCGTGCTTTCCGGCACGTCTGCCAACAGAGCTTCGACTTCCGCTTCGACAGGGGCTTGCGGCGCGGCGTCAGCCAGCGGCTGTGTCGCGACCGGGTCGGGCTCGGCAGCGTTCACGTCGATGGCAGGATCCGCTGCCGCTTCGGGCATGGCCACCGGCAAGGCGTCCGAGCCCGGGGCGGCCGACTGCACTGTCGCGGGCTTGCCCATCAGGGCCTGCAACTCGGCGAGCAGGTCGAGCGCTTGCTGCCGGAGCGCGGCCAGCGATGGGGCATCGCCATCCAGCGCAAGGGGTTCGGCCGGGACCGCGGTAACAGCGTCGTCGACCGGAACGGAAGCAATGGCCGGCGCCGCCAGCACGATTTCCGGCTCTGGTGTGGGCTCGGTCTCGGGTGCGGCGATTGCCTGCGCTGGGACGACGGCCTCCGCTTCGACACTGGCGGCCGCCTGCGTGGCGACAGCGATCTCGGCGGCGGCGGCGGCCGGCACGGCCACAGCGGCGGCGGCCTTCGCGGACGCTTCCGGCAGCGTCGTGATCGCCGAACGGACCAGCGGCTGCGGCTGACGGAACGGGCTGCTGACCACGGTGGCGCGCAACGGCTGTGCCGGCCGCGGCGCGGGGGCCGGTGCGGGCGCGGCAGCGGCGACCGGCTTGCGTGCCGCCGGCTGGGCGACACGCATTGCCGGTGCGGCGGCAGCCGGCGCCGGCTGCGGGGCACGCTCAGGCCTGGGCGCGCCAGGCGCGTCGGCATGATGCAGCCAGAGCTCGCCCGGCTGCGGCGGCGATTCACGGGTGCGGCGCGGCGGCTGCCAGGCGGGCTGGCGGCGCGCGGAGACGGCCTCGAAACTGCGATGGCGCGGCGCGGGCGCGGTCCAGCCGGCGTTGCCCGCTGCCGGTGCATCGCGGCGCTCGGCCTCGCGCAGCGGCTGGGTGGCGGCGAAGGTCACCGGCGCATCGTCGGGCGCCGTGGCGGGCGCGGCGGCGCGGCGCGGCTTGCGCGCGAACAGGCTGCGCCAGGTCTCGCCGAACACCATCGGCGCGGCCAGCGCCAGCACGGCCAGCATCAGCAGCAAGGCACCGGTCCAGCCGAACAGGCTGCCGAAGCCGCCGGCCAGCGCACGGCCGACGCCGCCGCCGGCGGTCGATTCCGGATCCGCGCCGCTGGTCAGTGCCTCCAGGCTGGCGCTCGCGCACAGCACCGCCAGCGTGCCCAGCCACACACGCAGCGAGCCGGGCCCGGCCAGGCGCCGCTCGCCCGCCAGCCAGCGCGACACCAGCCGCCACAGCAGCGGTACTATCCAGAAAGTCGAAAACCCGAACCAGCCCAAACCCATTATCGACATGCCATCTTCAAAACACCGGGCAGCGATTGTAGCGGTTATGTCAGTGGGCGATTGAATCGGAAAGCGCAAATATTCGTAACGCGGCGCTTTTTGAACGCCATTGCGCAACGATGCCAGGACGATCGCCGGCCCATTCACGACCGCGCCATGGTCTCGCCGGCAATTGGCGTAGCCGCGCCGCGCTACCATTGGGCAACCCGGGTGCATCGCATCGCGGCGCGCCGCCCTCCCCTGCTGCTCACGCTCCATGCCAATCCGTTACGCCAGGCTGCGCATCCTCGTCGTTGAAGACCATCCGTTCCAGCGCGCCGCCGCCGAGGGCCTGCTGCGCCATGTCGGCGTGCAGGCCCTGACCAGCGCGCACAACGGCACGCAGGCGGCCGAGCTGCTGGCGCGCGAGCCGTTCGACGTGGTGCTGTGCGATATCGAGATGCCGGGCTGCAATGGCCCCGAGCTGATCGCCGAACTGCACCGGCGCGGCCCGCGCGCCTTCGCCGGCGCGCCGCCGGTGTGGGTGTGGGTCACGGCGCTGGCCGAAGACATCCTCGATTCCAACCGCGGCCTGGCGCATGCCGCCGGCATCCCGCGCGTGCACGCGCTGCGCAAGCCGCTGGCGCCCGATGCGCTCGAAGTGATCCTGGCCGATGCGCTGGTGCGCCAGGATGCCGAAGCCGGCGTGCCCGCCTGGACCCCCGACGCCGAGGAACTGCTCGCCGCGACCCGCGCCGGCACGGACCTGCTGGTCATGCTGCAGCCCCAGCACGACATTGCCAGCGGCCGCCTGGCCGGGGCCGAAGCACTGGTGCGCTGGCGCCATCCCGAGCATGGCCTGGTGCCGCCCGACCAGTTCATCCCGCAGCTCGAGGCGCTGGACGCGGCCGATCCGGTGTTCTTTTTGGTCGCGCGCCAGTGCCTGGCGGCGCAGCAGCGCCTGCGTGCCGCCGGGGTCGAGGTTGCGATGGGCCTGAACGCGTCGGCGCAGACGCTGTGCCGGCCGGGCCTGCTGGAATCGCTCGACGCGCTGGTGGCCGCCAGCGGCGTGCCGCGGCAGGCGCTGACGGTGGAGCTGACCGAGGGCTACCCGGTGCGCGACACGCTGGCGCTGTCGGTCGCGCTGAACCGGCTGCGGCTGCTTGGCTATGGCGTGGCGATCGACGATTTCGGCGTGGGCATCGCCACGCTCAAGCTGCTGGCGGACCTGCCGTTCAGCCAGCTGAAAGTGGACCGCTCGTTCGTCGCCGCGGTCGACGGGCACGGCCAGCGCGCCACGATCTGCCGCAGCATGATCGGCCTTGCGCGGGAGCTCGGGCTGGAGTGCGTGGCCGAGGGCGTCGAGACCGAGGCCCAGCGCGCCGCGTTGGGGGCCCTGGGCTGTCCGCTGGGCCAGGGCTATCTGTGGTCGGCGCCCAGGCCGGCCGAGGCCTTCGTCGCGGACGCCATCGAGCGCGCGATGGCAACGCCGCCGGCCTGAGCCGCGGCGCCGCCAGCCTTACTGCCCGACCCGGAACGGGTACTTGGCGAAGATCTGCGCCACGGTCCTGTCGATGCGCTGCTGGGCACTGGCCTTGTCGCTGGTGTCGACGCTGCCGACCGCCACGCCTTCCCACACCAGCTTCATCTGGCGCCGGTCGACCAGGTCGATGTTGACGGTGCCCTCGGTGTAGCGGTACACGTCGTTATAGAAGCCATAGCCCGGCCACGGCGCATACAGCCCGCCGCGATAGCCGTAGTAGCCCATCATCGGCGCGGGTGCCGGGCTGACCTCCACCTTTTCCTGCAGCCTGGCATTGAAGTTGACCAGCAGGTCCGGCGACTGCGCCACGTAGCGGTAGCCGCGCGCGCCCAGTTCGCGCTGGACCGCGGTCTTGAAGTACTGGGTGGTCAGGCTTTCATAGCCGGCGCGGTCGGTGCCGGGACGCTCGACAAAGCCGAAGGTGCGGTAGGCGCTGAAGTCCGTCGCGGGGTTGTAGTCGGTCTTGATGTCGGGCACGCTGGCGCAGCCCGACAGCAGCAGCGCCGCGACAGCGGCGGGGAAGAGTTGCCGGAACGCATTCACGTTACGTCTCCAGGAATTGGCGGCAAGGCGCGGGATTGCGGGTCGCGCTAGTTGAGCTTGCCGTTGATGCCGCCCACGCTGAGCCGGCCCGCCCCCAGCAGCACCACCGCCAGCGCCGCCCCCAGGTACATGCCCTGCAGCTCCAGGGCCCAGCCGCCGGTATTGGACAGCATGCCAAGCTCCTTGGTATGCACCAGCCCGATGGCGAACAGCATGTTGAGGGCAACCACCAGCGCCGCCAGCCGGCTCCACAACCCGATGATCAGCAGGATCGGCGCGACGATCTCGCCCAGGTAGACGCCGTAGGCGACCCAGGCCGGCAAGCCGGCGTCGGCGACCACCTTCGACACGAAACCGATGCCGGACGCGCCCGTGACCTTGGCGATGCCATGCATCAGGATCAACACGCCAAGCACGATGCGCAGCAGCGCCTTGCCCAAGTCCTGGGAACCCTGAGAGCCACCCATGGCCATTCTCCTTGCCGTTGTCTGTGAGAGGTTATCGATCCATGCGCCTTAGCCCTCACGCGCACGGTTCGCCCCTGTACCTTAGTGCGAGGCGGCGTGAACGTAAAGCCGCAAATCGCGACACTGGCCAGCACCGGCGCGGCCGGCACCACCCCTTGCACACGGCTCGGCACATGCCGCATGCAGCGCTACACCACGCGGTGCATCGACGGCGTGCGCGGCTGCTGCATGCCGACCTTGTGCGCGCATTCCGGCAACACCTCGCCCAGGAAGTCCAGGAAACGCCGCGTGGCCGGCGTTACGCCCTTGCGCGACGGGAACACCGCGTGCAGCGTGCCGACCGGCATGTCGTACTGCGGCAGCACCAGTTCCAGCTCGCCGCTCTCCAGCGCCTCGCGGCAGAACATGCGCGGCAGCATGGCCACGCCGACCCCGGCGATGGCGGCCTCGCGCAGCAATGCGAACTCGTCGGTGACCAGGCGCGGATCGTAGGCGATCTGGATCGAATCGCCGGTCTTGCAGCGCAGGGTCCAGACATGCTTGCCGTCGTGCGGCTGCTGGCCCACGCCCGGCATGCCGTCGAGCGCCTGCGGCGTGCGCGGCCGGCCGATGCTGTCGAGCAGCGACGGACTGGCCACCAGCATCAGTTCGCTTTCGCCAAAGGTGCGCACCGCCAGGCTGGAATCTTCCATCACCTCGCGCACGCGCAGCGCCAGGTCGAAGCCCTCGGCGATCACGTCGACGCGCCGGTTGGTGGTTTCCAGTTCGATGCGCACGGCCGGGTTGGCGCGCATGAAGTGGCCGATCGCCGGCGCCAGCAGGATCTGGGCGATGGCGATCGGGCAGCTCACCCGCAGCGTGCCGCCGGGCTGCTCGCGCGCCTGCTCGATGACCTCGCGCGCCGCCTCGGCCTCGTTGAGCATGGCGCGGCAGCGTTCGTAAAAGGATTCCCCCAGCGGGGTCACGCGTACCTGGCGCGTGGTCCGGCGCAGCAGCTGCACGCCCAGGTCGCGCTCGAGCTGGGCGATGCGCCGGCTCAGCCGCGACTTGGGCACGCCGGTGGCACGGCTGGCCGCGGAAAAACTGCCGTGCTCGACCACTTGGGCGAACAGCGACAGGTCGTTGAGGTCTTGCATGGATGGCTCCGGGGTCACCCCGATGGCTCCACAACCCGCTCCGGACGGCGCCGGGGTGGCGTTGCATCGGTAGAACAATCATTTGCATTTTGCCTCACTACCGATACCAATGGCCAGCCGCTATCTTTCCTCCATCGCAACCGCATCCTTGTGGAGAAAGACATGAACATCCTGCAGATCGATACCAGCGTCCTCGGCGACAACTCCGTTTCGCGCAGCCTGACCGCCAGCGTGGTGGCCGACCTGGTTGCCGCCAACCCCGGCGCCACCGTAACCGTGCGCGACCTGGACCAGGATGCCCCGGCGCACCTGTCCGGCAACCTGCTGCCCGTGCTGGGTGGTCCCAAGGACGGCCTGAACGCCGTGCAGCAGGCCGAGCTGCAGCGCACCGAGCAGTGGCTGGCCGAGTTCCTCGCCGCCGACGTGCTGGTGCTGGGCGTGCCGCAGTACAACTTCAGCATCCCGAGCCAGCTCAAGGCCTGGATCGACCGCATCGCGCAGGCTGGCCGCACCTTCAAGTACACCGAGAGCGGCCCGGTGGGCCTGGCCGGCGGCAAGCGCGTGATCGTGGTGTCGTCGCGCGGCGGCGTGCGCCAGGATGCCAACGCGCTGGACCTGCACGAGCAGACCGTCGACGTGGTGTTGCGCTTCCTGGGCATCACCGACATCACCTACGTGCGCGCCCACGGCCTGGCCATGGGGCCGCAGTTCCGCGAAGCCGGGCTGGCCAGCGCCCGCACCGAGATCGCGGCGCTGAACGACGCCAGCCGGCTGGCTGCCTGAGCTGGCTGCCTGAGCTGGCTGCCTGAAGCCGGCCGTGGCCGCGGCGCCGTCGCTGTAGGACGGCGCCGGCTCGCCCCGGGACCGGATCGGGTCTATGATGGTTCGGGGCGCTACGGCGCCCCGCGTGCCATGGGCGGCGCGCAGCCGCGGCCCGTGGGCGCCGGCGGCGCACCGCCTGCAGTCATCGACCGATCCAACCCGGGAGCCCGCATGACTTCAGCCCTGTTGCCAGGAGCCGCCCTCCATCCGCCGCACGAACCCGCGCTGCTTTCGCAGTACCGGCATGTACGCGCCGCCACCGAGACCCTGGTGGCCGACCTGTCCGATGCCGATGCCACCGTGCAGTCCATGGACGACGCCAGCCCGGCCAAATGGCACCTGGCGCACACCACGTGGTTCTTCGAGGAGTTCGTGCTGGCCGCGCGCGTGCCGGACTACGAGCCGGTGGACCCGTCCTACCGCTATCTCTTCAACTCTTACTATGAAGCGGTCGGCGCGCGGCACCCGCGGCCGCAGCGCGGGCTGCTGACGCGCCCGTCGCTGGACGAAGTGCTGGCGTACCGCGAGGCAGTCGACGAAGCGATGCTGTCGCTGCTGGGCAGCGCCCAGACCGACGACGAGGCGGCGCTGATCACGCTTGGCCTGCAGCATGAACAGCAGCACCAGGAACTGCTGCTGACCGACGTGCTGCACCTGTTCGCGCAGAACCCGCTGCGCCCCGCCTTTGCCCCGGAACTGCCCGCGCCCGTCATTGCCGACCCGCGTCCCGCGCCGGACTGGATCGGCTTCGACGGCGGCCTGGTCGAGATCGGCCACCGCGGCGAGACCTTCGCCTTCGATTGCGAAACCCCGCGCCACAAGACCTACCTGGCCCCCTTCACGCTGTGCTCGCACCCGGTCAGCAACCGGCAGTGGTTCGAGTTCATCGAGGATGGCGGCTACCAGAGCGCCGGGCTGTGGCTGTCCGACGGCTGGCGCTGGGTGGCAGAGCAAGGCATCCAGGCGCCGCTCTACTGGGAAGAACGCGAAGGCACCTGGTGGCAGATGACGCTGCGTGGCATGCATCCGGTCGATCCGGACAGCCCGGTGACTCACGTCAGCTTCTACGAGGCCGACGCGTTCGCACGCTGGGCCGAGCGCCGGCTGCCAACCGAGGCGGAATGGGAGCACGCGGCCAGCCGCCTGCCGGCCACCGGGAATTTTGTCGAGGGGCGCGCGCTGCGGCCGCTGCCGGACCGGCAGAACACCGCCGGCGTGCTGCGCCAGATGTTCGGCGACGTCTGGGAATGGACCGCCAGCGCCTTCCTGCCCTATCCGGGCTTCCGCCCCAACCCGGGCGCGGTGGGCGAGTACAACGGCAAGTTCATGAGCGGCCAGATGGTGCTGCGCGGCGGGTCGTGCGTCACCCCCGAATCGCATATCCGCGCGACCTACCGCAACTTCTTCTATCCGCACCAGCGCTGGCAGTTCACCGGCGTGCGGCTGGCCGACGACGCCTAGGCCGGGGCCCGGTATGGCGCCAGCCAGCGCCACGTCAGCCACGCCAGCACCACCCACACCAGCACTATGACCACGGCGGCCGCGCGATTGCGCGGCCGTTGCGCATGGGTGGCCTGCCACGCTTCGGCACGGCCGCGGCATTCGTCCTTGACCGTGGCCGGAATCATCCGCAGCGTGAGCCAGATGCCCAGCGGCACCAGCAGCACGTCATCCAGATAACCCAGCACCGGGATGAAATCCGGGATCAGGTCGATCGGGCTGAAGGCGTAGGCCACCACCAGCGCGCCGAGCAGCCGCGCCGCCCACGGGGTGCCGGGATGGCGGCTGCAGAACCACAGCGTCAGCAGGCTGCCCTTGAGCCCGCGCGCCCACTGGCGCAGGCGCGAACCGCTGGCCATCGCCGCCGCGCCGGCTTACCAGCCCTTGCTCTGCGGCGCCGCGGGGCGCTGGCCGCCGGGCTCGGCGACGGGCGGCTTCAGCGGCGGCGCCGCCACGATCGGCGTCTGCGGATACAGCTTCTGCCAGCGCGCCTTCAGCCCGCTGGCGATCTCGGCCTGGTTGTAGCGCTCGGCAAAGTCGATCACGGTCATGCCCTGCTGGTTCTTCAGGCGCATGTCGGCGCCTTCGTCCAGCAACAGTTTGACGGTCTCGATATGGCCGCCGCGCGCGGCCATCATCAGCGGCGTGGTGCCGTTGGGGCTTTCGGCATCGATATACGCGGCATGGTCGACCAGGTACTTGACCACGTCGTTGTGGCCGTTGGTGGCGGCGTAGTGCAGCGGAGCCCAGCCGGTCTTGTTGATCTCGGCCTCCATGTCGTCGACCATCAGCTTGACCATGTCGAGCTGGCCCTGCAGCGCGGCCATCATCAGCGGGGTTTCGCCGGCCGGGTTGGCCTTGTCGAAATCGATATCCTTGGCGCGGATCAGCACCGTGGCCGCCTTCAGCGACTTCTCGCGCAGCGCCAGCACCAGGGCCGGGTTACCGCGGTTGTCGACCACGTTGGGGTCGACGCCCTTGGCCAGCAGCTTCTTGACGGTGTTGGCGTCGTCGAATTCCACCGCCTTGCGCATGTCGTCGGCCGGCGCGGCCTGGGCGAGCGTGGCGGCGGCCAGCGCGACAGCGCCGGCGGCACGGCGGACGAACTTCATGTCAAACATGAGATTTCCTATCGATAGGCTTGAATAAATTGAAGAAATTTTCCGTGGTCTGTTCCGCGACCTGCTCCACAGGAACCCCGCGCAGTTGTGCGATGAACTCGCCCACATGGCGCACCCAGGCCGGCTCGTTGGTCTTGCCGCGGTACGGCACGGGGGCCAGGTAGGGGGAATCGGTCTCGATCAGCATCCGGTCCAGCGGCACCTTGCGCGCGGTTTCCTGCAGGTCCGCCGCGCTCTTGAAGGTGACGATGCCGGAAAACGAGATATGGAAGCCCTGGTCCAGCGCCTGGCGGGCGACGTCCCAGGTCTCGGTGAAGCAGTGCATCACGCCGCCGGCTTCACCCGCGTTTTCCTCGCGCATCAGGCGCAGCGTGTCCTCGGCGGACGATCGGGTATGGATGATCAGCGGCTTGCCGGTCTGGCGCGCGGCGCGGATATGGGTGCGGAAGCGTTCGCGCTGCCATTCCATCTCGGCGATGCTGCGGCCGTTGAGCCGGTAGTAGTCCAGCCCGGTCTCGCCGGTGCCGACCACGCGCGGGTGGGCGGACAGCGCCACCAGCCGCTCCAGCGTCGGGTCCTCGCCTTCTTCGTAGTCAGGATGCACGCCGACCGACGCGTACAGGTTGGGATGCTGCTCGGCCAGCGCCAGCACGCGCGGGAAGTCTTCCAGCGTGACCGAGATGCACAGCGCATGCGTGACCTGGTTGGCGCGCATGTTGTCCAGCAGTTCCGGCAGGCGCGCGGCCAGTTCGGGGAAATCGATATGGCAGTGGGAATCGACAAACATGGGAAATCTCAGGTACGGCGTTCAGGCGGCGCTCAGGCAGCGTCCACGCGGCGGCCGACGATGATCAGGTCGCGCTCGACGCCGTCGAGCACCGCCACGCGCGGCAGGTCACCCCAGCGCGTGAAGCCCAGCGCCGCGAACAGGCCCAGGCTGGGCGCGTTGTGGCCGAAGATAAAGCCGAGCAGCGTGTTCACGCCGACTGTGGGCGCGTGGTCGATGGCCTGCTGCAGCAGGTAGCGCCCCAGCCCCTGGCCGCGGCGCTGTGCGTCCAGGTAGATCGACACCTCGGCGGTGGCGCCATAGGCCGGGCGCCCGTAGAAATCGGAAAAGCTCATCCAGCCGGCCATGCTGCCATCGGCATCCTCGCACACCCAGAGCGGACGGCGCCCGGGCTGGTGGGCGTCGAACCAGGCCTGGCGCGAGGCCACGGAGACCGGCTCGGTATCGGCGGTGACCATGCGCGAAGCCACGGTGCTGTTGTAGATGGCGACGATGCCCGGCAGGTCGCCGGGCTCGGCAATGCGTAGCGAGAAGTTCATTAAAATCAATATATTGCGAGAGATATCTCGCAACCTTCATAAAGTTTGGGTGGGGCGCCCGGACTCCAGCATCTTGCCCAGGATTTCCTCCACCGCGCGGCGCAGGTTGCGCCCGTTGTCGTCGTCGGGCAGGTGCACGCCGACGCCGGGGGTCTTCATCGGCGTGCCCGCGGGCGTAATCCAGGCCACGTGGCCAGCGATCTGGTATTTCTGCGGCCGGTCCAGCAGCGACAATACCAGGAACACCTGTTCGCCCAGCCGGAACGGCCGGTTCGACGGCACGAAGATGCCGCCGCGCGCCAGGAACGGCATATAGGCCGCGTACAGCCCGGCCTGGTCCTTGATCGACAGCGACAGCACATTGGGGCGCGACGCCGCCCCGCTGCCCGCTGCGCCGCCCGCCGTGTTGCCAAACCCCACCTCGCCCGGCGCAGTGCCGGCGACTGCCGTGTTCATGGATGACCCCCTGACAATGACGATGCTGCTTGTTGTTATGGTTCGGGTCCGGCCGCGGCCGCGCTAGCGGAACAGCTGCCGGTACTCCAGGAATACCGCTTCCATCACCAGCCGTGCCGCCAGCGGATGGTTCTCGCTGCGGCGGTGTGCGTTCAGGCGCGCGGCAAACGCCTGCAGGCCGCGCGCATCGGTGGCACCGGCGCAGCGCGCCAGCGCGGCGCGCTCCCTGGGGAAGTACCGCGGCGTGGCACCGCCATCCAGCCGCAGTGCCAGCAGATCGTACGTCCAGCGCTGCAGGATGCCAAGCACGGCAGGCACCGGCAGCTTCTGCAGTTGCTCGGCCGCCGCGGCGGCGTCGATGGCGGCCGCGGCGCCGAGCTGGCCCACCAGCCAGCGCTGCAGCGGCTGCTCCTCGGCCTCGGCCGCGTGCAGCGCGGTCAGCGGCGCGCCGCCGGCCAGCGCCAGCTGGGCCTCGGCATCCGCCACGCCCTGCCCGCGCAGCCACGCCAGCGCGGCCTCGGGGGTCGGGCGCTGGGCCGAAAACTGGCGGCAGCGCGACAGGATGGTCGGCAGGATGCGGTCAAGCCGGTCGGTCACCAGCAGGAACACCGTCGACGGCGGCGGTTCCTCCAGCGTCTTGAGCAAGGCGTTGGCGCCCTCGGTCTGCAGCGCGTCGAGCGGATAGACCACCACCACGCGCAACCCGGCGCGGTGCGTGCCTACCGCCACGGCCTCGATCAGCGCGCGCACCTGCTCCATGCGGATGATCTTGCTGGGCGCCTTTTTCTTGCCGCCCTCGTCGGTTTCCGCCTCGGCCGAGGCGTCGAGGGCCTCGGGCCGCACCACCGTGAAATCCGGATGGTTGCCCTGGCTGAACCAGTGGCAGGCGGCGCATTGCCCGCACGGCTGCCCGTCCGCCAGCGGCGCCTCGCACAGCAGCCCCTGGGCGAAATGCAGCGCCAGGTCGCGCTTGCCGATGCCTTGCTGGCCGTGGATCAGCAAGGCATGCGGCAGCCGCTCGCGCAGCGCGCCCAGCCGTTGCCAGTCTTCTTTCTGCCAGGGATATAGCATGTAAATCAGTAAGTTAGCGGTCCAACTTCGAGTACTGGCTGAATATTGCCGTGAGGCCGGATAAAAATGCCGGCTAATCAGATAGTTGCGAGGATCTTTTCAAGTTCGTCGCGAATATCGGCAATGCTGCGGGTAGCGTCGATAACGCGGAAGCGCTGCGGCGACTGGGCCGCGCGGCGCAGATACTCGTCGCGGGTGCGCTGGAAGAAGGCGCGCGATTCCGCCTCGAACTTGTCCGGCGTGCGCGCGGCGGCCAGGCGGGCGCTGGCGGTCTCCAGCGGTACGTCGAACAGCAGCGTCAGGTCCGGCTGCAGGTCGCCCTGGACCCAGCCTTCCAGCACTTCGAGCCGTCCGGTGGCCAGGCCCCTGCCGCCGCCCTGGTAGGCAAAGGTAGCGTCGGTGAAGCGGTCGGAAATGACCCACTTGCCGCGCTCCAGCGCCGGGGCGATGACTTCGGCGATATGCTCGCGCCGCGCCGCGAACATCAGCAGCGCTTCGGTTTCCAGGTGCATCTTGCGGTGCAGCAGGATCTGGCGCAGGTCTTCGCCCAGCGACGTGCCGCCGGGCTCGCGCGTGGTCACGACACCGGCGATGTCGGCGCGCGCGCGCAGGCGGTCGGCAACCCAGTCGATATGGGTGCTCTTGCCGGCGCCGTCGATGCCCTCGAAGGTAATGAATTTTCCGCGCATGGAATGCCTATTTGCCGCGCTGGTACTTGTCGACCGCGCGGTTGTGTTCGGGTAGCGAGTTGGAGAAATGGCTGCTGCCGTCGCCGCGGGCAACGAAGTACAGCGCGTCGGACGGCGCCGGCGTGGTTGCCGCGGCCAGAGAGGCCAGCCCCGGCAGCGCGATCGGCGTGGGCGGCAGGCCGGTGCGGGTGTAGGTATTGTACGGGGTGTCGGCCTGCAGGTCGCGCTTGCGCAGGTCGCCGTCGAAGGCCTCGCCCAGTCCGTAGATCACGGTCGGGTCGGTCTGCAGCAGCATGTTCTTGCGCAGCCGGTTGATGAACACCGCGGCGATCATCGGGCGCTCGGCAGCCTGGCCGGTTTCCTTCTCGACGATCGACGCCATCACCAGCGCCTCGTACGGGGTCTTGTACGGCAGGTCGGGCGAGCGCGCGTTCCAGGCCTCGTTCAGCCGGCGCTGCATGGCGCGGTAGGCGTGCTTGTACAGCTCGAGGTCGCTGCTGCCGCGCGCGAACAGGTAGGTGTCGGGAAAGAACAGCCCTTCGGGCGAAGCCTCGGGCGCGCCGATGGCTTTCATCAGTTCCGCGTCGGACATGCCGCGGGTGTCGTGTCGCAGCGCCGGGCTGGCGTCGACCGCGGCGCGCATCTTGCGGAATTCCCAGCCCTCGATCACCGTGACCACGTAGTGCGTGACTTCGCCGCGGGCCACTTTGGCGACGATCGACAACGGCGTGGCGCCGGTTTCGAATTCATAGCCGCCGGCCTTGAGGTCCGCGCCGTGGCCGGTCAGCCGCGCCAGCAGCACGAACAGCCGCGGGTCCATGCCCACGCCGCCACGCTGGATCTGCCGGCCGACGCTGGCCACGCCTGAATTGGGCTTGATCACCACTTCCACCGGCGACCGGGCGAGCGCCACCGGGTGATTGGCCCACCACGCGAAGCCGCCCGCGGCCGCCAGCGCAAATACCAGCACGGCAAGCCCAAGACTTAGGAATAAACGTTTCATGTATCCGTTGTAGCGACCAGCCCCGGGCACCGTCGGCGCAAGCACGCGCCGCGGCAGACCAACGGCGCCGGCCGAAAATCTCGTAGCCCCATATAATAACCGGCAGCCTGGCACCGACCGTGAGCCGTGGCGCCGGCGCCTCCGCAGGCCCGGCACCGCGCCCCTTCGGTGGCCTGAACTCTTCCCCCGATTTGCCTCGACGATTGCCTCGCAATGCCAGCATTGAATCCCCAAGCCCAGGAACTCGCCGCAAACCTTGACGCGCTGACTGCCGGCGGCGTGGTTTGCACACCGGCCGGGCTCGGCCTCGTCCGCGTGGCGGGCGACGATGCCGCCAGCTTCCTGCACACCCAGCTGACCAACGCGGTCGACGACCTGGCGCCGGGCACGGCGCGCCTGGCCGGCTACTGCTCGCCCAAGGGCCGGCTGCTGGCCACCTTCCTGATGTGGCGCGACGCCGACGGCATCGTGCTGCAGCTGTCGGCCGAGATCCAGCCTGCGGTACAGAAGCGGCTGTCGATGTTCGTGCTGCGCGCCAAGGCCAGGCTGTCCGATATCACCCCGGGCCATGCCATCCTCGGCGTGGCCGGCGCCGGCGCCGCCGCAGCGCTGGCCGCCGCCGGGCTGCCCGCGCCGGAGACCGCGTTTGCCGTGGCCGCCGCCGAAGGCGCCACCGTGATCCGCCTGCCCGACAGCGCCGGCCAGCCGCGCTGGCAGCTGGTGCTGCCGGCCGAGCGCGCCGCGGCGGTGCAGGCGGCGCTGTCCGCCGCGCTGACGGCTGCCACGCCGGCGTTGTGGGACTGGCTCGAGGTGCAATCCGGCCTGCCCCGCATCGTCGCCGCCACGCAGGAGCAGTTCGTGCCGCAGATGATCAATTTCGAGCTGGTCGGCGGCGTCAATTTCCGCAAGGGCTGCTATCCCGGCCAGGAAGTGGTGGCGCGCAGCCAGTACCGCGGCACCCTCAAGCGCCGCATGTGGCTGGTGCAGGGCGCAGGCGAGGTGCCGGCGCCCGCGGCCGAAATCTATCGTCCGGAAGACCCCGGCCAGCCCTGCGGCATGATCGTCAACGCCGCGCCCGCGCCCGATGGCGGCTGGGCCGGGCTGGCCGAGCTGAAGATCGATGCCGCCGGCAGCGCGCTGCGCCTGGGCAGCGCCGAGGGCGCGGCACTGGTCACCGCCAGCCTGCCCTATGCGGTGCCGTTTGGCGAAGCCGCGCAGGCCGCCGGCTGATTGCACGGGACCCGCCATGAGCGATCACCTCTACGTCTATTTCCGCGTGCCGGAGGCCGTCGCCGCCGAGGCGCTGCCGCACTGGCACCGCTGGATGGAAACGGTCGCCGAAGCCACCGGAATTGGTGGTACGCTGATGCGCAGGCCGGAAACCCGCGCCGGCGTGCAGACCTGGATGGAGTGCTACGCCGACGTGCCGCCCGCGTTCGATGCCACGCTGGAAGGGCTGTGGCGGCAGAGCGGGCTGGACCAGTGGGTGGAAGGCGAGCGGCGCGCCGAACACTTTATCGACCTTGACGTGCTGTAGGCGCCCTTGGATGACGTGTCGGCGCCGTCGGACTGAAGTACGCGGGAGCCGCTGAGGCGGCACCCCTGCGGCAAAGGAAGCGAAACGATGTGTCTGATCCTGGTTGCCTGGCAATCGCACCCGGACTATGCCCTGGTCGTGGCCGGCAACCGCGATGAATTCTATGCACGCCCCGCGGCGGCCGCGCACTGGTGGCAGGATGCGCCCCAGGTGCTGGCCGGCCGCGACCTCGCCGAGGTCATCGGCGAACCCGGCACCTGGATGGGCGTCAACGCCGAGGGCCGCTTCGCCGCGCTGACCAACTATCGCGCCCCGTCCGAAAAACGCACCGACGCGCGCTCGCGCGGCGAGCTGGTGGCAGGCTTCCTGCGCGGCCACGCGGCGCCGTTCGACTACCTCGACCGCCTCGCCGGCGAAGACGGCGCCTACAACGGCTTCAACCTGCTGGCGAGCGACCTGCGCGAATTGTGGTGGTACAGCAACCGCTCGGCGTCGCGCCAGCCGCAACGGCTGCGCCCCGGCCTGTACGGGCTGTCCAACGCGCTGCTCGACACGCCCTGGCCCAAGGTGCGCAGCCGCGTCGGCGCGCTGGCCGAAGTGCTGGCCGCGGACAGCGGCCAGCCCACCGCCAGCGCCGAACCCTACCTGCAGATGCTGGCCGACCAACGCCAGGCCGCGGATTTCGAGCTGCCCGCCACCGGCGTGGCGCCGGAGTGGGAAAAGCTGCTGTCGTCGGCCTTTATCCGTTCGCCGATGTACGGCACGCGCGCCAGCACCGTGCTGCGCATCCGCCACGACGGGCGCTTCGACCTGAACGAGCGCAGCTTTGACGCCGATGGCCGCATCGGCGAGGTGGCCTACCACGGCACGTTGAACCTGTCGCGCGACACCGGCATCGTGCAGGCGCCGCGCTGAGCGCCGCGCCGCCGCTTTATCGCCGCAGGCGCTTGCGCATCTCCACGTGCGGGATGCCCGCCTCTTCGAATTCCGGCCCCACCTGCGCAAAGCCCACGCGCGCATAGAACGGCGCCGCGTGGGTCTGCGCGTTGAGCACCAGTTCCGGATAACCCAGCTGTTCCGCCTTGCGCATCAGCGCCTCCAGCACCAGCGCGCCGACGCCGCTGCCGCGCGCCGGCTTCAGCACGGCCATGCGGCCGATATGGCCGTCGGGCAGCAGCCGGCCGGTGGCCAGCGGCGTGCCATCCTCGTCCAGCGCCAGCGCATGCCAGCTGGGCTCGTCCCATTCGTCCCATTCCAGTTCCACCGGCACGCCCTGCTCTTCGACAAAGACGGTGTAGCGGATGGCGCGCGCGCGCTCGCGTGCTTCGGGCCAGGGGCAGATCAGGACGGTGGTGGGCATGGCGTAAAAACGGGCAAGTGGCAATGCGGGCGCCAATGATACGCCAGCCAGCGCCCACCGCAGCCGCCCCAATATGGAGCAGTGGGCGCACGGGACCGGATGAAATGCACCATACCAGGGTTTACCTGGGGTCGGCAGCCGCATAGCAAATTTGTATGATGACCTGATTACCGAATGACCGGAAAAGCTGCCGTGTTCCAGAAAGTCCCTGCCCGTGCCCTGACTGACAACGTCGCCGAACAGCTGCTGGACAAGATCCAGAGCGGCGCCTTTGCCCGCGGCGACAAGCTGCCGACCGAGGCGGTGCTGTCCGAAGAATTCGGGGTCAGCCGCACCGTGGTGCGCGAGGCCATCTCCCGGCTCAAGTACGAAGGCGTAGTCGAGTCGCGCCAGGGCAGCGGCGTGTTCGTGACGCTGCAGGCCGGCATCCGGCCGCTGCGTATCGACTACACCGACACCGGCACGCTCGAAGCGGTGCTGCAGATCGTCGAGCTGCGCCGCGCGATCGAGGCCGAGGTGGCCGCGCAGGCGGCACGGCGCCGCACCGATGCCTCGATGGCGGCGATCGACGCCGCGCTGGCCCGCCTCGACGAAGTGGTGGCGCAAGGCGGCGACGGCGTCGCCGAGGACGTGGGCTTTCACCGCGCCATCGCCGAAGCGACCGGCAATCCTTATTTCCTCAAGACGCTGGAATTCCTGAGCCAGTACCTGGAAGCCGCCACGCGCGTGACCCGCACCAACGAAGCGCGCCGCGCGGACTTTTCGCGCCAGGTGCGCGAGGAACACCAGGCCATCGTCGCCGCGATCCGCGCCGGCGACCCGCTGGCCGCTCGCAATGCCGCGCAGAACCACATGTACAACGCCGCGCACCGGCTGGCGCAACTGGGCGCCGACGAGAGCGGCGCGACGCACGGCGCCACCAACTGACGCGCCGTCGCAAGCATCGAATCATCCGTATCTGTTTCAGGGAGTCCCTATGTCCAGGAATATCGGCGTCATCGGCCTTGGTGCCATGGGCTTTGGTGTCGCGCAGTCGCTGCTGCGGGCCGGTTTCAATGTGCACGCCTGCGACCTGCGCGCCGAAGTGCTGCAGCGCTTTGCCGACGCCGGCGGCGTGCCGTGCGCCTCGCCCGCCGAGCTGGGCAGCCGCTGCGACGTGGTGCTGACGCTGGTCGTCAACGCGCAGCAGACCGAGGCCGTGCTGTTCGGCGCCGACGGTGCCGTGGCCGGGATGCAGCCAGGCAAGCTGGTGATCGCCAGCGCCACGGTGCCGCCGGGCTTTGCCGGGACGCTGGGACAGCGCCTCGCCGAAAAAGGCCTGCTGATGCTGGACGCGCCGGTCTCCGGCGGTGCCGCGCGCGCCGCCAGCGGCGAAATGACCATGATGACCTCGGGCCCCGCCGAAGCCTACGCGCTGGCCGAGGACGTGCTGGCCGCCATCGCCGGCAAGGTCTACCGCCTGGGCGCCGCGCACGGCGCCGGCTCCAAGGTCAAGATCATCAACCAGCTGCTGGCCGGCGTGCATATCGCCGCGGCGGCCGAGGCGATGGCGCTGGGCCTGCGCGAAGGCGTGGACCCGGACGCGCTCTATGACGTGATCACGCACAGCGCCGGCAACTCGTGGATGTTCGAGAACCGCGTGCCGCATATCCTGAAGGGCGACTACACCCCGCTGTCGGCGGTCGACATCTTCGTCAAGGACCTGGGCATGGTGCTCGATACCGCGCGCACCAGCAAATTCCCGCTGCCGCTGTCGGCCGCGGCGCACCAGATGTTCATGATGGCCTCCACCGCCGGCCACGGCGGCGAAGACGATTCGGCCGTGATCAAGATCTTCCCGGGCATCGAGCTGCCGGGCAAGGCCGAATAAGGAGCACCGACGATGACCGCGCTCCTGGGCTGTATCGCCGACGACTTTACCGGCGCCACCGACCTCGCCAACACGCTGGTGCGCAATGGCATGCGCACCGTGCAGACCATCGGCGTGCCCGCATCCATGGCCGATATCGGCAGTGCCGACGCCTTGGTGGTCGCGCTCAAGTCGCGCACCGTGCCCGCGGCACAGGCGGTGGCCGAGTCGCTGGCCGCGCTGCAATGGCTGCGCGCGCAGGGCTGCCGCCAGTTCGTCTTCAAGTACTGCTCCACCTTCGATTCGACCGACGCCGGCAATATCGGCCCGGTGGCCGAGGCCCTGCTGGCGGCACTGGACAGCGACTTCACCATCGCCTGCCCGGCCTTCCCCGAGAACGGTCGCACCATTTTCCGCGGTCACCTGTTCGTCGGCGATGCGCTGCTGAACGAATCGGGCATGGAGCACCATCCGCTGACGCCGATGACCGATGCCAACCTGGTGCGCGTGCTGCAGCGCCAGAGCAAGCACAAGGTTGGGCTGCTGCGCCATGACGCGGTCGCGCACGGGGCGCAGGCCACGGCCGGGCGCATCGCCGCGCTGCGCGGCGAGGGAGTACGCATGGCAATTGCCGATGCCGTCTCCGACGCCGACCTGCTTACGCTGGGCGAGGCGTGCGCCGGCCTGCCGCTGATCACCGGCGGCTCCGGCATCGCGCTGGGCCTGCCCGAGAACTTCCGCCGCGCCGGCCTGCTGCCGCAGCGCGCCGACGCCGACGCGGTGCCGGCCATCGACGGCCCCGGCGTGGTGCTGGCCGGCAGCGCCTCGCGCGCGACCAACGGGCAAGTGGCGCGCTGGCTGGAGCAAGGCCGCCCGGCACTGCGCATCGACCCGCTTGCGCTGGCGCGCGGCGAAGCCGTGGCCGACGCCGCGCTGGACTTCGCCGCCGCCCACGACGAGCCGGTGCTGGTCTACGCCACCTCCAGCCCCGACGAGGTCAAGGCCGTGCAGGCCGAACTGGGCGTCGAGCGTGCCGGCCACCTGGTCGAGCAATGCCTGGCCACCGTCGCCGCCGGCCTGCTCGCACGTGGCACGCGCCGCTTTGTCGTCGCCGGCGGAGAGACCTCGGGCGCCGTGGTACAGGCGCTGAACGTACGCGCGCTGCGCATTGGCGCGCAGATCGCCCCCGGCGTGCCGGCCACGGTCACGCTCGGCGCCACGCCGCTGGCGCTGGCGCTCAAGTCGGGCAATTTCGGCGGCCCGGACTTCTTCGACCAAGCGCTGCGCCAGCTGGGAGCCGAGTGATGAGCACCGAAAGCAAGCTGCGCGAAGAGATCTGCCGCATCGGTGCCAGCCTCTACCAGCGCGGCTATACCGTCGGCTCGGCCGGCAACATCAGCGCGCGGCTGGACGATGGCTGGCTGATCACGCCGACCGATGCCTGCCTGGGCATGATGGATCCGGCCGCGGTCGCCAAGGTCGCCGCCGACGGCACCTGGGTCTCGGGCGACAAGCCGTCCAAGACGCTGACGCTGCATCGCGCGATCTATGACAACAACCCCGGGGCGCACGCCGTGGTGCACACGCACTCGACGCACCTCGTGGCCCTGACGCTGGCCGGTGCCTGGCAACCGGACGACGTACTGCCGCCGCTCACGCCGTACTACGTGATGAAGGTCGGCCATATCCCGCTGATTCCCTATCACCGGCCCGGCGATCCCGCGGTCGCCGCGCGCGTGGCCACGCTGGCCGCGCAGGTGCGCGGCGTGCTGCTGGAGCGCCTGGGGCCGGTGGTGTGGGAGTCCAGCGTCTCGCGCGCCGCGTTCGCGCTGGAAGAACTGGAGGAGACCGCCAAGCTATGGATGATGATGAAGGACACGCCGGGCTTCGCCGCCCGCGCGGCGCTGCCCGACGGCGCACTGGCTGAGTTGCGCGACGCCTTCCAGGCGCGCTGGTAGCACAGCCCTCTTTTTTCCGACTGACACGGCCATACGGATCTGACCGGCGCGGTTGCCTTGCGGCCACCGTGCGGGGCACGCGCATGCCTGCGATTCGCGTAGCCGGCACACATTACTAGACCAGACTGACTCTACCCGGAGACCACCGATGCCTTCCAACCAACCGGCGGCCAGCGTACCCGCCTTCGACAGCCTGGGCGGCAACGCCCGGCTCGACACCGACACCCAGATCGAGAAACGCGCCTACAGCAAGGTGTTCTGGCGCATCATGCCGTTCCTGATGCTGTGCTACGTGGTCGCCTACCTCGACCGCGTCAACGTCGGCTTCGCCAAGCTGCAGATGGGCCAGGACCTGGCCTTCTCCGAGACCGTGTTCGGCCTGGGCGCCGGCCTGTTCTTCATCGGCTACTTCCTGTTCGAGGTGCCCAGCAACCTGCTGATGCACAAGATCGGCGCGCGCATCTGGATCGCGCGCATCATGATCACGTGGGGCATCATCTCGGCGCTGTTCCTGTTCGTGAAGACGCCGACGCAGTTCTACGTGATGCGCTTCCTGCTCGGCCTGGCCGAGGCAGGCTTCTACCCCGGCGTGATCCTGTACCTGACCTACTGGTACCCCGCCAACCGACGCGCCAAGATGATCGCGCTGTTCATGTCGGGCATCCCGGTCGCCGGCATGTTCGGCAACCCGCTGTCGGGCTGGATCATGGACGCCTTCAACGGCACCCATGGCATGAGCGGCTGGCAATGGATGTTCCTGCTCGAAGCCCTGCCCGCGCTGGTGATCGGCGTGGTGACGATCTTCGTGCTGCGCGATGGCATCGACAAGGCGCCGTGGCTCAGCGCCGATGAAAAGCGCGTGCTCAAGCGCAATGTCGAGGAAGACCAGCACAAGGCCGGCGCCGCCGCCGGCCAGGCGCACGGGCATTCGCTGGGCGCCGTGTTCAGCGACCGCCGCGTGTGGTGGATGTGCCTGATCTACTTCTGCTTCGTCACCGGCCAGTACGCGCTGACGTTCTGGATGCCGACGCTGGTCAAGGCCAGCGGCGTCACCGGCAACCTGAAGATCGGCCTGCTGTCGGCGATCCCGTTCATCTGCGCCATCATCGTCATGAACATCCTCGGCCACAGCGCCGACGCACGCCAGGAACGCCGCTGGCACCTGATCGTGCCGGCGCTGATGGGTGCAGTGGGCTTTGCCATCGCCGCCTCGTTCACCAACAATACGACCGTGTCGATCGCCGCGCTGTCGCTGGCCGCCGCCGGGGTGCTGACCTGCGCGCCGCTGTTCTGGTCGCTGCCCACGGCGTTCCTGTCCGGCATTGCCGCCGCTTCCGGCATTGCCGTGGTGAACTCGGTCGGCAACCTGGCCGGTTTCGTGTCGCCGTACATGGTTGGCGCGCTCAAGGACCTGACGCACAGCACGCAGCTGCCGATGTACGTGCTGTCCGCGATCCTGGTGGTCGGCGCCGTGCTGGTGTGGCTGACGCCGGCTAAACTGGTCAATCGCTGATATCCGGCCGGTCCGGTCGCGCTGATCGCGACCGGGCCGGCTTCGTCCTACGCTCTGGAGTTCCCATGCCGCGCTTCGCCGCAAATCTCTCGATGATGTACCACGAGCACGCGTTCCTGGATCGCTTCGCCGCTGCCGCGGCGGACGGCTTCCAGGCGGTGGAGTACCTGTTCCCGTACGAGCACCCCGCCGCCGAGCTGCGCGCGCGCCTCGACGCGAACGGTCTCGCCCAGGCGCTGTTCAATGCCCCGCCGGGTGACTGGGCAGCGGGCGAGCGCGGGCTGGCATCGCTGCCGGGGCGCGAGGCCGAATTCCGCGATGCCGTCGGCCGCGCGCTGGAATACGCCGGCGTGATCGGCAATGACCGCGTGCACGTGATGGCAGGGCTGGTACCGGCCGATGCCGAGCGCGCACGCTACCGTGCCACCTACCTGGAAAACGTCGCTTTCGCCGCGCAGGCGGCCGCCGCGCAGGGCGTGACCATCGTGCTGGAGCCGATCAACACGCGCGACATGCCGGGCTATTTCCTGAACCGCCAGGACGACGCGCAGGCGATCTGCAAGGAAGTCGGCGCGGCCAACCTGAAGGTGCAGTTCGACTGCTACCACTGCCAGATCGTCGAGGGCGATATCGCGATGAAGCTCAGGCGCGACATCGCCGGCATCGGCCATATCCAGATCGCCGGCGTGCCCGAGCGCCATGAGCCGGACCTGGGCGAGCTGAACTACCCGTACCTGTTCGACCTGATCGACTCGCTCGGCTACACGGGCTGGATCGGTTGCGAGTACCGTCCGCGCGCCGGCACGTCCGAAGGACTGGGCTGGCTCAAGCCCTACCTCGGCCGCTGATTGCAGAACCACCACAGATCTCTTGCCATGAACGTACTGATTACCGGCGGCGCCGGCTTCCTCGGCCTGCAACTCGCCCGCCTGCTGCTGCAACGCGGCAGCCTGAACCTGGACGGCAAGGCCGTTGCCTTCGAGCGCCTGACGCTGCTCGACGTGGTCGCGCCGCAAGGCCTCGACGATGCGCGCGTGCGCGTGGTCACCGGCGACCTGTCCGACCCGGCGGTGCTGCGCCAGGCCATCGACCAGGACACCGGTGCGGTGTTCCACCTCGCCGCCGTGGTCAGCGGCCAGGCCGAGGCCGATTTCGAGCTGGGCATGCGCGTCAACCTCGACGCCTCGCGCGCGCTGCTCGAAACCTGCCGCGAACTGGGCCACAAGCCGCGCGTGCTGTTCACCAGCTCCGTCGCCGTCTATGGCGGCGAACTGCCCCCGGTGGTGCAGGACGACACCGCATTGAACCCGCAATCTTCGTACGGCGTGCAGAAGGCCATCGGCGAACTGCTGCTGTCTGACTACAGCCGCCGCGGCTTCGTCGACGGCCGCGTGCTGCGCCTGCCGACCATCAGCGTGCGTCCGGGCAAGCCCAATGCGGCGGCGTCTTCGTTCGCCAGCGGCATCATCCGCGAGCCGCTGGCTGGCGTGGCAGCGAACTGCCCGGTGGCGCCGGAGACCAAACTATGGCTGCTGTCGCCGCGCGCGGCGGTGGCCGCGCTGGTCAATGGCATCGAACTGGCCGGCGACCGGCTGGGCAACCGCCGCGTGATCAATCTGCCGGGGCTGTCGGTGACGGCGGCGGGCATGGTCGATGCGCTGCGCCGCGTGGCCGGCGATGCGGTGGCGGACCTCGTGACGTGGGAACGCGAGGAGCGCATCGAGAAGATCGTCGGCACGTGGCCGGCGGCATGGAATGCCGAACGGGCCTTGTCGCTGGGGTTCGAGAGCGATGCCAGCTTTGATTCGGTGATCCGGGCTTATGTGGAAGATGCGGGAGTGGGCAAGTAAGCTTCGCCGCTCCGCCATGGCGACTGCCCATTCAGTTGCTGAGCGCCGGCCCCCTCTCCCGCTTGCTTGCGGGAGAGGGGAGAAAACAAGCGGGATTTGGAGGATTCTTGCGAACCCTTACCCCGCCGGCTTCACCACCTCATACCCCTCGATAATCTCCCGCACTACCCCCGGGATCGGCGCCGACTTCTGCGTCGCCGGGTCCGCGCACACATAGACGATTTCACCGGTGATCAGGTGCTCGTCACCCCGATACATCTCCACCCGGAACAGCATGCTGGACCGCCCCAGCCGCGCCATGCGGCCGCGCAGTTCCAGCTCATCGTCGAAGCGCGCCGACGCGTGGTACTCCAGCGTGGACTTGACCACGAAGATATCGACGCCATGCGCGTGCAGCACGTCCTCGGGATAGCGGATCCCCAGCGCACGCCAGTACTCGGTCACGCAGATATCGCAATACGTCAGGTAGTGCGCATTGAAGACGATCGATTGCGGATCGACTTCGGACCAGCGCACGCGCAGCGGGATGGTGTGGCGGAACTCCTCTTTGGCCATTGACGTGGTCTCCCTGGTTGTTTGTCGGAGCAATGCAAAGCATCAGGCCGCCGCCCCGCCGGCACAGGGCCGGCAGGCGCGGCGGCCTGGTTGAACGCATTCGGCAGGCTTACTGCGGCTTGGCCAGTCCCAGCTTCTCGATGATCGCCTTTTCCTTCTTGACAGTTTCTCCCGCGAACTGCGCGTACTGCTGGCTGTTCATATAGAACGGCTCCATGTCGAACTTGGCCAGCGATTCGCGGTAGTTGGGCATTTCCATGGCCTTCTTGAAGGCGTCATGCAACTTCTGCACGATCTTCGGATCCGTGCCCTTGGGCGCAACCAGGCCAAACGGCGAGGTCTGCACGATGCCCATGCCCAGTTCCTTCAGCGTCGGCACGTTGGGGAAGCGCGCCGAGCGCTTCTCGCCCCAGGTCGACAGCAGGCGCAGCTTGCCCTGCTCCACGTACGGCGCCCAGGCCGGCGTGTCGGCCACCGACATCACGTGGCCGCCCAGCAGCGCCTGCATCGATTCCGCATTGCCCTTGTATGGGATATGCGAGAACTGCACGCCCTGCTTCAGCGCCAGTTCTTCCATGGTCAGGTGCAGCGTGGTCATGCTGCCCGGCGAGCCATAGGTGAGCTTGCCCGGATTGGCCTTGGCGTAGGCGACGTAATCCTGCATGGTCTTGATCGGCGAATCGGCCGGCACCACCAGGCCGAACGAATAGCCGGCCAGGTTGATGATGTAGCTCAGGTCCTTGACCGGGTCCCAGTTGATCTTGGTGGTGTACGGCAGGCGGTAGACCGGCATGGCGACCTGCGCCAGCGTGTAGCCGTCGGGCGCGGTGGTCTGCATCAGTTGCGCGGGCAGCACGCCGCCGGCACCGGGCTTGTTCTCGACGATCACCGGCTGGCCGAGGATCTTGGAGGCGTTGTCGGCCAGCACGCGGAACGGGATATCCGTGGAGCCGCCGGCGGTGTAGCCGATCACCAGCCGGATCGGGCGCTGCGGGAACTTGTCGGCCTGGGCCTGGGCGGGCATGGCGGCAAGACCGAGGGCCGCGGTGGCGGCGGCGATGCCGGCGCGGGCGAGGAAGTGGCGGCGTTGCATTTGAAAGTGTCTCCTAGTGCTGCAAATCACTGCTTGAAAAATTCGCGGACCGGCGCGACCGCAAGGCGTGGCCTAGTCCTGCGAGGTGCCGAACGCGGTGCGCAGCGCGGCGACGGCATCGGCATGCGCCTGCGCCACCGCGGGCACGAACCGGCCCAGCTTGAAGAAATCATGGATCATGCCGGGGTAGTCGGCCAGCGTGGCGTCGACGCCGGCGGCGCGCAGCTTTTCGGCGTAGGCCACGCCCTCGTCATGCAGCGGGTCGTAGCCCGCCACTGCGATCCAGGCCGGGCAGACCCCGCCCACCTCGGCGCCGGTGCCGCCGCCGTCCAGCGGCGCAAAGCGCCAGTCGTCGCGGCTGGCATCCTGGTCCAGGTACTGCGCGAAGAACCAGCGGATCATGTCGGCCGTCAGCAGGTAGCCGTCGGCCAGCGCGCGGTGCGACGGCGTATCCTGGCGCGCGCAGGTGCCGGGATAGACCAGCAATTGCAGCACCGGTGCCAGCCCGGCATCGCGGGCCTCGACCGCGCAGGCGGCGGCCAGCGTGCCGCCGGCGCTGTCGCCGCCCAGGCCGATGCGGGCCAGGTCGGCGCCGAGCTTGTCGGCTTCGGCGAAGACCCAGTGCAGCACATCGAAGGCGTCGTTGACCGCGGTCGGAAAGCGCCACGCGGGCCCGAGCCGGTAGTCCACCGACAGCACCATGCAATCGGCCTGGCCGCACAGCAGGCGGCACAGCGGATCGTGCGAATCGACGCTGCCGACCGTGAAGCCGCCGCCATGGAAGTACACCAGCAGCGGCAGCGGCTCGATCCAGCTGGCCTCGCGTGGCGTGTACAGCCGGACCGGGATCGCGTGGCCGTCGCGGGCCGGCACCAGCAGGTCTTCCGCGGTATGCACCGGCGGCGGGTTGATGTCGAGGATCGGCGCGCTTTTTTCGTAGGCGATCTTGGCGTCTTCCGGCGCCATGGCGTGGATCGGCGGCCGCTTGGCGCGGGCGATCAAGGCCAGCAACGCGGCCATCTGCGGGTCCAGCGGACTGGCCGGCAGGCCCGGCGTGGCGGATGGGGAAGACGGTACGACAGACATAGGGCGTGATGCGGCGCAAACCCGGCGCCGGCCTCGCGCAGCAGCGCTGGCGCGGCGTCGGCATCGGGACAAGTTCGAATAGTGAACGATCGTTCGATTTTAGTATGATGCCAGATGTTTCCGACCCCCGGCAGTCCGAGATAACCCCGAAAAGTCCTACCCATCGTGCCACGCGGCAAGTTTTTGCGCGATGATCGGCTGGCAGCACGCCGAGGGCGAGCGGAAACGATTGCGGCAGGTCCATTGAACCCCAGGACAGCGCACGGCGCCAGCCACAGGCCAGGCCCGTGACAACGAGGAATTCCAGCGCGAATTCCACTATTTCGTGGCAGATCCCAGCAGGAGACAAGCAAAATATGGCGTTCATCTACTATCTGACCCACATTCACCTGGACTTCGGCGCGGTCAGCGTGCTGAAGTCGGAATGCGAGCGCATCGGCATCCGCCGGCCGCTGCTGGTGACTGATCAGGGGGTGGTCGCGGCCGGCGTGGCGCAGCGCGCCATCGATGCGATGCAGGGCCTGCCGGTGGCGGTGTTCGACGAGACCCCGTCGAACCCGACCGAGGCCATGGTGCGCAAGGCCGCCGCACAGTACCGCGAGCAAGGCTGCGACGGGCTGGTGGCGGTGGGCGGCGGATCGTCGATCGACCTGGCCAAGGGCATCGCCATCCTGGCCACGCACGAGGGCGAGCTGACCACCTATGCCACCATCGAAGGCGGCAGCGGCAAGATCACCGACCAGGCCGCGCCGCTGATCGCGGTGCCCACCACGTCGGGCACCGGCAGCGAGGTCGCGCGCGGCGCCATCATCATCCTGGACGATGGCCGCAAGCTGGGCTTCCATTCCTGGCACCTGCTGCCCAAATCGGCGGTGTGCGATCCCGAGCTGACGCTGGGCCTGCCCGCCGGCCTGACCGCCGCCACCGGCATGGACGCCATCGCCCACTGCGTCGAGACCTTCCTGGCGCCCGCCTTCAACCCGCCCGCGGACGGCATCGCGCTCGACGGCCTGGAGCGCGGCTGGACCCATATCGAGCGCGCCACCCGCGACGGCACCGACCGCGAGGCGCGCCTGAACATGATGAGCGCGTCGATGCAGGGCGCGATGGCGTTCCAGAAGGGACTGGGCTGCGTGCATTCGCTGTCGCATCCGCTCGGCGGGCTGAAGATCGACGGCCGCACCGGCCTGCACCACGGCACGCTCAACGCGGTGGTGATGCCGGCGGTGCTGCGCTTCAATGCCGATGCCCCTACCGTGGTACGCGATCACCGCTACGCGCGCCTGCGCCGCGCCATGCACCTGCCCGACGGCGCCGACCTGGCGCAGGCGGTGCACGACATGACCGCGCGCCTGGGCCTGCCCACCGGGCTGCGCCAGATGGGCGTCACCGAGGACATGTTCGACAAGGTGATCGCCGGCGCGCTGCGCGACCACTGCCACAAGACCAACCCGAAAGAAGCCAGCGCCGCGGATTATCGGCGTATGCTTGAGCAGTCCATGTAGCACACCGCGTAGCACCCAGCGGCTTCCCGCCGGTCGGACCGACCAAGCGGCTGTCCGGCGGCCCTCCCTCCACAGCGCAGGAGACAACATGAGCGGCGAGCACTTGCAGGTAGTCCATGGCGACATCACCCGGATGGAAGTCGATGCCATCGTCAATGCGGCCAACAGCGGCCTGCTCGGCGGCGGCGGCGTCGACGGGGCCATCCACGGGGCCGGCGGCCCCGCCATCATGGAAGCCTGCCGCGCGATCCGCGACGCGCAGGGCGGCTGCCCCACCGGCGAGGCGGTGCTCACCACCGGCGGCCGCCTGCCGGCACCGTACGTGATCCACGCGGTCGGTCCGGTGTGGCAAGGCGGGGGCAAGGGCGAGGAAGAGCAGCTCGCCAATGCCTACCGCAACAGCATCCGGCTGGCGGCGCAGCATCACCTGCGCACGGTGGCCTTCCCCAATATCAGCACCGGCATCTATGGCTTCCCGCGCGAGCGCGCGGCGGATATCGCCATCGCCGCGGTGCGCGAGGCGCTGGCCGCGGCGCCGGAGCTCGAGCAGGTCACCTTCGTCTGCTTCGACGACGAGAACTACCGGCTTTACCGCGAGCGGCTGAGCTGAAGCCCGCATGCGGCGGCCTGCGCCGCCGCATGCGGGGTCTTGCGTTGCCAGCGGTCAGGCCGGCAGCGCGCTGCGGATCAGCTGGTTGATCCGTTCGGGCTGTTCGTGGATCACCCAGTGGGTGCCTTCGGGGATGCGCTCCAGCCGCAGGTCGGGCACGAAATCGGCCAGGCCGTCCACCAGCGACTTCGGTAGCGCGCGGTCGCGCTCGCCCCACACCACCAGCGTCGGCACCCGTACCACGAACGCTGCAGGGTCCAGCCGGGAAATATCGGGCGGCGGCTCGCCCTCGCCCGGCGGATGCATCGGCGAGGCCCGGTAGAAATTGACGCCGCCGGTGAGCGGATGCACACCGGCGTCGCTGCCTTCGCCCGGCTGCGACCACGCCGCGTGGTACCTGGCGCGCGTCTCGGCGGTGTACCAGGCCGCCGGCTTGCCGTCGTCGTCGGACAGCATCCGGTCCAGCAGCGCAAAGTCGTTGGCCGCCAGCGCCTGTTCCGAGCCCGGCTTGCGCAGCCAGTTCATGTAGGCCGACGCGGCCTGCTGCGCGGGATCGGTGGCGAGCGCGCGCGCGAACAGGTACGGATGCGGCGAATTGACGATGACCAGCTGGCGCACCAGCTGCGGGAACTGGATCGCCAGGTTCCAGCAGATCGCCCCGCCCCAGTCGTGCGCGACCACCACGGCCTGGTCATAACCCAGCGCGCCAACCAGCTGCACCAGGTCTTCGACGATATGGCGCGGCCGGTAGGCGCTGACGTCGGCGGGCTTGCTCGACAGGTTGAAGCCGCGCAGGTCGGGCGCGACGGCGAAATGCGTGCGGCCGAACTCGGCCAGCTGCGCCTCCCATTCGAACCAGAATTCCGGAAAGCCGTGCACGAACAGCATCAGCGGCTTGCCGCGCTCGCCCGCGCTGGCGTAGTGCAGCCGGGTGCCATTGGGCAGCGTGGCGTACTGCAGGTGGCGGATCACGGCGGCGGGGGCTGCCATGTTGTTCTCCATATGCGGTCCTCCTCGTTGTGGCGTTGTGCGGGCCGGGGTTGGCGAACGTGGCTAACGAACCTCAGCTCAGCCGCGCAACGCGGCAACCAGGCCCGCGCGGACCTCGGGCTTGTCGGCAAACGGATCGCCGGGGTTGCGCTGCCCGACGATATCCTCGAAGCGCTGGCGCACGGGGGCGAGCGCCTGGGGGTGGGAATAAATATAGAAGCTTTCGTCGCGGATGGCATCGAAGGTGATCCGCGCCACCTCCGCCGCGGTCACCTTGCCCGAGCCGACGGCCTTGTCCGACAAGGCCTGCGACACCAGCTGCGAACGCGTCGGCGGCGCCTGGTTGGCCAGGTCGGCGGGCCGGTTGCGCTGCGACTGGCTGATGCCGGTCGGCACGAAGTATGGGCACAGCACCGAGCAGCGCACCTGCTCCGTCACCAGCCCCAGGTCCTGGTAAAGGGTTTCCGTCAGCGCCACCACCGCGTGCTTGGACACGTTGTAGACGCCCATCGCGGGCGGATTCAGCAAGCCCGCCATCGACGCGGTGTTGACGATATGCCCCTCGAACGCCGGGTCCTTCTCCGCGGCCGCCAGCATCAGCGGCGTAAAGATGCGCACGCCGTGCACCACGCCGTACAGGTTGACGCCCATCACCCATTCCCAGTCCCGCTCCGAGTTTTCCCAGATCAGGCCGCCCGCGCCCACGCCGGCATTGTTGAACAGCAGGTTGACCTGGCCGAAGGCTTCGATCGCGGCATCGGCCAGTGCCTGGACCTGCTCGGCGCGCGAGACGTCGGTACGCAGGCCGATCACCGGCACGTTGCGCGCCTGGAACTCGGCGACGGTTGCGTCCAGCGCGTCTTCCTGCACGTCGGCCAGCACCAGCTTCATGCCGAGGTCGGCGGCAATGCGGGCAAATTCCTTGCCGAAGCCCGAGGCGCCGCCGGTAATGACGGCCACCCTGTTGGAGAAATCCTTCATGTCGTGTGTCCTGTCGCGTGAGTCGAATGGAAAATGCCGGCCGCGGCGCGGCGCGGCAGTGTCAGTCCAGCAGGTCGGGCTGTTCCTTGACGATGCGGGCATAGAGCGGCTGGAACTGGAACCAGCCCGCCTGCGCCGTGCCGACGATGGAATAGGCCTGGCGCGCGGCGGCGTCGGCAATCACCTTCAGCGGCGCCTGCGTGCGCGCGGCGGCGGCTTCGGCCAGCAGCTGCACCTGGCAGGAGCGCTCCATGGTGATGAACCACCACGCCGCTTCGTCGACGGTCTTGCCGACCGTCAGCAGGCCGTGGTTCTGCAGGATCGCAGCCTTGTTCTGCCCGAGCGCGTTGGCGATGCGCTGGCCCTCGTCCAGCTCCACCACCACGCCGCCAAAGTCGTCATAGACCGCATGGTCGTTGTAGAACGCGCACACGTCCTGCGTCAGCGCATCGAGCGGGCGCCCCAGCGTCGACCAGGCGCGGCCATAGGTGCTGTGCGAATGCGCGGCGGCAACCGCGTCGGGGCGGGTCTGGTGCACGCGCGAATGGATGGCGAAGGCCGCGGCATTGACCGGATAGTCGCCCTCGACCACATCGCCGTGGTGGTCGCAGCGGATCAGGTTGGAGACCCTGACCTGGCTGAAATGCACGCCGAACGGATTGACCCAGAAGGTGTCGGGAAACTCGGGGTCGCGCGCGGTGATATGGCCGGCCACGCCTTCGTCGAAGCCGAATTTCGAGAACAGCCGGAAGGCGGCGGCCAGGCGCTGCTTGCGATGCAGGCGCTCTTCGCCCACGGTGGCGAACTGCGGCGGCCGTGGCAGGTTGCGGTAGCGGGCCTTGACCTCTTCGGGCAGGCCGGCGCCGATCTCGTCGGCGCTCTGGATTTGCGGGGCTTGCGGGGCATTCATCGGTGTCTCCGTTGCTGGTGATATCCGTTGCCCGCGGCGCGCCGTGCCGACGCGCCGCGGCCCTGCATGCGCCGGTCAGACCAGCTTGACCAGCTGCTTGCCGAAGTTCTTGCCCTTGAGCAGGCCCATGAAGGCTTCCGGCGCGCTGGCCAGGCCTTCGGCGATGCTTTCGCGGAACTTGAGCTTGCCCTGCGCGACCGCAGTGCCCAGTTCCTTCAGCGCCTGCGGCCACACCTCCATATGCTCGGAGACGATAAAGCCCTCGATGGTCAGGCGCGAGACCAGGATCAGCTGCGGGTTCTTCAGCGGCAGCGGCTGGCCGTCATAGCCGGCGATCATGCCGCACATGGCGATGCGGCCGAAGGCGTTCATGCGCGACAGCACCGCGTCGAAGATCTCGCCGCCGACGTTCTCGAAATAGCCGTCGATGCCGTCGGGCGTGGCTTCCTTGAGCATGGTGTAGAGCTCTTTCGGGTCCTTCGCCGCCTTGTAGTCGATACAGGCGTCGAAGCCCAGCTCGTTGACCACGTAGTCGCACTTGTCCTTGCCGCCGGCAAAGCCCACCGCGCGGCAGCCCGCCAGCTTGGCCAGCTGGCCCACCACGCTGCCGACCGCGCCCGACGCGGCGCTGACCGCGATGGTCTTGCCCGCCTTGGGCTGGATGATCTTGTTCAGGCCATACCACGCGGTCACGCCCGGCATGCCGACCGAGCCGAGGTAGGCCGACAGCGGGATATGCGTGGTATCGACCGGCTGCAGGCCGGTGCCGTCGCTGACGCCCATTTCCTGCCAGCCGAACATGCCGACCACCTTGTCGCCCGGCTTGAACTTGCTGTTCTTGCTTTCCACCACTTCGCCGACGGTGCCGCCGATCATCACCTCGTTGAGCGGCTGCGGCGCGGCGTAGGACTTGCTGTCGTTCATGCGTCCGCGCATGTACGGGTCGAGCGACAGGTAATGATTGCGCACCAGCACCTGGCCGTCGGCGATCTGCGGCACGGGCACTTCTTCCAGCCGGAAATTGGCCGGCGTCACCGCGCCTTCGGGACGCGAGGCCAGGACGATGCGCTTGAACGTGTTGGACATGGTCGGGTTCCTTCCAATGGGAGATGGAAACTGCATGGAAACTGCTAAAGCGGGGCACAAATGCCGGACATGAAGCGCCCGGCCTGCCCTGGCGCCGGCGCTCAGCCGTCGGCGCCGGTATCGGTTTCGCCCGGGCGCTGCGGCGGCATGCGCCGGATGTACTTGAACGTGCCCGAGCCGCGCGCCACAGTCTTGCCGTCGGCATCGACGATCTCGGCCTCGCAGAACACCATGGTGGTGGTGCGGTGCACGGTGGTGCCGCGCGCGGTCAGGTGGCCGCGGCCCGGCGCCATGAAGCTGCTCTTCATCTCGATGGTGACCACGCCGCGGCCATCGGCATCGCTGCTGCGGCCGGCCACCGCCATGGCCACGTCGAGCAGCGTCATGATGACGCCGCCGTGGGCCATGTCCCAGCTGTTCTGGTGGCGCTTTTCGGTCGGCAGCGAGATCTCGCTGCGCCCGCCCTCGGCCAGGCTGCAGGTCACGCCAAGCTCGGCAAGGAAGGGGATATGGCTCAGGGAGCCGGTGTACTGGTTCATGGCAACGCGAGTGGAAGTGGGGGATTGGAGAGGCGCCGGCGGTCTGGCCGCCGGCGCCGACCCCGCATTATTGCCGCAAACGAGGGCCGTTCGCTCAGACCGCGCTGACGCCGCCGTCGACCGCCAGGATCTGCCCGGTGATGTGCTTGCCGGCATCGCTGGCGAACAGCAGCGCGGCGCCCTTCAGGTCTTCGTCGTCGCCCAGCCGATGCAGCGGCACGCCCGCGCACATGGCCTCGACGCCCATGCGCTCGAGCGAGCCCTTGGTCATCTTGGACGGGAAGAAGCCCGGCGCCAGCGCGTTGACGGTGATGTTGTGCTCGCCCCACTCCGCCGCCAGCGTGCGCGTGAAATTGACCACCGCGCCCTTCGAGGTGTTGTAGGCAATGGTCTCCATCGACCCCGGCGGATTGCCGGCCAGGCCCGCGATCGACGCCACGTTGATGATGCGGCCGTAGCGGCGCGGGATCATCGACAGCTTGCCGATGCGCTGGCTCAGCAGGAACAGGCCGCGGATATTCAGGTTCATCACCTTGTCCCACGCTTCCAGCGGATGGTCTTCCGCCGGTGCGCCCCAGGTGGCGCCGGCGTTGTTGACCAGGATATCGACGTGGCCAAGCCTGGCGATGGCCTCGTCGGCCAGCCGGGCGATCTCGGCTTCCTGCGAGCCGTCGGCGGCGATCCAGTCGGCCTCGATGCCGAGGCCCTTCAGGTGTTCCTGCGCCGCGCGCAGTTCGTCGGCCTTGCGCGCCGACAGCACGATGCGCGCGCCCTGCTCGCCCAGCGCCTCGGCAATCTGCAGGCCAAGCCCGCGCGAGCCGCCGGTGATCAGCGCGGTCTTGCCCTTCAGGTCAAACAGTTGCTGGATGGTGCGCATGTTGTCTCTTCCTTGGTTGTCTTTGAATGGGGCAGTAAGCCGTCAGAACCGGCGCTCAGAACCAGGCGTCCTGCATGTCCAGCGTGGTGCGGTCGAGGGATGCCAGCAGGTCGAGCTGGGGGCCGACCCTGGGCAGCTCGAAGCGGAAGAAGTACGCCGCCGCGGCCAGCTTGCCGCGATAGAAGTCCTGGTCTTCCTGGCCGCTTGCCTGCGCCAGCGCGGCCCGCGCCAGCAATGCCTGCTCCAGCCAGATCCAGGCGACCACGACGTGCCCGAAGGCTTCGAGATAGACCGATGCGTTGGCCAACGTCACCTTGACATCGCCGGCGCTCCACAGCGTCTGGGTCACCTCGGCCAGGCGCTTGGTTGAGGAGCCGAGCGCGCGCGCCTGCTGCGCCAGTCCGGCATCGTCCGCGGCCAGCGCGCGGCCGATGGTGGCCTGCACGCGCTCGCCCAGCAGCCTGAACGCGGCGCCATCCTTCATCACCACCTTGCGGCCCAGCAGGTCCAGCCCCTGGATGCCGTGCGTGCCTTCGTGAATCGGGTTCAGGCGGTTGTCGCGGTAGAACTGCTCGACGTTGTATTCGCGGGTGTAGCCATAGCCGCCATGCACCTGGATCGCCAGGTTGTTGGCCTCCAGGCACCACTGCGACGGCCAGCTCTTGGCGATCGGGGTCAGGATGTCGAGCAGCAGCGCCAGGCGCGCATGCGCTTCCTGGTCGCCGGCGGCGGCAGCGGCTTCTTCCTCGTCCACCAGCCGCGCGCAGTACAGGTTCAGCGCCAGGCCGCCCTCGACATAGCTCTTCTGCGCCAGCAGCATGCGGCGGATATCGGCGTGCTCGACCAGCTTCACCTGCGGGCTGGCGGCATCCTTGCCGCCGGGGCCGACCGGGCGGCCTTGGGGGCGGTTGCGCGCATAGTCCAGTGCATGCAGGTAGCCGGTATAGCCCAGCATCACCGCGCCCAGGCCCACGCCGATGCGCGCCTCGTTCATCATGTGGAACATGCAGGCCAGGCCCTTGTGCGGCTCCCCAACCAGGTAGCCGATCGCGCCCGCCTTGCCGCCCGGCTGGTACTTCATGCCCTCGCCGAAATTCAGCAGGCAGTTGGTGGTGCCGCGATAGCCCATCTTGTGGTTCAGGCCGGCCAGCACCACGTCGTTGTGCTCGCCCAGCGAGCCGTCCTCGTTCACCAGGTACTTGGGCACGATGAACAGCGAGATGCCCTTCACGCCGGGGATCAGCTTGCCGTCCGGGCCGGGAATCTTGGCCAGCACCAGGTGGACGATGTTCTCCGACAACTCGTGCTCGCCGGCGGAAATCCACATCTTGTTGCCGCGCAGGCGGTATTGCGCGCCCAGCGGCGATTCGCCCTCGTACTCGGCGCGCGTCGTGATATCCGACAGCGACGAGCCGGCCTGCGGCTCCGACAGGCACATGGTGCCGAAGAAGCGCCCTTCCATTTCCGGCTTGACGAAGGTCTCGACCTGCACCGGCGTGCCGTGCGTGAGCAGCAGGTTGGCGTTGCCGATGGTCAGGAAGGGGTAGGAGCTGGTGCCGACGTTGGCACCCTTGAAGTACGCGAAGCCGGCCTTTTCCACCACCACCGGCAGCTGCATGCCGCCCAGCTCGTAATCCTGCCCGGCGGCCATCAGGCCGGCGTCGCAGAAGGCCTTCAGCGCGGTGCTGACCTCGGGGATGATGCTGACGGTCTCGCCGTCGAATTCGGGTTCGTGCTGGTCGTTCTTCTTGTTGTGCGGCGCGAACAGGTCGGTGGCGATCTTCTCGCAGGTGTCCAGCGCGGCATCGAAGGTCTCGCGCGAGTGGTCGGCGTAGCGCGGGATGCGGGTCAGCTCATCGACCTTGAGCCATTCATACAGGATGAAGTTCAGGTCGCGGCGGGAAAGGATCATCGACATGGTGTCTCCAGGCGGCGCACTGCGTGGGGCGCCGTGAATTCTTGACTGCCTTCTTGTACGAACCGCCCCGCATTGAATCGCACCGCATGGGTGCCCCCTCTCCCGCTTGCGGGAGAGGGTTGGGGTGAGGGCCGGACGGTACGACGAAGTACAGGCCGGCGGTATGGCACCGCCTGCCCTCACCCCCTGCCCCTCTCCCGCAAGCGGGAGAGGGGAGCAAACCGGCAGCGTGCCGGTTTTGTCGCCAGTTACAGAACTTCGAACAGACCAGCAGCGCCCTGGCCGCCGCCGATGCACATGGTCACCACCACATACTTCACGCCCCGGCGCTTGCCCTCGATCAGCGCATGGCCAACCAGGCGCGCGCCCGACACGCCATACGGATGCCCCACCGCGATCGCGCCGCCGTTGACGTTGAGGCGGTCCATCGGGATGCCCAGCGTGTCGGCGCAGTACAGCACCTGCACCGCGAAGGCTTCGTTCAGTTCCCACAGGCCGATGTCGTCGACCTTCAGGCCAGCCTTCTTCAACAGCTTGGGCACCGCAAAGACAGGGCCGATGCCCATCTCGTCCGGCTCGCAACCCGCCACGGCAAAGCCGCGGAACACGCCCAGCGGCTGCAGGCCCTTGGCCGCCGCCACGCGCGCGTTCATCACCACCGCCGCCGAGGCGCCGTCCGAGAACTGCGAGGCATTGCCGGCGGTGATCACACCACCCGGCACGGCGCTGCGGATCTTGGAAACACCTTCGAGCGTAGTGTCGGCGCGAATGCCTTCGTCGCGGTCGATGGTGACTTCCTTCGTCACCAGCTGGCCGGTGGACTTGTCGGCAACGCCGGCAAGCACCGTCATCGGCACGATCTCGTCCTTGAACTTGCCGGCTTCCTGCGCGGCCGCGGCGCGCTGCTGGCTGCGCACGCCGTATTCGTCCTGGCGCTCCTTCGAGATGTTGTAGCGCTTGGCCACGTTCTCGGCGGTCTGCAGCATGTTCCAGTAGATTTCCGGCTTGTTCTTGGTCAGCCAGCTTTCCTGGACCATATGGCGGTTCATCTCCTGCTGCACGCACGAGATGCTCTCCACGCCGCCGGCCACGAAGATGTCGCCCTCGTCGGCGATCACGCGCTGCGCGGCCATGGCAATGGTCTGCAGGCCCGACGAGCAGAAGCGGTTGACGGTGGCGCCGGGCACGGTGACCGGGCAGCCGGCGCGCAGCGCGATCTGGCGCGCGATGTTGGCGCCGGTGGCGCCTTCCGGATTGGCGCAGCCCATCAGCACGTCTTCGACCTCGGCGGCTTCGATCCTGGCGCGCGCGATGGCGTGCTGGACCGCATGGCCGCCCAGCGTGGCGCCGTGGGTCATGTTGAAGGCGCCCTTCCAGCTCTTGGCCAGGCCGGTCCGTGCGGTGGATACGATGACTGCTTCGTTCATGTGATGCTCCTCGGAATCTCTTGTGTCGTTCAGTTCGGTGTTTCGGTTCAGCCCTGGCCACTGAGCAGGTCAACGGACATCACGCGCGCGACGCCGGCGGCGCCGAGGTCCTGCCATGCCTTGGCCAGCGACCCGTCCAGGTCGATGGCCCGGCATGCATCCTCGATCACCGCGGCCTCGAAGCCGGCGGCGCGCGCATCGAGCGCGCTCCAGGCCACGCAGTAGTCCGTCGCCAGCCCGGCGCAGAACACGCGCCTGACGCCATGCTCGCGCAGGTAGCCGGCCAGCCCGGTGCGCGTGGTGCGGTCCGCTTCCATAAAGGCGGAGTAGCTGTCCACGCCGGCATGATGGCCCTTGCGGATCACCAGCCGCGCGTGCGGCAGGTGCAGCCCCGCATGCAGCGCGGCGCCGGGCGTGTCCTGCACGCAGTGCACCGGCCACAGCACCTGCTCGCCATACGGCAGCGTGAGCATCTGGAATGGCTGCGTACCGGCATGGCTGGCCGCGAACGAGACGTGCGCGGCCGGATGCCAGTCCTGCGTCAGCACCACGTGCCCGAACGCGCGCGCCAGCCGGTTGATGACGGGCACGACCTCATCGCCGTTGGGCACGGCAAGCGCGCCGCCCGGCATGAAGTCGTTCTGCACGTCGATCACCAGCAGGCAATCGTCAGGTCGGAGGGTGGTGTCCATATCAGTGCCAGGGAGAACCGTGATGGCGTCTTAGCCGCGTCTTACCCGTTAAAGCCCTTGCCTTCGTCCGCCAGCTTCTGCAGCAGCGGCGCCACTTGCCAGGCTTCGCCGTGGTAGCCCTTGGCGTAGCGCTTCATGGCCAGCGCCACGTTGTACAGGCCGACTTGGTCCGCGTACAGCATCGGGCCGCCGCGGAACAGCGGGAAGCCGTAGCCGGTCAGGTACACCATGTCGATATCCGAGGCCTTGGAAGCAATGCCTTCTTCCAGGATCTTGGCGCCTTCGTTGACCAGCGCGAACACCAGGCGCTCGACGATCTCCTCGTCAGAGATCTTGCGGCGCGTGATGCCCAGGTCCTTCGAATGCTGCACGATCATGTCGTTGACCTGCTGGTTCGGGTACGGCTTGCGGTCGCCCGCCTTGTAGTCGTACCAGCCCGCGCCGGTCTTCTGGCCGAAGCGGCCCATTTCGCACAGCAGGTCCGCGGTCTTGGAGTACTGGATGTCCGGCTTGTCCACGGCGCGGCGCTTGCGGATGGCCCAGCCGATGTCGTTGCCGGCCAGGTCGCCCATGCGGAACGGGCCCATGGCGAAGCCGAACTTCTCGATGGCCTTGTCGACCTGTTCGGGCAGCGCGCCTTCGTCCAGCAGGTAGCCGGCCTGGCGGCTGTACTGCTCGATCATGCGGTTGCCGATGAAGCCGTCGCACACGCCCGACACCACCGCGGTCTTCTTGATCTTCTTGGCCACCTGCATCACCGTGGCCAGCACGTCCTTGCCGGTCTGGTCGCCGCGCACCACTTCGAGCAGCTTCATCACGTTGGCCGGGCTGAAGAAGTGCATGCCGACCACGTCCTGCGGACGCTTGGTGAACGAGGCGATCTTGTTGACGTCCAGCGTGGAAGTGTTGGATGCCAGGATCGCGCCGGGCTTCATCACTTCGTCCAGCTTCTTGAACACGATTTCCTTGACGCCCATCTCTTCGAACACGGCCTCGATCACCATGTCGGCGTCCTTGATGTCGTCATAGGACAGCGTCGTGCTCAGCAGCCCCATGCGCTGCTCGACCTTCTCCTGCGTCAGCTTGCCCTTCTTGGCGCTGTTCTCGTAGTTCTTGCGGATGATGCCGACGCCGCGGTCGAGCGCTTCCTGCTTGGTTTCCAGGATGGTGACCGGGATGCCCGCGTTGAGGAAGTTCATGCTGATGCCGCCGCCCATGGTGCCGGCGCCGATCACGGCGACCTTCTCGATCTTGCGCACCGGCGTGCCTTCGGGCACGTCGGGGATCTTGCTGGCGGCGCGCTCGCCGAAGAAGGCATGGCGCAGCGCGCGCGATTCCGGCGTGGTCACCAGGAACAGGAAGCCCTCGCGCTCCTGCTTCAGGCCCTGCTCGAACGGCTTGAGCGAGCCCGCCACGGCTTCCAGGCACTTCAGCGGCGCCGGGAAATTCTTGGCCATCGCGGCCACGGTGTTGCGGGCAAAGCCGAGGTAGCCCTCGGCATTCTCGTGGCGCACCTTCAGGTCGCGCACCTTGGGATGCGGGCCGCTGGCCGCGCCGACGTTCTGCGCGAACTTGACCGCCGCGGGCAGCACGTCACCGTCGACGATCTCGTCGAACAGCTTGGTGCCGGCGAACTTCTCGGACGGCACCGCGGTGCCCGACACGATCATGTTGGCGGCGGCCTCCAGGCCGATCACGCGCGGCAGGCGCTGCGTGCCGCCGGCGCCGGGCAGCAGGCCCAGCTTGACTTCCGGCAGCGCGATCTGCGCGCCCTTGGACGCCACGCGGTAATTGCAGCCCAGCGCCAGTTCCAGGCCGCCACCCATGGCAACCGAGTGCACGGCGGCGACCACCGGCTTGGACGAGGCTTCCAGCACGCGGATCACCGAGTGCAGCGTCGGCTCCTGCATCGCCTTGGGCGTATTGAATTCGCGGATGTCGGCGCCGCCCGAGAAAGCCTTGCCAGCGCCGGTGATGACGATCGCCTTGACGGCGGCATCGTCCAGCGCACGGGTCATGCCTTCGACGATGCCAAGCCGGGTGCTGTGACCCAGGCCGTTGACAGGGGGATTGTCGAGCGTGATGACGGCTACGCCGTCCTGAACCTGATACTGCGCTGTCATGCTGGTTCCTTTGGTGTCAGAAGTTGTCTCGGGATTCGAATTCTCGAATGAATGTTCTCTGCAGCGCGAGGCATGCCGGCTGACGCCGCGCCTGCCCCCGGGCCGCGGCCGTCACGGGCGGGTTAACCCTTGACCCGATCCGCCGCTTTCCCGCGCCCCACAACGCCTTCCGGCGCTTGGGCGAAACAAGCATACACAAAATAGCACGGTCGTTCAATTTTAATTTCCGAACATTTTCGGGGCCATGCGCAATGCGAATGCCGCACCTGATCCGCCTGCATGGAGCCAACGCTTAACCGCCGCGAGGCGGTGCCCCCGATGCCGGTTAAGACACTTGCCACCATCCGCGCGCGCCGCCTCCAGACCAGTATCGGACTTTATTTGACCGATACGGGAAAATCGCCAGGGCAGACGCGGTAGACTCGCGGCTTTTCGTTTTTTGCCCCCCCGGCCTTCACGAGACGCCGGGCGGCTGAAGGTCCAGCGACCCTGATGTCTTCCCCCACCGATTCCTCGTCCCGGCCCGCTTTGGCGCCGCATGGACACCAGCACCCGGTCGTCGAGCACGACGACCTCCAGCGCAAGCTCAAGGCCCGCCACCTGACCATGATCGCCGTCGGCGGCGCGGTCGGCACCGGCCTGTTCGTGGCCTCGGGCGCGTCGATCGCGCAGGCCGGCCCCGGCGGAGCGCTGCTGATGTATATGCTGATCGGCCTGATGGTCTATTGCCTGATGACCAGCCTGGGCGAGCTGGCGGTGCACATGCCGGTGGCCGGTTCCTTTGTCACCTACAGCGCGCTCTATGTCGACGAAGGCTTCGGCTTCGCGCTGGGCTGGAATTACTGGTTCAGCCTGGCGGTGACCATCGCCGTGGAGCTGACCGCGGCGCAGCTGGTGATGCAGTACTGGTTCCCCGACATGCCCGGGCTGGTCTGGAGCGCCGGCTTCCTGCTGCTGATGTTCGGGCTCAACGCCTTCTCGGTGCGCGGCTTCGGCGAGGCCGAATACTGGTTCGCGCTGGTCAAGGTGGTGACCGTGGTGGTGTTCCTGGGCGTGGGCCTGCTGATGATCTTCGGCATCCTGCAGGGCGGCCCGCAGTCGGGCTGGCACAACTTCACCAGCGGCGATGCGCCTTTCGTCGGCGGCATCCCGGCCATGTTCGGCGTGGCCATGATCGCCGGCTTCTCCTTTCTCGGCACCGAAACCGTCGGCGTCGCCGCCGGCGAGGCCGAACGCCCCGCCATCACCATTCCGCGCGCGATCCGGCAGACCTTCTGGCGCATCCTGCTGTTCTACGTGCTGGCCATCCTGGTCATCGGCGTGCTGATCCCCTATACCGACCCCAACCTGCTGCGCAACGACGTGACCGACGTCGGCGTGAGCCCGTTCGCGCTGGTGTTCCGCCATGCCGGGCTGGCCTTCGCCGCCGGGCTGATGAACGCGGTGGTGCTGACCGCGCTGCTGTCGGCCGGCACCTCGAGCATGTACGTGTCGACGCGGATCCTGTACGGCCTCGCCGTCAGCCGCCGCGCGCCGCGCGTGTTCGGCCGGCTCACGCGCAACGGCGTGCCGTTTTTCGCGCTGCTGGCGACCACCGGCATCGGCGCGCTGTGCTTCCTCAGTTCGCTGCTCGGCAACAAGACCGCCTACCTGTGGCTGCTCAACACCTCGGCCATGACCGGCTTCATCGCCTGGCTCGGCATCGCCGTCAGCCACTACCGCTTCCGCCGCGGCATGGCCCGCCAGGGGCATGACCTCGGCAAGCTCGCTTACCGCTCGCCGCTGTATCCGTTCGGGCCGGTCTTTTCCGCTGTGCTGTGTCTGGTCATCATCGGCGGGCAGAATTACCAGGCCTTCGCCGACATCCCGAACCGGTGGCCGGAAATCGTTGCTACCTATATCGGCGTGCCGGTGTTCCTGGTGCTGTGGCTGGGATATCGGCTGGTCACCGGGTCGCGGCTGATTGCGTATGAGGATATGCCGTTTGCGTTTCCGCAGCCGAAGGCCGGGGACAAGCGAGAGGCTGCGTAAGAACTCCCCCGCCCCGCTCCCGCAAGCGGGAGCAGGGCGAGACCATGCGGGACGCACAGGTCAGCCTTACACCTCCAGCCACTCCTTCCGGACCTGCCCATTGGCCTTCAGTTCGCCCGGCGTGCCTTCGAACACGATATGCCCGTGGCCCATGACATAGACCCGCTGCGAGATATCGAGCGCAATCGCCAGCTTCTGCTCGATCAGCAGCACCGAGACGCCGCGTTCCTTCAAGGTCTTCAGGTAATCCCCCACCAGCGCCACGATCATCGGCGCCAGCCCTTCGGTAGGCTCATCGATCAGGATCAGGTCGGGATCCCCCATCAGCGTGCGGCACAGCGTCAGCATCTGCTGCTCGCCGCCGGACAGCACGCCGGCCGAGGTGTTCTCGCGCTCCTTCAGGCGCGGGAACATGTTGAACATGTCCTCGACGCTCCAGCGCGGCTTGGCCTGTCGCGGGTTGCGCTTCTCCCCGAGCAGCAGGTTCTGGCGCACTGTCAGCGTAGGGAAAATATCCCGGTTCTCCGGCACGTAGCCGATGCCGAGATGCGCAATCTCGAAGGTCCGTCGCCCGAGGATCTCTTCCCCCCGGAACTTCACCGACCCTTCGGCCTTGACCATGCCGAGGATGGCCTTGGCCATGGTCGAGCGCCCCACCCCGTTGCGCCCCAGCAGCGCCACGATCTCGCCCTCGCCGATATGCGCGTCGACGCCGTGCAGGATGTGGCTCTTGCCGTAATAGGCGTGCAGGCCCGTGACTTCCAGCATGCGCTTGCCCATCAATGCGCTCCTTCGGTAGTGGCTTCGTCCAGCGTGGTGCCCAGGTAGGCTTCCTTGACCTTGCGGTTGTTGCGGATCGCCTGCGGAGTATCGGTGGCGATGACCTCGCCGTAGACCAGCACCGAGATGCGGTCGGCCAGCCCGAACACCACGCTCATGTCGTGCTCCACCATCACCAGCGTCTTGCCCACCGTGACCTTGCGGATCAGCTCGACCGCGTGGTCCGATTCGGAGCGGCTCATGCCCGCGGTGGGCTCGTCCAGCAGGATCACCTCGGCGCCGCCGGCGATGGTGATGCCGATTTCCAGCGCGCGCTGCTCGGCATAGGTCAGCAGGCCGGCCTGGGTATCGCGGCGGTGCTGCATGCCGATCAGCTCCAGCACGTCGTCGGCGCGCTCGCGCGCGTCGCGCAGGCCGGTGAGCCGGTGCCAGAACGAATACTTGTAGCCGAGCGACCACAGCACCGCGCAGCGCAGGTTCTCGAACACCGACAGCCGGTGGAAGATGTTGGTGATCTGGAAGCTGCGCGACAGCCCCATGCGGTTGATGACAAAGGGCTGCAGGCCGCCGATCTCGGCGCCGTTCAGGCACACGGTGCCGCTGCTCGGCGCGAAGCGGCCCGAGATCAGGTTGAAGGTGGTCGACTTGCCGGCCCCGTTCGGGCCGATCAGCGCATGGCGCTCGCCCTTCGGGATGCTCAGGTTCACGCCGCGGATGATCTCCGTCTGGCCGAACTTCTTGCGTACATCGGTCAGTTCCAGTGCCGCCGCGGTCATGCCCTGCCTCCTGCGATTTCTGCCTGCACCTTGTCCCATTGCGCGCGCGATGCGCGCACCGCCAGCCGCCACGCGGCCAGCCCCACCGCCCACAGCGCCGCCGCCGCCAGCCATGGCGCCCAGGTCGCGGCATCGAAGCCGATGCCGAACAGCTTCATGGCCGTGCCATTGGCGCTGTCGACCTGGACCTTGTAGACCAGCTCGACGGTCACGATCACGGCCACCAGCAACACCACGCCGGCCGCGCCGGCCTTGGCATAGGATGGCAGCATGCGGCGCAGCTTGCCCTTCGCCGCCAGCGGCAGTTGCATCAGCAGCAGGCTGGCCAGGCCGCCCGGCACGAACATCACCATCAGCACGAAGAACAGGCCCAGGTAGAGCAGCCAGGCCTTGGTCAGGTCCGACAGCGCCACCGCGAACAGCACGAACACCACCGCGCCGATGATCGGCCCGAAGAACACGCCGGCGCCGCCGATGAACACCGCCAGCAGCACGCCGCCGGAACGCACCGCGCTGACGTTCTCGGCCGAGACGATCTCGAAGTTGATCGCCGCCAGCGCGCCGGAAATGCCGGCGAAGAATGCCGACAGGATCAGCACCAGGTAGCGCACGCGCTGGGTGTTGTAGCCGATGAACTCGACCCGCTCGGGATTGTCGCGCACCGCGTTGGCAATGCGGCCCAGCGGCGTCTGGGTCCAGGCGTACATCGCCACCATCGACACCAGGCACCATGCCGCGATCAGGTAGTAGACCTGGCGCCCGGGCCCGAAGCTGATGCCCAGGAACGGGTCGCCGACCACGCGGTTGGTGGAGATGCCGCCCTCGCCGCCGAAGAACTCCGGGAACATCAGCGAGCTGGCAAAGACCATCTCGCCGATGCCCATGGTGATCATGGCGAAGGTGGTGCCGGCCTTCTTGGTGGTGACGTAGCCGAAGATGACGCCGAAGAACGCGCCGGCCAGCCCGCCCACCAGCGGCAGCATCGACACCGGCAGCCACACCTTGCCGGCGCCGACCATGTTCAGCACGTGCACGGCGATAAAGGCGCCCAGCCCGGAATACACCGCATGGCCGAACGACAGCATGCCGGTCTGCCCCAGCAGCATGTTGTAGGACAGCGCGAAGATGATCATGATGCCCATCTGCGACATCAGCGTGATGGCGAAGCCCCCGGTGAAGAACAGCGGCAGCACCAGCATGACCAGCACGGTCAGGCTCCAGATGATCCAGCGCGCCAGGTTCAGCGGGCGGTAGCGCAGGGTGCGGCCGGTTGTCACCGGCTCGCGGGGTTGTTGCATCGCTTGCTCCATGGCGTCAGCTCTCCCGGGTTCCCATCAGTCCACGCGGGCGGAAGATCAGCATCACCACCAGCAGCAGGTACGGCAGCACCGGCGCCACCTGGGCCACCGTCAGCTTCCACAGCGAATAGAACGGCGTGGCCTCGCTGACCGCCAGGCCGAGGCTGGTCATCAGGCCCGCCAGCGAGGCATCGATGGTGACCGCGAAGGTCTGCAGCACGCCGATCAGGATCGACGCGATGAACGCGCCCACCAGCGAGCCCATGCCGCCCACCACCGCCACCACGAACACGATCGACCCCACCGCGGCGGCCATCGACGGCTCGGTGACGAAGGCATTGCCGCCGATCACCCCCGCCAGCCCCGCCAGCGCGGCGCCGCCGCCGAATACCATCATGAACACGCGCGGCACGTTGTGCCCCAGCGCCTCGACCATTTCCGGATGGGTCAGCGCGGCCTGGATCACCAGCCCGATGCGGGTGCGCGTCAGCACCAGGTAGATCGCCACCAGCATGCCCAGCGACACCAGCATCATGAAGGCGCGGTACTTGGGGAACGACGAGGTGAACACCGTGAACAGCGGTCCGTCGAGTTCGGCCGGGATCCGGTACGGCACCGCCGCCAGGCCCCACACCAGCTTGACGCCCTCCTCGATCAGGTAGGCCAGGCCGAAGGTGAACAGCAGCTCGGCCACGTGGCCGTACTTGTGCACCGTGCGCAGACCAAAGCGCTCCACCAGCGCGCCCGCGCCCGCCACCAGCAGCGGCGCGAAGATCAGCGCCGGCCAGAAGCCGATCTTGCTGGCGATGGTGTAGGCAAAGTAGGCGCCCAGCATGTAGAAGCTGGCATGGGCAAAGTTGAGCACGCCCATCATGCTGAAGATCAGCGTGAGGCCCGACGACAGCATGAACAGCAGCAGCCCGTAGCTGATGCCGTTCAGCAGTGAGATGACGAAGAATTCCACAGCGTGTCCTTCAAGCTGGTGCCGCCATGCGGGGGCATGCCGGCAACCGTCCGGGTCGATCGAGGGTGAGCGCCACCGCCGGGGGCGCACATCGCCCCCGGACACTCCCCGTTATGGTCTGGAAAAAGACCGGAATGTCGGCCGGAAAGACCGGAAGTATGCAGGCCGCGCGGCCACTTTGTCAGCGATGGCCGCGCCCCGCCGTCGGGATCAGCCCGGCCGCTTCATCTGGCAGGAGGTCGGCTGGGCCGACACGTACTGGTCCATCAGCGCGTTGGTCTTCCAGCCGTAGCCGGTGTTCTCCTGGTCGTACTTGACTTCCTTGCCGTCGACCTTGGTCCAGGTGGCGACCACCAGCGGCTGCTGCGCCTGGTGGTCGGTGTTGCGCATCTCGACCGTGCCGTTCATGCTGTCGACCTTGATGCCTTCCAGCGCCTTGGCCACCTTGACCGGATCGGTGGAGTTGGTGTCCTTCATCGCCTTGCTGAGCATGGCAATGCCGGTGTAAGAGGCCATCACGTAGAAGTCGTCGTTGTACTTCTTCTTGTAGCCCTCGATGATGTCGGCGCCGCGGAAGCCCTTGTTGTTGGGGTTGTAGTAGCCCACGTACTTGACGTGCTCGGCACCGGCCGAGCCCATCGCGGTCGGCACGCCGGTGGTGCCGGCGTAGTAGGTGTAGTAGTTGGTGGTGAGCCCGGCGTCCTTGCCCGCCTTGATCAGCAGCGCGAGGTCGCTGCCCCAGTTGCCGGTGATCACGGTGTCGGCGCCGGAGGCCTTGATCTTGGCGGCGTACGGCGCGAAGTCCTTGACCTGCGCAAGCGGATGCAGGTCTTCGCCGACGATCTGGATGTCCGGGCGCTTGCGCTTCAGGTAGTCCTTGGCGGCGCGCGCCACCTGGTGGCCGAACGAGTAGTTCTGGTTGATCAGGTAGACCTTCTTGACGTTCGGGTCCTTGGCCAGGAAGGTGGTCAGCGCCTCCATCTTCATGTCCGAGTTCGCGTCCAGGCGGAAATGCCAGTAGTTGCACTTGGCATTGGTCATGTCCGGATCCACCGCGGCGTAGTTAAGGTAGACGATTTCCTTGCCGGGGTTGCGCTCGTTGTGCTTGGCCACCGCGTCCTGCAGCGCCAGGCCGACCGACGAGCCGTTGCCCTGCACGATGTAGCGAATGCCCTGGTCGACCGCCTGCTTGAGGATGGTCAGGCTTTCCTGCGGCGACAGCTTGTTGTCGAAGCCCACCACCTCGAACTTGTGCGGACCGGCCCAGCCCTTCTGGTTGGCGACATCGGCCACGTACTGCCAGCTCTTGAGCTGGTTCTGGCCAACCGGCGCCATCAGTCCCGAGAGCGGATCGATAAAGGCGATCTTCACCGTATCCGCGAGTGCGGCCCCCGAAACCAGCGCAGAACCCAGTGCGGCAAACGTGGCCACACCGGCCACCAGCGGACGCATTTTGGTCATACCTGTCTCCTTCACTCTTGTCGTTGGCTTGTGGTTCGATGTCGTCGATGCGGCCGGCCGCGTGGCGCCCTCCTGTTCGCGCCGCACGGCCGGCCCCGGCAGCGCCGTGCCGCAAGCGGGCCCGGCGCACCGGATGCTGGCCTGCCGGCCTCAGGCAGTCGGCAGCTTGTAGTCCTTGAACTGCTCGCGCAGCCGCAGCTTCTGCATCTTGCCGGTGGCGGTCAGCGGAATCTCGGTGACAAAGGCCACGTCGTCCGGAACCCACCACTTGGCGACCTTGCCTTCGAAGAACCGCAGCAGTTCCTCGCGACTGACCTCGGCGCCGGCCTTCTTCACCACCACCAGCAGCGGGCGCTCGTCCCACTTGGGGTGGTAGGCGGAGATGCAGGCCGCCATATGCACCGCGGGATGCGCGGCGGCGACGTTCTCGATATCGATCGACGAAATCCATTCGCCGCCCGACTTGATCACGTCCTTGCTGCGGTCGGTGATCTGCATGAAGCCGTCGGCATCGATGGTGGCGACGTCGCCGGTCGGGAACCAGCCGTCGACCAGCGGGCTGGCGTCATTGCGGAAGTAGCGGTCGATGATCCACGGCCCGCGCACCAGCAGGTCGCCGAAAGCCTTGCCGTCCCAGGGCAGTTCCTTGCCCTCGCCGTCGACGATCTTCATGTCGACGCCGTAGATCACGCGGCCCTGCTTTTCCTGGATCTTGTGGCGCTCGGCGTCGGGCAGGTCGTGGTGCTTGGCCAGCAGCTTGCTGGCGGTGCCCAGCGGCGACATCTCGGTCATGCCCCAGGCGTGGATCACCTCAACGTCGAGCGCCTCGAGCGCGCGGATCATCGCCGGCGGCGCGGCCGAACCGCCGATCACGGTGCGGCGGAAGGTGGAGAACTTCAGCTGGTTCGCCTGCATGTGCTGCAGCAGGCCAAGCCACACCGTCGGCACGCCGGCGGAGAACGTTACCTTTTCCTGCTCGAACAGTTCATAGAGCGAGGCGCCGTCCAGCTTGGGCCCCGGCAGCACCAGCTTCGCGCCGACCAGCGGCACCGAGTACGGCAGGCCCCAGGCATTGACGTGGAACATCGGCACCACCGGCAGGATCACGTCGCTGGCCGAGCAGCCCAGCGCATCCGGCATGGCCGAGGCGTAGGAGTGCAGCACCGTGGAGCGGTGCGAATACAGCGCGCCCTTGGGATTGCCGGTGGTGCCCGAGGTGTAGCACAGGCTCGACGCGAGGTTCTCGTCGAACTGTGGCCATTCGTAGTTGCCGTCCTGCGCTTCGAGCAGTTCTTCGTAGCACAGCAGCGGCACCTTGGACTCGGCCGGCATGTGCGCCCGGTCGGTCATCGCCACCCAGCCGCGCACGTTGGGGCAATGCGGCGCCACGCCCTCGACCAGCGGCAGGAAGGTCAGGTCGAAGAAGACATAGCCGTCTTCCGCGTGGTTGACGATATAGGCAATCTGCTCGGGGAACAGGCGCGGGTTGACGGTATGGCAGACGGCGCCCATGCCCGACACGCCGTAGTAGATCTCCAGGTGGCGGTAGCCGTTCCAGGCCAGCGTGCCGACACGCTCGCCCTGCTTCACGCCCAGCGCGCCGAGCGCCTGCGCCAGCTTGCGGGCACGCAGCTCGCAATCGCGGTACGTATAGCGATGCAGGTCGCCCTCCGTGCGCCGCGAGACGATCTCGGTGCTGCCGTAATAACGCGCGGCGTGTTTGATGATGGAGGAAATGAGCAGCGGTGCGCTCATCATTTGACCCATCAATGCCATGAACCTGTCTCCTGAATGCTGTTCTGTCCCACCGAAAAACGAACAACCGTACTATTTTTGGACGGTCGTTCGCATGTTTGGCATCGGCAAGGAGCCGATCCGATCGTGCACTGCCGTACTGTCGTCGCGTTGCTGTGGTCGGGGCCGCAATTCTGCGGAAATCCATGCACCGGATTCATGGGCTCAGTGAAGGCAGGAAATAACCTTGCGGTGCATGGCGGCATGTCCCGGCGGGGCGCGGTCTCGTGCCGTTGAGGACGTACAATACTGCGTGGCATGTTGCACCTCAACATGTCGTTTTCCCTAGCCACCATCGCATTTTCGTGCCTTCCGCATGCCGCGCCGCACCGCCTGACACGCGTGCCGCGGCACCCTGCCGAAGTGCATGGAAAGCGCACTGCCACCTGGCGCCCGAGCGCCCTACGCGATGCCAGATACGCCCCAGCCGCACGCTGCACCATCCATTGCCGATACCGCCCCGCCGGCGACCCTGCCGCTGCCATTCCCTGCCGCGCCCGGCTTTGCCGACCTGGGCCCGCATTTCTTCACGCGCCTGCGCCCCACCCCGCTGCCGTCGCCGTACCTGGTGAGCGTGGCGCCGGCCGCCGCGGCGCTGCTCGGCTGGGACGCGAGCGTCGGCGCCCGGCAAGACTTCATCGACACCTTCATCGGCAACCAGGTGCCGGACTGGGCCGATCCGCTGGCGACGGTCTATTCCGGACACCAGTTCGGGGTCTGGGCCGGCCAGCTCGGCGACGGCCGCGCGATCCGCCTCGCGCAGGCGCAGACCGACACCGGCCCGTGGGAAATCCAGCTCAAGGGCGCGGGCCTGACGCCCTATTCGCGCATGGCCGACGGGCGCGCGGTGCTGCGCTCGTCGATCCGCGAGTACCTGTGCTCGGAGGCAATGGCCGCGCTGGGCGTGCCGACCACGCGCGCGCTCTCGATCGTGGGCTCCGACGCGCCGGTGCGGCGCGAGACCATCGAGACCGCCGCGGTCGTGACCCGGCTGTCGCCCACCTTCATACGCTTCGGGCACTTCGAGCATTTCGCCGCGCACGACGACGTGGCCGCGCTGCGCAAGCTGGCGGATTTCGTCATCGACAACTTCATGCCCGCCTGCCGCGACGAGGGCCAGCCCTACCAGGCGCTGCTGCGCGAGGTCTCGCTGCGCACCGCCGACCTGATCGCGCACTGGCAGGCGGTGGGTTTCTGCCACGGCGTGATGAACACCGACAATATGTCGATCCTGGGCCTGACCATCGATTACGGCCCGTTCGGCTTCCTCGATGCGTTCGACGCCAACCATATCTGCAACCACTCCGACACGCAGGGCCGCTACGCCTACAGCCAGCAGCCGCAGGTGGCGTTCTGGAACCTGCACTGCCTGGCGCAGGCGCTGCTGCCGCTGTGGCTGCCACCCGGGCAGGCCGATCAGGAAAGCGCGCGCGATGCCGCAGTCGAAGCCGCGCGCGCCGCGCTGGACCCGTTCCGCGAGCGCTACGCCGCGGCGTTCTTCCGCCACTACCGCGCCAAGCTGGGCCTGCGCCCACCTGCAGGCGGCGACCGGGTTGCCAGCGAAAGGTCCGACGAGCCGCTGCTGACCCGCCTGTTCCAGCTGCTGCACGGCCAGCGCGTCGACTACACCCTGTTCTGGCGCAAGCTGTGCGGCATTTCGTCCACCGATGCCTCGCGCGACGCGCCGGTGCGCGACCTGTTCCTCGACCGCGCCGCCTTCGACGCCTGGGTGGCCGACTACCGCGTGCGCCTGCGCGCCGAGCAATCGCACGATGCCGCCCGCGAACTGGAAATGCTGGCGGTCAACCCCAAGTACGTGCTGCGCAACCACCTGGCCGAAACCGCCATCCGCCGTGCCCGCGACAAGGACTTCAGCGAGGTGGACCGGCTGCTGGCGGTGCTGTCGCGCCCGTTCGACGAACAGCCCGAGGCCGAGCACTACGCGGCGCTGCCGCCGGACTGGGCCGCGGGGCTGGAGGTGAGTTGCTCATCCTGACGACTACAACCGGCACCGCACGCCTGCAAGCCGGCGCAAGCCGGTGTGAGGTTCGCGCAATTCCGGCGACCAATGCCGTGGACAAACCGCAAGGACAAGCGTGGACGCTGAACGCCTGACCGGCCATCCACTCCAAGGAACACCGCGAGGACAACCATGACCACCACCAAGACCGACGCCGAGTGGCGTGCACAACTCTCCGAGATCGAATACCGCGTGACCCGCGAGGCCGCCACCGAGCGCCCCTTCACCGGCCGCTACTGGGATCACTGGGACCAGGGCATCTACCACTGCGTGGGCTGCGGCACGCCGCTGTTCGAATCGGCCACCAAGTTCGATGCCGGCTGCGGCTGGCCCAGCTATTTCCGCCCGATCAACGGCGAGGTCATTGCCGAGCATGTCGACCACAGCCACGGCATGACGCGCGTCGAAGTCCGCTGCAAGGAGTGCGGCAGCCACCTCGGCCACGTGTTCGAGGATGGGCCGGCGCCGACCGGCCTGCGCTATTGCATCAACTCGGCTGCGCTAAAATTCGACGATCGCGACCCGGCGCAGCGTGCGGCGGACGATGCCCACGCTGCCGAAGCGCCCAAACGCGACCCGCAGCCCTGACGCCTGAATGGCCCGGCCCAGACGCCGGGCACAACCTGGACCCGCATGAAATTCCTGTTCGACCTGTTCCCGGTCATTCTTTTCTTTGCCGCCTTCAAGCTGGCCGACATCTACACCGCCACCGCCGTGGCCATCGGCGCCACGGTGGTGCAGATCGGCTGGGTCTGGTTCCGCCACCGCAAGGTCGAGCCGATGCAGTGGGTCAGCCTGCTGATCATCGCGGTCTTCGGCGGCGCCACCCTGGTGCTGCACAACGAAACCTTCATCAAGTGGAAGCCGACCGTGCTGTACTGGCTGTTCGCGGCCGCGCTGCTGGGCTCGGTGCTGGTGTGGCGCAAGAACCTGATCCGCGCGATGATGGAAAAGCAGGTGTCCCTGCCGGATCCGGTGTGGGCGCGCCTCAATCTCGCGTGGGCCGGCTTCTTCGCCGCCATGGGCGTGCTCAACCTGTACGTGGCCTACCAGTTCTCGACCGAGGCCTGGGTCAACTTCAAGCTGTTCGGCAGCATGGGGCTGATGCTGGTCTTCATCGTCGCGCAAAGCGTCTGGCTGTCGCGCCACATGCCGGAAAACACCCAGGACTGACGGCGGCGCGCCGCCCCCGTTTCGTTCCCACAAACCGAAGGAAACCACCGATGGCAGCCGATCCCGCTACGATCGAGGCAATGCTGCGCGCAGCGCTCGCCCCCAGCCACCTGGCCGTGCGCGACGACAGCGCGCTGCACGCCGGACATGCCGGCGCCGCGTCCGGCGGCGGACATTACGACGTGACAATCGTCAGCGAGCGCTTTGCGGGTCACAACCGGGTTGCCCGACACCGCATGGTGTATGATGCGCTGCGCGGTCTGTTCCCCACGCAGATCCACGCCCTGGCCGTGACTGCGTTCACCGACCAAGAGTACCAATCCCGCGCACAATCCCTCGCACCCTCACGCGATTCTTCCAGCAACTCTCAGACCTGATTCCATGAAGACCACCGTCCTCTCGTTCAGCCTGGCGGCTGTGCTTGCTGCCGGCAGCCTGCCGGCCATCGCCCAGAATGCCGCCGTCGTGAATGGCAAGGCCATTCCGTCGGCAAAGCTGGACAAGTTGATCGCCGGCACCGGCCAGCCCGACAGCCCGGAGCTGCGCACGCGCGCCCGCAACATGCTGATCGACCGCGAACTGCTCGTGCAGGAAGCCAACAAGCGCGGCCTGACCCAGCGCGACGACGTGCAGGAGCAACTGGAACAGGCGCGCCTGAACGTGCTGGCCGGTGCGGTGTTCGAAGACTACGTCAAGACCCACGGCGCCAGCGACGCCGAGCTGCGCAAGCAATACGACAAGATCAAGTCGCAGTTCGGCAATGGCAAGGAATACCACGCCCGCCATATCCTGGTGGAAAAGGAAGCCGACGCCAAGGCCATCATCGCCAAGATCAAGGGCGGCGCCAAGTTCGAGGACCAGGCCAAGGCCGCCTCGAAGGACCCGGGCTCGGCCGCCAACGGCGGCGACCTGGACTGGGCCAACAGCAGCAGCTACGTGCCCGAGTTCTCGGCGGCCATGACCGGCCTGAAGAAGGGGCAGATGACCGACACCCCGGTCAAGACCCAGTTCGGCTGGCACATCATCGAGCTGGTCGACGTGCGCGACGCCAAGATCCCGTCGTTCGAAGAAGTGAAGCCGCAGCTGACGCAGATGCTGATGGGCGACCAGAACTGGCAGCGCGAGCAGTTCCAGGCCATGATGAAGGCCCTGAAGGACAAGGCCAAGGTCCAGTAAGCCGCGGGCCGGTCGCCCCCGCCGGCCCTGCAGCCATCAAGGATGCAGCGCGTGCAGACGACCGGCCGCTACTGGCAGCTCTGGCATCTCTCGTCCCGGGGCCTGTGCTATTGCGCACTGGCCTGGGCCACCCTGGACGGCGCCGCCCCCGGCTGGCGCCGGCTCCATCCCCACCTTCCCCTGCGGGACCGTTACTCGCCCGAGAAGATCCTGCATGCCGTGGTGGCATACAAGGAGGCTCGCGGCGAGATCGCGCCGCCCCCCGGTTTTGAAACCAGGCGCGTGCTGACTTATGCGTTTGCGTCGTGGAGCTCAGGCTTGCGCGCGCCGATCCGGGGTTGAAGCGTCCCTCACTGTCGGCGATCGTAACGCCAGCCTTCGTCGTCGAGCTGCCTGATACTGTCGACGACCAGCGCCACCAGGGCATCGAGCATCTTGCTGCCTTTCTCCGCGCTGGCCCGCGTAGGATCGCCCGTGGCACCGGTCGCGGAAACTTCAGCGATATCCCACATGATCTGCACGCGCTCGCCAAGGCGGATGCTGTCAGCGGGCATCTGGCGCACGGCCTTGCCCAGGTCACACAATTCCGGGCGCACCGCCATGGTGATGGAGGTTTCACCTTCGCCGCCGTGGCCCAGCCCGTCCCACTCGGCGAAGAAGTCTTCCCCAAGCAGCTTGCCAACCAGGTACCACCAAGCGGGCATAAAGGCGAACACGGCTTCCGGATGCCGCTGCTTGACCTTGCGCTGTGCGATTTCCAGCGGCGCGATATTGCCGTCATGGCCGTTCAGCACAAAGATGTGCCGGATGCCGTAGGCAAGCAGGCTCTCGAACATATCCTCGGCGACGGCCGTCACCGTCTCGAAGCGAAGCGAGATCGCCATCGGATTGGCGTTGTAGTGCATCGAGGTGCCAAACGGCACGCCCGGGACCACCACAGTGCGGGCAAGTCGTTGCGCCGCCTGCCGGGCCACTTCGGTGGGCACGAACAGGTCTGGCCCCAGCGGCAGGTGGCCGCCATGGCTCTCGCAACTGCCGAATACCGTGATCGCACTGTCGAGGTTGCCGGCGGCGAACATGGCCTCCAGCTCGGCCGTGGAGAATTCATTCAGGAAGACCTTCTTCATGATGCCTTCTCCGCCAGCGGGCGCGGCTTCGCGCTCAATATCGGGTGCAACAGCAAGTACAGCAGCACGGTGGCCAGCAGCGCCACCAGGCCATTGGGCCAGGCCACCAGCCACTGGTTCAGCTCGAGGGCGAGCCCCAGCACCATGCCGATCAGTGCCGAGCCCACGCCCGCCCGGTTGTACTCCGGCTGCTGATCCAGTTCGCGGACGTCATAGCGGCCTTTGTGCTTGATGTAGAAATCCGCCAGCAGCGGGCCCGCCAGCGGCGGCGCCATGATGCCGAGGTAGTTGATGAATGGCGAAAAGAACATCTGGTAGAAGCCGAGCGCACCGAGCACGGTGCCGGCAAGGCCCGCCACCAGCACGAGCTGCTTCTTGCTGACATCGAAGCCGCAGGACTGCAGCACGGGACCGGTGTAGAGCGCATTGCAATAGAGCTCGGCGTCGTTGGTGGTCCATAGCGACAAGGTCCATGTGACCGCGCCCGCCAGTGCCAGCAGGAAGCTCTTTTCCAGCATCCACGACACGTAGTTGTATTCACCGACGGTGACGGTGCCGATATAGCCGACGATATTGAGCAAGGGATTGGTCAGCAGGAAGCAGGCGGCCGAACCCAGCCAGACCGCCCGGGCGTTCCGGCAGAAGCGGAACAGGTCGACGCCCATGATGGCGCCGGCAATCCAGCTCCCCACCAGCATGGTGACGGCCGACGGCAGCGGCAGCCCGTGCTTCTGCGACGAGGCCGCGACAAAACTGCCGAGCCCGCCGCCTTCGTCCAGCATGCCGATGCCGACCAGCACCGCGATCAGCATGATGACGGGCGCCACCGGTACCGCCAGCCGCTCCAGCCCTTTCATGCCGGACATGGAAGTCGCGGTGAACAAGAGTCCGCAGAGCAGGCATGCCGCAAAGACCTCCAGCGTAATGGGGGCGATCTGGTATCCCAGCCGGCCCGGGTCGAACACCACGATGCCGCTCGGGTTGCCGATAAAGGCCCCCCAGATATCCCCCACCATGCCCGTGATCGCCGAGAACCAGCCGAGCGTCAGCAGCCCCATCGCCAGCATCGGCAAATTCATGCCTTTTGCGCCATAGGCATAACGGCACAGCAGCGCCAGGCTCAGCCCGGTTCGTTGCGCGATCACGCCCAGCAGCGAGGTCAGCACGAACAGGATGCCCATGCCGATGGCGATGGCCAGCATCGCCATCGGAAAGGAAACGCCCGCTCCGCCTGCCGGGCCGGCCAGCGTACCGCCGATAAACAGGCCGGTGGCAACGTAGCCGAACCCGACCCACACCATCACCTGCTTCCAGGTCGGCCTGCGCGCATCGGGCGGGACCGGGGCCAACATATAGTCTGCATCAACTGCCGGGGACGACTGCGCCTTCTGATTCATGCGGGATCTCCGAATCAACCATTCCGTGACCGTTCCGTGGGTGAGCGAGCCGGGTGCAGGGACACCGGCCCCGCATCCGATCGTGAGTCAGCGCGAGATTAACAGTGCGAAGGCGGCGGAAAATGCGGCAGATTCGATGAAGCGAAGCGAAATGGCCGTCGGCATCCGCGCATTGGCGGCTTGCATCGCCAAAAAACTAAAAAGCCACCGGCGCTGCCGGTGGCTCTTGCCTGGGAGAAGGGGCGCAGGCCCCAGGCTGGTGCTTATCCCACCCACTTCCTCGCATTGCGGAACATCCGCATCCAGGGGCTGCCGCCATCGGCGACCTGCTTCCATGCATCCGGCGCCCAGCTCATGGTCGCGGCGCGGAACACGCGCTCGGGGTGCGGCATCAGCACGGTGAAGCGGCCGTCGACGGTGGTCACCGAGGTGATGCCGTCCGGCGAGCCGTTCGGGTTGAGCGGATAGGTCTGCGTGACCGCGCCGTAGTTGTCGACGAAGCGCAGCGCCACATGGGCCTGGTCGATATTGCCCTGCTGCGAGAAGTCGGCAAACCCTTCGCCGTGCGCGACCACGATGGGGATGCGGCTGCCTTCCATGCCGGCGAAGAAGATCGACGGCGACGACTGCACCTCGACCGTGACATAGCGCGCCTCGTACTGCTCCGACTGGTTGCGCGTGAACTTGGGCCAGGCGCCCGCGCCCGGGATGATCGGGGCCAGGTTGCTCATCATCTGGCAGCCGTTGCACACGCCCAGCGCGAAGGTGTCCTGGCGGTTGAAGAAGGCGGCGAACTGCTCGGCCATCTGCGCATTGAACAGGATGGTCTTGGCCCAGCCCTCGCCCGCACCCAGCACGTCGCCGTAGCTGAAGCCGCCGCAGGCGACAAAGCCGGTGAAGTCGGCCAGGTTGGCGCGCCCGGCGATCAGGTCGCTCATGTGCACGTCGTGCGTGTCGAAGCCGGCGCGGTCCATGCTGTACGCCATCTCGATCTGCGAGTTGACGCCCTGCTCGCGCAGGATCGCCACGCGCGGACGGGCACCGGTGGCGATGAACGGGGCGGCGATGTCCTCGGCCGGATCGAAGGTCAGCACCGGGCTGATGCCAGGATCGGCGGCGTCGAGCAGGCGGTCATATTCGCTGTCGGCGCAGGCGGGGTTGTCGCGCAGGCGCGCGATGCGCCAGCTGACCTCGCTCCAGTTGCGCTGCAGGTCGGTGCGCGAGGCGCCGAACACCTTCTTGGCGTCGCGATAGATCTCGACCTGGTCGGAGGTGTTGGGCTTGCCGACCACATGGCTGCATGCCGACAGGCCGGCCTCGCGCAGCACCGCGAAGACCGCATCGCGGTCTTCCATGCGCACCTGCACCACCGCACCCAGTTCTTCCGAGAACAGCGCGCGCAGGGTCTGGTCGTTGCGGCGCTCGGCGATCTGCTGGGCCCAGTTCTTGGCATCGCCGTAGTCCTGCTCCTGCTGCGGATCGAGCGCCAGCATGTCGACGTTCAGCGAGATGCCGCAATGGCCGGCAAAGGCCATCTCGGCCAGCGTGGCGATGAAGCCGCCATCCGAGCGGTCGTGGTAGGCCAGCAGCTTGCCCTCGCGGTTCAGGCGCTGGATCACGTTGAAGAAGTTCTTCAGGTCTTCGGCGTTGTCGACGTCCGGCGCGCTGTCGCCCACCTGCTGCGTCACCTGCGCCAGGATGCTGCCGCCCATGCGGTTCTTGCCGCGGCTCAGGTCGACCGCGATCAGCACGGTGTCGCCGGCGTCGGTGCGCAGTTGCGGCGTCAGCGTGCGGTTGACGTCGTCGACCGCGGCAAAGGCCGAGATGATCAGCGATACCGGCGCCACCACTTCCTTGTCGACGCCCTCGTCCTGCCACTTGGTGCGCATCGACAGCGAATCCTTGCCCACCGGGATGCTGATGCCCAGCGCCGGGCACAGCTCCATGCCGACGGCATGCACGGTGTCGTACAGCTTCGCATCTTCACCTTCGACGCCGCAGGCGGCCATCCAGTTGGCCGACAGCTTGACCTTGCCCAGGTCCTTGACCGGCGCGGCCGCCAGGTTGGTCAGCGCCTCGCCGATCGCCATGCGGCCCGAAGCCGGTGCATCGATCACGGCCAGCGGCGTGCGTTCGCCCATGGTCATCGCCTCGCCGGCGTTGCCCTTGTAGTCCAGCGTGGTCACGGCCACGTCGGCCACCGGCACCTGCCACGGGCCGACCATCTGGTCGCGCGCGTTCATGCCGCCCACGGTACGGTCGCCGATGCTGATCAGGAACGACTTGCTGGCCACGGTCGGGTGGCGCAGCACATCGCGCACGGCCTGCTCCAGGCTGATGCCGGTCACGTCCACGGCCGGCAGCGGCTGCTCGACGCGCTTGACGTCGCGGTGCATGCGCGGCGGCTTGCCCAGCAGCACGTCCATCGGCATGTCGACGGCGTAGTGCTCCTTGAGCGCGGCGTCGACGCTGGCGTCGACCAGTTGCAGCTGCTTCTCTTCCGTGGCGATGCCGACCACGGCGAACGGCGAACGCTCGCGCTCGCACATGGCCTGGAACTGCGGGAAGCTGTCCGGCGCGATCGCCAGCACATAGCGCTCCTGCGACTCGTTGCACCAGATTTCCGCCGGCGACAGGCCGGACTCTTCCAGGTGCACCTGGCGCAGGTCGAAGCGCGCGCCGCGGTCGGCGCCGTCGACCAGTTCAGGGAAGGCGTTGGAGATGCCGCCGGCGCCGACGTCGTGGATCGACAGGATCGGGTTGGCGTCGCCGAGCTGCCAGCAGGCGTTGATCACTTCCTGCGCGCGGCGCTCCATCTCGGGGTTGCCGCGCTGGACCGAGTCGAAGTCCAGGTCGGCGGTATTGGTCCCGGTCGCCATCGAGCTGGCGGCGCCGCCGCCCATGCCGATGCGCATGCCCGGGCCGCCCAGCGGGATCAGCAGCGTGCCGGCCGGCAGCGGGTTCTTGTGCGTGTGCGAGGCATCGATATTGCCGATGCCGCCCGCGATCATGATCGGCTTGTGGTAGCCGCGCACGGTGCCGCCGACGTTCTGCTCGTAGACGCGGAAGTAGCCGCCCAGGTTGGCGCGGCCGAATTCATTGTTGAACGCGGCGCCGCCGAGCGGGCCGTCGATCATGATCTGCAGCGGCGAGGCGATGCGGTCCGGCTTGCCGGTCACGCCGGGCTTGTCGTCCGGGTTGCGGTGCGCCACCGGCTGGGCGGCGTCGCGGTCGTTTTCCCACGATTCGACCGCCTCGGGCAGCATCAGGTTGGATACCGTGAAGCCGGTCAGGCCGGCCTTGGGCTTGGCGCCGCGGCCGGTTGCCCCTTCGTCGCGGATTTCACCCCCGGCGCCGGTGGAGGCACCCGGGAACGGCGAGATCGCGGTCGGGTGGTTGTGCGTCTCCACCTTCATCAGCGTGTGCGTCAGCGCCTCGTGGCGGCCGTACTTGTGGTCGTCGCCGCGCGGGAACCAGCGCTCCGCCACGTCGCCTTCCATCACCGCCGAGTTGTCCGAGTAGGCCACGATCGAGCCCTGCGGATTGAGCTGGTGCGTATTGCGGATCATCGCGAACAGCGACTTGTCCTGCTGCACGCCGTCGATGGTCCAGGTGGCGTTGAAGATCTTGTGGCGGCAGTGTTCGCTGTTGGCCTGCGCGAACATCATCAGCTCGACGTCGGTCGGATTGCGCTCCAGCTTTGCATAGGCGTCGACCAGGTAGTCGATCTCGTCCTCGGACAGCGCCAGGCCCATCTCGACGTTGGCCGCGGCCAGCGCGCTGCGCCCGGCGGCGATGTCGATAAAGCGCAGCGGCTTGGCCGGCAGTTCCTGGAACAAACCGGCGGCATCATCACGCGAGGCGACCACGGTCTCGGTCATGCGGTCGAACAGGTGCGCGGCGACGGCGGCGCGGGTGTCCGCATCCAGCGACTTGCGCCCGCGCAGCAGGCCCTTCTTGCAGACCACGGTGATCTCGATGCCGCGCTCGATGCGGTGGATATGGGTCAGGCCGCAGTTGTGGGCGATGTCGGTGGCCTTGCTGGCCCACGGCGAGATCGTGCCGAAGCGCGGGATCACCACGAAGCGGTCGCCCTCCGGCTGCTCGGCGAACGGTGCGCCATAGGTCAGCAGCGCCGCCACGCGCGACTGGTCGTCGGCCGACAGCGGCGTCTGCGCATCGACGAAATGCAGGAACTGGCCGTGCACCGACTCGATATCGGCGTCGATTTGCCGGAGAGCGGTAAGCAGGCGTTGCTGACGGAAGGCGGAGAGCGCCAAAGCGCCGGGGAAGCACGAGAAATGCGCCATGATCGTAGCGGTCGGGAGGCGAGAGGTAGGGGCTGCAGCTTGGCCGGCACCGCTGCATGGGGTGCCGGCTGGCGGGAAACCGCTATTGTACCTTGCCGAGCCCCGCTTTTTGCACTGCGACATCACGGCCGCGCTGTGTCAGCACGGATCGTGATAATGCTTATGCATCACTTGCGCGCAATGAACGGGTCAGAGTGACGTCGCCGACCGCGCAGCCTGCTCGTACAGGCCGGTCAGCACCCGCATCAGCCGGGCCAGTTCACCGATCTCGGCATTCTCTTCGCTGCCCGCGGTGAAATTGCTGGTCAGGCATTGCTCGCGGATTTCGCGGTAGCGCGAGCACGCCTCGGCGCCGGCCGCGGTGGTCGAATAGGTGGCCTCCTTGCCCACCCGCTCCCCGCTCACCAGCCCCAGCCCCTGCAGCTTCTTCAGCGCATAGGTCACCAGGTGCGTGTCTTCCACGTTGAGCACGAAACAGATATCGGCCAGCCGCTTGGGCCGGCCGCGGTGGTTGACGTGGTGCAGCACCAGCACGTCCAGGAAGGTCAGGTCGCGCACGCCGGCAGCGCCCATGCAGCGCACCACCCAGCGGCTGTAGGCGTTGTAGGCGGTGTTCAGGCCGAACTCGAATTCCGACAACTCGGGGCTGCGCACCGACACCAGGTGCGACGACGACACGATATTCGCGCCGGCGGCGCGCGACAGTGCGGTAGCGGGCCGGCCGGCGCTGGCATCGGCTCCGGCGGCTGCGGCGGCGGGCGCGCTTTCGGCGGGCTTGCGTGACATGCGGGAGTTTCCTTTCGATTGGGGGCATTCGAGGCGTCCGGGGGGCCCGGTTGCGCCGGATCGACCCGCCGGCCGCCGCCTTCGGCCTGACAGTTTATCGGTGAATTACCACGAATAAAACGACATTTCGGGGGCCGCGCCCCGGCTGGAATATCTGGACAGACCTCAGGGGTTTCTCGGAAGCTTCTCAGACCGGGCGGAGACGCTATACTGTATATCCATACAGTATCAACCCGAGCCCCCCATGTCGCCCGAACCCGCAAACTGCCCCCTCTGCGGCGCTGCTGCCGAGCGCACGCGCGCCGCGCCCCGCGGCTATCTCTACCTCTGCCCCGGCTGCGGCGCCTTTCACATCAGCCGCAGCGCCCTGGCTTGCCGTCAGGACATTCCGGCTTCCGCCAGGAGCGATGTGCGGCTGCTGCGCGCTTACGGCCACCAGCCTCGGATCGAGGTCTGCCGGGACGGGGTGCGCATCGTGCCCGGGCGGAGGTAAGCATGGGCAACAGCAAACGTGCCGCCGGTTGCCACCTGCCGGCCGCGACGCCGGGGTATCCGGTAGCCGGGGCCAACGGCATCCTGGCGCAAGTGCAGGGACACCATGTCGCCGCCGCGCTGCAGACCCTGCCGCGCGCCACGGCGGAGGCGCCCAATCACCATGAGGTCCTGGTCGAGGCCGGCCATCTGGGCACGGTGCGGCTCTTTATCGTAAAGAAGCTCGCGCGCCATAACCGGCACAGCCACTATTACTGGTCGGCCTATCGCGCGGAACCCGCCTGAGGTCCCGGCCGGGCTCCCAAGCATCAAGACGTGATGCATTTCTGCCACCCTACCACTCGAGTAGGGATATGCTATGGCGACTGCGGCGCGGCAATATCGCACTGCCGGATGCGTTCACCCATTCGGCTTTTGATCGCCCGCTGCACGTAGCGGGCGCTTTTTTGGCCCGGACCCCGGGAGGCAATATGCAAGCGCGAATAATTCGCGTTACACCGGCCGACGTTGGCTGGGCGCTGGACTGCGAGAGCCGGCCCCAACGGCAACGGTTCCCGACGCTCGAGGACGCGATCTCGGCGGGCTGGGCACGAGCCAGGCGGGAGAACGGCGAACTGCATATCCATTGCCACGACGGTGGCCTGCGCCTGCGCGCCGCCGTCACCCCCGAGGAGTCACACGGCTGACCGCGCGGCCGGTCGCAGCGCGGACTTGCCCGATGGCCGCGACAGCACTTGCCGTCACAGTCGCGGTCAGCGCGGCCGTGCGCGCCCAGGGCGCCGCAATCAAGCACTGCGCCGGCAATCGCGTAAGATGTTACTGACCAGGTCTATAGACCGGTTTGTCCAATCCTGCCGAAGCAGACATGCGACTTGCTGATTTCATCAGGCGCGACATGAGCAGCATCCTGAGGGAGTGGGAGGCGTTTGCCGGCACCCTGATGCCGGCCGCAAGACACATGGATGCGCCCGCCCTGCGCGATCACGCGCAGCAGATCCTGAATGCCGTGATCAAGGATCTGTCCACCCCGCAAACGCGCCGCGCCCAGCGCGAAAAGTCGATGGGGCGGTCGCCCCGCCTGCCCGATGCTCCGGAAACCGCGGCCCAGACCCACGCGCTGCTGCGGGCACGCCATGGCTTCAACATCAACCAGATGGTCAGCGAGTACCGGGCCCTGCGTGCCAGCGTGCTGCGGCTGTGGATCGATGACGGCCACCCGGGCCCATCGGATTTCGAAGACATGGTCCGCTTCAACGAGGCCATCGACCAGGCCGTCACGGAATCCGTCGGGTATTTCGATGCGCAGGTCGAGCAGGCGCGCAACCTGCTGCTCGGCATGCTGGGGCACGACATGCGCAGCCCGCTGCAGACCATCCAGACCACCGCTCAATACCTGGCCGCGCTGAACGCCGGGGAAAAGGTATCGGAAGCCGCGACCCGGCTGATCCGCAGCGGCGCCCGCATGAATGCGCTGCTGGACGACCTGTGCGATTTCAACCGGACCAAGCTTGGCCTGGGCATCAACATCGCGCCCGCCGCGATCGACCTGGCGCAGGTGTTTGGCGATGCCGTGGACCAGTTGCGCGCCGCCCACCCGGACCACCGCATCGAATTCGCCGCCGAGGGCAACCTGCAGGGCGTCTGGGACGGTGCGCGGCTGCAGCAGCTGCTTTCCAACCTGGTGACCAATGCGGTCACGTACGGCGCGGCGGACACGCCGGTCCGGGTTACCGTCACGGGCCAAGCGGCGCAGGTCCATGTGTCGGTCTGGAACAGCGGCCCGCCGATCGATCCGCAGACCTTGGGCCAGATCTTCGACCCGCTCAGGCGCGGCGAGGATCCGCACGACAAGAACGCCCCCGGCCTGGGGCTGGGGCTGTATATCGCCAGCGAAATCGCCAGGGCCCACCAAGGCTCGATCGACGCCCGCTCCGATGCGGCCGGGACCCTGTTCGAGGTACGCCTGCCGCGCCAGGCCTAGCCGGCGGCTTCGCCCCACCCCACCCCGGCACTGCCGCGGCGCGCGCCACGACATAGAGGCCATCCCTATCTGTCGCCTTGCAGGGCTTCTTGCTACCCTTGAGGTTCCCAGGCCGCCCCCCGGCGCGCGCTGCGCGCGCCGCCGCACCTCATTTGCAGACCCATGCCCTTGATGCTTCCCGACCTCGATACCCTCAACGCCCGCCTGCGCGACGGCGGCACCAGTCGCGCACAGATCGTCGAGCAGGCCGCGGCCCGGGCGGCCACGCCGGCGGCCGAGGCCGTGTTCCTGCACAGCACCTTCGAGGCTGCCGCGCAGGTGGCGCGTGCCGCCGATGCCGCCAGCCGCGCCGGCAAGGCGCTGCATCCGCTGGCGGGCCTGCCGGTCTCGGTCAAGGACCTGTATGACGTGGCCGGCGAGGTCACCCGCGCCGCCTCGCTGGTGCGCGCCGATGCCGCGCCGGCCGCCGCCGACGCGCCCGTGGTGGCGCGCCTGCGCGCGGCCGGGGCAGCGCTGGTGGGGCGCACCAACATGACCGAGTTCGCGTTCTCCGGCGTGGGTATCAATCCCCATTACGGCACGCCCGCCAATCCGGCCGGCGGCGAAGGCGCCGCCCGCATCCCGGGCGGGTCGTCGTCCGGCGCCGCAGTATCGGTGGCGCTGGGGCTGGCGGTGGCCGCGCTCGGCAGCGACACCGGCGGCTCGATCCGCATCCCGGCCGCGCTGTGCGGCATCACCGGCTTCAAGCCCACCGCGCGTCGCGTGCCACTGGCCGGGGCCTTCCCGCTGTCGTACACACTGGACACCGCCTGCGCCATGGCGCGCACGGTCGGCGACTGCATCGCGGTGGACAGCGTGATTGCCGACAGCGCGGTGCTGCCGCGCGTGACCGATGCGGCCGCGACGCGGCTGGCGATCCCGCGCCAGCTGCTGCTGGACGATCTCGACCCCGTGGTGGCACGCGCCTTCGACCGCGCCCTGGGCCGGCTGTCGGCCGCCGGCGTGCGGCTGGAGCATGTCGACCTGCCCGAGCTCGGTGAACTGGCCGCGCTGAACGCGCATGGCGGCTTCAGCGCGGCCGAGGCCTATGCCATCCACCGCCACCTGCTGGCGGCCCGCCGCGACCGCTACGACCCGCGCGTGGCGTCGCGCATCGACCGCGGCGCCGGCATCAGCGCCGCCGACTATATCGACCTGGGCCGCGCCCGGCTGGACTGGATTGCCCGCATGGAAGCGCGGCTGGACGGCTTCGACGCGGTGGTCTGCCCCACCGTGCCGATGGTGGCGCCCGAGATGGCGCCGCTGCGCACCGATGACGCGCAGTTCTTCCGCGTCAATGCCCTGCTGTTGCGCAATACCTCCGCCTTCAATTTCTTCGACGGCTGTTCGGTATCGATGCCGTGCCATGCGCCGGACGAGCTGCCGGTGGGCCTGATGCTGTCGCACGGGCCAATGCGCGACGCCAGCCTGCTCGGCACGGCCCTTGCATTGGAACGCATCGTGCAGCCCATCATGCAGCCCTTAGCGCGCGCCGACTGAGCCCGCCGCCGCGCCGTTGATCTTGCGCCATGCGCCGGGCCCGAGCCAGCCCCGCGCGTGGCACCAGGTAGTACGCAACCCGCTGTACAACCGCGCCCCCGCGCGCACACCAGGAGAGATCGAGATGCGAGTCAAGGCAATGATCGCGGCCACGCTGATGCTGGCCGCCGTGGCGGCACAGGCGGACACCAAGTGGGACCTGCCCACCGGCTACCCCGTCGCCAACCTGCACACCGAGAACCTGCAGCAGATGGCCAGCGACGTCGACAAGGCCACCGGCGGCAAGCTCAAGATCGTGCTGCATCCCAACGGGTCGCTGCTCAAGGCCAACGAGATCAAGCGCGGCGTGCAGACCGGCCAGGTCCAGATGGGCGAGATCCTGATGTCGCTGCTGGCCAACGAGAACCCGGTGTTCGGCGTCGACGCGGTGCCGTTCCTGGCCACCAGCTATGCCGATGCCTACAAGCTGTGGCAGGCCTCGCGCCCGGTCACGGAGAAGGTGCTGGACAAGCAGGGGCTGAAGCTGCTGTACGCGGTGGCCTGGCCGCCGCAGGGCATCTACGCCAACAAGCCGATCAATTCGGCCGCCGACATGAAGGGCCTGAAGTGGCGCGCCTACAATCCCGCCACCTCGCGCATCGCCGAGCTGGTCGGCGCGCAGCCGGTCACGATCCAGGCCGCCGACCTGGCGCAGGCGCTCGCCACCGGCACCGTCAACTCCTTCATGTCGTCGGGCGCGACCGGCGTCGACACCAAGGTGTGGGAGAGCGTGAAGTACTTCTATGCGGTCGATGCCTGGCTGCCCAAGAACATGCTGGTGGTCAGCAAGAAGGCCTTCGCGGCGCTCGACAAGCCCACCCAGGATGCGCTGCTCAAGGCCGTCGCCGACGCCGAGAAGCGCGGCTGGCAGGTATCGGAGCAGAAGACCAAGGAATACCTGGCCACGCTCGCCAGGAACGGCATGACGGTGCAGCAGCCGTCGCCGCAGCTCAAGGCCGACATGCAGAAGCTGGGCCAGACCATGGTCGACGACTGGGCCAAGAGCGCGGGCCCTGACGGCAAGGCCATCCTCGACGCCTACCGCAAGTAGGCCCGGGGACCCGCGTCCACCGATCTCCAGCGCCCTGCATCGCGGCCGCGCCGGCTGCCATGCGGGGCGCCCATCCTTATCTTCGCCGCCCATCATGCCCACTGCCCCCTCTTCCAAGCGCTGGCTCGACCGCCTGCTGGACCTGTTCGCCGCGCTCGGCGCGCTGTGCATCCTCGCCGTCTGCGTGATCATGATCCTGATGTCGCTGTCGCGCGAAACCTCGGTGATCTTCAAGGGCGGCGACGACATCGTGGCCTGGCTGTGCGCCGCCTCCGCCTTCCTGGTGCTTGGCCAGACCTTCCAGCATGGCGGCATCGTGCGCGTGGAGATGCTGCTGTCGGCGGTCGGCCCGCGCCGGCGCTGGCTGCTCGAACTGGTCTCTCTCACCATCTGCCTGGGGTTCGCCGCCTATGCGGCCTGGGCGCTGGGCACCTTCGCGTTTCAGAGCTGGGAGATCGGCGATGTCTCGCAGGGCCAGATCGTGATCCCGTTGTGGATACCGCAGAGCTTCGCCGTGCTGGGCTGCGCGGGGTTCCTGCTGGCGGTCGCGGACGAATGGCTGCGCGTGGTGCGGCGGCAGAAGCCGCGCTACCAGCTGGCCCAGGAGGCCAAGCTGGCCGCCGGCGATTTCGGGGAGACGGTCTGATGAGCACGGTCGTGGTTGCACTGATCCTGCTGCTGGTGCTGATCGTCTTCCTCGCGCTGGGCGCGTGGATTCCCGTGGCCATCGCGGTCACGTCGTGGCTCGGGCTGGTGGTGTTCTCCGACCGCGAGGCCCTGGTCAGCCTGGCCAATGCGTGGTGGTCGTCGAGCGCCTCGTACACGCTGGCATCGCTGCCGCTGTTCGTGTGGATGGGCGAGATCCTGTTCCGCACCCGGCTGTCGGAGCAGATGTTCAGCGGGCTGTCGCCATGGCTGAGCTGGCTGCCCGGGCGGCTGATGCACGTCAACATCCTGGGCTGCGGCATTTTCGGTTCGGTGTCGGGCTCGTCGGCGGCCACCTGCGCCACCATCGCCAAGTCGGCGCTGCCCGAACTGACCCGGCGCGGCTACGACGAGCGCATCACGCTGGGCTCGCTGTCGTGCGCCGGCACGCTTGGCATCCTGATCCCGCCGTCGATCACGATGGTGGTGTATGCGGTCTCGGCGGATGTGTCGATCATCCGCGTGTTCCTGGCCGGCTTCGTCCCGGGGCTGCTGCTGATGCTGCTGTTTTCCGGCTACATCGTGGTCTGGGCGCTGGCCAACCCGGACAAGACCCCGGCGTCGGAGCACTTCAACTGGCGCGCGCGGCTGGCGTCGATCCGGCAGCTGCTGCCGTGCATCGTGCTGATCGCCTTCATCACCGCGATCATGGTGACCGGCTACTCCACCGCCACCGAAGCCGCGGCCTATGGCGTGGTCGCGTCGCTGGCGCTGGCGTGGGCGGGCGGGTCGCTCACGCGCGCCGCATTCTGGGACAGCCTGATGTCGGCCACGCGCCTGACCGCGATGATCATGTTCGTGCTGGGCGCGACCTCGTTCCTGTCGGTGACCATGAGCTTTACCGGCATCCCGCGCGCGCTGGCCGAGTGGGTGGCCGCGCTGCAGCTGTCGCCGTGGGCGCTGATCGCGGTGCTGACGGTGATCTATATCGTGCTCGGCACGGCGCTGGACGGCATCTCGATGATCGCCCTCACCACCGCCACGGTGCTGCCGATGGTGCAGGCGGCCGGCTTCGACCTGGTCTGGTTCGGCATCTTCATCGTGCTGCTGGTGGAGATTGCCGAAGTGACGCCGCCCGTCGGCTTCAACCTGTTCGTTTTGCAGAGCATGACAGGCAAGGACAGCAATTACATCGCGCGGGTCTCGCTGCCGTTCTTCATGATGATGGTGGTGGCGATCGCCATCGTCACGATCTGGCCCGGCGTGGTGACCTGGCTGCCCGACGCGGTGATGCAGCAGGAGGTCAAATAGCCTTGGCCGGGACGGCAACGGACACGCGAGGGAGGTTCGCGCAGCGATGCATGTGATCGTCATCGGCGCCGGCGCGATCGGCGTCAGTTCGGCGTGGTACCTGCGCCAGGCCGGTTTCGACGTGACCGTGCTAGAGCGCCGCGGCGCGCCGGCGCAGGAAGCCAGCTTCGGCAATGCCGGCGTGATCGCGCCCGGCTACGTCACGCCCTGGGCCGCGCCCGGCATGCCGGCCAAGATCCTGCGCACGCTCTTCGCGCGCGAGGCGCCGGTGCTGTTCCGCCCCGCCGCGGATCCGGCGATGTGGCGCTGGATCGCGCGCTGGCTGCGCGAATGCCGGCTCGAGCGCTACCGCGCCAACAAGCTGCGCATGCAGCGGCTGGCGTTCTACAGCCGCGCCTGCCTGCACCGGCTGCGCAGCGAGCTGGAGATCGACTACGAGCAGTCGCAGGGCTACCTGCAGCTGTTCCGCACCGCGCGCGAGCTGGACCTGGCCGGGCCCGCCATCGCCCTGCTGCGCGAGAACAACGTGCCGCACCGGCTGGTCAGCGCCGCCGAATGCCGCCAGATCGAGCCGGGGCTGGCCGCCGGCACGCCGCTGGCCGGCGGGCTGCACCTGCCGGAAGATGAATCCGGCAACTGCCCGATGTTCGTGCGCGCGCTGCACCGGCATGCGCAAGCCGCGGGCGTGTCGTTCCGCTTCGACACCGCGGTGACACGCATCCGTCCCGGCCCGGCCGGCAAGCTGGAGATCGAGCTGACCGAACCCGGCGGCCAGGGCTCTGCCGCGGTGCTCGGTGCCGAGCGCGTGCTGGTCGCCGCCGGCGCCGACAGCGCCGCGCTGCTGCGCCCGCTGGGCCTGCGCGTGCCGCTGTATCCGGTCAAGGGCTATTCGGTGACGGTGATGATCCGCGACGAACTGCAGGCCCCGCTGGGCGCGCTGATGGACGAGTCGTACAAGGTCGCGATGACGCGCATGGGCAATCGGCTGCGCGTGGCCGGCACGGCAGAGCTGGGCTCGCGCCGGCTCGACCTGCGCCCCGCCGCGCTGAACACGCTGGTCAAGGTCGCACGCGACTGGTTCCCGGTGGCCGGCAACTACCAGGAGGCGACGCAATGGGCCGGCGCCCGGCCGATGCTGCCCGACGGGCCGCCGCTGATCGGCCCCACCGCGGTGCCGGGGCTGTTCCTGAACCTCGGCCATGGTTCGACGGGCTGGGCGATGAGCTGCGGATCAGGCAAGATTGCGGCTGACCAGATCGCCGCCAGCGCTGGCGCTGCCGCCGGCCGCGACGGTCCGGACATCGACATGGAAGGCCTGCTGCCCGACCGCTACGGGCTGGGGCCGGCCAACTGAGCCCGACATGACCCGCCCTGCCGCCACCGCCATCACGCCCACCTGCCACGAACAAGACTGGCTCGCCCTCGATGCGGCCGCGCCGGCCCCGGTGCCGCTCTACGACGTGGCCGCGATCCGCCGCCTCGAGCACGCCGCGCTGGCGCAGCTGCCGGCCTTCACGCTGATGTCGCGCGCCGGCACGGCGGCGGCGCGCTGGCTCGCCTGCCATGCGCCCGACGGGCCGCTGCTGTTCCTGGCGGGGCCGGGCAATAACGGCGGCGACGCGCTGGTCGCCGCCACGCAGCTGCATCGCGCCGGGCGCGCGGTGCAAGTCTGGCTCGCCGCCGATCCGCAACGCCTGCCGGCCGATGCCGCCACCGCGTGGCAGCAGGCGCAGGCCGCGGGCGTGCCGTCGAGCGTGATGGCCGAGGTGGAGACCGCGCAGGACCCGCACTGGCCCGCCGGCACCGCCGCGATCGTCGATGGCCTGCTCGGCATCGGCCTGAACCGCCCCGCCGATGGCCGCATGGCGTGGTGGATCGACCAGCTCAACCGCGCCGCGCTGCCGGTGTTTGCGCTGGACATTCCCAGCGGCCTGTCCGCCGACACCGGCGCTGGCGCGCCGGCCGTGCGCGCCTGGCGCACGCTGACCTTCATTGCCGCCAAGCCCGGCCTGCTGACGCTGGACGGGCGCGACTGCGCCGGCGCGGTCGAGATCGCGCCGATCGGCCTGGACTATCCCCCGCGCGAAGCACCGCAGGGCCTGGTGAACGGCCCCGCGCTGTTCGGTGCCGCGCTGCCGCGCCGCCGCCACGCCAGCAACAAGGGCACGCATGGCTCGCTGGCGGTGATCGGCGGCAACCTCGGCATGACCGGCGCGCCGCTGCTTGGCGCACGGGCGGCGCAATGGCTTGGCGCGGGCAAGGTGCATATCGGCTTCCTGGCGCAGCCGGCGCCGCTGCTCGATCCGCTGCATCCGGAGCTGATGCTGCATGCCGTGGACGCGCTGGCACTGGCGTCGATGTCGGCGCTGGTGATCGGGCCGGGCATGGGCACCGATGCCAACGCCCGCCAGCAGTTCGCGCGGCTGCTGCAGGCCGCGACGCAGCCGCTGGTGCTGGATGCCGATGCGCTGAACCTGCTGGCGTCCGATCCTGCCTTGGCCGGTGCGCTGGCCGCGCGCGGCGCCGCCACCGTGATGACGCCGCACCCGCTCGAAGCCGCGCGGCTGATGGGCGTGCCGGTGGCCGAGATCCAGCGCGACCGCCCCGCCGCCGCCGCGGCGCTGGCCGCTCAATGGCAGGCCGTGGTGGTGCTGAAAGGATCGGGCAGCGTGATCGCCGCGCCCGACGGCAGCCCGTGGACGCTGAACCCCACCGGCAACGCGGCGCTGGCCAGCGCCGGCACCGGCGACGTGCTGGCCGGCATGCTGGGCGCGCTGCTGGCGCAAGGCATGGCGCCGCTGGCCGCGGCGCAGGCGGCAGTGTGGATCCATGGCCGTGCCGCCGATGTGCTGGTCGAACAAGGCACGGGCCCGGCAGGCGTCATGGCAGGTGAACTGTATGCGCCGGCCCGCGGCGTATTCAACCAGTTGCTGAACGCAGCGCAAGCGTAAGGCAAGCGCGAGCTTCGCGTTCCGGCGCATATCGGCGGCGCCCGCCGCACCTGCCGTCAGACAACGACCGATACCGGCTCGGCGCCGCGGCTGTTATGTTGCAAGTGGTAACGATATGACGCCGCCGCGAGCCTCGATGCCGCGATCGCTGGCGATATACTTACCGCTCCGTCTTGCAAGCCGGCAATGCCACGCGGCTCGCGCCCCGCAACCCCGCTAGTCCTGCACGCCAGTCCTGCATGCCCACTGACCTTCACGCCTGGAACGCCCTGCTGCGGCACCATGACACCCTTCGCGACGCCCAGATGCGCGACTGGTTCGATCGCGAAGGCGCACAGCGCGTCGCGCAATGCTCGCTCGAGGCCGCCGGTCTCTATCTCGACTACTCGAAGAACCGCATCACCGCGCAGACCATGAGCCTGCTGATGCAGCTCGCGGCCGAGGCCGGCGTCACCCGCCGTCGCGACGCGATGTTCGCGGGCGAGCATATCAACACCACCGAAGACCGCGCGGCCCTGCACGTGGCCCTGCGCGCCACCGCCGGCGCCGGCTACAAGGTCGACGGCGAAGCCGTGGTGCCGGCGATCCAGCAGGTGCTGGCGCGCATGCGCGACTTCTCCGCGCGCGTGCGCAGCGGCGCCTGGAAGGGCGCGACCGGCGAGCGCATCACCGATGTCATCAACATCGGCATCGGCGGTTCCGACCTGGGGCCGCGCATGGTGTGCCGGGCGCTGTCGCATCTCGCCGATGCGGATGGCAACACCGCGCCGCGCATGCACTTCGTCTCCAATGTCGACGGCACCGACCTCGCCGAGACCCTGGTGCGGCTGGATCCGCAGCGGACCCTGGTGATCGTCTGCTCCAAGACCTTCACCACGCTCGAGACCATGGCCAACGCGCGCAGCGCGCGCGCGTGGTTTGTCGCCGGCGGCGTGGCCGAGCAGGACCTGGCCAAGCACTTCGTCGCGGTCTCGACCAATACCGAGGCGGTGCGCGAGTTCGGCATCGACCCGGCCAATATGTTCGAGTTCTGGGACTGGATCGGCGGGCGCTTTTCGCTGTGGTCGTCGGTGGGCCTGTCGATCACGCTGGCGGTGGGCTTCGATGCCTTTGCCGACCTCCTCGCCGGCGGGCGCGCGATGGACGAGCATTTCCGCAGCGCGCCGCTGGAGCGCAACATGCCGGTGATCCTCGGCATGCTGGGCATCTGGTACCGCAATTTCTGGAACCTGCCCACCAGCTGCATGGCGCCCTATTCCACCTCGCTGGAGCTGTTCCCCGCCTTCCTGCAGCAGCTGGAGATGGAGAGCAACGGCAAGTCGGTGCAGCTCGACGGCCAGCCCATCCGCACGCATACCTCGCCGGTGGTGTGGGGCACGGCCGGCACCAACGGCCAGCACGCGTACTTCCAGCAGATCCACCAGGGCTCGCAGGTGGTGCCGGTGGATTTCGTCGCGCCGCTGGTGCCGCCGCGCCGGCTGCCGGGCCATCACGCCAAGCTGCTGGCCAATTGCTTCGCCCAGGCCGAGGCGCTGATGCGCGGGCGCAGCGCCGACGAGCTGCGCGCCGGCGGGCTGAAGGACGAGGTGCGCATCGCGCATATGGTGTTCGACGGCAACCGCCCCAGCAACACGCTGCTGATGGAGGACCTGACGCCCAATGTGCTGGGCGCGCTGATTGCGCTGTACGAGCACCGCACCTTCGTGCAGGGCGTGGTGTGGCGCATCAACTCGTTCGACCAGTGGGGCGTCGAGCTGGGCAAGATCCTGGCGCGGCCGATCGAGGCCGAACTGGCCGGCACCGCCACCGGCCAGCACGATGCCTCCACCGCCGCGCTGATCGCGCGTGCCCGCGCGGTGCTGCAGGCGGGCGCGGCCAGCTAGCCGCTAGACCTCAAGGCCGATCCATTCGTCGCTGGCCACGCGGCCGGCGTCGATGGTCAGCACGCGCCCGCAGCGCGACGCCACCGAGCGGTCGTGCGTGACCAGCACCAGCGTCGAGCCGGCATCGCGGTTCAGCTCGAACATCAGCGCGATCACCGCTTCGCCGGTGGCGGTATCGAGGCTGCCGGTCGGTTCATCGGCGAACAGGATGTCGGGGCGCGCGACGAAGGCGCGCGCCAGCGCCACGCGCTGCTGCTCGCCGCCCGACAGCGTGCGCGGGTAGTGGCCCAGGCGCGCGCCCAGCCCCACGCGCTGCAGCATGTCGACGGCGCGCTCGCGCACCTGCGCGGTTTCGCCGCGCAGTTCCAGCGGCAGCATCACATTCTCCAGCGCGGTCAGGTGGCCCACCAGCTGGAACGACTGGAACACGAAGCCGACATGCCGGCCGCGCACCGCGGCGCGCTGGTCCTCGTCCAGCGCGTACAGGTCCTGGCCCTGCAGCCGCACCGTGCCGGTGCTGGGCAGGTCCAGCCCCGCCAGCAGCCCCAGCAGCGTCGACTTGCCGGATCCGGACGCGCCCACGATGGCGAGCGTTTCGCCCGGCGTGACGGAAAACGTCACGTCGTGCAAAATCGTCAGCGAACCGGTCGTGTCGGCTACGGTCTTTCCAAGGGATTCGACTGCAAGAATGGAAGAAGACATGGATATAGGGATCCGAGGGAAAAAGCGCAGGCTGCTGCTGGCAGCCGGCATGGCGCTGGCGATTGCGGCTGCCGGACCGGCGCGGGCCCAGGCTCCGGCCAAGACCGCGGCCCGGGCCGCCGCCCCCGCGCTGCTGGTACTGGGCGACAGCCTGTCGGCCGAATACGGCATTGCGCGCGGCGCGGGCTGGGTCACGCTGCTGCAGGACCGGCTGCGGCAAGAGCGCTTCGATTATAGCGTCGTCAATGCCAGCATCAGCGGCGAGACCACCATCGGCGGCAAGACCCGCCTGCCCGAACTGCTGTCGCGGCACCGCCCCGCCATCGTGGTGATCGAGCTCGGCGCCAACGACGCACTGCGCGGCTTGCCGCTGCACACCACCGAGGCCAACCTGCGCAACCTGGTCACCACCGCGCAGCAGGCCGGCGCCAGCGTATTGCTGATCGGCATGCGCATCCCGCCCAACTATGGCCAGGACTACACCGAAAAGTTCGTCTCGCTCTATCCCAGGCTGGCGGGCGAATACAAGGTGCGGCTGGTGCCGTTCTTCCTCGACCAGGTGATCGCGCGGCAGGACTGGTTCCAGCCCGACCGCATCCACCCGACCGCCGCGGCGCAGCCCGCCTTGCTCGACACGGTGTGGCCGCAGCTCAAGCCATTGCTCAAGCGCAGCGGCGCGAAGTGAACATAAAAAAACCCCTGCCGCATGGCAGGGGTTTTTGATTCGGGCGTGGCGGCGTAGCGCCGGCCTGGCGCGGATCACTCCGCGCCCTGCTCCTGCGTCGCGCCGGCCGGCGTCAGCAGCTTGACCTTGGAGCGGGCCTTCAGGCTTTCATAGAAGGCCTGCAGGTCGGTCTGGCCGGCCAGCTGCGCCAGCTGCTGTGCCTCGGCCTGGCGGCGGGCCGGATCGGCCTGCGGCGGCTGGCTGACCTTGGTGATGCGATAGACCGCATAGCCCTGCGCGCCCAGGTCGACACCGACCAGCGCCGGCAGCTTGGCGGCATCGGCGCGCATCACGGCTTCCACCGCCTGCGGCGTCATGCCCTCGGCCTTGGTGCGCGACACCGTCTGCACCGCGCCGAAACCCTCGGCACTGTCGGCCTGCTTCAGCGCGGCCAGTCGCGCCTCGCCATCCTTGCGCGCCAGCGCCGCGGCCTGCTGCGCGACATAGCCTTCGCGCACCTGCGCTTCGACTTCCTCGAACTTGCGCACGGTCGCCGGGCGGTACGCGACGATGCGCGCGGCCACCAGCGTGTTCGGCGCGACCTGCACGGCTTCGGTGTTGCGCTTGTTCTTGATCGCGTCGTCGCTGAACAGTGCCTTGAGCAGCTTCTCGTGGTTCAGCGGGCTCTGCGCGCCCAGCGCCGGATTCGGCTGGCGCGTGACGTAGTCGGCGGTCTGGATGGTCAGCTTGAACTTGTCGGCGGCGGGCTTGAGGCTGTCGGCCTGCTCGTAGACGGTATTGCCGAAGGCATCCGCCTGCTCGGCAAATTTCTTGTCAGCGAACTGCTTGCGCAGCTCGGCTTCCAGCTCCGTGCGCACGGCCTCCAGCGGCCTGGTTTCGGCGGGCTTGGTGCCGGTCAGCTTGATGATGTGGTAGCCGAAGTCGGTCTCGACCACGTCGCTGATCTGGCCTTCCTTGAGCGCGTACATGGCGTCCTCGAACGGCTTGACCAGCGCGCCGCGGCCCATGAAGCCGAGGTCGCCGCCCTTCGCGGCCGAACCCGGGTCCTGCGAGTTCTTGCGCGCGACGTCGGCGAAGCTGTCCGGCTGCTTGCGCACTTCTTCCAGCAGCTTGGTCGCCTTGTCCTTGGCGGCCTGGCGCTGCGCCGGCGGCGCGTCCTTCGGCGCGCTGATCAGGATGTGGCTGGCGCGGCGCTGCTCGTCGACGCGGAAGCGCGCGATATTGCTTTCGTAGTATGACTTCAGCTCTTCCGGCGTCACCGCCTGCGACGCGGCCAGGGCCTCGCCCGACAGCACCAGGTATTCGACCTTGGCCTGCTCGGGCACCGAGAAGTCCTGCTGGTGGCTGTCATAGTAGGCCTTCAGCGCGGCGGCGTCGGGCTGCACCTTGGCCGTGTAGCCGGCAGGCTTGAACAGCAGCGCCTGCACCTCGCGCTGCTGGTCGCGCACCGCCATCAGGCGCTCGATCAGCGACTTCGGCACGAACGCGGTCGCGGCAATCGACCCGCCCAGCTGCTGCGTGGCCAGCTCGAAGCGCATGCGCGCATCGAACTGCTCGGGTGTCATGCCCTGCGACTGCAGCAGCTGCAGGTAAGCCTTGTCGTCGATCTTGCCGTCCTTGCCGCGCGGCAGCTGCGCGATCGCCGGCAGGTTGCTGATCTCTTCGAGCAGCCTGGCGTCCGACACCGTCAGGTGCTCGCTGGTCACCGCATTGGCCAGCACGCGTTGCTGGATCAGTTGCTCGAGCACGGCCTTGCGTGCCTCCGGGCCCTCGAACTGGCGCGGATCATAGTTGGCGCCCAGGATCTGGCGCGCGCGCTCGCTCTGGTCGCGCACCACGTTGTCGACCTCCTGCACGCTGATGGCACGGCCGTCGACCTTGGCGGCATCGTGCGAGCTGTCCATGAAGCGCGAATAGCTTTCCACGCCGAAGAACACGAACGACGGGAAAACAAGCACCAGCAGCAGCAAGAGCATCAGGCGCCGGTTGTTGCGTACGAAATCAAGCATGCGGATTCGGGTAGTGGATTGGCACGAAAGACAAACTCCGCGATTCTATCAGGAGCCGGTGGGCAAGCGCCCTTTGTGCAGGGTGGCGAACATGGCGGAGCGAAGCCATGGCGCAAAAGAAAAACGCCCGCGATGCGGGCGTTTCTTGATACTGGCGGAGTGGACGGGACTCGAACCCGCGACCCCCGGCGTGACAGGCCGGTATTCTAACCGACTGAACTACCACTCCTGTGTCGGTACCTGCTGCAGCGTACTTTCGTACCAGCGCCGCAGCAGCGAGGCGAAACTATAACGTATGTTCCCGGACCAGCGCAATACGGGGCACGTTTAAATTTGGCCCCTCGTGCCGGCCTCCATCGGCCCCAACCAATCAAGCGACGGATCCATGGAGGGTCCCTCGCCCCTCGTGTCATCCCGCTGTCACTTGCGCCCCGCACAATCGCCTTCATCCGGCCTTCCAGGCCACTCGCATGGCCCCGCCGCTTGTCTTGCGGCGCACCGCACCAACGGTTGTCCTTGACACCCGTTTTTTTGCGGCTTGAATGAAAACGTTTTCATTTCTTCTGCACCGACTCCTGCACTCACCTGCCGAATGCGCCGCAACGCCACCTCCCTCGCCGCTTCGCCCGCGCCATCCAATGGCGCGACCCTGGTCAATGTCGCCAGGGCCGCGGGCGTGTCGCTGGCGACCGCCTCGCGCGTGTTCAGCAATCCGGAACTGGTGCGCCAGGACACCGCCGAGCGCGTATTGCAGGCGGCGGGTGAGCTAGGCTTTCGCCCCAACCTGCTGGGTGCCAAGCTGCGGGCCCAGCGCTCGCGCATCGTCGGGGTCATGCTGCCGACGCTCGAGAATGCCGTGTTTGCCGAATGCTGGCGCGGCATCGAGGAGGCGGCGCTGGCGCAAGGCTATTCGCTGATGCTGGTGACCAGCCGCTACGACCCGGCCCGCGAACGCGAGCGGATCGAATATCTGCTGCGTCACCGCGTCGACGGCATGGTGCTGACGGTGGCCGATGCCGCCCGCAGCGCGGTGCTGGAACAGCTGGATGCCGAAGGCGTGCCTTATGTCCTGGCGTACAACCAGGCAGCGCGCCGGGGCCAACGCTATTCGGTATCGGTGGACAACCGCGTCAGCGCGCGCGCCGGCGTCGAGACGCTGATCGCTGCCGGGCATCGGCGCATCTCGGTGGTGTCGGGCGCCTTCGTCGCGTCGGACCGCGCCAGGCAGCGCCATATGGGCTACCAGGACGCGATGCGCGCGCATGGCCTGCAACCGTTGCCGCCGCTGTCCCTGCCAGCCCATACGCCCACGCACACGCCGGCGGAGGTCGAGCGCATCCGGCGGTTCGTCACAGCGCCATCCGCGCCCACCGCGCTGTTTTGTACCAACGACATGCTGGCGATCGGTGTGATTTCCATCCTGAGGCGCCTGGGGCTCTCCGTGCCCGGCGATGTATCCGTGCTCGGCTACGACGGCATCGAGCTCGGCCAGTTGCTGGAGCCGCCGCTGTCCACCGTGGCGCAGCCCAACCACGAGATCGGTGCGCGTGCGCTGGGCTGCCTGCTGGCACGGCTGGCGCCGGCCAGCGCCGGGGCCCCGCCTGACCCCCGCTTGCCGCGCGCGACGCTGCTGCCGCACGCGCTGCGCGAAGGCGCTACCGTCGGGCCGCCGGCTTAGCGGCACTGCAACCAAAGCAGCGCCGACATCGCCTCGTCCTACGCCGTTTTCCACCACCGTCGTATCTAGAAAAGGAGTGCATCATGCAATCGACTTCGTCCTGGCTGCGCCGCTTGCGCTGGCTGCTGCCCACGATTGGCGCGGTCGTATTCAGCCACGCCGCGGCCGCGCAAACGGCAATCTGCTACAACTGCCCGCCGGAATGGGCGGACTGGGCAGCGCAGATCCGCGCGATCAAGGAGAAGACCGGCGTCACGGTGCCGCACGACAACAAGAACTCGGGCCAGTCACTGGCCCAGATCGTCGCGGAAAAGGCCAATCCGGTGGCCGACGTGGTGTATTACGGCGTGACGTTCGGCATCCAGGCGCAGAAGGAAGGCGTGACGGCACCCTACAAGCCCGCCAACTGGAATGACATCCCCGACGGCCTGAAGGACCCGCAGGGCCACTGGTTTGCCATCCATTCGGGCACGCTGGGCCTGATGGTCAATGTCGACGCGTTGCGCGGCAAACCGGTGCCGCAGTCATGGGCCGACCTGCAGAAGCCCGAGTACAAGGGCATGGTTGGCTATCTCGACCCGGCCAGCGCCTTTGTCGGCTATGTGGGCGCGGTGGCGATCAACCAGGCGCTGGGCGGCTCGCTGGACAACTTCGGCCCGGCCCTCAAGTTCTTCAAGGACCTGCAGAAGAACCAGCCCATCGTGCCGAAGCAGACCGCGTACGCGCGCGTGCTGTCCGGTGAAATCCCGATCCTGCTGGACTACGACTTCAACGCCTATCGCGCGCGCTACAAGGATCGCGCCAACGTTGCCTTCGTGATTCCCCGGGAGGGCTCGCTGGTGGTGCCCTACGTCATGAGCATGGTCAACAAGGCACCGCACCCGGCGGAAGCCCGCAAGGTGCTGGACTTCGTGCTGTCCGACGCCGGCCAGTCGCTGTGGGCCAATGCCTATCTGCGCCCGGTACGGGCCAAGGCCGTGTCCAGGGAAGTGGAATCGCGCTTCCTGCCGGCCTCGGACTATGCGCGTGCGAAGACCATCGACTACGGCAAGATGGCCGAAGCGCAAAAGGCCTTCAGCGACCAGTACCTGAAGGAAGTGCGCTGACGTCGCGCCGGGGCGCGCGTCGGCCCCGGCCAGTCCCCCTCGAGATGGAGAAACCCATGCGCCGTCGCACCACTGCGCCAACCGCCCGCACGCTGATCGTCTTCGCGCTGCCGGCGCTGATCGTTTTCCTGGCATTCTTCTGCCTGCCGATGGCCAAATTGCTGGCGGTCAGCGTGGCGGGGGAAAACGGCGCGGGAGTCTACTGGACCGTGCTGTCCAGCCCGCGCTATCTGCACAGCCTGCTGTCCACGGTGCTGTTGTCGGCCTCGGTGACGCTGGCCACGCTGGCAATCGCCGGCGTGGCGGGGACCTTCCTGCAGCGGCATCCGGTGCCGGGCAAGCCGGTGCTGGTCGCCATGCTGACCTTTCCGCTGGCCTTTCCCGGCGTGGTGATCGGGTTCATGGTCATCATGCTGGGCGGCCGCAACGGCCTGCTCGCATCGGTGGGCGACCTGCTCGCCGGCGAGCGCTGGACCTTTGCTTATGGCATGGCCGGGTTGTTTGTCGGCTACCTGTATTTCTCCATTCCACGCGTGATCCTGACCGTGATGGCGGCGGTCGAAAAACTCGACGCCTCGCTGGAGGAAGCGGCCCGCTCACTGGGCGCCGGCCGGTGGCGCGTGGTGCGCGACGTGATGCTGCCGGCGCTGATGCCCGCCCTGATCTCCAGCGGCGCGATCTGCTTCGCCACCAGCATGGGCGCGTTCGGCACCGCCTTCACCCTTGCCACGCAACTCGATGTGCTGCCGCTCACCATCTACAACGAGTTCACCAACTACGCCAACTTCGGCATGGCCGCCGCACTGTCCATCCTGCTCGGGGTCGTGACCTGGGCGCTGCTGGCGGTGGCGCGTCATCTTTCCGGCAACGCGGTTGCCGCCACCGCGTAGGAGCAAGCATGAAGACCAACCGTCGCGGCTCCGCCTATTGGGCGCAACTCGCGCTGACGCTCGCCGTTTGCGCGTTCATGACCGTCCCCGTGGCGCTGTCGGTGCTGGCCGGACTCACCAACAATATCTTCGTCGGGCTGCAGAGCGGCCTGACCACGCGCTGGGTCGAGGAAGTGTGGGCCCTGTACCGCAACACCATCTTCCTGTCGCTATGGATCGCGCTGGCGTGCCTGGCCTGCACGCTGGTGCTCGGCGTTCCGGCCGCCTATTACATGGCGCTGCGCCGCAGCCGCGTGACCCGGCTGATCGAAGAATTGCTGATGTTGCCGGTGGCGATCCCCGGACTTGCGACGGCACTCGGCCTGATCCTGCTGTATGGGGGCCTGCCATGGCTGCGCACCAGTTGGGTCTTCATCCTGATCGGGCATGTGCTGTTCACCTTGCCCTTCATGGTGCGCTCGGTGCTGGCCATCATGTCCGCCATCGATATCCGCACGCTCGAGGACGCCGCCGCCAGCCTCGGTGCGACACGCATGCAGCGTTTTTTCACCGTGGTGCTGCCCAATTGCCGGCAAGGGATACTCGCCGGCGCGCTGATGGTCGTGACGCTTTCGGTCGGCGAATTCAACCTGACATGGATGCTCCATACGCCCACCACGCAGACGCTTCCGGTCGGACTCGCCGACAGCTATGCCTCGATGCGCCTGGAGATCGGCTCTGCCTACACCATCGTGTTTTTCCTGATGATCATTCCGCTGCTGGTGATCATGCAAATGGTGTCCGCGCTGGGTGCGCGGGCCCAACGACATCCGGTGCAGGAGATGCCCATGCCGTTCGCCGGCACGGTCACCAGTTCGCATAACTCGCCAGCCGGACCGGACAGCACCCCGCAGTCCCAGCCACAGACGGAGGCCCCCCGCCATGCATGAGCCCACCCCCATCGCCTTGCGCCAATGCGGCAAGACGTTTCCCGACGGCACGCGCGCGCTCGAGCCACTGAATCTGGACATCGGTGCCGGAGAAACTGTCGTGCTGCTCGGTCCGTCCGGTTGCGGCAAGACCACCACGCTGCGGATGATCGCGGGGCTGGAATTTCCCGATACGGGCGGAGAGGTCCTGTTCGGCGGCGCAGCGGTCACGCATCTGCCGATCGAGCAGCGCGGCGTCGGCATGGTGTTCCAGAACTATGCCCTGTTCCCCAATATGACCGTGGCCGAGAATATCGGCTATGGCCTGCGCGTGCGCAAGGTCGACGCCCAGACCCGCCGGCGTCGGGTCGACGACATGCTCGCCATGATGCAGCTGGGCGCCTTCGCCAACCGGCGCGTCGACCAGCTGTCCGGGGGCCAGCGCCAGCGCGTGGCGCTGGCGCGCGCCATCGCCGTGCAGCCGCGTGTGCTGCTGCTGGACGAACCGCTGACGGCGCTCGATGCCAAGCTGCGTGATGCGCTGCGCGCCGACATCAACCAGCTACTGCGCAGCCTGCGCATCACCACCGTGTATGTCACGCACGACCAGGCCGAGGCGATGGCGCTTGGCGACCGGATCATCGTGATGGACAAGGGGCACATCGCGCAAAGCGGCACGCCGCAGGACATCTACCGGCATCCGGCCAATGCTTTCGTCGCGGACTTCATCGGCACGATGAATCGCTTGCCGGCGGCTGCGGATCACCAGGTATGGCGCGTGCCTGGTGGCGCATTGCCGCGTGAGCCGCGGCACATGGAGGTGGCGCAGGTGGAGCTGATGTTCCGGCCCGAGGACGTAGCGCTGGCCGACGCACCGAATGCGCCCGACGTCCATGTGGCCGGCAGTGTCGTCACGGCCCTGTTCCTTGGCCATGCAACCCGGCTGCTGGTCGATGTTGGCGCACCTGCCCCGATCGTGCTCGATACCGCGCGACGCGACCGCTGGGTAGCCGGCGACCGCGTTGGCCTGCGCATCGATACCGGCCATCTGTTGACGGTGCCTGCTGCGCCCTCCGTGTCAGTAGGGAGCGCGGCATGAGGCAGAGCGCGCCCCAGGCCACGCCCTACCTGGTCGCCCACATCACGGACCTGCATATCAAGGCGGGCGGCAGGCTCTCCTACCGGCGCGTGGATACCGCGGGCGCCCTGCGCCAGTGCATCGACACGCTGCTGGCGTTGCCTCAGCGCCCAGACGTTGCGGTGGTGACCGGCGACCTGGTCGACTTCGGCAGCGAGGATGAATATCGCTTTCTGCGAGGGATCCTTGAATCCTTGCCGATGCCGGTGCGGCTGATGCCGGGCAATCACGACAGCCGCGGCGCACTGCGCCGCGTATTCGCAGATCACGCCGATCACGCCTATCTGTTCGCCGCGGGCGATGCCGACGCCCCGGTCCATTACCGCATCGACGCGGGGCCCTTGACGCTGATCGCCTTCGACTGCACCGTCCCCGGCCATAGCGGCGGGCGCGTGGACCCGGATGCGCTGCCATGGCTGGAAGCCGCGCTGGCCGCCGCCCCGCAGCGTCCCACCCTGCTGATGCTGCATCACCCGCCTTTCCACACCGGCATCGGCCATATGGACCGGCAGGGCCTGGAGAACGCCGCGCTGCTCGAAGCCGTGGTGCGGCGCCATCCACAGATCGAGCGAGTGCTGTGCGGCCATCTGCATCGGCATATCACGCGGCGCTTCGGCGGCACCATCGCCATGACCGCGCCCGGCCCGGCGCACCAGGTCGCGCTGGACCTCGACCTGCAGGCGGCTTCGCGCTTCCGGATGGAGCCGCCGGGCCTGCTGCTGCACTGGTGGCATCCCGTGCACGGACTGGTCACCCATGCCGTTGCAATCGGGGACCACGGACCTGCGTATCCGTTCTTCGATGCACAGGGGAAGCTGATCGACTGAGGCAATAGCTTGTACAACCCTGCGCAGCGGCCAGGAAAAATACTTGCCGCAGTGCCCAGTGAGCGGCCTCACAAGGCCAGCCGCTGCGCCGCCTCCATCCCCGCCAGCACCTTGTCCAGCGTCACCGGAAATTCCCGCACCCGCACCCCGGTGGCGTTGTAGACCGCGTTGGCCACCGCCGCCCCCGCGCCGCACACGCCCAGTTCGCCCAGCCCCTTGATGCCCAACGGGTTGGCGTTCGGGTCGGGTTGGTCCAGGAACACCACCTCCATCTGCGCCACGTCGCCGTTGACCGGCACCAGGTACTCGGCCAGGTCGTGGTTGATAAAGCTGCCGTAGCGCGGATCCAGCAGGGTCTGTTCCATCAGCGCGGCGCCGATGCCCCAGGTCATGCCGCCCAGGATCTGCGAGCGCGCGGTCTTGGGGTTGAGGATGCGGCCGGCGCCGATCACCGCCAGCATGCGCCGCATGCGGATCTCGCCGGTATCGGCGTCGACCGCGACTTCGGCGAAATGCGCGCCATAGGCGTGGTGCGAATGCGCCTTGTACGCTTCGCCCATGCCGGCCACCTGGCCTTGCGCCTGCAGCCCGCCGGGCGCGACGCTTGCCATCAGGTCGTCCAGCCGATGCGTCTGCGCGCCGAGGGTAACGCTGGCATCGGCGAAGCGCACCGCCGCGGGCGCGGCCTGGTGCGCCCCGCTTGCGGCGGCCACGATGCGGGCCTTCAGTTGGGTGCAGGCGTCGGCCACCGCGGAACCCGCGCTGGCCGCGCCCCAGGATCCGCCGGAGCCCGCCGTGCGCGGGAAGCCGCTGTCGCCCAGTTCGACCCGCACCCAGCTCAGCGGCACACCCAGGCTCTCGGCGGCGATCTGCGTCAGGATGGTGTAGGTGCCGGTGCCGATGTCGGTCATGTCGAGCCGCACCGTGATGCGCCCGCGGCTGTCCATGGCGACCTGTGCCGCCGCGGCGCCAAGGTAGTTCGGCCGTATCGCCGCGGCCATGCCCATGCCGACCAGCCAGCGTCCTTCGCGCACGCTGCGGGGCGCGGCGCGGCGGTGCTGCCAGCCGAAGCGCGCGGCGCCGGTGCGCATGCAGTCCAACAGGTTGCGGGTCGAGTACGGCAGGCCGGTCTCGGGCTCGCGCTCGGGCTCGTTGCGCACGCGCAATTCGATCGGGTCGAGCCCCAGGCGCTCGGCCAGCTCATCCATGGCGCACTCGAAGGCCTGCATGCCCGGCGCCTCGCCCGGCGAACGCATCCATTCGCCGCGGTTCAGGTCGACCGGCACCAGCCGGTGCCGCGTCGCGCGGTGGGGCGCGGCGTACAGCGCGCGCGCGAACACCGCGGTCTGCTCGCAATACTCCTCGAACCGGCAGGTGGCCGACCAGACCTCATAGCCCATTGCCGACAGCCTTCCGTCCCGGTCCGCGCCCAGGCGCACGCGATGCGACATGGCCGCGCGATGGCCGGCGTTCGCATACATCTGCTGGCGCGTCAGCGCGATCTTGACCGGCCGCCGCAGTTCGCGCGCCGCCAGCGCGGCCAGCACGGTGTCGGCATGGACGATCAGCTTGGCGCCGAAGCCGCCGCCGGTGAAGGGGCTGACGATGCGCACCCGTTCCGGCGGGATGCGCAGCGTGGCGGCCAGGCCCGCCTGGAAGTTGCCCAGCGTCTGCGACCCGGTGTAGACGGTCAGCCCCGCATCCGACCATACCGCCATGGTGGCGTGCGGCTCCATCGGGTTGTGGCTCTGGTACGGCGTGGCATAGGTCACGTCGAGCGCCACCGGTGCCTGGGAGAACGCGCTGGCAAAATCCCCGGTCGCGCTGTCGGGCGTGAATCCGGCATTGGTGCGCGGGGGCTTGTAGGCCCCGGCCAGCCGCGGCGCCAGTTCGAATTCGCCGCGCTCGGCCTGGTAGCGCACCTGCACCAGCGCGGCGGCGGCGCGCGCCGCCTCGAAGCTCTCGGCCACCACCAGCGCCACCGGCTCGTCGTAATAGCGCACGCGGTCCGATGCCAGGTAGGGCCGCGCGCGCGTGAACACGTCGCGCGGCGTGGGTGGCACCGATGGCCCGAAGGCCGGCTGCGCCGGCGCGTTCCGATACGTCATCACATGGATCACCCCCGGCGCCTGCCGCGCCTGCCGGGTATCGATGGCAACGATGCGGCCGCGCGCGATGGTGGCGCCCACGATATAGCCGTAAGCCGGCGGCACCGGCCCTGCCGCGGGCTGTTCATAGGCATAGGTGGCGCGGCCCGTCACCTTCAGCCTGCCGTCGACCCGGTCGATGGGCAGGCCCACCGGAGCGCCCGGCCCCCGGCCCGCATTACCCTGCATCTTTGTCGTCATGGTTCGTGTCCGTCGCCATGTGCCCGTGGCGGCAAGCGGTCGGCGGCCCGATCCAGCCGCGCACCCGGGCACCAGTCCGTGTCAGGTCCGCTGCGGAACGCCCTGCGCCGCGGCGGCCAATGCCTGCCGCACCGTGCGTAGCGCCAGCGGAATCTTGAAATCGTTGCCGCCATGGCCGCGCGCGCCCGCGAGCGCCGCGTCGGCTGCGGCCTGCCAGCTGGCGGCATCCGCCGCCCTGCCGGGCAGTGACAGTTCGGCGCCGTCGGCCCGCCACGGGCGCGGCGCCACGCCGCCCAGCGCGATGCGGGCGCCGCGCACCTGGCCGCCGGCCACATCGAGCACCAGCGCCACCGACACCAGCGCAAACGCATACGAGGCACGGTCGCGCACCTTGCGGTAAAGCTGGCGGCCAGCCGGCGGGGGCGGCAGCGTGACCGCGGCAATCATCTCGCCATGCGCGAGCTGGGTCTCGAGGTGCGGCGTCGCGCCCGGCAGCCGGTGCAGCTCGCGCACCGGGATGACGCGCCCGCCGCCCTGCGGCAACACGGTATGCACGCGCGCGTCCAGCGCCGCCATCGCCACCGCCATGTCGGACGGATGCACGGCGATGCAGGCTTCGCTGCCGCCCAGGATGGCGTTCATGCGGTTGTGGCCCTGCATCGCCGCGCAGCCGCTGCCGGGCGTGCGCTTGTTGCAGGGCATGTGCGGATCGTAGAAATAGGCGCAGCGCGTGCGCTGCAGCAGGTTGCCGGCGGTCGACGCCTTGTTGCGGATCTGAGCAGATGCGCCCGCCAGCAGCGCCTGCGACAGCAGCGGATAGCGCGCCCGCACGCGCGGGTCCGCCGCCAGGTCGCTGTTGCGTACCTGCGCGCCGATGCGCAGCGCGCCGTCCGCGGTATCCTCGATCGCGGCGAGCGGCAGCCGGCTGATGTCGACCAGGTGGCGCGGCTGCTCGATGCCCAGCTTCATCAGGTCGAGCAGGTTGGTGCCGCCGCCGATAAAGCGGGCGCCGTCCCGGCTGGCGACGGCCTGCGCCGCCTCTGCCGCGTTGCCGGCGCGCTCGTAGCTGAAGCTCATCATGCCCGGCCTCCGTCGGCTGCATCGCGGATCGCGGCGACGATGTTCGGATAGGCCGCGCAGCGGCACAGGTTGCCGCTCATGCGCTCGCGGACCTCGGCCTCGTCGAGCGCGAACGTCCGCGCGGCGACATCGCGGCTGGCATGGCTGGGCCAGCCGGCGCGCACCTCGGCCAGCATGCCGACGGCCGAGCAGATCTGGCCGGGCGTGCAGTAGCCGCACTGGAACGCGTCACGCGCGATAAATGCGGTTTGCAGGGGATGCAGCGTATCGCCGTCCGCCAGTCCTTCGATGGTGGTGATGGAGTCGCCATCGTGCATCACCGCCAGCGTCAGGCAGGAATTGATGCGGCGGCCGTTCACCAGCACTGTGCAGGCGCCGCACTGGCCGTGGTCGCAGCCCTTCTTGGTGCCGGTCAGGCCGAGCTGGTTGCGCAGCGCATCCAGCAGGGTCGTGCGCACATCCAGTTGCACCGCATGTTCCGCGCCGTTGATGCGCAAGGTCAGCGGGCGGAGCGGCACGGCGGCGGGCGCGGCGTTCGAGGCTGACGATGGGCGCGCAGCGCCCTGCGCCGGCGCAGGGCCGACGGCGAACAGCATGCCGCTCGCCGCGCTGGCGCGCAGCACCGCGCGGCGACCGGGGTTTTGCGGATGGTCCGCCTGATCCATGGCCTGCTCCTGGTGAGGACGGCAGGGCCTGTCCCTGCCGCGCGGCGCGACAGACTTCCCCAGCGGAAGCCGCCACGGCCGGCACCGGCAGTATGTCGGCGCCAGCGGGGCGTTTCTTTCACATATCAGGCGGAACTATCAGAATCCCGGCGCAAGTGCTGCCGATAGCTGCGCGGCGTCGTGCCGGTCAGGCGCTGGAAGGTGGAGGTGAAATGGCTCTGGCTCGAAAATCCCAGTTCGAGCGCCACGGCACTGATCGGCAGCGCGCTGCCGCGCAGCAGGGCTTGCGCGCGCCGCACGCGCCGGTCGATGACGTAGGCATACGGGGCCATGCCGGTCTCCGCCTTGAAGCGCCGTGCGAAGGTGTCCACCGGCATGCCCGCGACGCCGGCCAGGTCGCACAGCGACAGCGACGCGTCCAGCCGCGCATCGATATAGTCGGTCAGGCGCGCCAGCAATCGCTGGCCCAGCCCCTGCACGCGGCGCGCGGGCGCGGCCGGCGCGGCGCCGGCGAGGCGCAGCGCCACCAGCGACACCAGCTGCTCCAGGTAGACCGCTTCGGGCACGCGGCCAGCGGCCATGTCGGCGCTGAGCGAGGTCAGCAGTGCCTGCACCACCGCATCGGCGGTGCCGTTGATGCGCATCGGCAATTGCGCCAGCCGGTCGCAACCCGGCAGCGCCAGCGCCGGATCGAGCCACAGCGCCGTGTAGACCAGGTCGGCGTCGCGGAAATGCCCGCTGCGTTCCGCGTGGGCAGGCACGAAACTGAGCGTGCCGGGCCGGTCGCGCCCGTCGTGCATCAGGCGACCTTCGCTGTAGAAGCAAGTGCGGCCGGTCGAGCCGCGCTCGGTCAGCACGATCAGGTGGCGCGGCGCCTTCCAGCGAAACTCCGCCTCGCCGCAGGCCCAGTGGCGATGGTCGAACACCAGGCCGCCGTCGAGCATGGAGGTCGTGTACGCGGCAGCGGTCCTGGCCTGGCGTGCCTTGAGGCGGCCTTGACCGATGGCTGGAGTCAGGGTCATGGTCGTTCCTTTTGCAGGGACTGGGGGCGATACGTGGCAGTGGCGCACTCAGGTCAGTGCAGCCAGCAGCATGCGCTGCGCCGACTCGCCGTCCGGCACGGGCGGGCGCTCATAGTTTCCTTCAGGCGTCATCATCCACGCTTCGCACCGATCGGACAGGTACGGCTCGAGGCCCTCGGAGAAGACGCGCTCCTTCAAGCGGGGATCGAGCACCGGAAAACTTATTTCGATGCGACGCGACAGGCTTCGTTCCATCCATTCCCCGCTCGACAGCATGACCTTGTCGGCGCCGCCGTCGTGGAAGCAGAAAATGCGCGAGTGCTCGAGAAACCGGCCCATCACCGATTTCACCGTGATGTGCTCGGACAGTCCGGCGACACCCGGACGCAGCGCGCACGCGCCCCGCACGATCAGGTCGATGCGCACCCCCTGGCCTGACGCGTCGTACAGCGCCTGGATCAGCTCGGGCTCGAGCAGCGCATTCATCTTGGCGATGATGCACCCCTTGCGCCCGGCCCGGGCGTGTTCGGCCTCGCCCCGGATCGCCGCCAGCAGCTGCTGCTTCAGCGTAAACGGCGATTGCCAGACATGGGTCATGCTTTGCGTCTGGCCGCGGCCGGTCAGCTGGCTGAAGACCTGAGCCACGTCCTGGGTCAGCGCTTCATCGCAGGTCAGCAAGCCGAAATCCGTATAGCTGCGCGAGGTCTCGTGATGATAGTTGCCGGTGCCGAGATGCACATAGCGCCTGAGCCGTCCGTCCTCGCGCCGCACCACCATCAGGATCTTGGCGTGCGCCTTGAAGCCGACCACGCCGTAGACCACATGCGCCCCCACTTCCTCGAGTTGCCCGGCCCAGCCGATGTTGGCCTCTTCGTCGAAGCGCGCCATCAGCTCCACCACGGCCGTGACCTCCTTGCCGTTGCGCGCGGCCTCGATCAGCGACGACAGCAGCGCCGAGTCATGCCCGGCCCGATACACCGTCTGGCTGATCGCCACCACATCCGGATCCTGCGCCGCCTGCCTGACAAAATCGACCACCGGCGCAAACGACTGGAATGGATGGTGCAGCAGGATGTCGCCATCGCGCATGGCGCGGAAGACATCGGGCTGGTCCCGCAGCGCCTTGGGCAAGCCCGGCCGGAACGGCGGGTATTTCAGGTCCGGCCGGTCGACCTGGTCCGGCACCTGCATCAGGCGGACCAGGTTGACCGGGCCGTTGACCGCGAACACCTCGGCGGGTGCGAGGCCAAACTGTTCTTGCAGGAACGCGGTCATGGCGCGCGGGCAGTTGTCGGCCACCTCGAGCCGCACCGCATCGCCGAGGTGCCGGTGCGGCAGTTCGCCCTGCAGCGCCTCGCGCAGGTTCTTGACCTCTTCCTCGTCGACAAACAGCTCGCTGTTGCGGGTAACCCGGAACTGGTAGCAGCCGCGCACCGTCATGCCGCTGAACAGCTCGCCGACGTGGGCATGCAGGATCGAAGACAGGAACACGAAGCCGTATTCGCATCCGGCCACCTGCGCTGGCAGCGCGATCACGCGCGGCAGCGCCCTGGGCGCCTGCACGATGGCATTGCCGGAGCTGCGGCCGAACGCATCCTTGCCCTCGAGCTCCACGGCGAAGTTCAGGCTCTTGTTCAGCACCCGCGGAAACGGATGCGCCGGGTCCAGCCTGATTGGCGTCAGGACCGGCATCAGCTCGGCAAAGAAGAACTCGCGAATCCAGTCTTGCTGCGCGGCATTCCACGATGGCCGCCGCAGGAAGCAAATCTGCTCCCGGGCCATGGCGGGAATCAGCACGTCATTGAACAGCCGGTATTGTTGACTGACCAGCTCGCGCACGCGCTGGTTGACCGCGGCGTAAACGGCCTGCGGCGTCAGCCCGTCCGGGCCGACCACCGGCGACGACAGCACGCACTGTTCCTTCAACCCCGCCACGCGGATCTCATAGAACTCGTCAAGGTTGCTGCTGAAGGTGCACAGCGCACGCAGGCGCTCGAGCAGCGGCATGGCAGGATCGGCCGCCTGTTGCAGGACCCGCTCAAAGAACGCCAGCTGGCTGAGTTCGCGGTTGATATAGAGCGCATTGCCGTTGGACACCGTAGCCGCATCCGCCAGGTCGCCCGGCTGGCCCTCCCCGCGCGGGGCCGGCGGCTCGTCATGCATAACGCTGGATTCGTGTTTCATGATGCCGTGCCAAGAGAAGCTGTTTTCAGATTCTAGCTGGCGTATTGCGCATACCGGCGCGATTCCGCTTCCGGCGTTGGCGAAGGACGCCCTGCCCCGGAACACGCATATCCAGCCAATGTGACGCCTGCACCAGCTAGGCCGTCTGCAAGGCGCCACCCCGCGCCATGCGCCGGATCGCCTGCGGCGGTTGCCCGAACGCCCGCAGGAAGGCCCGCCGCATGCGCTCGGCATCGCCAAAGCCGGTATCCCGGGCCACCACGTCGATGGGGTGGCGTCCGCTTTCCATCATCAGCCGCGCCGCCTCCACGCGCAGGCGCTCCACGGCTTTGGCCGGGCTTTGCCCGGTTTCGTCGCGGAATGCGCGCGAGAACTGGCGGGCGCTGAGGTGCGCGGCATTCGCCAGCTGCTCCACCGACAGGTCCTGCTGCAGGTTCTGCCGCGCGAAATCCAGCGCGCCGCGAATGCGATCGGAGCGCGGCTCCAGGTCAAGCAGCGCCGAAAATTGCGACTGGCCGCCGGCGCGGCGATGGTAAACAACCAGGCTCTTGGCCACGCCTCGCGCGACGGCGGCGCCGGCGTCCTTCTCCACCAGTGCCAGCGCGAGGTCGATGCAGGCCGACATTCCGGCCGAGGTCCAGACCGGACCGTCGATGATGAAGATGCGGTCCTCTTCCACGCTGACGTCCGGGAAGCGGCGCCGCAGCTCCTCGGCGTAATACCAGTGCGTGGTGGCACGGCGGCCGGCCAGCAAGCCCGCCTCGGCCAGGGTGAAGGCGCCGGTACACGTGGCGCCGATGCGTCGCGACGTGCGCGCCGCGCGCTGCAGGAACTTCACCAGCGCCGGCGGCGCGGGCATGACGTCATTGTCTCCCACGACCAGCACGGTATCGAAGCGACGCCGGCCAAAGGGCGCGGTGCTGACGGCAAAGCCCCCGGAACTCGCCACGGGGCCGCCATGTTCGGACAGCAAGTGAACCTGGTACAGCGGCTCGCCAAGCGCCCGGTTGGCGAACTCGAGCACCGTCGACACCGCAAGGTTCAGCGCCTGGAAGCCGGGATAGAGGGCTAGGGCCACATGGTGCATGGCGAACTCCTGGTGGCGGCGGAAGGCACATTTCCATCCATGGCATAAAAGGTGGGATCTACGACATTGTTGCCATCGCCATTGTGCACCTAATCTTCGATGCACGCAGCGGCGATACGCACCGCCGGCTGCCACGGACCTTCTCACCGCCTTCCCACTGTTATGGAGCTTCAACGTGACAACTCATACCTACGCTGGCACCGCCCTGATCACCGGGGCGTCTTCGGGCATCGGCGCCATCTACGCGGATCGGCTCGCGCGCCGCGGCCATGACCTGATCCTGGTGGCGCGCAACCGGGGCCGGCTCGAGACCCTGGCACGGCGGATCACCGACCAGACCGGGCGTTCCGTCGAGATCGTGACCGCCGACCTGGGCCAGGCGGCCGAGGTACGGCGCGTCGAGAACATCCTGAGGACGGACGCCAGCATCACCACGCTGGTCAACAACGCGGGGTTCGGTGGGGCGTCGCCGTTGCTGGCGTCGGATGCGGACACCATGCAGGCGATGATCGAACTGAACGTCACGGCGCTGACCCGCCTCACCTACGCCGCAGCGCCGGCCTTCGTGGCGCGGGGCCAGGGCACGATCATCAATATTGCGTCGATCGTCGCGATCGCGCCCGAGGTGCTGAACGGCGTGTACGGCGGCTCCAAGGCCTTTGTGCTGGCCTTTACCCAGTCGCTGCAGCATGAGCTTGCCGGCCACGGCGTACGCGTCCAGGCGGTGCTGCCAGGGGCGACCCGCACGGCGTTCTGGGACGTTGCCGGGCAGCCTGTCGAGAACCTGCCGCAAGCGCTGGTGATGGACGGCGACGACCTGGTCGATGCGGCACTGGCGGGTCTGGACCAGGGCGAGGTGATCACGCTGCCGTCGTTGCCTGACGCCGGGGACTGGCAGGCCTTCGAGGCGGCACGCGCCGCGCTGGGGCCAAATCTTTCGCGTTCGCAGCCGGCCGCGCGGTACGGCATTGCGCGGTAAGGGTCCGCCTCCGGAGTGCCCGCCGTCCGCGCCATATCCGCTGGACATGCGGCCTCCGGCAACCTGCCGCTCCTGATTTTTATGCCATGAAAGCCGCCATGAACGTAGAACTGAAACGGAAAATCGCCTTCGCGCTGTCGATGGGCGTGGTGACCACGGGGATCATCTCCTTCGCCCTGCTCGCTCTCAATGTGGGATTCACCGAGGACTTTGCACTGACCTGGTTGCGTTCCTGGGGCGTCGGCTATGTGATCGTCATCCCCGCCATCCTGCTGGTCGGGCCGCGTCTGCAAGCGCGGGTCGAGCGCTGGGTCCGCTAGACGATCGTGATGGGATGCTGCCGCGGTCCGCGCTCCAGCAGCGCCGCCAGCCTGCGCAGCGCGTGCGCCAACTGGGCCCGGTCATCCACCCCGCCCAGCGAAATCCGGATGGCATTGGGTGCGCCCGCGCCATCCCAGAACACATCGGAGGGCGTGACCCGCAGGTCTTCCGCCAGCGCGGCGCTGGCCAGCTGCTGCGCGGACCAGTGGGACGGCAGCCGGTGCCATACGTGGATGCCGCTGGGCGGCAGCTGGCCCATCCCGCTCAGCCAGCGGCTGGCCAGGGCACAGCGCGCCAGCGCTTCGGCGCGGATGCCTTCGAGCAGCTGCATGGCCGAGCCGTCGTGGATCCATTGCGTCGCCAGGGCCGCCGTCATGGGCGCGGGCATCAGCGCAAAGGCGCGTAGCGGCGCCAGCAGGTCGTCGCTGCCGCGGCCTTCGGGCAACAGCACATAGGCGGTGCGCAAGCCCGGGCTCAGCGCCTTGGACAGCGTCGCGACGTAATAGGTGCGGGCGGGAGCAAAGCGCGCCAGCGGCGGCGGTGCGGACGGCGTCAGCAGCCAGTAGGGATCGTCCTCGAGCAGCGCGATGTCGCAGCGCTCCGCCGCGCTGGCCAGCTCGGCCCGGCGCGAGGCCGGCATGGTGTGGGTGGTGGGGTTCTGCGCGGTCGGGTTGAGGTAGGCCAGCGTGGCGCCCTCGGCGCGGGCGGCGACGAGCGCGTCGGGCAGCATCCCGTCCGCGTCGCACGGCGCGACCACCACGCGCCGGCCCAGCTGCGCCGCCGCGGCGCGGATGCCCGGATAGGCCAGCGGTTCGGTCACGATCGCATCGCCGGGCCGGGTGCGGCTGAGGATCACGGCGGCCAGCGCGGCCTGCGCGCCGGGACACACCACCAGCCGCGCGGTGTCGACCGGCCCGAACATCGGCGCCAGCCAGAGCGCGCCGGCCGACCGGTCCGAAGCACTGCCGCCGCCAAGCTGATAGGTCATCAGCAACTGCGGGTCGCTGCGCAGCAGCACCTGGTTCAGGCCGCGCCGCAACAGGTCATGGAAATCCACGCCCGCCGGCGGCGGCGGCACGTTCATGCTCATGTCGACCACCCGCGCCAGCTCCGCTCGCGGCGCGGCGATAAACGTCCCGAGCGCGCCCCTGGCCTCGATCAGCTGGCGCCGCCGGGCCTCGTTGTAGGCGCGCGTGACCGTGGTCAGGTCGACGCCGAGCGCTTGCGCCAGGCTGCGCTGCGGCGGCACGCGGTCGCCGGCCACGAGCCGGCCGTCGCCGATGGCTTGTTCGATGTATTCGACGATCTGCAGGTAGCGGGCGATGCCGGAGGTGGTGATCCGCAGATCCCATCCGGCCGTGATCGCGCCCTCTTGTATGGGTTCTGTTGCCAAAATTTTCCTAGATGTATGGCCTTTGTCTTCGAATAGCATGCCAGACATTGCCGAAGGAATCCATACAAGCCACGCCCGCGCGGGGCTGACGCAGCACTTGAATCGGGCGCGTGGCCGGATGCCTTCGGTAATCCGTAACCAAGGTGTCCGACATGCTCAAACCTACCGCCGGGCCGGCAAACCAGAACCGACAAGGCCCGCTGCCCCGCCAGCCCTCCCGCCACAGTCCATCGCCAACCCGGCCGCACCGTATCGGCGTCTTGCTGCTCGCAGCCGGCCTGAGCGCCCTGCTCAGCGGCTGCAACCTCGAACTGCTCGATCCCAAGGGCAGCATCGGCGCGCAGGAGAAATCGCTGATCCTGATATCGCTGTTCGTGATGCTGATGGTGGTGATCCCGGTGATCTTCCTGACGCTGTGGTTTGCCTGGCGCTACCGCGAAAGCAACACGCGCGCGACCTACGCGCCCACATGGTCGCACTCGACCAGGATCGAGATCGTGGTGTGGGGCATCCCGTGCGTGATCGTGGCCTGCCTGGCGGTGCTGATCTGGGACTCCACGCACAAGCTCGACCCGTACCGCCCGCTGGAATCCGAGGTCAGGCCGCTGCAGGTCGACGTCATCGCGCTGAACTGGAAATGGCTGTTCGTCTATCCGGAGTACGGCGTCGCCTCGGTGAACCAGCTGGCGATCCCGGTCGGCACGCCCGTCAGTTTCCGGCTGACCTCGGAGTCGATGATGAACGCGTTCTTCATCCCGCAGCTTGGCAGCATGGTCTACACCATGGCCGGCATGCAGACCCGCCTGCACCTGATCGCCGAGTCGCCCGGCGTCTATCTCGGCCAGTCGGCGGCCTATAGCGGCGCGGGCTTCTCGGACATGCATTTCAAGACCCTGGCGAGCTCGCGCGAGGAATTCGACGCGTGGATCGGCAAGGCCCGCGCTTCGGGCCAGGCGCTCGATGCGAACACCTATCGCGCGCTGGAGCAGCCCAGCAGCAAGGACCCGGTCACGCTGTACGCATCGGTGACGCCGAAGCTGTTCGACCAGGTGGTCGACAAGTACATGCAGGCCTACGGCGCGGTGTGCCGCGCGGACACTCCTGAATCTCTGCAGGCCTTCCAGCGCGTCTCCTCGGCGCTGCCCGGCCGCATGGAGCAATGACATGCTAGGAAAACTGAACCTCGAGGCCATCCCCTACCACGAGCCGATCATCATGGGGACGCTGGCCGTGGTGATCGTGCTGGGCGCCGCGCTGCTCGGCGCCATCACCTACTACCGCAAGTGGAAATACCTGTGGACCGAGTGGATCTGCTCGGTCGACCACAAGAAGGTCGGGGTGATGTACATCATCCTGGCCCTGGTCATGCTGCTGCGCGGCTTTGCCGACGCGATCCTGATGCGCACGCAGCAGGCCATCGCCTACGGCGATGCGGCCGGCTACCTGCCCCCGCACCACTATGACCAGATCTTCACCGCCCACGGCGTGATCATGATCTTCTACGTCGCCACGCCGCTGGTGGTGGGGCTGATGAACGTGATCGTGCCGCTGCAGATTGGCGCGCGCGACGTGGCCTTTCCGTTCGTCAACTCGCTCAGCTTCTGGCTGTCGGCGATGGGCGCGGTGCTGGTGATGCTGTCGATGTTCGTCGGCGACTTCGCCGCGACCGGCTGGGTGGCCTACCCGCCGCTGTCCGAGCTCGGCTACAGCCCGACCGTAGGCGTCGACTACTACATCTGGTCATTGCAGATATCCGGGCTCGGCACCACGCTGACCGGCATCAACTTCATCGTCACCATCCTGCGCATGCGCGCGCCGGGCCTGACGCTGATGAAGATGCCGGTGTTCACCTGGACCGCGCTGATCACCAACATCCTGATCGTCGCCATCTTCCCGGTGCTGACCGCCACGCTCGCCCTGCTCACCGCCGACCGCTACCTCGGCATGCATTTCTTCACCAACGAGTTGGGCGGCAACGCCATGATGTACGTGAACCTGATCTGGATCTGGGGGCACCCCGAGGTCTATGTGCTGATCCTGCCCGCGTTCGGCGCGTTCTCGGAAATCATCGCCACGTTCTCGCACAAGCCGCTGTTCGGCTACAAGTCGATGGTCTATGCGACCTCGTCGATCGGCGTGCTGTCGTTCTTCGTCTGGCTGCACCACTTCTTCACCATGGGCTCGGGCGCCAACGTCAATGCCTTCTTCGGCATCATGACGTCGATCATCTCGATTCCGACCGGCGTCAAGCTGTTCAACTGGCTGTTCACCATGTACCGGGGCCGGATCCGCTTCCATACCTCGACCATGTGGACCATCGGCTTCATGGTGACGTTCGCGATCGGCGGCATGACCGGCGTGCTGCTGGCGGTGCCGGGCGCCGACTTCGTGCTGCACAACAGCCTGTTCCTGGTGGCCCACTTCCATAACGTGATCATCGGCGGCGTGCTGTTCGGCTGCCTGGCGGCGATCAGCTTCTGGTTCCCGAAGGTGTTCGGCTTCAAGCTCAACGAGTTCTGGGGCAAGGTGTCGTTCTGGTGCTGGCTGGCCGGCTTCTTCCTGGCCTTCATGCCGCTCTACGTGCTGGGCTTCAAGGGCATGACCCGCCGGATGAACCACTACGCCAACGTCGACTGGCATCCCTACCTGGTGGTGGCGATGATCGGCGCCTTCGTCATCGGCGCCGGCATCCTGGCGATGATGGTGCAGCTGGCCGTCAGCATCCGCGACCGCAAGCACAACCGCGACCTGACCGGCGACCCGTGGGACGGCCGCAGCCTGGAATGGTCGACCGCATCGCCGGCGCCGTTCTACAACTTCGCCAAGGTCCCGAACATCACCTCGCTGGAACAGCACTGGGATGACAAGGAGGCGGGACGAGCCTGGCGCCAGCCCGCCCGGTACGAGGACATCCACATGCCGCGCCCCACCGCGGCCGGCTTCCTGGTGTCGGTGTTCGGACTGGTGTCCTGCTTCGCGCTGGTCTGGCACATGTGGCTGGTCGCCGTGGCCGGGCTGCTCGGCGCGATCGCGACCTTCGTGCTGCGCAGCTACGACCGCGATGTCGACTACTACGTCCCGGCCGCCGAAGTCGAGCGCATCGAGCGCGCCCGCTACGCCCAACTGCAGCAAGCTGCCTGAGCCATGAACCCGACGCTATCCCCTACCCTGCACCGCCCGGGCCCGGACGCCGCACACGCGACCGCACCCGCCGACCACGGCCATCACGATGCCGCCGCGCACACCACGCTGGGCTTCTGGCTCTACCTGATGAGCGACTGCCTGATCTTCGCGGTGTTGTTCGCCACCTTCGGCGTGCTGTCCGGCAACACCGCCGGCGGCCCTGGGGGGCAGCAACTGTTCGAGTTGCCGTTCGTGTTCGCCGAGACCATGGTGCTGCTGCTCAGCAGCTACACCTTCGGCCTGGCCATGCTGCGCCAGGACGCCAATGCCGCGCCGCGCATGATCCGCTGGCTGGCGGCCACCTTCGTACTGGGCGCAGTGTTCATCGCCATGGAGGTCTACGAGTTTGCCCACCTGCTGCACCAGGGCGCCGGCCCCGGCGTGAGCGCCTACCTGTCGGCGTTCTTCACGCTGGTCGGCACCCACGGCCTGCACGTCACCGCGGGCCTGTGCTGGCTGGCCGTGATGATCCACCAGATCCGGCGCTTTGGCCTCGACGACATCGTGCGCCGCCGGCTGGCGTGCCTGAGCCTGTTCTGGCACTTCCTGGACCTGGTCTGGATCTGCGTCTTCACCTTCGTCTACCTGCGGGAGTTCGCATGAAGCCGTCCCACCTTCATTCCGTCCATCCGGACCAGCACGCCACCCACGGCAGCGTGCGCAGCTACACCATCGGCCTGCTGCTGTCGGTGGCGCTGACCGTGGCCTCGTTTGCCTCGGTGATGACCGGCGCGTTGCAAAGCCACGCCGCGATCGCGCTGGTGGTGGGCCTGTGCGTCGCGCAGCTGCTGGTGCAGCTGGTCTACTTCCTGCACCTGGGCACCGGTCCCGGGCAGCGCGGCAATACCGCCATCTTCGCCTGCACCGGCTTCCTGATCGTCATCGTCGTCGCCGGCTCGCTGTGGGTGATGCACAACGCCGACCTCAACATGATGCCGACCGACATGTCGATCGAACGGGCACGGGCCAAAGACTAGCGCACGGGCGCGAGGAGACCTTCACCATGTATGTCTATGACGAGATCGACCAGCGGCTGGTCGACGAGCGGGTCGTGCAGTTCACCGACCAGACCCGCCGCTTTCTCGATGGCGAGCTCGACGAGGAAGAGTTTCGCGTGCTGCGGCTGCAGAACGGGCTGTATATCCAGCGCCATGCGCCGATGCTGCGCGTGGCCATCCCCTACGGCATGCTGTCGTCGACGCAGCTGCGCAAGCTGGCGCAGATCGCGCGCCGCTGGGACCGTGGCTACGGGCACTTCAGCACGCGGCAGAACCTGCAGTTCAACTGGCCGCGCCTGGAAGACGCGCCCGCCATCCTCGCGGAACTCGCCACGGTGCAGATGCACGCGATCCAGACCAGCGGCAACTGCATCCGCAACACCACTACCGACCACTTTGCCGGTATCGCGCCCGACGAGTTGGTGAATCCGCTGGTGTGGTGCGAGATCGTGCGGCAATGGTCGATGCTGCACCCCGAGTTTGCCTACCTGCCGCGCAAGTTCAAGATCGCGATCAGCGGCGCCACCACCGACCGGGCCGCGGTCGGCGTGCATGATATCGGGCTGCAGGCGGTCGAGCAGGAAGGACAGGTCGGCTTCCGCGTATGGGTCGGCGGCGGCATGGGGCGCACGCCCATGGTCGGCAAGCTGATCAATCCCTTCGTCGCCTGGCAGGACCTGCTGACCTACCTGCAGGCCACGCTGCGCGTCTACAACCTGCATGGCAGGCGCGACAACAAGTACAAGGCGCGCATCAAGATCCTGGTGAAGGACCTCACCCCCGAGGTCTTCCGCGAACAGGTTGCCGAGCAGTGGCAGCGCATCCGGGGCGGCCCGGATACCGTCACCGAAGACTTCGTCGAGTCGGTGGCGGCGCGCTTCACCGTGCCGCCTTATGACCCCGCCGCGGCGGACGATGCCGATGAAAGCGCCCGGCTCGCGCAGACCGACCGTGCGTTCCGGCTCTGGCTGCGCAGCAACGCCCATCCGCACCGCGTATCCGGCTATGCCGCGGTGACGGCATCGCTAAAGGCAACCGGCCGCGCGCCGGGCGACATGACCGCCGACCAGATGGAGCTGATGGCCGACCTCGCCGAGCGCCACGGCTTTGGCGAGCTGCGGGTCTCGCACGAACAGAACCTGATCCTCGCCGACGTGCGGCGCAGCGGCCTGCCTGCGCTGTGGCGCGCGCTGGATGCGGCGGGCCTGGCCACGCCCAACGTCGGCCGGATCACTAACATCATCGCCTGCCCGGGCGGCGACTTCTGCTCGCTCGCCAATGCGGTGTCGATCCCGCTGGCGCAGGCAATCCAGGAGCGTTTCGAGGACTTGGACCACGTGCACGACATCGGCGAGCTCGACCTCAACATCTCGGGCTGCATCAACTCGTGCGGGCATCATCATGTCGGCCATATCGGCATCCTCGGCGTCGACAAGGCCGGCGAGGCCTGGTACCAGGTCACCCTGGGCGGCCGGCAGAACGGCGCCGACAGCCAGGACGGCGGCGGCGGCGCGGCGATCGGCCGCATCATCGGCCCCTCGTTCGCACAGGAACAGGTGCCTGACGTGATCGAGACGCTGATCGGCACCTACCTGGCGCATCGCGACAGCGATGCCGAGCGCTTCGTCGACGTGGTCGCACGGATCGGCCTGGCACCGTTCCAGGCGGCCGTGTACCCGGACGGCGGCAAGCGCGGCGCGGCGGTGCGCTAGCCCTGCAGCATCCGCGAGGAGATGACCGATGCTAGCCCTGCCCAGTGCCACCCCCGAAGACCTCTGGAGTGCGATCGCCGGCCTCTCCGCCGAGCAGCTGCACACGATTCTCGATATCGCCAATGCCGCGCCGGGGCCGACCGAGGACCTCGATTCGTTCAGGCGCCGCATTGCCGGCGTGTTCGCCAATGTCGCCGGCTTCGCCCCGGCGCCGCCGCCGGAACCGATCGTGCGGGAGATGTGGGAGAAATACCGAGGCTGAACGGGAACCGCGCAGCCAGCCACTCTGGTTATACTTGGCCAAGTTTTGCTCCTGTTCGGTTTTCCCCCGCAATTCCACCAAAGTTCTCCGGAGCCACGCCATGCGAACCGGGCATTGCGCCAGCCGTTCACGGCATGCCTTGCCAGAGAAGAGGCTGCGCAAACGCTACCGCGCGCTCCCGGCCTTTGCCGCGGCCTTCGCAACGGCCTGCGGGGCACAGGATTTCGATGCCATCGAACGGCCGTTGTGGGAAGCCGGGCTCGGAGTCGGCGGCATCACCCTGCCGCACTACCGAGGCTCGGATGCACGCGCCAACCTGCTATTCCCGGTGCCCTACTTCGTCTATCGCGGCGAGCATCTGCGCGCGGACCGCAACGGCGTGCGTGGCAAGCTGTTCGACAGCGACCGGATCGAGCTCAATGTCAGCCTCGGCCTCTCGCTCCCGGTCAAGAGCAGCGAGGATGAAGTCCGACGCGGCATGCCGGATCTCAAGACCGCGGTGGAAATCGGGCCGTCGCTGGCAGTGACGCTTTGGCGTTCCGCCGAGGACCGTACCAGGCTCGATCTGCGGCTTCCCATACGGCTGGCCATCACCGTCGAATCGTCGCCCAAGGCGATCGGCTGGATCTTCTCGCCCAACCTGAACCTCGACGTTGCCAACGTCGGCGGCCTGCCCGGCTGGAACCTGGGCCTGATGGCGGGGCCACTGTTCTCGACCGCGCGCTACAACCAGTATTTCTATTCCGTCGAAGAACAATTCGCGACCGCGGCACGTCCGGCCTACAGCGCGCAGGGTGGCTATTCCGGCAGCATGGCGCTGGCTTCGCTGTCCAAGCGCTTTCGCCATGTCTGGTTCGGCGCCTTCGTCCGCTACGACCGGCTCGACGGCGCCAGCTTCGAGAACAGCCCGCTGGTGCGCCGGAAAGACGCCCTGGCCGCCGGACTGGCACTAAGCTGGATCTTCGGTCAGTCGTCGACCTACGTACCAAGCCGGGAATAAGGCCGCGGCCGGCTCATGGCATATCGGCGCGAGACCGGCGCCGGGGCAGGCGCATGCGATATATTTCCGCATGCCGCCGTGGCCACATTTCCCGAACCCAACACAGAGAAAAACGAAAATGCCAATGACAAGGACGATCGTCAGCGCCGTTGCCCTGCTCTGCGCCGCCCCGGTGTTCTCGCAGCCGGCCGCGCCGGCCGCCGGGCTGTCGCCCACATTGACCCGCGTCGCCCAATCGGGCGTGCTGCGCGTCTGCACGCCGGGCGACTACAAACCCTTCAGCTTCATGAAGTCGGAAGGCCAGTACGAAGGGCTCGACGTGGACCTGATGACGTCGCTGGCCAGTTCGCTCGGCGCCAAACCGCAATTCGTCAAGACCAGCTGGGCCACGCTGATGCCGGACTTCGTCGGCGGCAAGTGCGATATCGGCGCCGGCGGCATCTCGGTGTCGCTGGAACGCCAGAAGCAGGCCTATTTCAGTGCGCCCTACATGGTCAATGGCAAGACACCGATCACGCGCTGCGAGAACGTGCAGCGCTTCCAGACCGTGGAGGCCATCAACCGGCCCGGCGTGCGCGTGATCGCCAATCCCGGCGGCAGCAACGAGCGCTTCGCCCGCACCCACCTGTCCCAGGCCAGGCTGACCATGCACAAGGACAACCTGACGATTTTCGACGAGGTGATCCAGGGCCGCGCCGACGTCTTCGTCACCGAGGCCGCCGAAGCCATCGTCCAGAGCAAGGCCCATCCCGAGCTGTGCGCGGTCAATCCCGACAAGCCGCTGCAGTACGCTGAGATGGGCTATCTGCTGCCGAATGGCGACGAGGTGTTCAAGCGGTACGTCGACCAGTGGCTGCACCTGGCCAGGGCCGGCGGGGAGTTCGATGCGCGCCGTGCGGTATGGCTGGGGAAGTAGCATGGCGCATGGCGCCCGGCCGCCCGACGCAATACCGGCGGATCCTGGCCCCGTGACCCGGGCACCCGGGCCGTGACCGGCCCGGGAGAACGACCGCGCTAATTCACCGGCGTAAAGACCGGCGCCCCCTGCTTCTTGAGCAGGAACACGACAAACTTCGCTGGCCTGGTCTTGCTGGCATTGCGACCGACGGTGTGGAGGTCGTCCGGGCCTTCATAGAAGGTCTCGCCCGCCTTCAGCGTAACCTCCTTGCCGCCCTTCACGCCCATCACGATGCTGCCTTCGAGCACATAGACGAACGCATGCGCGTCATGGCGATGCACCGGGTCGAAGCCGCCGGGCGGGTACTCCACCGTGATCATCTGCACTTCCTTGCCCGCGTAGTCGGGCAGCGCCCTGGTGGTCAGAGACTGGACCACCACTTCCGGCGGCGCGGCGCTGGCCAGCGGCGCCGACAGCAGCAGCACCAGGCTCGCCGCCATGGCAATCGACTGTTTCATGGCATTACTCCAGGTTGGCCTTGTCCAGCCCGAAGGCCTTGTCGGAGGAACCGGGGACCATGCGGAACGCTACGTTCAACCGGTTCCAGGTATTGATGGCGCCCACCAGGAAAGTGAGGTCGGACAGCTCCTTCTCGGAATACTGCGTGCGCACGCGCTCGTAGACATCGTCCGGCACCCCTTGCGCGGGCAGCTGGGTCAGGGCCTCGGTCCAGGCCAGCGCGGCGCGCTCGCGCGCCGAGAACAGCGTCGATTCACGCCAGATCGCCACGTGATGCAGCCGAAGCTCGCGCTCGCCGTGGATCTTGGCCATCTTGATGTGCATGTCGACACAGAACGCGCAGCCGTTGAGCTGCGACGCGCGAATCTCGACGAGCTCGCGAATGTGCTGCTCGACCGTCGTTTTAGGGAACAGGCTGTTGAGCTCCATGAGCTTCTTGGACAGCTCCGGAGACTGCTGGAAGTAGTTGAGGCGTTGCGTCATGATCGCTCCTGCTGAGATGGCGGGGATGCCTGGCGGCGCTGCGCCGGATGGCAGGCAGGTACCGCTTGGAACGAAGCGTAGCCGTGGGCCGGACGCACCGGTAGTGCCGCAGCAGTACACGCACTGTTACCTCGCCGGCACCAATCGTCGGGCACGATGCGGCTGCGCCGGGTCTGCCGGCAGCGGAACTACCGGACCGCGTTGGCTTCGCGCTCGAACTCGCGGATCACCGGGTTGCCCAGGATGGCGTCCCGGCCGGCTTCGATCAGGCGATCGACATCCTGCTCGGGCAACCGAAGCCGGGTCGGCAGCTCGTTCAGGCTCGCGGCACGCGCCTTGTCGAGGGAGTCGAATGCGATCCGCGTGACGAAGAATTCGACATCGTCGCAGCGCCAGCCTGGACGGCTTGCGGCGATGGCCTGCTGCCGTGCAAACGGCATGGCGCAGCGATAGGCGACCAGGTCGTTGCGCCACTGGCGCGTCATGGGCACGAAGGCGTCATAGCTCATGCGCACGTTGGTGGCCATGGCGGCGTCGATGGACGCGTTTGCCACTTCGATCCCCGACGGGCCAACCTGGCTTTGGTTCCAGTCGCCACGCGGGCCCTGGCCGGCATCGACCACGACAAACAGCAGCCGGCGCACCTTGATGGCGTCGTTCTCGCTCATGGGCCCGTAGGCCGTGCCCAGCAGCAGGCGCGACTGGAAAATGGTGGCTAGCCCGTAGTTGTCCGTCACGCCGCCGTCGACCAGCTTGATGTACTTGCCCTTGGACAGATCCCGGTGGCCGCGCACGGCAACCGCCAACGCGCCAATCAGCAGCGATTGCCCCGGCGCCTCGGCGTGATCCAGGTTGGGCAGCGGCGCGCGGCAAGCCTCGGGATGTTTCTCCAGCACGATGGGCGCGAAGAACAGCGGCACCGCCATCGACGCCGCGACCGCCTCGGAGACGGGAAAGCTGGCGAGATCGCTGCAAAGCGCATCGAAGGCGAGCTGGCTGAACGGAAATGCGACCCGATAATAGACGTTGGTGGCGTTGATCCACACCAGCGGCTTGCCGCGGCGGAACATGTCGGCGTAGGTGGCCCCCTGGAACACGTCCTCGTCCAGCCAGGTCCGGAGGTCTTCCCGATTATTGAGGCCCCCGCCAAAGAGCCGCGCAATATTGAAGGGGTTAAGGAGGCTGAAGCGCAGCCGGGCCTCGCCGTCCTTCAGCAGCACCGACCGGAACGTTGCCAGGCTGTCCTTGCCGTGCAGGCCGTAGTAGGCGGCGGTGAGCGAGCCTCCGGACACGCTGCTGATGAAGGCCACGTCGTCGAGCAAGGACGCGCCGCCGGAACCCCGCATGGCGTCAAGCCCCTGCAGCGCGCCGAAGGCGAACGCCGCGGCGCGCGTGCCGCCGCCGGAGAACGCCATGGCGACGGTAGTCGGCCCGGCGACATCGGCGGGTTCACGCAGCGGTACGGTGGCGCTGGCGGCCGCCGCCTGGGGCAGGTTGCGGGGGACATTGTGAGAAAGCGAGCCGCAGGCGCCGACTCCCGCAAGCAGGAGCACCATCAGGGCGCGGCCGGCCTTGCCGAAGGTGCCGCGCCCGCTTCCTGGCCGGCCCGGTGGACCGGGCAGGCAGTTGTTCCGGCGGAGAGAGGGATCGTGACAAGACATGCTTGGCGTGGCGTAGGCTGCTGGATGGGATGGTCGAGATGCGTTGCCGCAAGCATCCGGTGGCGGATGCCTCAGCATGATATGGCATCACGTCGGCCACGGCACATACCTCGCCACCGACGGGATCGCCGTCACGATCGCTGACCCGAAGACCTCGGGGCGGCAGCGGAACCCATCGCCCGCTATGCGTTTTGCAGATACCAGATGTCGGAATTCTTCAATTTACTGCGTGTCGACCGCTTCATACACTGCTCCGAACAAAAAGAAGCATCCGGAGACAGACATCGTGAATCCCACCCCACGCGCCAGCCCGCACCAGGCCGCGGTCGGTTGCCCGAAGCCGCACCTTTGCCCGATACTCCCTTGCAGCGCACCCGCCCCGGCAACGCTACCGCGGCGGCCAGGCCGTACGGCCCAACACCCCCCGAGCACTGAAGCATGAGCACCGAAAATCCACTGCAGTTCGTTCTGGAGCCCCATCCCGGCCCCACCCCCGCCGAGCAGATCGCTGCCAGGCTGGAGAGCCCCGTCTTCGGTCGCGTGTTCACCGACCACATGGTCACGATCCGTTGGACCGACGGTCGCGGCTGGCATGACGCCAGGGTGGAAGCACGCCGACCTTTCCAGATCGACCCCGCCTGCGCAGTGCTGCACTATGCGCAGGAGATCTTCGAAGGCATGAAGGCATACCGTGGCGAGGGCGGCAGGATTTCGCTGTTCCGGCCGCAGGAAAACGCCAGGCGTTTTCGTGCCTCCGCCGCCCGCATGTCGATGGCGGAACTGCCCGAAGCCACCTTCCTGCAAGCCGTGGAAGCGCTCGTCGATATTGACCGTGCCTGGATTCCCGGCAGCGAGGGCAGCCTGTACCTGCGCCCGTTCATGTTCGCCTCGGAGAGTTTTCTCGGGGTGCGCGCCTCGGCCGAATACATATTTTGCGTGATCGCATGTCCGGTCGGCCCCTATTTCAAGCCGGGCAAGTCCGCCGTGACCGTCTGGGTGTCGGATCAATACACCCGCGCGGCTTCCGGCGGCACCGGCGCCGCCAAGTGCGGCGGCAATTACGCGGCCAGCCTGATTGCGCAGACCGAGGCCGCGGCCAAGGGCTGCGACCAGGTGGTGTTCCTGGACGCGGCGGAGCACCGCTGGATCGAGGAGCTCGGCGGCATGAACGTGTTTTTCGTGATGGATGACGGCTCGCTGCGCACGCCGCCCCTGAAAGGGACCATCCTGCCGGGCATTACCCGCGCTTCGATCATCGAACTGGCGCGGCACGAGGGCATTCCGGTCGACGAAACGCCCTACGACTTCGAGTCGTGGCGCGCCGATGCAGCCAGTGGCCGGGTCAGGGAAACCTTCGCCTGCGGCACCGCCGCGGTCGTCACCGCGATCGGGCAGGTGCGCCACGCCGGCGGCGAATTCACCATCGGCAACGGCGGCGAAGGCGAAGTCACGCAACGGCTCCGTACCTTGCTGACCGGCATCCAGCGCGGCAGCATCGCCGACCCGTTCGGATGGGTGCACCACGTCGACTGAGACCGGCGTGATTGACCTCGGCGGCGAGCAAGGCATCGCAGGGCAACGCTCGCCGCGTTGATTTGGCTTGACATCTGTCCCCGCCGCCTCTGCGGTCTGGGCAATTCCAAAAAAATTACCGGGACCGGCGCGCGACCTGCATGCCGGCAAGCGCTGTCGTCTACCCGTCGGCACGCTGCCCGGATGCCACCGCACCGCATGCCTCGTCGCCATCTCCGGCGCGGATCCGTGCGCGCGCGCGGCACAACCCATGCAGGAGATCCCTATATGAGCTTGTTCCGAACCAAGAACATCGACGCCATGCTGGCGCAGACGCACGCTGCCACCCTGAGGAAGGTGCTGGGTCCGGTCGACCTGGTGCTGATGGGCATCGGCGCCATCATCGGCACCGGCATCTTCGTGCTGACCGGCACCGGCGCGCTGACCGCGGGGCCGGCGCTGACGGTGTCGTTCGTGATCGCGGCGCTGGCGTGCGGCTTTGCCGCGCTGTGCTATGCGGAGTTCGCCTCGGCGATCCCGGTGTCGGGCTCGATCTATACCTACAGCTACGCCACGCTGGGCGAGATCGTCGCGTGGATGATCGGCTGGGACCTGCTGCTGGAATACGGGCTGGCCACCTCGGCCGTGTCGGTGGGCTGGTCGGGCTATTTCCAGTCGCTGATGGCGGGCTTCGGCATGAAGCTGCCGGCGGCGCTGAGCGCGGCGCCGGGCTCGGTGCCGGGCGTGCACACCGTGCTGAACCTGCCGGC